>JBBSAQ010000001.1:0-243137 GCA_038252065.1 Chitinophagales bacterium
ACCTGGAATATCTTTTCGTTGTATTTATGTTCGAAACCGATACCGTTGTCAGTAAATGTAATATGACAATAATTTAATTCAGGTGATAATCTTTCATCCATGGCATTGTTCCCTTTTTCAATGGTACTCTTTATGATGATATGGGGCCGAAGCTTAGGATTAGTAAATTTCAGCGCATTGCTGATCAGGTTGTGGATAAGTGAGCGAAACTGAAAGTTGATAATATGGGCAGGACAGAGATCAGAAGAATCAATTGTGGCATGTTTTTCTTCAATGATTTCCTTAAATTCTATTTTTACTTCATCGACTAATTTAGCCAGATCGGTCATTTCAAAATTTCTTTCTGCCGTATTGGTGCGTGAATACGCAAGTACGTCTTCGATGAGCTTTTGCATCCTGCTCGCAGCAGTCTGCATGCGTGTGAAATATTCCTTTCCACTTCCGGATAAGTTTCCAATTTCTTTTTCAAGTATGAAGCTGGCTAAGGTTTGAATTTTTCGCAGGGGCTCCTGAAGATCATGACTTGATATATACGCGAAGGATTCAAGCTCTTCATTTTTTTCTTCCAGTTCCAGATTCGCTTCCAGTAGTTTAGAGGTTCTTTCAGCAACTGCTTTTTCTAATTCTTCTTTTTGTTCCTGCTGTTCCTGAAATTCTGTATCTGTACCTATCCACATTTTAATATTTCCCTGGTCATCCTTCTGCGCAAGGCCCCGGGTCAGGTGCCATTTGTATTTACCTGTTTCGCTTAAAAACCGATGTTCAATTTCAAAATTTTCACCTGTTTGAAGTGAGTGTTGCCAGGCCTCTAGCGTTTTTATCAGATCATCCGGATGAACGACTTTCTTCCATCCCCAATCTTTTAATTCATCAAATGTCAATCCTGTATAATCAAACCAATAACTATTTAAATAATTAAAATCACCTTCTGCGGTAGTGGTCCATACTTTCTGGGGCATCAGGTCAGCGAGCTGACGGAATTTAAGTTCACTTTTCTCTAACTCTTTTTCTATTATTCGTTTCTCTGTAATATCACTGATGACCAGCAGAATTAATTTTTCACCACTGGTTTCTTTTAGGATTTCGCGCGCATTCAACATCATGGTGCGCTGTCCGATATTTTGAAATTTATGATTTACTTCGAAACCATAAAGCTGTGATTTTTCCGGTAGTATTTTTTCCAGGAAATGTCGAAGATCAGGTATGTCCCATTGCCCATTACCAATATCATAGATCAATTTTCCTTCTGTCTCCTCTTCACTAACCCTGAACGCTTTGTAAAATGTATCATTGGCAGTCTTTATGCGCAGATGTTTATCCATGACGAGCAGCGGCTCCGGGATGTTTTCGACTATGGCTTCAGCGTAGTTTCTTGCAGAGGCCACTTGTTCATACAAGCTGGTCATTTCATGATTGACTACTGTGAGTTCTTCATTGGTGCTTTGGAGTTCTTCTTTGCTGGTTTCGAGTTCTTCATTTAAGGTCTGCAATTCCTCGCTTCCACTCATCAGTTCTTCGTTTGAGCTTTGCAGTTCTTCATTGGTGGCTTCCTGATCCTCTGTGATGCTGCGCATATCTTCCCGCAATTGCTCCAGTTCCTGTTCCAATTGTTTTATGCGTATGTCCTTGTCATTTGCTTTTGATCTTGAAGATGATTTGGTAGGTTGAGCTTTAGTCGAAAAGGCCTGAGCTTCATGAAACAGAATCAGATAATGCGGCTCTATCGTGTTGGGTAACCGTATCACTTCCAGAGAAATATTCCGGAGGATGCCATTTATTTCTAAGGGTATATTTTCCTTTATGACAGGGCCTTTTTCTCTTTTTGATTTATGCAAAATGTTGCGGAGCTCAAAGGCCAATCCATATTTAGCCAGAAGAAGTAAATTGTGGGTAGGTTTGCCGGAAGATTGTTCAAGAAAATTTCCGGTCTTACCTCTGAAGTATACGATTTCCATCTCCTCATTGACCACCACACCGGCAGGCGTATATGAACTCAGAATTATATCATCTGCTGTTTTTTGAAAATCCGTCCGGATGGGTTCGATGATAGGTTCATTATCATTGATGTTGAGCAATTGTTCGCTTCGTTGACTTGCCACGAGCATAAATTTGCCACGTACATCTTTACGTGTATAAAGTTTTTCATTTTTTACGACCGGAGCAAAGAGGTCAGGTACACCACTTGTTGTTTCTGATTTACCAAGCAATAGAAATCCATGTGGATTCAATGAATAATGAAATGTGGTGAGGGCTTTCTTCTGGAGATAAGGCTCCATATAGATAAGAACATTGCGACAACTTATAAAATCCATTTTACCAAAAGGCGGATCTTTTAAAAAATTGTTTACTGCAAATACACACATATCCCTTATGCGTTTATTGACCTGGTAGTGTCCATCACTTTTTGTAAAGAATTCCTGAAGACGTTGAGGCGATATATCTTCCACTTCTAACTTTGTATATATACCGGTTCGGGCTTTAGCGATGGCGGGTTCACTCAGATCGGTCGCGAAGATTTGCACTTTTTCTCCGAATCCATTATCATGATCACCCATAAATTCTTTGAAGCACATAGCGATGGAGTAGGCCTCTTCACCTGTGCTGCAGCCTGCCACCCATATGCGCAGGGATTCAGTTAATGTTTTATTTTTTAGAAGTTGTGGAAATACGGATTCGAAGAGATTGCTGAATACTTTAGGATCACGAAAAAAGGAAGTGACAGGAATCAACAAATCCTGATACAATGCATCTTGCTCATTTTTATTTTCTCTCAGATAATTGAGATAGACCGTGGGTTCAGATATTTTATTGAGCGCCATCCTGCGTAATATTCGCCTGATGACAGTGGTTTGTTTGTAAAATGTAAAATCTGTACCCTTGCGGACCCGCAGTAAAGAAAGTATTTGTTTGTATAGAACTGCGTCTTGTTGTGGTACTACTTCTTTGTCGCTACCATTACCACTGATGATATTGATGACCTCCAGGATTTTTAGTGGAATTTTATCAGGAGGAAAAACAAAATCAACCACACCTGCCTGTACAGCATGGGTAGGCATACCATCGTACTCGGCTGATTTTTCATCCTGGGCAAAGGTGATGCCTCCATGATCTTTAATGGATTTTAATCCTTTTGTCCCATCATTACCAGTGCCTGAAAGGACTACACCTATCGCGTGACTTTGATGAACTTCAGCCAGTGAGGTAAAAAAATGATCGATGGGAAGATTTCGATCAGTCTTGTTTTTTATAGGGCGAGGGGAGAGCAGTAGAACGCCATCAGTCGCTACTATCATTTTATTGCTGGGGATCACATAGATATGATTGGGTTGAACTTTCATATCATCTGTTATTTCCTCAACCGGGAGCTTGGTTACTTTTTGTAATATTTCCGGTAATAGGCTTTCATGGTTTGGATCTAAATGCTGTACGAGTACGTAAGCCATACCTGAATCTCCAGGGATCGCCTTCAGTAGTTTTTTAAATGCATCTAGCCCACCAGCTGAGGCGCCGATACCCACTACCGGAAATAAATTGTCGGATTTTATTTTTTTTTCGTCTGATGCTTTCATTCACATCTGTGCTTAGTCAGCCTTGAGTTCAAAATTTTCTTTTGTAGGCAAGGGCATGTTATTTTCCCTGATCAGGGTAAGCACCTTAAAGATTACATTTTTAAGTGCGGGAAATGTAGCCGGCTTGCGGATATAGTAATGGGCTGCATCTCTATAGACCTGCTTTACTTTTTCCTCCTCTGTGGCTGTAGAGAAAATGATCACAGGCAGCTGGTCAAGATCGGTGTTGCGTTTGATTTCTCCCAATGAAGAAAATCCGTTTTTACGTGGCATGTTGAGGTCAAGGAAAAGAACATCAGGAAGTCTCTTTCTTTTTTTCGACAGCAATTCCATCAGCTGTTCACCATTAGGCACAGTGATAAGTTCAGTTTCAATCGGCAAATCGTTTAATGCTTCCTGGAAAAGACGACAGTCATCATTGTCATCATCAGCGAGGAGAATGTGAATTTTATTCTTTTTCATATTATTTTAACTAAAATGGAGTTCATATTTTAATAAAGGCTCCACAATTTCCCTTTTCTATTGCTATAATCACCAGGATCGATCGCATTTTAGGAAATAAAAAATACAATAAAACCGAGATAGGTGGTATGACCAATATTGGCCTTATCATGAGGGCTGATATCCAAAGTTACAACATTCCGTCGTGTAAATCGTAAGTTGTCTGTAGCCCGATGTTTTTGAAGGAATGGGCGCAGAGAGGAGGCTTATCTCGTCTTCGACTAGGGAGTCTTACTTTGGTTTTCCGTTTTTCGGTTTACCTTTTTACGTCAAATCCAAAAAATATCCGGATACTATTGATTTCATTGGTGCGCAGATACAATTTATCCTTCATCTTTCTGTTTCTGACAGTTGATCGTCTACATGCACAAAACCTTGTCTCTAGTCCTGATTTAGAATACTATATATCCTGCCCGACAGGCTATACGACGCCTACTGTGATTCCGCCTTGTTTGCTATCGAATTGGGCACCTGGTCAACAACGGATTATTTCAATTTCTGCGCACCAGCGGGTAACAACGTTGATGTACCCACCAACAATGTAGGATACCAATTGGCTCATTCCGGTGAAGGCTATTGTGGAATTCTGACCAAAGCCAGTAATCCCGATGATTATCGTGAATATCTGACGGCTCCTCTGCTTTCCCCATTGATCGGAGGAAAATATTACTACGTGAGCTTTTATGTCAGCCTGGAAAATACCAAATGAGGCATCCAAAAAATAGGAGCTTATTTGTCATCCATGTCTCCTCCAATCGTTTCTGGCATTGGCTTGCCACTTCCTTTTACGCTTGTGCGTCAGCAAATTTCAGATTTGCGAAAGGAAAGCATCGTTATGCAAAACGGAGTTTTGCGGACCCGAAAGCGTCGGTCCTGCGCCCATCTTTATAGTCACCTTCAAGGAATCCTGATGGATCATTTACTTTTGCACCGCTGGGGAACTCCAGCATGATCCTTCCTTTGAAAAGATTCATCACGATGATTTCTCTCTTGTATTCTTTCGGATCAAAAGGGTTCATTTCACCGGTGAAATAAAAACTGGGGTTGTTCCACTTTATCCGTTCACCGATTTCTTTATCCGTTTATAATATGATTTGACGGATCGTTTCAATTATTTGTCCCAGAGCTGGTTTAAGGCCTTTGATATGTTCTGTCACCTGTTCTTCATCAGAGAGTTTATTTGCCTTGGCCATCGAGTAGCGTTATTGTTGCTCAAAATAAATCATTAACTAATCGATACCCCTATTAATCTTCCGATAGCAAAGGTAATCGCCGCCGCGGCTAAGCCAAATGAAACCTGTCTAAAGCCTGAAAACCAAACATTCCTTCCAGTAAATAGTGTAATCGCTGCGCCGATTAGAAAAAGTCCTGCGGCACTCATGCAAACACTTATGATGATTGCTTTCATCCCCGACGTAAACATGAAAGGAATGACAGGCAAAACTGCGCCGATAGCAAAAAGTATGAATGAAAATGTAGCTGCTTCCACTGCTGACCCTTTCAATTCTTCTGCATTGATACCTAGTTCTTCCCTGACCAATACTTCATGTGCCATGCTGGTATCTTTCATGATATCAGCAGCCATCTGGTGCGCCTGATCAGACGGAATGCCTTTGGCGATATAGATTAAAGCAAGCTCTTTCTCTTCACCTTCCGGATTTGTCTCCAGCTCATCCATTTCGATTTGCATCTGGTTTTCATAAAGTTCCTGCGAGCTTTTTACGGAGATCCATTCCCCCAGTGACATTGATAATGCACCTGCCAGTAAACCTGCCAATCCTGCTAATAATACGCCTTGCTGTCCTTCAGTAGCCCCGGCGATACCCATGATCAGGCTGAAATTGGACACTAATCCATCATTTCCACCCAGTACAGCTGCTCTGATCGCATTACCTCCGACCGAACGATGTTTTTTTTCAAATTTTGATAATTGGGCTCCTGTTACTTTCTTTTCACCTTCAAGAATCGCGCGTAGGATTTTGACATGATTTGTTTCCGTGCCGGTGACAGGTACTTTGTTTTTTTCTTTTAAATTAATGACAGCACTTGAAATACTTTTTTCAGTATCCATCAGGACACCCAGCACGTAGTCGTAGCCAAATATTTTGCCTATGGTGTCTAACGACTTTGCTCTCCAGGAGGGATGCATCAGATCGGAGATGTTCATATTTTCCTTTCGTGCAAAAGCTTCGGCATGACCTTTCTCTATCAGACTCATCTGGCGGAATACATCGGCTATCGTCTCATCTTTCTCATGATCAGCAAGTCGTTGATACAAAAAACTGGCATCGATTTCAGTCTGGAGATTTTTATTTTTCATGTGGATAGTATTTCCTGATGTTTATAAGGTTCAATATGAATCAGCACATTTCCCAACTGGGGAATTTCATGGCGTAATGTGTCTTTGAGCACGTGCGCTATATCATGTCCTTTCTCGACTGTGATATCACCGGCCACGATGGCGTGAAGGTCCACATGGTATTGCATGCCCGCTTTTCGAACAAAACATTTTTCCGTACCGATGATTCCGTCTACAGTCAAGGCTACTTTTCTGATATCATCGACAAGTTCATCGTATACATGTTCGTCCATGATCTCACCCAGTGCAGGTCTGAATATTAAATAACTGTTGTACAGAATAAATGCAGATGCGAAAAGTGCTGCCCAGTCATCAGCCGATTCATATCCCTTCCCTCCGATCCGGGCTATCGAAATACCTATAAATGCAGCTACCGATGTGATCGCATCACTCCGATGATGCCAGGCATCTGCTTTTAAAGATGTACTGTTTGTTTCGTGACTTTTCTTCAGTACGATTCTGTAGGATATCTCTTTCCATATGATGATCGCGCCCAGTACGATAAGGGTCCATGCTTTTGGCAAATCATGCGGTGTCCCAAAGTGGCTTATACTTTCATGCCCTATGAACACGGCTGATGTGATTAAAAATCCCACGACTAAAAACGTCATGAGTGGTTCAGCACGACCATGGCCATAGGGGTGATTTTTGTCAGCAGGCCTGTTAGAATACTTCAGTCCAAATAAGACCAGGAGTGAAGAAAAAATATCAGTGGTAGATTCAATAGCGTCGGCAATTAAAGCATAAGAACCTCCCAGAACGCCGGCGATTCCTTTGATAACAGCTAAGCATGTATTTCCTACAATGCTGAAATATACTGTTCTGATCGCAGTACGCTGATTAGTCATTGACATCCTTTCTATTAGCTATTTTTTCAAAGGAACAATCAGTAGTGGAACTTTTGAATGATGTAGTACATATTCCGCTACACTACCCATCAATAAATGGCTCAGACCTGTTCGGCCATGCGTACCCATCACTATTAAATCGGCCTGCCATGTTTCTGCGGTTTTGATTATTTCTTCACGCGGGAATCCTTCGGGCATAAAATGCTCCAATTCGATTCCGGGATACATTTCCCCTAATACCTCAAACGTTTGTTCGGCTTCCTTTTTTAAAGCCAGTAAAGCTTCGCCGGGTAAAAGTCCAACATCAAAATTGCCTAATGCTTTGGAGGCATCAACCACATAAACTACTGCAACTTTAGCACTCATCTGAAGAGCAAGCTCCATTCCTTTTTTTGTAGCATGCAATGAATATTCACTGCTGTCGACCGCGATCAATATTTTTTTGTAATTCATAATCTTTCAGGATTAAAAAATCAGAGTGATCAAATTCTTGCCAGGGCTATCCCTGCAAACACCGAAAGTAAGCCTGCCGCGAAGCTGCCGATGCTATACATTGCAAACATCAGGTAATTCGAATTCTGCAACAGCGTGATGTTCTCATAGGCGAATGTCGAAAAGGTTGTGTATCCACCACAAAATCCTGTAGCAAGGAAAAATCCCCATTCAGGCGTAACCCAGTGAAAGCGTTGAGAAAGTCCATAGATAATACCTATCGCTAAACAGCCCGTAATGTTTACGGCAAATGTACCGTATGGGAATGCTGAGGGAATGATTCTTGTGAGCCAGCTTGCTGTGGCATACCGGGCAATACTTCCGATGAATCCTCCAATACCGATCAATAATAATATCCTACTCATTTTGTGCCTGTATTAAATGATTTGAGTAGGAGTTATCAGCTTTTTTTTGGCGGTTACGGCGAACTCCATCACCTTTTGACAGGTAAATATAGAGGAAATTTTATAATAGCATGTTGGGTGCAATCAGGAAGTCCATTCCGATTAAGGCCTTATTTTAATGAGATGGGAAGGGAGAAATAATTACAGCAGTTGTGCTACTACTGCTTGTTTTTCAATAAAACCTTTATTTGTCCAGGTGAGGTTGTTATCCTTGTAAAGTTGCAGACAGGGGAGTGCGTCTACATTTAATTCCTTACAAAGAGCTTGATTGTCATCAGCATTGATGCGGAGCACTATAACTTTATCAGCCATGTCCTTTGAAATCTCCTCCAGATAGGGTTTCATTCTTTTGCATGGGGCACACCAATCGGCGTAAAAATCAATGAGAACTAATTTGTTGGTATGGACGAGTGAATCAAATTGTTGCCTGTTCATTCCGGTTGATCTGTCTGCGTCACGAGATTCCGGAAAATTGGCACCTCTCCATTTTAGTATTCCGCCGTCCAGCTCATATACTTCTTTGAATCCGGAGGATAGCATTTTATCAGCCGCAGATGAACTTCTTGCACCACTTAAGCAATAAAGAAAAACGGGCAACGATTTGTCAAGTGCTGAAATCTGCCTATCGAAATTCGAATTATTCCAGTCAATGTTTTTGGCATTTACTAAATGTCCTTTTGAAAATTCTTCCGGGGTGCGCACATCGACAATGGAGGCAGACGGATGTTCTTTTATCTTTTCAGCGAAAGCTGTGGCATTAAGTATTGTATTGTTTGATCGGCTTTGCCCATGACCGCAGCCATAGAAGAACAAAGCAAAGACAGCCAGACTAACAAGAATATATTTGCCAGGCATTATTTGGATTTTATTTCCTCGATTTCTACATCTCCGATCGCTGAAGTCATTTTTTGCCGGGGTTCAACGGCACAATTTCCTCCATAACAATTTCCTCCTGCGCAGCCAAAAGCAAATAGGCCCATGGCCGCAAAATATCCGCCTATCCCTACGCCAAACCATTGATGGCCGGTAATGGATTCAATAATAACCACTATACCCAGGATGAGGTATAATGCTCTTGTAAATGTCCACTTCGTGAAAATTCTGTCTATCATAATTTTAATTTGTTCATTTTAATTTTGACAATTGCCAAAGGTATTTTACAAGAGAATCAACCATAGCAAGTCATGTCTTCCGATACGACTTGAGCTATGGTTTGTTTATTATTGTTGTTTTAGTTTGAACTGTTTTGAAGATCATGTACAGTTAACCATGATCCACCATCCCAACTTTCAATTCCCTGTTGTGCCAGATAACTATGCGCTTGTCCACTTCTATTGCCCGAAGCACAACATAACACTAAAGGTTGATGGAGGTTTTTAAGTTCATTAATTCGTTGTGGTATTTCCTGCAATGGAATGTTAATGCTTCCTGCCACATTTCCCCTTCTGAATTCTGCGGAGGTACGTACATCTACGATGGTGCCTTTTTTTTCTTTGATGATATTTTCTGTTTTCATTTTTTAGTTAAGGTTTTGGAATATCTTTTTTGAATGTTGATAAGAAAAGTCCGCCCATAAGCGCTCCGTACAATGCACTGTTCAAAGGTTTGGAAGTAATGAGGCAGGTCCCGCTGGCACATCCTACAAAATGATAATAGAGATAACCGCCAATGGCACCGGCCAGGATACCGATGATCGTGAGTTTATGGAGGAGAATGAAATTCATTATTTGATTCGTTTTACGGCTTCGCTCAGATCAAATACCTGTGAATGGCCATTGAGTTTAGATTTGATGATGCTGCTACCGGCTGCGCTTCGATAACCGCCTGCGCAATGTACTAAAATAGGTTTGTGCACAGGGATTTCATGGGTACGTTCCCGCAATTCATGCAAAGGAATATGAATTGCATTTGCGAATATTTTGCGCGACTTTACTTCAGAAGCATTGCGTATGTCTATGATCGTGTAGTCGTCTTCGGTTTCTTTTACAGCCTTGTTGTCAAACAATGGCATTGCCGTATTTCCGTACTCCAGGATTAGGGCCGATTCAATTTGTTTTTCATATCCGATCTTGGCAATACGCTCGATCAATTCATGTAATACGGTTTCATTATGACCCATCAGGTAGAATTTCTCCCCGGGATGCACGATGCTGCCCAGCCATGTTTCAAACTTGCTGTCGTTCATCAAATTAATCGCATTTTTCAAATGTGCTTTTTTGAATTGCCTTTGAGGTCTTGTATCAATGATGAGTATTTCCGGATCGAGAGAAAGAGCACCAACATCACTGGTGATGGGCATTTTTTTCTCCACGGTAGATATACCTGGAGCGAAATCATCCGCACCTTTTTTATTCAGCCCTACATCAAACGTAAAATATTTGGGAATAAAGGGTTGATCAGCCAATAACTCCTTTACAAAATCAGCTTCACGCATATTTTGCAGGCTCCAATTGCTTATTCGTTCAGCCCCCATGGTGCTGCTTTTCTGATTGCTCAGTCCTTTTCCACAAAGACTGCCTTCTCCATGGGCAGGATATACAAGGACATCATCGGGCAAAGACATTAGTTTTTGGCGTAGCGAATGATACATTTGTTTCGCCAGTTCAGCCCTTGCTGCGGTGATGGCGCCGGCTTGTTCTCTCAGGTCAGGCCTGCCACAATCACCGATAAATAATGTATCACCGGTAAATATGGCTTCTTCCTTTCCATTACCATCGATGGCTACAATGCTGATACTGTCCGGTGAATGACCGGGTGTGTTCAAGGCTTTCAATGTGATCTTACCCAGAACTATCGCATCACCATCGTCAAAGGTTTCATGTGGATATTCTGCGCCCAAAAGTTCGCTCACATAGATTGTAGCACCCGTATGACGGTGAATTTCTAAATGACTGCTTACAAAATCGGCATGAGGATGTGTTTCAATGATAGTAGTAATCTTTGCATTATTTTCTATAGCAAAATCGTAATAGGGTTGCGGATTTCTTGAGGGATCAATGACAGCAACTTCTCCGTTACTTAAGACTGCATAAGAAAAATGGGCCAGATTTTTATCTTCAAATTGCTTTATTTCCATTTCTATATTCATTTGTAATGCAAAATTCAGAGTATTATTTTCAGTGTTTAGCTACTTATGTTACACAACCTCATTTATTTTTGAAACCACATTTTAAAGGCAATAGCCACGAGTACCACTGCAAACAACTTTTTCAACAAATCCTGTGGAATTTCAGTGGCGACTTTAGCCCCGAAATAGCCTCCTATGAAAAAGAACCCGGCAAGTAACAATGCGGATTTCACATCCACAAACCCTTTTTGATAGTACTGGAATGCTGCCAGCGCGCCAACAGGAAGGACCATCATGATCAATGCAGTTCCCTGCGCCATTTGCTGAGAGAAACCTAGTAACATGACTAAAGCAGGAATGATAATGATGGCCCCACCTAATCCCAGCACGCCGCTGAGTAGTCCGGCCGCTATGCCTATCAAGCCTATTATTCCAGATGTTTGCCAGTCCATATCGATTGATTTCCAGGTGAAAGTTGTACACTGCAAAGGTCGATGTATAGAATGAGCAACACTGCTACTTATGTTACAAAAGAGAAAAATAACCGAATAAGAAGAAAAAAGGTGAATTGAGAATACTTCCTTTATAGAAGTGTGATTTTATTCCGGCCTAATTTTACAAAACCCTCATCTTCCATTTGCTTGAGAAGCCTTGAAACGACTACGCGTGCTGTACCTAATTCATTGGCCAATTGTTCGTGCGTGACATACAATGTTTTACTTTTCGTCATCTCACATTTTCTACGTATGTAGCTTAGAAGTCGTTCATCCAGTTTTTTAAATGCAATGGCATTTACGACATCCAGCAATTCTTCAAATCGCTTATGATACAACCGAAAAATGTAATCAAGCCATTCCGGATATTCCCTGATGAGAATTCCTATTTTGTCAATGGGGATAAATAGTATTTCTGTATCCTCATCCGCTACCACGACCACTTTGCTTGTATCGTGATGCATGCCACCGAGAAAGGACATGATGCAACTTTCTCCTGCATTGATATAGTAAAGTAAAATTTCCCGCCCGTCATCGTCTGTGCGCATTACCCTTATGTTTCCTTTCTTGACGATGGGTATAGCTTTGATATAGGCGTTTTCGTTCAGAATAATATCGCCTTCCGCATACGTTTTTGTAAAACCAATTTCGGAAAGTTTATCTTTTAGTTCTTGTGATGACTTGAATTCTGAGATTGTATCTAACTCCATTTGACGGGGATATGATGTAAAAATAAAGGAACAAAATTTCCCGCACAGCTCTCCGTCGAAATGGGAAATGTCAACCGGAAAGAGAAGAAGGAATGATAGTAACGTCAGAAATTGGACTATTGTTCGCAGACGAATAAACGGACTTGAGCTGATCATGCCGCATTTTGCAAAGCCTTCATTGCCATTTTCTTCATCCGCCTGTGCATCAATCTAAAATTGAGGCCTTGGCTCAGGATATCGACATCATTGCCGTTTTGCCGAGCTTAAAGACTGCACGCAAATGGTTATTTGTAAATGTGGAACCGGATATATTGTTCATGGACATACAGTTGAGTGATGGCGTGAGCTTTGAGCTTCTGGAAGCTTTTGAGCTGAGCTGTCCTATCGTATTTACGACAGCTTATTCTTGATTTTACCACAATGGAGGAAATTGAAGAGTTGCTTGACCCAAAATTGTACTACCGCGTCAACCGCCAGTATATTGTACATGTTGATGCTAACAAAAGTGTATTGCCTTAGGAAAATCAAAAGTTAACACTTACGTTAAAGGTTCCTAATACAAAGATTCAAATTGATATGAGCAGGGAAAAGGCACCAGATTTTAAAAAGGGGATGGACAGATAACTCAGCTCCGACTTCAATTTATTTAATCTCAAACAACACCATTTTAATTTCGGACTTATCACTTCCCGTAAAATAAAATGAGGTCCCCGGATCAATGTACAGGAATTGCCCGGGTTTTAGCTCATTGGACTTCCTTGTCTCCGCATTGTGAAAAAATACCAGATCGCCGGTTGCTAATTCTGCAATGACCGGCCCTCGATTTTTGGATACTTTTTGAAGGATATTCTTATTCGTGATCCCGTAAGCAACAGATTTTTCGTTTTCAAATACTAAATCAAATGGAAGATGTTTGTAGGGAGATACAGCCGCAGTATCATAGGGTGAAAGTATTTCCAGATCTGTCACATGAAAAGAAACAGTATCGCAGTTTGTAACACGATGCACAAGAGTATCAGGATTGAATGCACGGTACCAGGACTTACCGGCCACAGTTTGCTCTTTGATCCATTCCTGACCCATTATTTGCGAACATACATTTGTGGTTGTCAAATGAACAAATAAAGAAGGAGTGGCATGAATATGAAATTGAGTAGTATCGCCAGGATTTAATCGTACATCAAGCAGCCTGATGTATTGGTTTTGAAGTACGGGATGATGTGATGGTTCCTGACTTACCGGTACCTGTGCTTTGAGGCTAAAAGAATAGAATATAATAAAAGGTAAAAACAGCTTCGTTTTAGATTTCATTTTAAGTATGCGTTCAGATTAACTTGATATGTGGTGCTTTTATTCGTATTGAAGAGGAGAGTTATTATTTTTTCTTCAGATACATCGTCTTTACCACGAGCATACTGCCTTCTACTTTTCCTTCTATTTCTCCCGGATCTGATGTCAGACGTATATTCTTGATCAGTGTGCCTCTTTTGAGGTCCTTATTGAATCCTTTTACTTTTAAATCCTTTGTAAGAAGAACAGAATCACCTTCTGCCAGCACGTTACCATTGCTATCCTTTGCTACTATTTTCTCGTCCATACATTATTACTTGTGAAAGTGAAGTTGCAAAGTTAACATTACATATGAGTATCTATTGCAGGAATACATTTTTCGTTTAAAACCCGATACTGTGAAATGATTCATATCAGAACTCGACCATGATTCCAATTGAGGGGAGGAGAGTGCCAATTGTATTTTTGATCTGATAAGTGTCATATGATGAAGGATCCGAAACGTTTGTGATTGGATTTCCTTGAGAATCTCTGGACACATTCAGGTAGGGCTGTCCTTCAGCCTGGAAATTATATAGGTTCTGTATATCCAGATACACGTTTACACTCCACTTTTTAAAGAACCACTTCTTATCCACGCGTACATCCAGGGTATGCGTCAATGGATTACGATTTTCGTTTAAGCGGCTCCAGTCTGAAACGCCCTGATTCGTTATATCCCATATCTCTTTTTTGGAGGATAAAGCCAGATCGTAGGGTGTATAAGGCGCACCTCCCAGGAGACGAAACTTCAAACCTACTTCCCAGTTTTTACTAAATCTTTTTCCCACTACGAGGTTTAGAATATGTCTGTTATCCCAGGAGGAAGGTCGGTACTTTCCTGTCTTATCCCGAAACTCACTTTTAAAAAATGTATAGGAGATAAGTCCATAAATAGAGGAACTGAGCTTTTGCTGCGCTAAAAATTCGATTCCATAACTCCTGCCTTCTGATATTGATATGGCTGCTTCATTCCCAATGACACCAAAATCACCACCAAGATTTGCGAGCGAAATACTGTCCTTCAAAAGAAAAGGGTAGTGCGCATAGTTTTTATAAAATCCTTCAAGCGTTATTTTAGAATACGTGTCCCTGTCATATTCAAAGCCAATCGCCATTTGGTCCGATTGAACATAGCGGACATTATTTTCTTTATTGATCAGTGTCGCCGAACTGTCTCTGTAGCCCAGTACGGTATAGGCAGGCAACTGATAATATCTACCTGTGTTAAAATTGACTGACCATTTTGGCGTCAATGCATAGGATATAGACAATCTCGGAGACAATTGCCTTATTGGATTTGCCATTTCATGAGAATAGCTGTTGAAATCAGTTCTTACTCCTGCAGAAAGGACGAGTCTGTCTTCAAGGTACTTATGGCCAGCCTGGGCAAATGCAGAAAATTTTTGAAAGGATAGTTCTGAGTTAAAAATATTTGTAACCGGTCTGCCCTGATATTCAATTTTCCTGAATGTTGAATTTAGATACCGTGCGTTTTCATAACCAATACCGGCATTCAGTTTCCATGCGCCGGTGTAAGACGTATTTTCGATCCTGATTTTATTCTCAATTTCTGAGGAGTTATAATCCAGAACTTTATTTTCCGGAGTCTCTTTATTAGCAGTGAATTTTTTTGCGCTGTTGTCCAAATGATTTCGACTCGCCACAAACGTGAAATATCCATGTTGGGATAATATCTTGTAGACGGCTCCGATGGTATAGTTCCATTGTGTGTTCACCGGCAGATAGCCCAGGATATAATTGTTTCGTTCTATTGTGGACGAATCTTTAATTCCATCATTCACTGATTTGTTCAGCTTGAAATCATCAATAGCCCCTAGCCCGATAATCGTAATTGAGCTTTTTTGATTTAATTGAATAGATTGCTTCAGTTGAAAATCATTGTACGTCGGAAGAAACGGAAGTCCGATCGCTTTAAATAGTAATTGAAGATAAGATCGCCTCGCTGAAAAAATAAAGGACGATTTATTACCTATCGGACCATCCAATGTGACTCCTATATCACTTGAACCCAACATGGCAGTGCCTGTCAATTTTTCATCGTTTCCTTTCTTCAGTTTGAATTCAGCAATGGAACTTAATCCATTACCCCGGTCAGCAGGAAATGCACCTGAGTAAAAGGCAACTTCCTGAATGAAATTTACATTGATCAATCCCACAGGTCCTCCTGAAGAGCCTTGTGTAGCAAAATGGTTAATATTGGGGACTTCAATTCCATCGATGAAGAAACGATTTTCATTAGGTGCCCCGCCTCTTACAATGATATCGTTTCGAAAAGAGACGGACGAGCCAACTCCAGGTAATATCTGTATCACCTTTGAAATATCACGGTTCCCGCCCGGGCTTCTGAATATTTCTGTGCTGCCGATCGTACGAATACTTAACGGACTCTCCTCTGTCTTATTAAAAGGAGAAGCTACAATTTGTATTTCATCAAGCAATTTGGCATCCTCTTCCAATTCGAAATCGATGGTTGAATATTTTACCGATGTGACCTGTATCTCATAAATCGTATTGCTTTTAAAACCGATAAAGCTGCATGTCAATGTATAAATTCCGGGTGGAATGGTATTTATCACATAGTATCCATTACTATCAGACAGCGCACCTGATGTGGTGTTTGACACAAATACATTGGCATAGGCAATTGGTTCATTGGTTTTCAAATTGATGACCCTGCCTTTTATGCCGCTGATTTGTCCGTCAGCATAACTTGATAAGTTAAGGAAGAATGTAATTGTAAGAAATCGCAGTAACATAAGTCTGTTTTCATCATCGTTGAATGCGTATTAAACGCAAATGACAAAGATAGGTTTAGCCCATCCGCAAATAGATGTCTGAAAAGAAGTAATCAATACCGGGTAGACGGTTTTTATCCGCCGACGATGTTTGAATTGAATTCCGGATTTATTTTCGCAGAAGCGTAAAGGCTTTCTTGCCTCGCTTGATCACATCACATCTGTGATCAGTCTTGTCAAATTTTTTACATTCGATGGTATAGATGATGAGCTTGTTACCTTTAAAATCCCATGTGTATTCAGTTTCTTTCTTTCCTTTATAGAGTAGAAGCTTATCCAGGTTTAGTCCCGCATCATAATAATCCTGCAATGCTGCGTAGCTGTCAAAGTCCCCCAATCCAGTGACTTTTCCATCAGCCGTAAATTCTACATTCGATTTATCTAAAGTATACTTGCCTTTGAATACAAATTCATTGATGGCCCGGTTTGAAAACTCGTTCTTTTCGCGCATGTCAAAACGAAATAAAGTGTCAACACCTTTATCCGTAGTAGCTAAGAGTTTTTCAGGTGTCACTAATTTATATCTGGCTTTACCTGATACTTCGATTTCATCTTCAGATAGTAGGGAAAGACTGTCCGAAGTACCTTCATGAAAATTCCAGACACTACTCACCATATTTTTATCAATCGTGATAAAGGAGAGGTATGCGACATCCTGTGCTTTGGATGGAGATAATGTACGCTTCAGACTGTTGATATACTTAACATTCACCCATTCGCCTTTAAATTTTTGAGGGATGCCTTTCGGTTTTATTTCTGTCCGGACGGGTTCCTTTGTCTCTGTTGGCGTTGCCTTTTTACAGGATACAATTAGTAAAGTGAGCAGCAGTAAAAAAAGTGGAGTATAACGAGGGTTCATAAAACTGTTGATTTTCGTTTTCGTTTGCCGGCAAAGATCATATTTTATCTGAATTTCATCAGTCCTCCTTTTGAAATTGTTTTTCCTGCTTTCTCAATGATTCCACTTAAATATTTACAATTATTTCGGTCAGGCTTGTTACATCTTGTTCAATAAGGTGATACGCAGAGGCATCTTTTCGCTCGGGTTTTGGATCAGCAGGTAAAAGATCAGTTATATGCATGGCCGGGCCTTGCGAGTTTAATGCTTACCTTTATCAAAGGTTACCTCCATTTTATATGAAAAATATAATCTCTTTTATTGCATTACTCTTTATTGGCCATTCTTTATACGCTCAGAAGGCCATCATGCCGGCATCAACCCACGCGGCTATACAGGTCATCCAAAAAGACATCAATCACAATCGTAGTATTCCTTCGCTACCCGTAATCGATTTTTACCCGATTTATAAAACAGCTGATCATTTCGACATTGCAGTATTGTGCAAAATCAATTCCTCATTCAATAAAGCACGGGCCATTAAAGATGGCTTTGAGATCGGTGCTATCATAGGTTCCATTGCCAGCTTGCGTATGCCTCTTCATTTTCTACATGAAGGATTCTCATACCCCGGTATTGATTATATCGAAGTAGCAGAAAAGATAGCACCCGAACTGGATGGTGCCATCAAAGATATTCGTGCAGATCTGGTGCATAAAGGGGTTGATTTACCACAACCTTACACCGGCAAAAATGTGATCATCGGAATTGTAGACTGGGGATTCGATTACACCCATCCGATGTTTTATGATACAACGCTCGATCATACGCGTATCATGGCAGCATGGGATCAGGTTAAAGTGATCGGTACGCCTCCTGAAGGGTTTTCTCATGGCGCTGCATATACTGATCCGGATCAACTGGCCGCTGCACAACACGATACACTGTCTCCGCTCACCGACTATCATGCCACACATGTAGCAGGTATCGCAGGTGGAAGCGGTGCCGGTACAAAATATCGTGGCGTAGGTTTTGAAAGTGATTTTCTTTTTAGTCAGATGCGCAATGATGTCACCAGTTCACTCGATGCCTATCAGTGGATGTACAATATATCTCAATCAACAGGCAAACGTCTTGTCGTCAACAACAGTTGGGGTAACTACAGGTTGTTCCCATTGGATGGCACGTCACTGATGTCACAGGCAATTGATGCCTTTAGTGATCTTGGTGTTGTCTTTGTGTTCAGTGCGGGTAATAATGGCAATATTAATTTTCACCTGAAAAAGAATTTTGTCAATGATTCTGTTCGTACGCGTATCGGTGGCTTCGATTATATTAATGATCATGATCTTTGGGGCCAGTCCATCGCCATGTGGGGCGAGGCCGGAAATTCTTTTTCAGCGCAGCTTCGGATTCTCAACGATCAAAATCAACTTGTTGGTCAAAGTGATTTGATCAATACTTCTTCTGCCGCTCCATACATCGACACATTTATGGTCATCGGTCCGGATACCATTTTTTATCATGTCACTACAGACGCAGCACATCCACTCAATGGCAGACCGCAAATGACACTCGATATTCGAAATAAAAATGCTGCGTTGAAGAAAATACTTTACGCTGAAGCTACTTCAGGTACTGTTCATTTTTGGAACACTCGATTGACCACATACGGAATCGGCAATTGGGGTTATGGTTTTACAGCGCCGACAACAGGCTATGTCAATGGTGACAAAAATTACGGTATAGGACATCCGGGCGTGACAAATAGTGTGATTACAGCAGCAGCACATGAAACCAATTTTCTGTTGACTTCTTTTTCCAGCTACGGACCGCGCATGGATGATGTCCTCAAGCCTGATATATCTGCACCAGGCCTTAATATCATTTCGTCTTTCAATTCCTTTTCAAAAGAGAATGTTACTCCTGTCACCTCAGTCACGTTCAATGGTAAGGACTATGAATTTATTAAACTCAGTGGCACCAGCATGAGTGCTCCTCTGGTCACAGGTACTGTGGCTTTGATACTTGAAGCCAATCCTTTATTAAGTACTGCTGAAGTAAAACAGCTTATTATTAATTCTGCCCGAACCGATGGATTGACTGGTGCTATCGGTCCTGAAGGAAATAATCGCTGGGGCTTTGGCAAACTCGATGCCTACAGTGCCATTCAAACGATTACGGGTAGCTCCGCAGTTGGAAATATTTCTACTTCCGACAATTATTTATTTCCAAATCCTGCGCAGGATGTTGTGTATGTAACAAGTGACCTCAAAGGAAATGAAACTTATCGTTTGAATAGAATGGATGGTTCGACTATTTCCAACGGACATTTTGATGGGTCATTGTCATTGCAGCAAATACCTGATGGAATGTATATCCTGAGAATTGAAAACTCAAATAGTTTTCATGCTTATAAATTGGTGATCAACAAATAATCTGGAAATGCCGTTGCAGGTGTTTTCTCCTGTCATAAAATGTAGTACGACTGTCCCGGCTTGTACGTGCTTGCCCAGGTATGGACCTGGTGGCCACATTTATCAATGAGGTAAGTATTATTGCGTCCTATCGGTGCAAATAAAACATATCCATTATCAAGGCTGCCTGTTTTGTGTTTAATAAGCCCGATCGTGGTTTGAGCATTTGCCTTAGATAAGCAGAGAATGAGTGTTCAGCAAAGTAGATATATTTTCATTTCCTTTTTATTCAGGAGTTTGAATACCTCATGGCGTCTGCAAAGCTGCGCCTTTCAATTCGAAAATAAATTTTACAAATTTGAAAATAATTAATTCTTCAACCCCCTTCCGGGCAATAACTTCGCTACGATATCATCATAGTATGGTCTTTCTTTCAGACTCGAATGTGAGCCGGGGAAAAAGATAAGATCCATCTCGATAAATTTATTTGTCGTATCAAAATCCCGCATCACTACAGCGCATCGCTTGTCATTGATGAGACGTGTATTGTCGATCATCGGAAATTCAAAGAAGTCGATCGTAAACGCAGGATTTGCACACTTATCTTCCTTGCCAGGTATTTGTGTACAGATATTGAGACGTACTTCGAGACTCAGATTGATGGTATCAATATTTAATATGGACAAACGCACAACATGCGTGATCGGATCCCAATGACTGCCATTGAAGACACTGTCCTGAAATGTGCAGCTAAATGTCTGATCCATACCGGCACAATTGATCGTGTCATAGCAATAATTGAATTTCTCTATGGTCGAGACGCCTTCAAGACTTGCGATCTGCTTGTTCGTCACTTCGCGGGACATATTGTACAACCTTTCTTTGTAAGCCAGTCTTGTCTTTATGTCTTTTGTCTCGATGACATTGCGCCGGTCAAGGTAGGTAAAGAGCGGAGTCAGATTAAGCGACTCATGGAAATTGTATGCCAGCAACTCAAGTTGAAGAATCTTTTCATCTATAGATGAACCCTGAGGTCCTGACAATATCGAATTGATGATCGACGTGAACATATCTTTACGCAGCGCACTCTCCGATTCTTCACGTCGGCTCATGAGTTCTGTATAAAGTCTGGTTTTGGCCTCGTTTTCCTGATTCTGATTGAGATAACCCGAGGCTATGTAGCTGACTAACGCTATCGTGACCGCTGTCATGAGCGTGGCTATAGGGCCTAAAATTATATTCGCCTTGTCCCAGAAATCTCTCTTGGGTGGATCGGGCTGATGATTTACTGTTTCTTCAGCGCCCATTTATCTCCTTCTGCGACCAGTGACAAAGTGTATCCCGATGAGTTATTGGTAGAGAACACATCAAAGGTAGCCCCTTCATAACCAGGTAATTCAATAGACAGCTTACCGATCGGTTTGATCATGACAGAGAAATATCCCTTATCATCCGTTGTGGCAGTAGCGATCTCTTTGCCATTCTGCATGAGTTTTACTTCCTGTTTGACCATTGGTTTTCCCTCTTTCTTCAGCGTGCCGAAAATCTCACCGGCAAAGGAGAGCGTAGGTAGCAATAAAAGCAGGCAAAAGAGTATGTTTTTGGATTGAAAAGCGCTCATGTTGACGAATTTTATGAAAATGAATTATATAAATATAGGTGTTACTGCAAAAGTAAACGAAAATCCGGATACGATGTTTTGTCAGGCACAGTGTAAATGCATCCCGATAAGTTAACCAATGCCTAATTATTCGTTAATACGTCTCCCACTCTTTCATGGCTCTTCGTTGACTGATATTTTTCTCCTTTACTTCGGCGTCATAGGCGACTGATCCGTTTTGCCTATCCAACCCAAATGAGTATGTTTGAAATCATCAGGATACTTAAGTCCGTACCCCAAAGCGCGGTCGAAAGAAGAATGTCCGAGCAAAATTAATCCACAAAGAACAAAGTTAGGATTGTGTGTAAAATAACCTGTGGCTAAAACCGCGGCTCCGATAAACTTGTGATGAAGAAGATTGTACGTTATCGCACCGACCTTGGTATTGATAAGGTATCCAACCAAACCGAGGTCCGGGGAAAGAAATAATAGAATCCAAACCCACCAGGCGAATTGTAAAGGTTGTAGATAAAGACCAAAAATAGCAATGGCCAATAAGCCAAGTTCCTCGAGTTGAATGCTGTATTTCATGGATAAAATTTAGTTGGAGTACTATTTTACTGCCTGATCAGGTTCGTATCTACTTTCCTGATGTATTCAAACGGTATATGATGGTTTATCCAGCATACAAGTATCGTAATGAACCCAATCGAAAACGCGAGAAAAGAACGCCAGTGATCAAGGCATATTTTTATTAATCCTTCATCTGATTGAAAATGTAAGGTCTGTATTAGCTCCAGTACTAAAAGTGTGATGGCTATGGCAAAGACACCATCGCTGAAAGCTTCAATCCGGGATGTTTCTTTTGTATTAATTTCATTCATTTGACTTTCATTTAGCGAATTGACCAGTTTACTGTAAGTGTTTTGTCCTGATGCGCCAGTGATAAAAATGTATTTCAACTCAATATGGATTTGATTCTACCTCATGCTTGAGATCAAGCTTTGAATTCTCCTATGTGCCAGAGGATTCCGGATGGGTCATGCAGAAAACATTCTTTCCCCCAATCACATTCCCGGATATGAACAAGTTTTACATTTTCATATTTAGCGGGGAGATCAAGGGCTATGAGTTCGTTCCAAAATCGAACTACATCCTCAACTTCTAAAAAGATCATCGTGTTATCAATCCAATCCTTTACATAGGCGTTCTGCAAATAAAAAGCTAACCCATGTGTTTTGAAAACTGAAAAGCCGGGACTTAATACGACTTCTTCAAACCCCATATCTCTGTAAAAATTTCTGGATACTTCAAAGTTAATAGCACCAATAAATGGCCTGATCGAAATAGCTTTATTTTCCATAGATTTTTTAGTATTTATCGCCTTTGTTTTGCCAATTGAATTGTTTATTGTCTTTGTTTTGTTTTTTGTTATCACTCGTTACTCTTAATTCTTAACTTGTTATTTGTTATTCGTTATTCGTTCCCGCACCATGACTTCGTATGGCGGGATCTTCGCTGCGCTTGATATTCGTTATTCGTGGGTTGTGCTATGAGACGCGATGGTTCGATCTGCTTAACTCAACCTGGTGCTACAACTCACCAACCGTAAATCGACGTCTCTACAACCGATCTCCTTATTCGTTATTCGTTATTCATTTTTCATTTTTCATTATTCATTATTCATTATTCGTTATTCGTTACTCGTTACTCGTTATTGCTTCCAACAGTCCTCCCCGAAACTTATCATCACACATCTGCCAGAACATGATGCCACCCAGTTTATTTTCAGCCGCATATTTTGTTTTTAAGGCTATTGATTTCTCATCATCATATGTAGCCACTAATCTTCTTTTGATATTGATGGCAAACGGCGCCTGAGCCACGTCATCCCATTTCTTTTCAAATCCATTTTTTATTGAAAGTGAATCACCGGAGTCCTTATATGAAAATCCATGTGAAAAGTGACAAGGCTGATATAAGTCCACTGGACTGCCTTCATCTATCTGAAAAAAACGACCATAAAATGCTGCACCTATGACTAATTGATTAGGCGGCACACCGGCTTTTAGGAGTTGTTGTACTGCATGATCTGTGGATTCGATTTGCTGTGGTGTGGAATAGAGTGGGGTATGGTGGCCACTAAGCTTGCTATAGCCATGTACAAGGTCATAGGACATAATATTGATGAAGTCCGTGTAACGTATAACTTCCTTCCATTGGACAGCGGAATCAATGTACGTTGTGAAGCCACCAGCCGCAAAACTGATTTCAAATTTATCCCCGTTGACTTTTCTGATCTCTTTCAACAGTGCAGTGAAATCCGCGCGGTCTTCATGTCTAAACGTATGACCAGGAGGGCCCTGTATCGCCGGGTACTCCCAGTCCAGATCAATTCCATCCGTTTGAAAATAAGCAGATATTTCGTTTACTGATTTTGCAAATTCTTCACGTCCATTTTTCGTATTGAAGACATCAGAACAGGTCGCGCAACCTCCCCAACCGCCTAACGATAACATGACTTTCAATTTCGAATGTTTCTTTTTCAGTTCAACCATTTTTTTAATTGTTGCGCTGTCGGATGCAGAACCAATGTGCAACTGATTTCCTTGCAAATGGCCAAAAGAGAAAATGATATGCGTCAGTTTACTGGTTTCAAAACTATCCACAAGATTTGTAGGACCACTATAATATCCTACGATACGGAAATCAGAATATGACTGTGCAGTCAATTTTAAAAAGAAGTTCGTCGTGAGAAACAAAATGATAATTACTCTTGCTTTAAAGTTGGATAATTTATGTATTGGCATAATGAAGTCAGAAAGAATAATTCAACAATAAACTTTTAAGTGGATTAAATAACGTGAAGTGATCATTTTTATTCACCTTATAAGGAATTCTGGCGGAGGTGTCATTGACTTCATTCCGTGTTCCATTTCCTTTCATATTTAGCGTATAGAATACATAATTCGTTTCAAATGAAAGTGAAAATGAACGAGACATCAGGAAATTTATCCCTAGCAATGGTGCAAATCCAAATCCATGTTCCGTCAAGTCCTGTTTGAAATAAGCATCCCAAAATCCGCCATTAAACTCTTCCTGAAATTTTGAGTGCAAATACACCAGGTCACCCCCTACATAAGGCCTAATCGACTTTTTTGAAAATGAACGCTGGTATCCAATGCTAAACTTATTCTCCTGATAATGACTTGTGCCTACAAAATCACCAGTTCCTTTATCCCGGGCATTCCTGTACTCCATTCCCAGTCTGAGCGCATGAAGACCGAATTGTCTTTTATAATCTATGCCATTAAAAAAAGCTACATAAAAATCAGATGAATACGAAAGGCCGTAATTCTGCTTAACTCCAAATAAGAGTATTCCCACTTCATTTTTCCCTGATGGTTTTATGGTAGGTTGCTGTGCAGAAGACATGAAGAAAGTACATGTCAGTAGATAGAATAGAAGTTGGTGTTTTTTTTGACGCATTTCAAATTGAACGGAAAGGTAGCATATTATATTATTTCACTAACGTTACATCACCTGTCATCTTCTTTACAGTTCCATCCGACAACAACACTTTAATATAATACACAAATGTACCAGAAGGCATTTCCCAGTGATGAAACTTACCATCCCATCCAAATCCTGGACTATTCGGACTGATATTGTTTGCCTGATAAATATGGTCACCCCACCGATCGAAAATATTGAATTCTAATATTGATTCCACACCTCCATTGCTGTTTATGGTAAACAGATCATTCAGGCCATCTCCATTTGGGGAAAAAGTATTAGGAATATAAATATTCGGAGTTGGGAATACGGTGAGAATTAAATTGGCCGTATCGACACATCCATTAATATGAATAACAATCAGTTGAAGAGATTGATTGTCATGTGCCTTAATTATAGTGGACAGGCAGGTATCACAAGACAGAATTCCTGAAGGGCTCCATTGTATAGAGTTTAAATCTGCTACAGGCACATTGACTGTAGCATGTATGAGCCCTGTTTGATTTTCATGCAATTGAATATTCTCAGGTAAAGTCAATTCAAGATCAATACCCGGATTAATGGTAAAAAAAGTATCTATTTCACATCCATTTGCATCTGTGATGAGCAGATTATATTCTCCTGGTGCAAGATGGTCAAACAGTCCTGTGGAATCACCTGTCATTCCATTTAGGTCATATGTGTATGGAGGTATCCCTGCTGAAATTCCAGTCAGCTGTAGCATACCATTATTATCTCCTATACAATTTTCGGGTGATACTATCACAGATACATATCCCAATTCATTTTGATCGATGAATACCTGAGCTGAATCAATAGAGGTGCAACCACTGACCGAATTCGTCAATCGCAAAATGTAAATTCCTACAGAATCGACCAGCAACAATGTTTGCGTGGATATAATGTCTCCCTGGATATTTGTCCATACATATCCAAGATGTGCACCGGTGCTACCCGAGCCATCGATGAGAACTTCTGAATGATTGCAATCCAGTATCTGATCATCACCTGCATTTGCAACCGGAGCATCATTATCAAGACCAACAAAAACGCTATCAGAAGCAACACATTGATTGGAGAAGGAAATGTTTAGATAATACCACCCTGAATCACTTGCTATAGTGATCAGGCTGTCTGATGAAAATAAATTTGGACCGCTCCATTGATAAGTGCCAGTTTCTGAACTTGTACCTGTTAGTGTCAATGCAGTATTAACACAATTTAATGTGCTGCCCATTCCTGCATCTATTGTTTGAAGACAGGAGGAACATGCGTGCGGTGGATTAACTACAATAGTGGTGACACAAGCCAGATCGTCATGATCCTGTATATCAAAGGTTAACACTCCGGCATCAATTGGATAAGGGCCATACTTTTGTACCTTTCCATATGTCCCGGAAATTGTGCCATCTGTGGATTGCCATATTGTATCTACAAAGGAGCCAGTGACCAATAAATCAAATGTAAATGTATCATCAGTGGAATCATTTCCTGTTTCATTATTATCGCAGAGGATACCACTTAAGGTTGCTTCAATGCGTTGAAACGTGATGGTCTGACTCACCAGGTCGCAACATCTTGAATTGCAATCAATGTCATTGATGTTGCCTCCTGTCACTGGAATCGTTCCCCCTGGAAAAAGATAATTGTATGCGTATATGATAAATATTCCGGCAGAATCAGATATTAAATTAGCTGTACCACCTGTTCTCACTTCCAGGATTAGACCTGTGGCATCTGTAATGATGATAAATTGTCCATTACCAATTCCGGAGGTAAACCCTGTATTAGAAATTTGAGCTACTTCATTCGTGCAAAGGATCAGAGGAGTGATATTTAAGATACCTGCATTAACTTCATGAACAGTGATGGTCGTACATAACGGCAAGGGAGGATCAGAAACATCGACACAGGGGTCATTCGAAGCGTCTATGCATAACTGATAGGTGCCCGGGTCAGGCCATTGGGTCGAAAATGTATTTGTATTTGTTTTAGCAACCAGAACGCCATCTATAAACCAATGATAAAATCGTGCGCCATCAAGATTTTCTACACTATACGTTTCTGAATCTCCTGCGCAGGGATTTCCATTTCCACTCACGGGTAAAGTCCAGGGAGCAATATGTTCCTGACCACAAACACCCACGACATCAATACTCACCGTACAATAAGAACCAAGGCAACCATCAACCATGAAATAATAGATTGTGCCTATATTCAATCCGGTGAGATTTAATATTTTATCGTTTGTATTACAATCATTCGCATCGGCATTGCAGGCCACCACATGGTTGAAATTACAATTCGTGTAGATCGCAAGCTGAAAACCAATAAAACCTCCAACCGAGTGACAATTTGTAGAATGAACGCGAAGTGTAAGGTTAGTACACCAGGCTGTAAAAGCAAACCAGGTGGGATTGTTCGTTTGTGTCAAACCTGCTCCCGGGCAAATGGGTGTAGGTCCATCGTCAGGATGCTGAAAGGAGGTCATCGAAAATGTATAGCCATCTAATTCATCGATGGTACAGAGTACGGGGGCTGTTTCGCATGCACATTCGGGCTGAGTTCCATTAGTGCATTGTGCCAGTAGCGATGAGTTGTAAAAAATAAAAAACGACAGCAGAATTACAGGATAAGAGCGTAATATTTTATTTATACCTGTCAAAGTTTGTTAGTCGTAATGTTTATGAATAGAAGCAGGAAGGAAAGTAATGAAAGGTAAGCATAATTTACTAATTAACAGGCTTCTGGTGTGTGGATCTCAATATCGTGAGTTTGAAAAATTATGGCCGGTTTAAAACGGTCTAAAGAGGAGAGAAGTCTATCTTTGTACTTATCAGGATGAACATAAAGTCATTTCCGAATTGTAGCTGCTTAAAGTGTTTTCCACAAATACTTCCGTATCACCAATAAATACCATGGACCAAAAGCCTGTTACAAATGATCGTCAGCACAAATCCAATGATGACTACCGGAGATAGTGAATTGAGTTTATTCATTTCCATATTTGCATTTGTAGCAGGGTATGGAGTCTCCATCATATATCCGAAACCCCAAAACAATGTGAAGGGACTAAACAGCGGATATATTAAACTTAAAAAAGTGACCACAGGGAGATTAAGTAAAGTAGTCACTAACGCACCAAAATAAATTGGATATTTCACAAGTGAATTAATAAATAGTCTCCTTTTTACTTTGTCATTGATGATGTCGGCGCTTGCCATTTCCACAAAATAGTGACAAAGCATCTTCATTGCGTAGAACAGGAATACCGCACCTCCTACAGCTAACAAAATAGTCAGCCACAGCGGAAAACCCAACTGAAGAAATACAAAGCCAGTATCACCACCTTTAAAGAAAGGAGATATCAAAAGGTAGCCTCCGAAATTGATGTAACCGAAAACACTCATGAATAAGAAGAAAAGGAAAAGTAAATTCCGCTTTGAAAAGGATCTGCAAATCAATTGAAACAAAATACCTATAAACAGGCTCGTCAGAGGTCCGGCAGATGCAATACATAATTGAGATGACATCGGTATCGTCGAAGTGTCATGCCGGACGTAATTATGATGCATCGATATGTCCTTAGCATGCACTAAAATAGCAGTTACAAAATGTCCTGACTCATGCAATGATTGCTGCCACAGCGTAGCTATGACGAAAAGCATCGTGGAGTTGAAGCAGATATATTTCTGATTCATGTTTTAGACTGGACGTGTGAACATGGTGAAAATCTAAAATCTAAAAACCCAAATCTATTTAATTACATAAGGCATTTTCTTACTTGCCGACCGCATCAAACCATCCACTAATCGGGCAGGGCTACTTCCTAGGCTTCCGGAAAATTTATGATCATAATTGAATATGAGTTTTTTGTTGGGACAATCATTAATGCCTAATGTTACATGCACTTCATTTGTCGAACCGGAGGCGCCAAATAGTAATCCAATGGCAACTGCTGCGCCTTCTGACATAGGCTTGGATAAAGAGTAATTTGACGTGATGATACCATCAACACCTAATACATCGCAAATCTCAGATGTAGTTAAAGGAGTATCCGGATACATCGCCTTTTTTAATTTAGCATTTGTGGTTTCTATATCCTGAATTTCCGGGCTGATCTTACCCTGCATTTTTCGTTTCAGCATCCAGGAATACATCTCTTCCTGAAAATTGACAGATTCTGTTTTCTGTTGCTCTTTTAGAGATTCGGCATCAATTTTCTTTGAGGCTGCAATCGAAACTTTTGGTGGAACGATGGCAATGATTTTTTCCTTTTTCGCCAACTTTGTTGCATCCGGGCTATAAAAAACTTTAGCGCAGGAAGGAAGCAAAATAATAGAAAAGGCACTTAAGGTCAGTAGTTTGATAAGTTTCATTTGGTTCGAAAATTAAAATTGTTAGAATTGAGGGAGCTGGAAAGTAGGCATTTTGGAAAATCGTCCTAAATTATCTGCCCCATTTTTGTCAGCAAAAGCGAATGTAGTTAAAATCTCCAGAATCCTACACAAAAGATAGTCTTATAAATTATTATTCAATGCATTCGAACTCCTGGTGTTGAGTCTTTCTAATAGAAATGTCGAAACCGGGCAAAGAACTATCAAAGGTAGTCGGTAAGTCAGTTGCCAACTAATTCAATTCCTTAATATGCTGAGTAGTTTCATGCCTCATAATGACTACCGTCTTTCAATCCTGATTCTCCGGAAAATACCCTTATAATCCATAATGGATAAATTTAGATAGGATGAAAATGCCATATTCAAAATGGTGAATAAGCTGCATATTGGATTTTCTTTTATGGGTAATTGAAAGAGAATGAATACCAATGAATTTAAGAATGAAGAAGTGGTTTTCGATCCATTGGATATGAATAACTACCGTGTCGAGAAATTAAAAGAAATTGAAAAGGCCGGTTTCGAAAGATGGATGGAAATATTTGGCTGACCATTGGCTATTCTTGCATTTATCCACATTTATTTTTTCGCGGTATTTTCTTTGATCAATCATATTAATCCGGAAATTCTTAAGGAAGGCGGGGTGCAACGATTTAAGTAATTGGGATTTCTCAAGTTTGGCCAGATCAATTATGCAATGCTCGCCATCTTTGTTTCTACCATTATCTTATGGATCACTGAGGCAATACCTAATTGCCTCACTTCACTTATTGTTATACTGGCGATATTTTGATTATGATCGAATGGTATGTTGGAACAAAATTAATTTTTCCAATGAAAGCTGAAGAACAAGTACCTCAGATAGCAGGAGGGATGGACAGGCTAAGAAAGGAATATGCATTGTTGGGCAAGATGACTATGAATAAATACAAATCAATTGCCATTTTTGTTAGTGTACTTGCCTTGTGGGCTACAGATAAGCCACATGGGATATCGGAAAACCGAAGTTGCATTTATGGGTGCTGTTTTTGCGTTGCTTCCAAAAATAGATGTGGTCAAATGGAAAGATGTGGACATCCCCTGGCATTTAATGATTTTTTCTGCTGGTGCCTATGCATTGGGAGCAGGTCTAGATGCTACAGATCTTCCTGCAAGTATGATTGAAGCGGCATTCAATTATTTTAATATTACCATCGCGACACCATTTTGGGTATTGTACCTGGGGCTTACGTTTATTATGCTTTTCAGTGCTGTATTTTTTCAATCTAAAACAATGCGGGCACTGATTTTTGTACCTATGGCTATTGGAATCGCTCAGAAATTTAATTACCCTGTCATGAGTCTGGTATTCCCGGTTGCATTGCTCATTGAACATGTGTACGTCCTTCCATTTAACAGCAAGCCGGCCGCATTGCTTTATACTACCAATCAGTATAGTGTGGTTGATTCTTTAAAATATGGAATGACGATGATGATCATCACATTGGGAATGATCATTATTTGGGGGATGACGATGGTAAGATATCTCGGGTATACACCGTATGGTGTTTTTTTCTAATTACGCAAAGCCCTTTTTTACTTAGGTAAAAGCGGGTGCACAAAATCATATTGCTCTTTCCACAAAATACATCTCCACTTCTCCTTTTCCTTTGACATTGATATGCCCGCGCGGTGTGCATGAAAATTTATCCTTAGCATATGCGTATGTCGTACTGCTGATATTCACCATCCCTGCCTGACCTGCACTTTCGATACGGCTGGCTGTATTGACAGTATCGCCCCAGATGTCGTATTGAAATTTCTTTACCCCCACAATACCCGCCACAACCGGACCGGTATGAATGCCCAATCGGATTTCAAAAAATGTCTGACCGGCAGCCATTTTAAGTTCCTTATGCTCCTTCATAAATTGTTGCATGGCCAGAGCTGCATTGACCACATCCACAGCGTGTGTTGTATTCGGTGTGGGTAATCCGCCTGCCGCCATATAGGAATCACCGATCGTCTTTATCTTTTCGATGCCGTGTTCCTGGATGATCCGGTCAAAAGCAGAAAAACAGGAATTGATTCCATTGACCAATTCACCAGGACCCATGGTAGACGCTATTTCCGTAAAACCAATAATGTCCGTAAACAATACGGTGACCATGTCAATGAGCTTTGCTTCAGCTGAACCTTTGGCTTTTAATTCTTCCGCGACTTCTGCCGGCAGGATGTTAAGTAATAATTCATCACTCAGCTTTTTCCCCTGCTTAATTTTATTGCGTTGCATCAGAAATATTCCGGCGAAAAGTAGAACCACAGCAAACCCACTTATAAATCCATTACGTATCAGTTTTTGTCGTTGTAGTTTTCTCTGTGCCACCATGTCTTTTTTATCCTGCTCGGCTTTCGCAAGGGTTTCTTTTTTATCAAAATCATATTGCATCTGTGTCTCCACCAGCTTTTTAGTATTCGCCTGATTGGTGATTGAATCCCGCGTCGTTACAAACATTTTATAATGCTCCAGGGACTGTTTATAATTTCCATTCATGCTGTCCAGATGGGCAAAGGATTCATAGGCTTCCTGCACATCGTCCAGATTACCTATTTCTTTAGAGATGGAAATGGCTTTGGTGAGAAGGGAAGAAGCATCTTCCATTTTTTGAGTCTCCATCAAGGAACCTGACATGGATATATAAGTTGCCGCAATGCCCTCCTGATCGTCAATTTCCTGTTGGAATTTCAAAGCATCATTAAGCTTCTCCATAGCTTCCCGATGTTTGCCTTGCTTTTTATACACTTCCGCGATATTGATCAGAGAATTGGCCATGCCATATTTATCATCGTTTTTTTCTTTGATTTTCAGCGACGCCTGATAATTGTCCAGAGCTTCCGCATATTTTCCACTCTCAAAATAAATTAAACCAATGTTGTTGAATCCACCGGATATGCCCTTGTCCAGACCGAGTTTTTGATTGATCGCCAGAGCTGCATTAAAATTTTCCAAAGCCCGTTCATTATCCTTTAGCGACTTATAGACACTACCCAGGTAATTATAGGCGTAAGCAATGCCTTTTTCATTTTTAATGGCTTCGTCGATACGTAAAGAAATCAGAAAATACTTTAGAGCTTCCGGATAACTTGCTTTGAGCCGATACACTTCTCCCAGATTGGCATTCGATGCCGCCATGCCAAAACTATCCTTAAGAGCTGTCCGAATTTGGATAGCTTTCAAGTGGTAATCGATAGCGGCTGAATAATTACTTTCAGTTTTGCTGATCGAACCCAGGAGACCGTATGCATCTCCGAGGCCCATCTTAAAATCAATCCTTTTGGACAAATCCACCACCTGGTTAGCATAATATTTGCCACTGTCCATATTGTTACGGCTATGCAGGAAAGCCAGCCGGGTAAGAGTGAAAATCATAGAGGTATCACGCATGGTGGTATCCAGAATTCCTGCAGCTTTCTTTTCATCCTGCTGTCGCTCCAGATCAAGGCGTAATGAATCAATGATATGATGTTGGGCAAAGACGGCGGAATGAAATGCGAGGAGGCAAAAAATACCGGGGATAGAGAATTTCATAGATGGGTGTGTTAGGCAGTCCAATATAGCTAAAGGTCATTAGTCGGGAGGAATTTTACAATCACATTTTCATGTGATTCATTCTGAAAACCAGACTTCAAAAAGCGAAACTAAGATGTTGTGACCCAATGTAAAAGAATATTCTAAATTGGCAATCATTAGATATAATTTGTTTTAGCCTGATCTCCATATCCCGTTCCGATGACTGCTGCGCATTCAAGGTCAAAAGACGAAGCGCAAAGATTTAATCTAAAATCTAAAATCCAAAACCTGAAATCCAAAATCATAATGTTATTTTGCCTCCAATGAAATTGTCTTTGTGCGTTTTTTTCTTAAGCATTACCTCCCTTATCTTATTTCTTAGCTGTGCGCAAACATCCAGTAAGGTTCACAGGTATGAATCTACTTTGGTTTACCCCTCCTCCAAACCTTGCACCCGATGGTGGTGGTTCGCCACTGAGATCAAAAAGTCAGATATCAAACACCAATTGGATTGGGTAAAAGAGATGAATTTTGGGGGCGTTGAAATCGCCTGGGTTTATCCATTGTACCGATATCAGGCCATGTATGCCCAAAGATATAACCGCCATTATCCAATGGATACAACAGCGCAGAAATGGCTCAGTCCCGAGTGGTCAAAGATGATAGCTTATACCAAATCGTACGCGGATTCCATCGGGCTGTCCTGTGATTTTACTTTCGGAAGCGCCTGGCCTGTAGCCGGTAGCAATATTGATAAAGCGCATAGCACGCAGATTTATGGTGACACCACATTCCGTCAGGCACTCACCTTTTCGTGGGCATTCCCGGACACACAATGGGTGATCAATCACCTCGACAGCAATGCATTCAATCTATTCGCAAAACCTATAGGCAATGCTTTACAAGAAGCACTAAAAGGGACAACCTCCGCTCTTTTCACCGATTCGTGGGAAATAAAACTTAATGCAAAAAATAAAATCTGGACACGGGGTTTTGAAAATCATTTTAAAGAAAATTTTGGTTACGATATTATTCCGTTTATGCAACGAGACCTTGACTCTTTCCCGGATGTTCGTTATGATTATATGCTTCAATTAGATGATGATGTGACGAATGGTTTTTATTTGCCGTATGTAAAGAAATGCAAAGAGCTGGGTGCATGGTCCAGAGTGCAGTGTCTTGGATCGCCTACTGATGTCATGACGACATATTCTCTTGTCGATATACCAGAGTCAGAAGCCATGCTCAACAATCCAAACTTTTCACGCATTGTGAGTTCGTCCGCTTGTTTAGCTTCGAAGAGATTGGTGTCGAGTGAAACATTCACATGTATGTATGGTTTTCCAGCGACCTATCTGCGACAGGAACAAACTGCGGATCTGAAGATGGTCGCTGATGCATTATTTGCTCAGGGTGTCAATCATCTGGTTTATCATGGCATGCCGTACAATCCAATGGGTTCTGATACCATTGACTTTTTTGCCACAACGTATTTCGGACCAGGTGGAAGTCTGACGCCAGAATTGCCTGAGTTCAATGCATATGTGGAGAAAGTCTCCGACATGCTGGGAAAAGGAAAAACGTACTCAGATGTAGCCGTATATATTCCATATGAAGACGCTGTGATGCAGGGTGCCTATCCTCCGGAACGACAGCGTGTATGGGTTTGGGGTGAATATGAAATGAGGTATTTATTTCCTCCGAAAGAAACTGAAGGATATCATCCCTTATGGATCAACCGTCATTTTTTAGAAGTAGCTGATTTTCACGATGGTAAATTGATAGTTGGTGATGCCGCTTTCTCCTCGCTTTATATTGATGTAGAATATATGGATGTCAGGGCACTTACGCGTCTTTTGGAATTAGCAAGGCAGGGCCTGCCGGTATGTCTGAAACGTTTTCCAAAACAACCAGGTAAAATAAAATCAAAAGAATATGAAGGAATGCTCAACGAATTGTCGGGCTTAAAAAATGTTTCTGAAAGTTTTAAAATGGTCATCAACCACCCTCCGTTTATACAGGGGGATAATCTGCCTGATTATTGGTGCAGACAAGATAAATATGGTACTTACTATTTATTCCTTGCTCAACCACTTTCAAAAGATCTGGAATATCCTATTTATTCAGGGCAATCACTGATGAAACAATCCGAATTCAGCGAACTAACCATAAATATAAATGGAAAAACTATTCGTCAAAAAATTGAATTCAAGCCCTATCAATCCGTTATGCTAAAGATCGCATCTACGGGAAAAATGGAAATGATGGATATTTTGTTTGTTCCAAAAGAGCCTCATGTACGGGCGAGAGAAGTGCAGAAAATGAACTTTTAAGAAAAGGGGAAACAAACAAATGAGAAAATGAAAGAACAATTTACAATATGAGACTATCGAAATATGAAGGTAAAATCTTAAAAAATCATAATTTGATCCTGATAAATCCGCGTCCTTATTTTTTTGCATTATTTTGATTGGAATATCTTCTTTGTCAGTAACGAATCAATAAATGAGGTATCAGCTTTTTATATACATTTTTATCATTAGCCACGCTATTCTCTCAGCCCGTGATTACAACATTATCGACTTTGGCGCAAAACCTGATGCCCTTACACTCAATACTTCTTTCATCCAATCCGCTATTGATGCTGCTTCACAAAATGGCGGTGGCAGAGTAATCATACCTTCAGGGCACTTTCTCTCCGGTAGCATTTTATTGAAAACCGGAGTCGAATTGCATTTGCTTTCCGGCGCAGTCCTGCTTGGAAGTACAGACATCAGAGATTACCTCAAAGTGCATCGATGGAAAGCCCTCGTGATGGCCGACAATCAGCACAATATTTCCATATCCGGTACCGGAGAAATAGATGGACAAGGTCGTCAACTTGCCCTGCACATCGACAGTCTTTTTTATGCAGGGCAAATCGATAGCACAGATTATATGTTCGCAGAGAAAAGACCTAAGTGGTACCTACGGCCACAACTTATCGAGTTTGTACAATGCAGAAATATTATCGTCAGTAATGTGACACTAAAAAACGCAGCATGCTGGGTTCAGACCTATGATCAATGCAGCAACATTACAATAGATAGTGTTAACGTAAACAGTGATGCTTACTGGAATAATGACGGCATCGACATCCAGGACTGTCATAATGTGCGCATCCTCCATTGCAACATCAATTCTGCTGATGATGGCATATGCCTGAAGTCTCAGTCTTCAGATCACCTTTGCGATAGTATATATATAGCTGATTGTAGGGTGCGCTCAAGTGCTAGCGCTATCAAGTTTGGTGCTGTATCGCACGGCGGTTTCAGAAATGTGACTATTGAGGACATTAGCATATTTGACACCTTCAGATCTGCACTGGCTATCGAATGTGTAGATGGGGGAATCCTGGAAAATATCAAGGTGAATAATATACTAGCGGTAAATACCGGCAATGCTATTTTTATCCGATTGGGAGACAGGAATGAAAAGGGTAGTGCAGGTGTATTGAAAAATATTTCGATCACCAACATGAAGGTTGATATCGCTATTGGACGGCCTGATCAATCATATGAAATTCGAGGTCCGGAATTGCCATTTTTTCACAATACATTTCCTTCTTCGATCACTGGCGTGCCGGGATATCCAGTGGAGAATGTGACATTGGAGAATATTGAAATCAATTATCCTGGCAGAGGCAATAATGGATTGGCCAATATGCCACTCTCTAGATTAAAAGATGTTCCTGAAAATCAAGCAGTATATCCAGAGTTTTCTATGTTTGGTGAATTGCCTGCATGGGGGTTTTATGTGCGACATATGGATGGACTCATAATGAATAATATCAGGCTCAATATTCAGTCACCGGATTATAGGCCAGCATTGATTTTTGATGATGTACACCATCTCGATATTTATTCGTTGTTGATAGAAGGAGATCAGAAGCCAGATAAAATCATACTGCACCACACATCTCATGTCAATATCGACAATGAAAAAGCCGTATTGAAGTTGTAACTGAACATTGTATGGGTAAGCACCTATTCTTCTTCCTGGTTTTATTTTTTGCTTCTTCTGGCTGCGAACAATCAATCCATTCATCAACATCAAAAAGTGATATTAATTCATTTAAATCCGGTGAAGGAGCTCTGCTCTTAACAAGGTTTAAATCTTTAGAAGACTTAAAGAAAGTCGTTCAGATCCAATATGGCGCAGCTGTTCCTTTTTCAACTGGTGCTATTACTCCACAACCTTATGTACGCTTGACACACAGGTGTGGGGAGCGGGAAGTGACGAGTATATTAAAAACCGGTGTTAATGAATCTGATTTTTTACGTGCCAGGAATGGAAATGTTTGGGACAAGATTCTGCTCTTATTAAAATCACCATTTGCGGTATGGAATAGGCGAGATTTGATGATCATTGAGAGCTTAGGCAGAAAAAGACCACCACTTTTTGGAAAGGGTGATGTGGCTTTTTTTGACATTGCAGCTGCAATGGTGTATAATATCTCAGATGATGATTTCAAATCCATGTCTTCTGAAGATTTTTCTGAAAAGGGGTATCTGAACACGTTTAATCATATCACCGCGCAAGCTATCATGACCAGCATTTTCTCAGAAAAAGTAGCTGATTTTGTTGCTGATGTGCATGAACGAAATCGTTTGCCGGAATTGATCACGGGTACTTTTAATGAAGATGATCTTACGGATGTGGAAAATGGACCAATGGATAATTATATAGATCTCATCAATAATGAATGGGGCCAGGATCTTGGAAAATTACTTCGGAATAAATATGGGATTAGCCACCATACGCATTGGACTCCTCAATTATTGGCCGATTATCTCAATGATGTACAAAGTTATTATAGCTGGGCATTTCAAATTGCATTCAAACCTTTCAAAGCTACGGATGAAATTATCATACAGTTAGCTTCAAAAATCAATATTGTTTTAATAGATGTTCCAAAAATAATAAAGTCATAAGTATGCCGTCACAGCCATGCTTGGATTTTAAACTCAATCGTGATTTTTTTCAAGTCGATATTGTAAAGGTTTTTTTGAACTTTCAGCCATTTTGTATTTACTCTGAATCTCTTTTGCTCCGATGACACTCCATTCATCTAAAAGAGTAACCCAGTTTTTTTCATTTATTACCGCACTTGTCAATTCTGCTCCCGTCAAATTTGCTCGCTTAATATTGGCGTCTGTCAATGTGGATAATGTCAACTTTGCATCACTAAGATTGGCCTTTTCCAAGTTAGCTCTATTTAGGTTGGCTCTGAACAGGTTAGCACTGCCTAGATTTGATTCAGTAAGAAAAGTTCCGACCAAATCGGCCCATTGCAAATTGACTCCCTTCAAATCGGCTTTTCTCAATTGTGCTGAATTCAAAATTGCTCCATACAATTCAGCTCTTTTTAGGTCTGCTCCATTTATATCTGACCAAGCCAAATTTGCTCTTGTCAGATCCGCTCCATTGAGGATAGCAGCATTCAAATTGGATCCCCATAAATTTGCAGATCTTAAATTTGCTTCATACAAATTGGCGTTTTGCAAATTGGCGTTTTGCAAATCAGCTCCTTTTAGATCCACTCCAGTCAAAACAGCCTCCTTCAGATCTGCATCTCTCAATACAGCACCGGCAAAAGATGTCTGCAACATGATTTTTTTTAAACTGGCAGAATCTATTTTCATTTTGGATAACATCAAAAGTAATTCACCGCGTTCCGGACTTACGATTTTCCCAGGCACTGAATCACTCTCGTTGTGGATATGTGAAATGAGCGAATAACTCACCGCGGCAATTCTGGCAATCGTTTCATCACTCAACATGCGGTTCTGACTAGTTGACAATTCGGCATCTACCTTATCCAATACATTGCAAAGTATAGTGGCCATGCCACTATGCCTGATCGAATCAATCAGTTCGGCCTGCTTCGCCATCTGCATTTGTTCCAAATGCGTTTGCGCTTTGAAGAATTTATTCAGAATAAAAAAGCCCACTACACAGGACATAAAGACGCCGATCACAATCCCGATTAGGAGATTCCTGTTTAGTTTCATTGTCGCGGGTTGATCGGAATTTTATAAAATTGGTTCATTGCTTGAATTTACATTTTTTCTAATTACCATCCACGATTGGCTGCTTACTTTTTACTGGCGATGTTTACTGATTTACGTTTGCAGAATACGGATTACTAAATTCTGATTATCACTCACTCAGCCATTATCGTATAGACATAGACCGGTTTCTGCGCTGTCCCTGAATTCTTAGCGATTAGATTGCCTTCTTCAAGTATTTCTTTTTTTCTGAGCTTGGTCATCCTACGGTCATCTTCAAAATGTAATTCTGACGGAATAGCCAGTGACCTGGATTCCGAACCCCAGCATTGAACATGGATATGTCCTGTAATGCTGGATTTAGGATAACCATTGGGTTTAATAGTTTCAAATGAAAATTCTCCATTGTCATCCGTTTTTAAATAGCCAAACAACCGGGCGTGTTTCATGTCGCCTTCTTTCTCAAGAATATGGACAGCCGTATCGGCATACCACCCATAGTCAGATGTCTGATAAAAATAAAGTAAACTGTTTTTTTGAGGTGCTCCTTTCTTGTCCAGAACCTGACCTTTGACAGTAATTCTGGTTCCTGCCTCATTTGGTGAAGTAATCGTTATTTTCTCAGCTTTTGCATTCTGCCGGATCATCTCCCTGAATGACGTCAATGAATGCAGATACATCAATGAGTCGTTTGCCAATATGTTTGAAATTGAAGTTTCACCATGCTTAAGCTGATGGTCTATACGATTGATCATATCACTATAACTCTGACCAAGGACGACAGATGAAATCAAAACAAAGGTGAGTATGAGATGAAATGGATTCCTGGGTGCCATAATTTACTGCTTTGAAAGTTGAAATACTTCAATTACATGTCCTTAAGCTGATGCCTTTACGAACTTAAGTGTTATTTGCTGACAAACTGAGTTTCCTATAACCATTTGATTTTCAATAACAAAAACGTTTACAAACGTTTGTAAACGTTTACTTCCGTATGTAAACGTTTGTTAAACGAATAACCTTTTCCAATCCCCCACAATTTTGCCTCGTCTTCCGGATTTGAGGAATGACGTTGTAAATCAATTTAGTTTTTCACTTTTAATTTAAAGTATCATGAGTACCAATTTAGACAACCGCGTACAATTGCAGGGATTCCTTGGACAGGATGTGGAATTACGCGAATTTGCACAAGGCAACAAATTAGCCCGCCTGAGAATGGCGACTAACGAATTCAGGAAAACTGCCGGTGGCCAATCCGAGCAAGTCACTACCTGGCATAACCTCATCGCCTGGGGCCAAACCGCTGAAACAATGAACGACCTCTTGCGCAAAGGCCACAAAGTATCTATCGAAGGAAAAATAGCCTACCGGCAGTACGAAACCAAAGACGGTGAAAAGCGCAGCTCTACTGAAATTGTCGTAAGCAGTTTTAAGAAATTAGACAGCGAACAAAAAGCTGCTTAAATCAAATATAAAAGCCCTGACCTGTATTGAAGACACTTTGTTTCGTGCCCCAAGCCAGGTCAAGGGCTTACATATTTGAAAGAAAGAAAGTATTTAAAACGATTCAATTCCGAATCATTAAAAGTTAAAGGTCGTTTCCCACCCCTCTAAACTATTGAAAGCCTGTCTTAACCACTTCCCTATAATGCAGATTTGACCACCATCAGTCACTTTTTCTGAATGATAAAGACAAAAAAGTTATATACGATCTTACTTACAAAATTTATTCCTTTGAAATAGAAGTGTAAAAATACCTTGGCAGCAGCATTAGCTCGAACGAAAGTGGGTTGAACCATTCTGAATTACCTCAAGTGGCTAATGGGTTCAATTTTAGAGCCGTTAAAGCGTTTACATTACTATTACCTTTCATTTCATGGAAAAACCATACTTTCACATTAGTTTTTATCGTTATCTGTAATTAGCTAACTACTAATCAATAATAAGTAAAAGTAAGGTATGAAGATAAATCACAAGTTCCTTTCAGGGACTCTGGAAGCAAACGTATCTAAAGGACGGATTTTCAAAGCATTAATTCTACTTCTTTTGCTTTGCTTCAATTTCCACAATCTTTCAGCTCAACAAACTATTCTATACCAAAATGCCGAAATTGACTTTGCCCACTTAGTCAAAGAATATGATCAGGGTCTCTTTGGCCGAGCGGCAAGATCGGCCGATAAATTCCTGGCCACCTACCTCGACCCAAGTCTGGAACAATTTCACCTCGAAGCCGAATTGTACCGCCTCAAATCCTGGCTCCGCATGGACAAGCCCGGCACGATAAAAGAAATCCTCCTGTTTTCCGAATATCACGAACCCGAAGTCATCGCTCAACAAGCCATCATGATCATCGGCGAAGACGCCTTCGACAAACATCAATACGAGGATGCTATAAAATATCTGAGCAAGGTCAATGCTGATATCCTCAATTCCGAGGAAAGATCTGCCCGTTCCTTCAAACTCGGATACAGCCTTTTTGTCAGAAAAGATTTTACAAATGCAGCTGCATACTTTGATGAAACAAAAGATGTACGCAACAAATATTATTACCCCTCCAATTATTATTATGGTATGACTCAATATTTCAATGGCCACTATGACGACGCTATTCGAAGTTTTGAACTGGTAGCACCTTCTGATTTTTACAAAGACTATATCCCATATTATATCACACAGATTCATTTCAACAATAAGGAATACCAAAAAGTAATCGGCTATGGCAATCAGGTGATAAGCAGTCCGACTGTACTCAATAAAACAGAAATTCGTCAGCTCATTGGTCAGGCCTATTTCGAGACCGGCGATTATGCAGCCGCCATTCCTCATCTCGCTTATGTCAATCAACACAGCGACAAACTTCGCGAAGATGATTTTTACCAACTTGGGATCTCCTATTACAATACAGGTGATTATCAAAAAGCTATTCCCGTTCTTCTCGAAATCCGCAATCAAACAGGAGTAAAAGCCCAATACGCTAATTATTATTTAGGCCAATCGTATCTCAAAACCGGAGATAAAATATCGGCCCGCAACAGTCTGATGAATGCCTCAAAAATGAATGAAGTACCTTCTATTACAGCAGAAGCTACATATCACTACGGACGCCTGAGCGCAGAAGCAGGTGATGATGTCGAAGCCATTCGAGTCCTTCAGACCATACCCCCATCAAGTCCGGTATATACAGAATCCCAAAACACGCTGGCAGGCATATTGACGAATACAGGTGATTATTCACTTGCTGTCAGAGAACTGGAAGCAATGAATAATCTTACCCCTACACTTAAGACAGCGTACCAAAAAGTAACATTGTACCGGGCAGAACAATTAATACAGGAAGGAAATGAAGCCGATGCTTCTATTCTCTTAGATAAATCATTAAAGAATGCCAGTGACAAATCCATCCAGATACGAGCTCTATTCTGGAAAGGCGAACTTGCACATCTTAGTGGCCATTACGTGGAAAGCTTAAACTGGTATGATCAATATTTTGCTCTTGTAGACGATGCAAAAAATATTCCACCCCAGCAAAGTAAACCCATCGCGCAATACAATCAGGGGTACAACTATTTAAGATCAGGTGATTTTGTTCTCGCCCAGAGAAATTTTGAAAACGCTCTGGCCGGGATTGAATCTATGTCATTGACAGGAGCTCAAAACACATTAATTAAAAATCAGATTTTTCCGGATGTTGTTTTGCGTGCCGGTGATGCCGCCTTTAAGCGTCTTCAATACGACAAGGCTAATCAATATTATGACCAGTCTATTCGCAACCGTTATACCGGTTATGATTATGCAAAATATCAGAAAGCCATTATTAAAGGCCTCCAAAACAAGCCTCAGGAGAAAATAGCATTGCTTGAAGAATTAGCAGATGGCATGCCTGAATCGCTTTGGGCCGATGATGCCCTTTACAAAGCAGGGAATACCTATCAGGAATTAAATCAAATTCCAAAAGCTATTGCTTCTTACGAACGTATCGTCAATCAATTCAAAACAAGAAGTCCGTTATTACATCCCGCTCTTCTACGTCTCGGTTTATTGTCTTACAATTCAGAACAATATGAGGCCTCTTTGAAATATTATAAAACAGTTTTCCAATACAATCCTGATCCACAGACCTCAAAAGAAGCTATGGCAGCCATCCAGGAAATTTATGTCAACCAGTTAGATAAACCCCAGGACTTTTTTGATTTCGCAAGTACTATTCCGGGTTTCTCTGTTACAGGTACCGAGAAAGATTCGATTCTCTATTCAGCAGCCGAAAATCATTATGCTGATGGAGATTATGATAAAGCAGTTCTTTCATTTCAGCAGTATATTGATCAGAATCCTACCGGAGCCTATACACTCAAAGCAAAATTCCTTAAAGCAGAATCCTTATCGCTGCAGAAGAAATACAGCGATGCTTTATCTGCATATGAAGTTGTGATTAAGCTGGGGCAAAGTCCTTATCTATCATCTTCTTTATTCAAAGCTGCCCTGATCGCTTATAATCAACAGCAGGATATGGCCAGAGCTTATACCTATTACGCACAGTACATTCCCCTCGCCGAGACGGATGAACAACAATATGATGCTACACTTGGGGCCCTGCGTAGCGCATTCAAGCTAAAAAAACCAGATGAGGTCTATTCAATGGCAGCAAAGATTATCGCCCACCCAAAAGCCACGGATGATATCCGGGCATTGGCATATTATTATTCTGCTACTATGGCGTTGACGACTGAATCTTTCGATAAAGCACTTGAGTCTTTCAATTCGGTCATCAGAATCAATAGTGCTGAACTGGCTGCTGAATCCAGGTATCAGATTGCTTATATATACAATAAAAGAGGAGAGTCAGAAGTCGGAGCAAAACTCGCAGAGGAAGCTGCCCGTGCAAATGTTGGTTATCCATTCTGGGTAGCCAAATCACTTATCCTCCTTTCAGATATCAAATTCAGCCAGGGAGATCTTTTAAACGCACGTGCCATTCTTGAAGCCATTCTCGAAAATTTCAAGGGAGATGAGATGATAATGAAGGAAGCCAGCGAAAAATTAGATAAAGTAAAGGCGCAGGAAGAAAATAAGAGTCGTATCAAACCAATCGGATCCGATACACTGGAATTACAAAATCCACACAAAGACTAACAGCGACATGAAGCATATTTCTATTTTATTTTTCCTTGCGTTTACGACATCTGTCTTAGCCCAAAACGAACTACCGACAGGTCAGATCGAAGTGATCAAAGATTTTGAAGTCCGCTTGCTGGAGACAAAAAAAATCAGGATTATACCACAGCCTATTGCATTGGATTCAGCTCAGCGAAGATATGAGTATAAACTTTTAGCTCCATCACCTTCGATTGATTACGTCGTTGCTGAGTTAAAGCCATTGTCAATAAATCCGGAGAAAAAGACTCCATATTATCCCTTATTTGCAAAGGCAGGATATGGAAGCCCAAATTCAGTATTGGGTGAACTATCGTATGATCATCACCAAAACGATCAGTTGCAATGGGGTGTTGATTTCAGACATCTTAGCGCTAACAACAAAAAGATTCCGTTGCAGAAGTTTTCAGATTCAAGAGGCAGAGTCAATGCAAGTTATAATCTGAATGATAATGTGCAACTACAGGGCTATGTTGATGGCCACTTTGAGAACGTTTACTTCTATGGTGCAGAGAATATTCCTTCCAATCCTGATGCATTGAAAAGAAGTTACAAGCGGTATGATGCACAATTCACAATAGCCAATCTGGGAGGTGATCATCAGGCGATTAGATATAACGCTCTTTTTCAGCATCATTTTGACAGGGATGATTTAGGATCACGTGAAAGTGCGATCACGCTGGGTGGTGAAGTTGACTACAGCTTAACTGCAAAATCTTTCCCGATTGGGCTTAAAGCGTTTCTTGATTTTTCCACGTTAAAAAATACGCGTGAGCAATCCATAAATAATATTCTTCTTGAGCCTTTTTTCCAATTTCATATCGGAGGTTTGAAAGTCAATCTTGGCGGAATTGGACTATTGAATAAGAATACAAATCTTGTCTCCTCAAAAGAAAATGAAATCCTGCCTGCGATAGAATTCTCGTACAATCTATTTAAAAATAGTTTGACTATCGAAGCAGGCTGGAAAGGAGAGGTGTATAAAAACAATTTTCATAATTTATCCTCTTATAATCCATATATCAATACCAGACTGGATAGTATCGGTAATATGATATCCCGTAAAATTTATGGCGGTGTCAAAGGCGCTACAGGTAAATTGCAGTATGCCATTTCTGGAGGATATACCTCATTCACACACATGGCTTTCTTTCTGCAGGATTATGACAAGCGAGAGCAATTCAATCCCATATTTGATAATGGTTCCTATTTTGGATATGAAGGTTCTGTACGATATGAAGTACTGAAAAATGTAATTCTTCATGGTCAGGCATGGCAACGATTTTATGATCTGGACAATGAAAGTAAGCCCTGGCATAAACCAACTGTTGGTATAGACGGAATGCTGACATATTCAGGAGGTGATGATGTCTATCATGTCTCATTAATCCTTCATTCAGAAAATGGTTTGCCTTACAGAACAGTAGGAGGGACCGAACGACGATTGGATCCATTGATTGATTTGAATCTTCACGGAGATTATTATTTTACGTCTATGTTAGGCGCTTTTGTAGAGGTCAATAATATTCTTGGCAATAAGCGCGAACCCTGGTATACCTATCCATCCTATGGGTTCAATGCAAAAGCAGGTGTTCTGTTCAGAATGTAAATCAGGAATGTACTAAGCCTGAAGGACTTTGATGTTATTAGTCCCTGGTTGCTACCCGGGGAATAATGAAACACGATATGGTTCAACCCTGAAGGGATTGAATTCTTCGGGTACTGAAAATCATACTCCTTTTCCCGACTTCAGATTATTCCTACATTTACTACCCAACATTCTTTTTATGAAGTTCGGGCTCATAGGCTATCCTCTTACGCATTCCTTTTCCAAAAAATATTTTGAAGATAAATTCAAGGCTCTGGGATTGAATGGATTTAGCTATTCCAATTTTTCACTCAAGAATATTGAAGACATCAATTCCATTTTACACAGCGACGTGTTTGGATTAAATGTCACTATTCCTTACAAATCAGATGTCATCACCTATCTGAATGATATCGATAATACCGCCTTAAAGATCGGCGCTGTAAATACCATCGTTCGAACAGGCGTTAATTCCTGGAAAGGATTCAATACTGATGTCTCCGGCTTTAGGCTTTCGCTTCAGGAGTGGTTAAAAAATTTTCCAATGCCTGAACGGGCTCTTGTACTCGGAACTGGAGGTGCCGCTAAAGCGATAAAATTTTCCCTGGAGGAAATGGGTATCAGGTCTTCAAATGTATCGAGGGGACAAGGCGATAATTACAGGTATGAAGACCTTGCAAAGGATGTGATAGATGCGCATTTATTGATTATCAATGCTACGCCTTTAGGTACATTTCCAAAAACGGAGGAATACCCGATGATCCCTTATGATTTGCTCACAAAAGATCATTGGCTATTTGATGTAGTCTACAATCCAACCAATACACTATTTTTGACGCGCGGTGCAGAGATGGGAGCCCAAACAAAAAATGGCTTAGATATGCTACACCTTCAGGCGGAACAAGCCTGGATTATCTGGAAATCATATGGCAAGTTCTGAAACTGAATCAAAACCACAGCACAAGACTGTAAACGTCTCTAATACGGAAATCGCTTTTGCGCATAAATCCAACAAAGAGCTCAGGCTAATGTCCTATCTATTTCGTCTGATGAACAAAGGCTGGATTGTTAGTAGGGGATCGTCACTTGGCTTGTGGCTGCATAGCAAAGGCATCAATATCTTCAATCCGATGCTGAAGGCCACTATTTTTAAACAGTTTTGTGGTGGAACATCCCTTCAGGATTGCCAGACAGCTATCGATTATCTGCATGTCAATAAGACCTTGTCCGTATTGGATTATGGAGCTGAAGGCAAATCTACTGAGGAGGATTTTGACCGCACAATGGAGGAGAATATTAAAGCTATCACATTTGCTTCCACTCATCCAAGTGTGCCGATTATTTCATCAAAGATTACATCTCTGGCTTCTGAGGAGTTACTCCGGAAATTTCAATCAGAAGGGAAATTGAGTGAACAGGAATCCCGGGATTTTGAAAAAGTCCGTAGCCGTCTCAATCAATTGTGTCATGCTGCCAAACGGAATAACATGGCCGTTTTTATTGACGCCGAAGAAACCTGGATACAGGATACCATCGATACCCTGGTCAAGGATCTTATGGAAAAATATAACCGCGAAAAAGTGGTTGTATACCATACATATCAGTTATATAGAAAAGATAAACTCAATAGCCTGATCGCTGATCATCAGGAAGCTGTAACTAAGGGGTATAAACTGGGTGCCAAATTAGTCCGGGGTGCATATATGGAAAAAGAAAGAGATCGTGCCAGGGCGATGGGTTATCCTTCACCTATCCAGGATACAAAGGAAGATACTGACAGGGATTATAATATCGCCATTAAATATTGTGTTGATCATTATGAGCAAATCGCTTCGTGCAATGGATCCCATAATCAGAAGAGTGTGGAATACGAAGCTGAATTGATTGCAGAAAAAGGATTACAACGCAATCATTCCCATTTGAATTTCTGTCAGCTTTACGGTATGAGTGATTTTATCACCTTCAATCTTGCGGAAGGAGGCTACAATGTTGCCAAATATGTACCGTATGGTCCAGTCAAAGAAGTAATCCCTTATCTCATCAGACGTGCCAAAGAAAATACATCTGTGACCGGTGAAATGAGCCGTGAACTGAGCTTCATCCTGGCAGAGATGAAGCGACGGGGAATGAAATAATCGCTATCTTTCCAGCCTAAAAACAACTGAAACATGAAGTATTTATTTACCCTTTTTATGATGGCTTGTTTTGCAATGTCGGCACATGCACAGTGGTGGTTTGATGCTGGTATTAAAGGCGCATACGGCCCTACATTTATGTATGATCATAAGGTTTTTGATCATGGATCGTACAAGCATAAAATAACTACAGGTACTGCCATCGGCGGTCGCTTAGGTTTCAATTATGGCTACCATGCCGGCCTTTCGGTCGAGTATTCAAGCGCTACTGGCAATCAAGACTTTAATTTTAATTCAAAAGTCTTCAATAGTTTTAAATGGAAGCACAACGATTGGTCCGCTCTATTCCGATATTCCGGCAATGGTGCTTATATCGAAATTGGAGGAGAACTCGCAAAAATCAAATCTGTTGAATTGAAGAATGTCAATATACCTGCTGTTATGGACGTCACCGAAAATTTCAGTAAGAATTATAAATCAGGAGTTTTCGGATTTGGATCTTATCTCATCGGTGGTGGAATTTTTACGGTTAATATTGGGATTCGTTTACATTGGGCCATTGATGATATGGTCAACGATCTGGGAAAAGAAAATAATTATCCAATCGTTTTAATAAATGAAACACTAAGAAATCCTTCTAAAAAGACACTCGCCACTGCTGCCCAACTTCAACTTGAAGCTAATTGCGCATTCGGCCGATTCGCCAAGAGCGCATGTCACGACAGATGGAGACTACTATTATTCCAATAATTCAGCGAATAGCATAGAGTACATAGCATAGAGCATAGAGTTTCGAAAATTCTATGCTCTTTGTTTTTGAGCAATTATACAAAAATACAGAAGCACAAATCTTTAGTTGCTCTCTATCAAATTCGATAAGAAAATCCTGTGAGCCCGAATTGTTCGAACAAACAGAACGACCCATTTTTGGCCCTGTCAAAAATGTGTGCTTGCAGAGAGCGAAACAAAACGGTAAGCTAAAATGATTGATGAGTTGTTTCGATCCCAAAGTGAGTTTTTCGGCGAACGAGCTTTTTTGATTACTATTTTTTGGGAAAAAAAGTAACCAAGTAGCCCCGTAGGGAATCGAACCCCAATCTCAGGTTCCGAAGACCTGCGTACTATCCGTTGTACGACGGAGCCAATAAGGGCAAATATAGCCTGATCTTTTGGTTTAGGATTTACGAATAAGAGGTATAATTAACAAAAGCAAATTCAAAATATACGTAAGTATTTTAAAAACTTTAATACGTTAACACCTAAACAATTTATAATTACAGATTTACATCAATATTCAAAACTTTCAATCCCCATTTTTCCTTTCCTCCGATATTCATTTGGTCATCAGCCTATTAACAATTTATATCATATGTATCAAAGCCGAAATCAAACCTTATAGCCCCTAAAAGCATTATAATGTGTACCTTTGCACCCTCTTTTGAGGGGCCTAATTATACCTTATGAAACAATTAAACGAGAATATCCGGAATATCGCCATCATCGCTCACGTCGATCATGGGAAAACCACCCTGGTAGACAAGATCTTACAGGCCACTAAAGTATTCAAGGATCACCAGGAAACCGGAGAGCTGATCATGGACTCAAATGACCTCGAACGGGAACGCGGTATCACTATCTTCTCAAAAAACGCAGCCGTCAATTATAAAGGTGTAAGAATTAATGTCATTGACACACCCGGTCACAGTGACTTCGGTGGAGAAGTAGAACGTGTATTGCGAATGGCCGACGGTGTCCTCCTTCTCGTTGATGCATTCGAAGGCCCAATGCCTCAGACTCGATTCGTTCTTCAAAAAGCATTACAACTCAATCTAAAACCAATCGTTGTCATCAATAAGGTCGATAAACCTAATTGCCGTCCTATAGATATTCATAACGATGTATTCGACCTTTTCCATAGCCTTGACGCGACTGACGAGCAACTTGACTTCAGTACATTTTACGGTTCGGGAAAACATGGATGGTTCAATGACAGCCTTGAGCAGTCAGCAGATATAACCCCACTTCTTGATGGCATTATAAAATTAGTTCCTCCACCAGTAGCCTATGAAGGAACTCTGCAGATGCAAATCACTTCGCTTGATTACTCATCTTATCAGGGCCGTATTGCTATCGGTAAAGTAAACAGGGGAGCGATTCGTGAAAATCAACCCATCTGTATAGTTCAGGCTGACGGTGTCATCAAACGAAGCCGTGTTAAAGAACTTTACATCTTCGAAGGCATGGGCAAAAAGAAAGTACAGGAAGTAAGTGCAGGTGATCTTTGTGCAGTAGTGGGACTGGATGATTTCAGGATCGGCGAGACAATTGCGGATTACGATGCACCAGAGGGACTGCCATTCATAGCTGTTGACGAACCGACGATGAGTATGACGTTTGGTATCAACAACTCACCTTTCTATGGTAAAGATGGAAAGTTTGTGACATCGAGACACCTGCGTGATCGTTTGTGGAAAGAGACTGAAAAGAATCTTGCCATGAAAGTTGAAGAAACAGATAGTGCAGATAGTTTTCTTGTTTTTGGACGCGGTATCCTTCACCTGGGTATATTGATTGAAACAATGCGTCGTGAAGGATATGAACTTACTGTAGGCCAGCCACAGGTTATCGTCAAAATCATTGATGGTAAAAAGTGCGAACCCTATGAAAACCTGGTTATTGATGTTCCGGGCGAATTTTCATCACGTGCCATAGATCTTGTTACCCGCCGTAAAGGTGAGTTACATGTGATGGAGGCGAAAGGTGATTATCAGCATCTTGAATTTGATATTCCTTCGAGAGGCCTTATCGGTTTGAGATCGACTATGCTGACACAGACTGCAGGTGAGGCCGTGATGAGTCATCGCTTTACCGAATACAAACCTTGGAAAGGAAACATCCCGGCAAGAACCAATGGTGTACTTCTCGCAAAAGATCCCGGTTCGACAACAGGCTATTCAATTGATAAGCTTCAGGATAGAGGATTCTTCTTTGTAGATCCGGGAGAAGAAGTATACAAGGGCATGATCATCGGTGAAAACAATCGCCCCGGTGATATCGTAGTCAATATCACAGAAGGTAAGAAACTGACCAATATGCGGGCAAGCGGAAGTGATGCCGCTACTAACATTGCTCCAAAGCGCCAGATGACTCTTGAAGAATGTATGGAATATATCCAGCAGGACGAGTGCATCGAAGTGACGCCTTTGATCATCCGTATGCGTAAAACATATCTCGACGAAGACCAGCGCAAGAAAATGCAGCGCTCCATTCAAACTGAACCGGTATAGACAAATTCTTTTCAGGATATTAAAAACAAAAGGCAGGTTTCGATCTGCCTTTTGTTTTTAATATCCATCGCTCTTTGGTTGCCCGATTTAATTGATGCCGGACTTTGGACTCATCACTCAGCGAAATCTCTTGTTATAGTTCTTCTTTGTTCAGTATAGTTCTTCTTTATTCAGTATTCAACATTCTCCTTCAATATTCAGAGTTCACAATTCTATATTCCCGATTCTCTTCTCCATTCCAAATTCAGCATTCACCATTCCCTTCACTATTCAAGATTCTGCATTCAACTTCTATATTCATTATTCAAAATTCAATATTCCCGATTCTCTTCTCCATTCCTAATTCACCATTCCTTATTTTCCAAAAAAAAAGCTCCGCATTTCGTACAGAGCTTTGTTGTTGGCAAAAAAAAAGGATTTTGAAAATCTTTAAGACCGTTCAGTTATAATGATCCTCGATGACCGGTTTTACAATCCCATAATATAGTGTTTAATCTCTTCGTATGGAGTCTTCAACGGAACAAGAGTTTCTGTCAGATCCGCTGTTATTGTTGTTTTCTTTGTAGCAAAATAATAATTGCCTTCTCCTCTTTCGGATATCACCACAAAAGTTGTTTTAAATCCAAGTGGTGTTGATCCATAGTGTTCACAGAATTGCATTTTAGTTGAATCACCGGGTATATTGGTGACGCTTCGATAATCATCAAAGACCATAAATACAGCTGTGTTTTTATTTGTAAATCCTTCAGGAAGCTCAACACATACAGGAGTCCGAAGTTCTACGGGTATCTGGAAATACACGTCGACATTTACCCAGTCAATGCTATCGCTGAATGTCTCATAGCCAACACCCGTAATTGGGTTTTGCAAACTGTCAGCCTGAATCCACCAATCTGCATTTTTAACATTATTCCACTTCGTAGGATCACCATCGGCCTGCAGCCAGTGGTCTCCTTCACCATAGAACAATTCCATCCGCTCTCTTGGATCAGGATCATTGACCAGAATCCGGATCTTCTTTCCGTGAGCCAATTTAACCTGCGATGTACCGTTCAGGATTTCAATTTTTAATTCAACTCTTGATTCCAGTAAGGTGTTTTCAGAAATAGTAGGAATACCTGCTGCCAGGATTTCCCCTTTCGTATCAAGTACGGTCAAACGCACGTCAAACGATCCATTTGTACATGGATATTGAGTGAGATCAACAAAGCCTGCAGGAATGTCGATGACGACATCCTTGTCAATCCTAAACGCCTTAAGACCGATGCAGGGAACAGGCACAGTGTAGGTGATACCTCCTGAAATGTCATCTCTCAGCCTGGATTGAAGTCGCGAAATGTCACCCACAACGTCCTGGTTCTCATTTGGAATGAATTGGTCGATGTCCTTGCCACACGACATCATGATGACCAATAATCCCAAAACATAAAAAAACTTACTCATTTCTCTGTTTTTACTTTTATAGACACGATTCGTTGTCATAATGCTGCCTGTGTGTACCGGATTAATTAAAATGATAGCGAATACCCAGATTAAGGCCCGCAAAAGAGCGATGTTCCTTTAGAGCATAGGTATCTAATGTTACCGGATTGATCCTGTATAGTAGTCTCGGCTCGATGAGGGCAGAGATATTGTCTGTCAATGGAAATAAAGCGCCGGCACCTATATATATGCTCAGGCCAAGGTTATTCTTATAGGCTTTCAATTCATCAGGTTCACCTGCTGTGATATGTACCGGATTCAACGTGGAGTCAAGAATTTGTCCTCTTTGACTACTCGTCAGGTTAAGTACCGGTCCTGCATTAATCATAAGCGTGGCTCTGCCCATTGGAAGCTCATAGCTAAGCAATAGAGGAATATCAAGATGAGTATACCGATTATGGATTTTCTTTATGAGCGTACCAAAAACAAGGACATAACTGGTATCAGAAAAAAGGAATGTACCGTTTGCACTGAAGAAAGAATCTATCTGTTGTCTCTTGACAAAAGCCTTGGGATCTGTATAATCGAATTTATCACCGAGCTGTTCATATAAAAGGCCCAGCCTTACGCTAAAGCCTTGTTGCAAATTCAAATTTATACGTGCCCCTGCACCCCATGCATATTGACTATTCTCAGTTTTATTGCGAGCATCGGCATAGAGGGATGATTCACTATCTGTAGATTCAAAAGATCTTGGTGCAAATCCAGGTGTACCAAATACGTCGAATGAAAGTGTATTCTTGCCATTTTTTCCCCTGAATCTATAACAGCTTGGATCAGGCTTGATTTTAGCCATTTTGTAGTTGACTGCTTCCAGAGATAAAGAATTTAGATCCAATGTTCTTAAACTGTTCACAACTCCCATTTCGTTTCTACGAGAGTCAGTTTCACCAGAAGAGACGAACTGCATTGCATCAGATGAAAAGGATTGCTCAAGATTTGATGTATGACTTAAAGATTTTTGATGTGGAATTCTTTGTTTGATTTTATGCGTAGTATTAGTCGTAGTATTTAATTTTTTACTAGTGTTAGATTCATTTTTTGTTGGCTCTGAAGCGCTGCTTGTTATTATGTTTTCAGCGACAGGCGTGCTCGTATTTTTAATTTCTTCAAACGATTTATTTTCTGTTGGCGTCGCAGAAATAAGGGGCTTGTGTAATAAGGTCACACCAAGAGCTGATGCACCAATAAATAAAAATGAAGCAAGAGCTATCCAAAGAAATGGCAGCCTTCTTCTTTTGGCAGGAAGATTAGCTTCAACATGTTTCCATATATCTTCCTTTACGGGGAGGGTATAGTTGTATAGCTTTTCTTTAAAAAGGTTTTGGTCTTTCATATTTCTACTTTTTGAGTAGGCACGAGTGATCGTTGAATATATTTTCTTGCTTTGGTCAATTGTGATCTTGAACTGCTTTCTTCAATGCCCAGCAATTCAGCGATCTCTTTGTGAGGGTATCCTTCGATCACACTTAGATTAAATACTGTTTTATATCCGTCCGGCAATTTGTCAATGACGATCATCAGTTCATCCGCACTCATCTTGTGTATCGCATCTGGTTCAACTGACTGCTCCGGTAATCCTTCGGCGATATAATCGATTTGCAATCGTTTTTCTTTTTCAAGATATCGTATACAGGTGTTCACACAGATTCGCCTTACCCATCCTTCAAATGAGCCATCATTTCTGTACTGGACCAAATATTGAAATACTCTAATCAAACTATCCTGCAGAACGTCTTCTGCATTTATAGATCCCACATACCTTCTGCATATCGCCATCAACAAGGGCGCAAACCGCTCATAGAGCAATCGTTGCGCTGTCCGGTCGTTAGCTTTACATCGTTTGATCAGTTCTTGCTCCTGCAAAAGCTCTGTCTTAAGTACTGTTATTGAATTGATACATTCCAGGCAGGATCGCTGCCTCTGATGACAAAAATACTTTCATAATGGCTGATTATTGGATTTCAGGAGATTTAAATCCGTCGGTCAGGTGATAAATACGCATCAGAGCCACTTTTTGGAAACATTTCCCTTCAAAACCACCTCCAAAAATCAGTGTGCCACACCTGGATGTGCCGCACCTTACTTCGGATCTTTATAAAATACGATCAATCAATAAGTTACAAAAAGCCCTCTGGTCATCTTTTTGGCGGAATTACGGCACAATGTCTTTCGGTTTTTTAGGCCATTAAAAATATATTTAACAATGACTGTAAAATAGTCAAATAATGCTTAAATTACAGTCAAATTCGGATATAATGAAAGGAAGAGGCGCACAAATCAACCCTGACAGTCCATACGACAAGCATGTCAGGTCAAAACATCGCGATCTCAATTTCACTCCACCACCTGAGGAAATCAAAACCCAATATCTTGAAACGCATCCGAAAACACTGATAAATAAAGTCGAAAGCCCGGATGTCCGGATGGAATATTCCATGAATCCCTACCAGGGCTGCGAGCACGGATGTGTCTACTGCTATGCCCGTAATACACATCCTTATTGGGGATTCAGTGCCGGGCTTGATTTTGAAACGAAAATCCTGGTCAAAAGAGAAGCCCCACAGATTTTAGCCAAAAAGCTTGCTTCCCATAATTGGATCCCGGCGCCTATAATGCTCTCCGGCAATACAGATTGTTATCAGCCTGCTGAAGCAAAATTCAAATTGACAAGACAGATACTTGAGGTTGTGGATCGGTTTAATCACCCGGTAGGCATCATTACAAAAAGTGCACTCATCATGCGGGACATTGATATCCTTAAACGCCTTGCTGAAAAGAAGTTAGTCACCGTCGCCATATCCATTAACTCTGTTACAGAATCAACACGAAGATTACTAGAGCCGCGCACAGCTTCAGTTACCAGACGTCTTCAGGTCATAAAAGAACTTTCAGAAGCAGGTATTTATGTGCATGCCATGCTTGGCCCCATTATTCCCGGACTTACGGATCATGAGATTATGAATATAGTCGAAGCCGTGACTAATGCAGGTGCAAAAAATGCTCACTATATCGTCGTTCGACTCAATGGAGATGTGGCTGAAATATTTACTGACTGGGTGAAGAAAACATATCCTGATCGAGCGGATAAAATATTGAATCGTATCATGGACACACACGGAGGCAATCTTAATGATAGCCGTTTTGGGACCCGTATGAAAGGAGAAGGTAAGTATGCTGAAATTATTGAAAAACATTTTCATCTTGCCAAACGAAAATTTTTACCCAATCCTCAGGTCTTCGAATATGATTTGAGTCTCTTTGAGAAAACAAGAAAGCCGCAGACCACGTTGTTTGATTTGATATAAACGATAAATATCTATTATTCTTGTGGGTTTCCATTGGAGGTAGGAAACGAGTATGGATTATCGCAATTTATTTTACCAGTGTCACATCTCCTTTATAGGAATGCTCCTCTCCTGTTGTAAACAAGACTACAGCTCTGTATGCAAATACATCAGGATTCATAGATTGTCCCTTATATTTTCCATTCCAGCCATAAGACGGATCGTTCGGCGGGAAGGTCTGATTGATGAAAACACAGTTGCCCCAGCGATCAAATATTTCCAATAGCACAACTTCTTCAACTTCCTTGCCATAGACAGAAAACATGTCATTTGTCCCATCATAGTTTGGCGAAAATACATTTGGAATATAGACAGCTGTATCTTTATTGACATCCACCAATAGATTTGCAATACCCACACATCCATTTGAATCTGCCACCTCAACCTGTATTAGCGTCTGTCTGTTTATTGTAAAAATTTGGTCAAGGCATACTGGGTCATAACAGCTCAGTAATTCATCCGGCGACCATACAGTAGAAGCAATTGATGAAACAGGTACATTTAAATTCAGGCGGCACATCACGATGCCATTTTGAATGGATGTCAGGTCCGCATCAATTGTGATTTCAATTCCTTTTGAACCAGGCACAATAAATTCCGTCATAGAACTACATCCGTTTGTATTTGTCACCGTGACACTGTAAATCCCTTCCGGAACATCTGTAAGATCCTCATCTGTTTCGCCTGTGGACCAAAGAAATTGATTACTGTCCGGGGGAACAACCGTGAGGTCAATGCTCCCATTATGCAGTCCACAGGAAGTGCTCGTTTGGGTTTCTGAAAGTATTGGAAGCGTTGCTGCATTTTCTACTGCATAAACCGCAGAACTTAAACAATTAAACTGATCGGAGACGGTCACTTCATAAATCCCGGATGAAATATTCAGCAAATCTTCCGAAGTCTCTCCATTGGACCAGATAAAAGAATATGTTCCTGCAGGTGTGACTGAAAGATCAATCGCACCATTTGGCGAAACGCACGACGAATCATTATATACCTCAGAGAATAGCGAAATAGTTGAACTTTGGTTTGGGATATTATAAATAGATTTTGCTGAGCATCCGTTTCCGTCTGTAACAGTTACACTATACTCTCCAGCCACCAGATTGTGAATATCTTCTGTAATTTGATTATTGGACCAAAGAAAGGTATAATCGCCAACGGGGGTAACATTGATGTCAATACTTCCATTATTTTGACCACAAGTAGCGGGCACTATTATTTGTGAAATAACAGGTGCTGCACTGTGATCATCAATAGTAAATGTCTGTGCAGATGAACAGCCGTTTGCATCAGTTGCAGTTACGATATAAATTCCAGAAGTAAGATTTTGCAAAGATGCGGTCGTCGATCCGTTTGACCACGTATAAGTATAATTACCTGCAGGTGTAATAGTGATATCAATCGAGCCATTAGGTGCTATACATGAACTAACTGCATTGACATCACCGTGTACTGAAATAGCTGAACTTATATCCGCAATGATGAAATCTCTGGTTGCAGTGCAACCATTATTGTCAGTTACAGTAATGGTATAATTGCCTGAAAAAATATTTTGTAAATCTTTAGTTGTCATTCCATTTGACCATAAAAATGTATTGCCTGTGGAAGGCATCACATTCAGGATAATCGCCCCATTCATTTGACCACATAAGCCAGGGGTAATCGTCTCGGAAATAACAGGTGTGCTGGTGATGTTGTCTACGGTAAAGGATAAGGTAGAAGTACATTGGCTCAAATCTGAAACCGTGACGACGTATTGACCAGGTAGAAGATTTTGAAGATCCTGGGTGAAAGATCCATTGGACCAGATATATGAATAGTTGCCGGATGGTGAAATCGTCAAATCCAATGAACCATTTGGAATACTGCATGAAGTATTTGGGAGGGTACTACCGGATAGCGCAAAATTGGCGTTTTGATTCTCGACAACAAACGAATCAATGGCATTACATCCATTTATTGCGGTGACGGTGACCGTATAAAATCCTGATGTGATGTTTTGTAAATCTTCACCTGTAAAACCATTGGACCAGACATAAACATTACCATTGGGTGAAGTTGATAAATCAATGTTTCCATTTGATGTGCCGCATGTTTCGGGCTGAATGACAGATGATATGATTGGAACAGGTGCGTTATTGGCAATTGAATAATTTGCGGATACACTGCATTGGTTAACATCAGTAACCGTTACACCATAGAAACCTGAAGAGAGAGATTGAATATCCTCCGTAATCGATCCATTTGACCAAATGAAAGAATAAGTGCCTGCCGGGGTGACATTAAGATCCAAAGAGCCATTTGGAATAGTACAGGAGTTATTTTCGAAAGGAGTCGCAGATAAAACAAAGCTGACACTTTGATTACTTATTGTGAACGAGGAATCAACTGTGCAACCATCATCATTTGTTACAGTCACTTGATAATTTCCAGGAGCTAAATTTTGGAGATTCTCCGTCACATTACCATTAGACCATAGAAAGGTATAAGTTCCCAATGGAGATAAACTAATATTAATTGAACCATTCGGGGATTGGCATGAAGTATTTGGGCTTATGATTGCCGAAATATTTATCGGGACTGACATATTCGAAATCGTGAAAGATGTGGTGACGGAACAGCCTTCTGAATTTGTAACTGTCACTGTGTAATTGTCACCAGTTAGATTTTGAAGGTCTTCAGTTGTAGCACCAGAAGACCAGCTAAACACATATCCACTTATTGGATTAATTGAGATATCAATACTACCATTAGGTATTGTACAGGATGTATTATCGCTGATACTCCCGGCTACAGTAAACGAATCAGCATCGTTTGGTACTGTAAAGTTTCCTGTTTGGATGCAGTTGGCACCAAGAGTAACAGTGACGTCATATGTACCTGCATTAATATTTGTAAGATCTTCAGTATTCATTCCATTATTCCAAATGAAAGAATACAATCCGGCAGGAGAAATAGTGAGATCAATATTTCCATTTTGGCTGACACAGGAAGTATTAGGTGTGATATTACTTGAAATGCTGATCGGAATATTGACATCGGGTAAATCAACATTAGCTTGTGATGTACAACCATTGGCATCAGTGACTGTGACAGAATATGAATTTGCAATGATATTTGTCAAGCCTTGGCTTGTCATGCCATTTGACCAAAGAAAAGAATAAGGCTCAACACCACTGCTGATCTGCAGTTCAATCAAGCCATTGCTCTCCCCACATGTGGTCGGTGTCATGGTAGATTGAATGACAGGTTGATTCGAAAGATTGTCAACCACATAATTTCCTGTCGCTGTGCAGTTGACACCTGTTGTCACCGTCAGGGAATAATTGCCGGATGCCAGATTAGTCAGATCTTCTGTAGTAGCTCCATTTGACCATAGGAAAGAATATGTGCCTGGTGGCGAGATGCTGACATCAATAGCTCCATTGTTTATAGAGCAAGATGTAACAGGTATAATATTAAAGCTGATGCTTACCGGAATTGAATTGTTAGGTAAGTTTACAATGGAGGTGGATGTACATCCATTTGTAGAAGTTACCGTCACAGTGTAAGTCCCCGCCTGAATATTCATGAGGTCTTCGGTAGTGCTCCCATTTGACCATAGGAAGGCATATGATCCGGAAGGTGTCGTAGTCAAATTAATGCTTCCATTATTTTGTCCGCAGGTAGCTGATGTTTGTGCTATGGAAAGAGATGCGCCCTGCCCATCTCCTATAGTTAAGCTGGAAGTTGCTGTGCATCCTCCACTATCGGATACGGTCACTGTATAGCTGCCTGGTTGAGTTACATTGATGGACGAGGTAGTTGCTCCAGTATTCCATATAAATCCAATAAAATTTGAGCTGTTTGTGATGGCAATCGTCCCATTCTGTCCGGAACATAATGAGGGAGGACCCGTAAGAGTTGGCGGAGTGATATTTCCTGGCAGGATTTCAATCGTATCCTGATGCCAGCAATATCCTGCTTCTGGTGAGCTAGCCCAAACAATATATTCACCTGGTCCATCAGCCACTAAAGTATCCTGATACAATCCATTTCCGTTACCAAAAGGAGGATACCAAATAATGGTTCCAAAAGGACCGCCTGTAACAGAAAGAGTAACTGGCAGATTCGTACAAAGCATCATGGGGCCGACAATCGAAGGATATGGTGTTGGATGGAAATCAAATAACCCCGGAGGAATGATAAATGAGCATCCGGTTGATGGATCAGTGACAGTGACTGACCAGACCAGATCATCTGTAAGCTGTATTGTAGGAGTGGTAGCTCCGGTAGACCATAAGTAAGTTGCACCAGGGATGCTATCACGAAACCAATCAAGCCATAAATTTACTGTATCACCTTCGCATGCATTTTGATTGTAAGGATAAAATAATACGGACGAGAATGGTTTTATATGGCAATTGATAATCGAGATACAACCTGTGGCATCTGTCATTGTCAGCATGTAATTGCCAACAAGCAAGGGAATATGGATGCTTTGAGTCGTTGCCCCCGTTGCCCAGATGAAAGAAAATGGACCTGTCCCTGTCACCGGCACTGCTTCAAGAATAAGTGTATCCAGATCACAAAAATAATTGTAAGTGGTATAATCCACGAGACATTGTCCGTGACCTTTGTACTGGAATGCACTTAAGATCAGGATGGTGAGACTAACTCGAATAGTACATAAAAGTCTTTTCACTTACTCAGCTTTTTAATTAAAAATTGAAGTTCGGGTTCCTTCAATTACAGGATCATCTTCATCTGTGTTGATGAATTAAATGAAATAGTAATTTGAGAAAGCAACTGCCAATTGGTAGTGACTGGGTAAAGGTGAAGCGAGCCTTTGAAAGCATTCTACATGGGGACCATGAAAGGGGACATATTGTTACTGAGCGGGTCAGATAAATGAATGAACATTTTCATATTGCGTAAATTCATACACAATGCCGATCAACCAGCATACTATTTAACCTGGCCTTGGTAATATCAATATTGAAAAATAATGAAATTCAAATCACGATCAGTTTCCTGATGATTTCCAGCCCATTGATTTTTATTTTTACAAAATAAAATCCTTTAGCCAGGAATGAAATATCCGCAGATCCGGTTCCATTCAATTTGATATCACCTGATGATTGACCTGAAAGATTAATCACTGAGATATCTGATATCGAAAATGGTGAATCGTTTTGGATCGTAATCAATCCATTCGCAGGATTTGGATATATCATTAACGAATTTGCCGGAAACTGATCGATTGTGCCATTGACAAGGACTGATGTGCAGGGTGAAACCGCAGAACAACCCGATGCATCCAGTATATTGACTGAATAGTTTCCACTGGATATAACAGAATAACTTTGATTTGTGGCCCCTGCTATAGGGATACCCGTATCGCAATTAATCCATTGATAAGATGCCCCTGATTGATTTGCTGTTAATATATTTTCAGAAATAGTCAACGAGTTATCAACGGTGATTATGTTTAGATTTAAGGATACAATACTATCACATCCATTTGAAGATGTAAAAAGTACAGTATAAACACCGGTGGAATTAAATGATTCAGTACCAATCGTATATGTTTCACCCTCACAAATAGATTCATTTATTGAACTTGAATAGATTGGAATAATATTAATAGTTAATAGAAGCAGAGTATCGCATCCATTGGGCCCTTCAAGGCTAAGCGAATAATCTCCGCTCTCGAAATATGAATTTCCCCCAACCACGAGTGAATCGCCTTCACATAAATCCACATCAGTCTGCATGACTACACTGCTGCAGAGATTATTTTCAAAATACTTAAGCACATTGTTTGATGTGGTGCCCTGCAGAACAAAAAAATCCAGGTCGCCATCACCATTGATATCCACAAGCTGAGGAGAGAAAAACTGGTCTTTACCAAAACTTTGAGGAAGACCAAAAGGTGAATTAGTTACAGTGGTGAAAGAAGGCTTTCCATTTGGACCGGGTGTATTCTTATGAAAATAAATGTAATTCATTGAATCAGCAGGTATGCCTGTCAGTGCTCCAAGGATGTCTGTATCTCCGTCATTATCGATATCACCACTTGTTGTGATTTCTATCAATGGATTTGGGATCAGGCCATAAGGGTTTTCATACCATCCTGAAAATTCAGGTACCTGAGCCGTGCCGATATTTTTTGCATAATAATATGTGGCTACATCCGGACCATCTTCTTCCATAAATGCCGGATTTATACCACTCATCAGAATATCCAGATCACCATCATGGTCCAGGTCGGTCAGTTCCGGAACAAAAAAACTTTCGGGCACGAAATCAGGAAGATCCAAATCGAGAAAGGATACCTGTTCAAAATCATCAGTACCTGCATGGTGCAGATTTTTATAATAGACAGCTGTTCTGTTGCCTATATAATCAACATTCGCACTGATGATAAAATCCACTTTGCCATCCATATTTAAATCACCAATACTGGGGAAGAAAAATCCCGTAGGAAATGGGAAATTACCATTAAATGCAGTAACACGTGGCCCGAATTGAGGGTGTGATTTATCCCCAATATTTTCCTGGTAGTCGATGAAATAAGGCATATTCTCCCAGGTAAGATTATCAAAGTCCGTGATAGCACCCATCCCGGATTGAAACAAATCAAGATCTCCGTCTCCATCATAGTCATAGAACATGATACGCTGGGTGATCATTGTACCTGAAGTAGTCTGAATCCCAAAAGGAGAATTCCCCTGGAAACTAAATTGTTGCCCAAAACATGTATGGAGAAGAAATTGAGCCAGGAAGGCAAGTAGAATTTTATTTTTCATAATTCATTTAATCTTTTGACTACACAATTGAAAGTGATTATATTATCACCACCATATTTAAACACTTTTACTTCTTTGCAGGCTGTGTAGAATGCGGTTTGTGGCATATTTACTTCAACTCTCCATAAATCTTCAGAATTATCAAAACTATAATTATATCCGCTGCTTATAAAATCACCAAATGCATCTGTAGCAACGTCTGCTGAATATGTCAAAGAAGTGAAGGTACAAGTGGTATCAGGGTTTACTTTCTGTTCGGTCAGGAATATACTGCCTGTGATATTTGGAATCGGAGTTCCCATTTTGTCAGTATAATGAATTTTAACAAGAATTGCCCCATCAACATGAGGCTTTGACTGACAATTGCTAATAGCCACCGTTGTATTCGTGGAATCATCAGGACCGAAAGATGCCATGGCGGCTAGTAAGAACAGTCCAATGATCACAAATGAAAGAATGGACTTCATGATGTTTTGCATGATTTAACATTTAAAATTGATATTGAGATAGGGATAAAAGCTCCTACAAAAATGAATGCAAGATCCACAGGATCAAATGTTCCACGGATCAAATGAAATGCCTGAAGACATTCAATTAAGACACCTGAAATAATGGCAATGCACATCCATAAAATACTTATACGATTTAACCTGAAATTCCAAACCAATAATATCAATAACGTCAATGCGAGCATCCATAAAGCATCAGGAAGTGAATAGATAAGCCAACCAGGAAGATGTACGTTCTGAAATATTGACTGAAGACGAGAGATTAATTCATCCGAAAAAATACGATGTACTAATTGATTTAAATACAAATTAGGTGCTCTTGCAATCGAATAAATGAGCGTGCCGTCGAGAAGGCATAGAATAGAGAGCAAAACGACTGCAATTCGATTCTTCATTTGGGTGTACCTTTAAAGGAGCAAGCTATATTACAGAATGTTATTCAAATCTCCAAATTTTATGGGCAGATATTAGTGCGGTACACTAACGATCAAACATGATGTTGCAAATAATAAACAGCTATTCCCGCTAAATATCCGCTCAAAGCGTATAAAGAAATTCTCATCAGATACCAATGAAAATTAATTTTCAATATTCCCATCGCAGCCACACCTGCTGCAGATCCTATAATTAACAGACTGCCTCCCGTTCCTGCACAATAGGCTAACAACTCCCAGAAATTATGATCCTGTGGAAATTCTGTGAGATTATACATCCCCATACAGGCGGCAACGAGGGGTACATTATCCACTACAGCTGATAATATCCCGATAGAGCCATTGATAAGATATATGTTTCCTAAATTCTTATCAAGTACTTCTGCCAGTATATGGAGATGTCCTGATACATCTAAAGATGATACGGCCAGCAGAATACCCAGAAAAAATAAAATAGTCGGGGTATCTATCTTATGCAAAATATAAGCAACGGAAAATTCACGACGAATTTCAGGTGTCTTGTGACGGTGTATAACGTCTGTCATAAACCATAATAATCCGAGCATAAATAATATGCCCATATACGGAGGTAAATGTGTGATTGACTTAAATACAGGTACGGCCAGTAAAGAAGCAATGCCAACGAAAAAAAGTAAATTTCGTTCGAAAGTAGTGGTCTCAACGTTTGATTTAATTTCCTTGTGCGATAATATTTCCAGCGATGTTTTTTCCTTCCTGAGAAAATAGCTGGCAAATAACAATGGAACAATAAGACTGCCTGTTGAGGCCAGAAAAGTTGATTCAATAATATTTAGTGTTGTCACCTGTCCTCCGATCCAAAGCATGATCGTCGTCACATCACCTATCGGAGACCACGCGCCACCTGAATTGGCGGCAATAATGACAAAACCTCCGAAAAGCCATAGATCTTCCTCTTTTTTCAAAATCTTTCGCAGCAGTGCACACATCACTATCGCTGTAGTCAAATTGTCAAGTCCGGCAGAAAGGAAAAAAGTGATCCACGAAATCATCCACAATAGACTGATGCGATTTGAGGTGTTGATCTTCTCTGTAATCACGCGGAAACCATGATGTACATCGATGAGTTCTACGATCGTCATGGCGCCCAGGAGAAAAAACAGAATTTCAGAAATCGAACCAAGGTGATGAAACAAAGCCTCACGCACATATGGGGCCGATGTTGTTTCTCCCCCGGAGATGAGGCTGTTGACAGGCATATCCCCTATGCCAAATAATAATATCAGCCAGCAAATGACACCAGTCAGCAGTGAAGTTGACGCTTTGTCAATCTTAAGTTTATGTTCAAAAGCTATCAGTATGTATCCAAGAATGAATACAATAACGATCAATACTGTCATGTACCAGATGAGTTTAAAATCCCGTATAGAGGACAAATAAATAAAAAATACCGGAAGACTTAGCTTGAAATGTAGTTTTCAAGATGTTGAATATGTTCTTTTTGTTCTTTGATGATCGCAGTGACGATATCACCTATGCTAAGCATACCTACGACCTTATAGTCAGACACCACAGGCAAGTGACGAATATGTTTGCCACTAAATAATTTCATACAGTCATCAAGATTCATCTCCGGAGTGACCGTGAAGACATTGCTGGTCATGACTTCGGTGACAGGAGTCGTTTTGGCTTTCCGGCCCTGGATGATTCCTTTTCGGGCGTAATCACGCTCTGAGAATATTCCAACAAGACGATCACCCTCCATGATCATGACAGCACCTATGTTTTCACGGGTCATGAGGTCAAGGGCATCAATCACCATTTTATCCGGAGTCAATGAACACATTCGGTTCATTCGCTTCCCTTCCAATAATCCATTTACGGAGAGCATAAGCTTAATTTTTGAAGTTAATTACTATTTCAGTTGCCAGTCTGGGTGAATTTTCATACCTAAGATAGGATTATCGATCCGAAAAGTCAAAGTTTCTCCCGAATTATTTTCAATAGAAAGCTTATGTTCACTGCTTAGGCCTTTAAATGGTTCATTTTGACTATTTTCGAATCAGTGAGAAGAAAGATGATTATCATCGTTTTCTTTCCAATCTAGATTAAATTAACTTCTAAAACCAACATAAATGCTTGCTTCCGGAATAATGAAAACGCTTTGTCTATCGCTTCTTTTGATAGCCTTTTCCTGTAAATATAAAACTGAATCCATCGGGCCAAAATTGAGTCTCGCCGATTATTTTAATACTAGAGAGAGTGGGGTCAAAACAGGGAATGTAAAACTTGTGACCATTGAAACGTCCAAAGGGAAAATGAATGTCTGGACAAAGACTTTTGGAGATAATCCCACCATCAAATTACTCTTATTGAATGGAGGCCCCGGCGCCACACACGAATACTTTGAATGTTTCGAAAACTTTTTACCTGCGGAAGGCATTGAGTTTATTTATTATGATCAATTGGGATGCGGCAATTCAGATAATCCTAAGGATACATCGATGTGGAATTTATCCAGATATGTTGAAGAGGTGGAGACTGTTCGTCAAGCTTTGTCTCTTGATAAAGAGAATTTCTTTCTCCTTGGGCATTCGTGGGGAGGTATTCTGGCGTTAGAATATGCTTTAAAATATCAGGATCACTTGAAAGGGCTCATCATCTCAAACATGATGTGTAGCTGTCCGGATTATGGGAAATATGCAGATGACGTGCTTTCCAAAACAATGGATCCAAAAGTACTGGATACGATCAGGATGATTGAAGCAAAAGGTGATTTTGACAATCCGAAATACATGGAATTATTGATGCCTTATTTCTATGCTCAGCATATACTTCGTATGCCGGTAGATAAATGGCCTGAACCTGTTACAAGGTCATTTGCAAAAATGAATCAATCTCTCTATGTGACGATGCAAGGCCCGAGTGAATTTGGAATAGGTGGGAATCTGGCAAAGTGGGATAGAAAAGCAGACTTGCCTAAACTTACTGTTCCGACACTAACTATCGGGGCAAAAAACGACACGATGGATCCGGAACATATGAAGTGGATGTCTACTCAGGTTAAAAATGGAAGTTTCCTTTATTGTCCCAATGGAAGTCACATGGACATGTATGATGACCAGGAAATCTATATGGCAGGATTAATAAAATTTCTCCAAGGAGTTGATGGAGGTCAAACATCAGTTAAACTATAAAAGTCCAAAATCGAATGCTTCGACCTGCTCTTCTCATCCTTGTGCTACAGTTCAACCATCGAAAATTCTTTTCATGAATTGGGAAATTGTCAGAGGTGAACTTGAATTTCGTACCAGCCGCAGCTCAGGTGCAGGTGGGCAGCATGTCAACAAGACAGAAACCAAAGTTGAGGCGCTATTTGATATAAATGCTTCATCAGGACTCAGTGATGATGAAAAAACTATTGTGTTTGAAAAAGCAATCAACCGTATAAATGATTCAGGCGTCTTATCTGTGACTTCTCAAAAATCGAGATCCCAACTGGATAATAAAGAAAATGCGATCGAGAAGCTTCAGCAAATCTTGCTCAAAGCCCTGACTCCGGTGACAAAAAGAATCCGGACAAAGCCTTCAAAATCATCAGTAGAAGAACGATTGGAAGAAAAAAAACTTCAGGCAGAAAAGAAGGAAAACAGACGTAAGCCGTCTCTTTAATATCATATCTTGATGAATTGACCACTTATTGACTTGCTTACATCTGTTGGATTTAAGTATATCCGATAATAATATGTCCCTGGTGCCAGATTTGAAATATCTAATTCAATTTTCGAAGCGTTGGATGAAGTTTGTTGAACGATGTTACCATTCATACTTGTCAGCGTAATTTGATATTTGTCTCCTGGTAAAAACCCTGACTTAAATTCAATTGTGATTGAAATGGAGGAAGGATTTGGAAATAAATTCACCATCACTAACTCATCATTTATTTGGTTGACATTTATTGAACGTATTTTATAAGTGGTTTCAGAGACTTTGTCACCATCGGAATGGGTATTTGTACTCATTAAATCAGGTGGAATTTCATTTTCATCAAATATTAATTTTCCAACAAAAGGTTCGCTCCTATATGTTCCACTGAGGATATAAGTATTATCAGCATAATGCTGAATCTCATTAAAACTACCCAAATCATTTTCCTGGAAATTATATTCTTTGATCAATTCACATTTTGGAGAATAACGAAGAAGCCCAAAAGTAGTAAGTATCAAAAGGTCATGAATATGGATTTCAAGATCTTTTATATCGCTATTCAGACGAATTCTTGCACTGAAGATTTCTTTACCTTCTGAATCCAGATGAATGCATTGCTTGTAGCCCCGCTTTGACTGAAAGATAACCCATGTTGAATTATTATCTGTGGCGATAGCTTCTATTCTGTATTTGGAGAGTGTATCAGGATACTTCCATAGGATATTGTTTCTCTTTATACATGCCACTACACCATTGTCCGGACCGATTGTATGGCCACCTTGATCCACACCATAATGAAAAGGTACGATTAGGGAATTGTTGGTTAGGTAGTGAGCGTCATTTGTACTACTCATAATTCCTTTTCCTTCTCGAAATAAAGGCATTAGAGAAACAGTATCTGAATGATAAGCGAGTTGAGAATTAAATTTTGAAACGATCAGGCTGCTAAAAGTGAAGCCACCTGGAGGATTTGTAAATAGTACGAATCCATTATCCACCGGAATGCCTGACATTGAATTCCCTGAATACTCTGGTCCTTCCTTTATCAATTCACCGTGGACATCGTAAAGTCGGGCATTATGCGAAACTGACAGATCACTATTTCGAAAATAGGAAGAAGTCAGATATCTTCCATGACCCATGGGCATGATTGTGCCAATTTTATTAAGGAAGTTCACATAAGTCCGGCCTGCAAATTGTCCTTTTGAATTGAGACTTAATAGTGAATAAGTACCATGACTAATTGTGTCCTGATAATCATAATTATAAAGATTCATAGAGATTCCACCGTCTTTATCGATATACATTCTGGCCGGATAAGTGCAACATTCTTCATTCTCCAAGCGGTATATCCAATCGAAATGCTGACTAAAAGTTGGTGAGTTGATTAATAAATATGTCGCCAGAATTGATAGATAATTCTTCATGTAGATAAAGGTAATCTTTCCAGGAGGTTTGTTGGCAGCCATGATTAATCGATTTGCTTTTCTTAAATGCCATATTGAGGTATAGTTTTCATCTCACAATTACACTTTTTCATAGTGAACCATGATCTCTCAAACCACATTATGCAAACTCTGACTGTAGGAATAATTTCTATCTATGTTTGAAGTCCGGATTCTTACACTCAATCATTCTTACTAATGCGCTCCTATTCTGTTTACTGAGCTGTAGCACGAGGATGAGAATAACAGTTCGAAGCATACACTCCCGATCTCGGGCTATTCGATCAGTAGAATAAAAAACTTTAAAAACTATTGAACCAAAAATAGTTTCCTATGTTTACATCGTGAATATGACGACTTCAGCGCATGATACGAATTGGCTTGAAAGGGTAGAATCGCTCTTTATGCGTTTTGGGATCAAGAGCATCACCATGGACGATGTAGCTCGTGATCTGGGCATCTCAAAGAAGACTTTATATCAAATGGTTGAAAGCAAGGACGCTCTGGTTGTCAAGGTATTAGGCCACCATATCTCACGTGAAAAAACACAGTGTGACTGGTTGGTCAAAGAGTCAACAAATGCCATCGATGAAATCTTTACCATCATGGATGCCAATTCGCAGGAACTGGCCCAAATGAAGACAAATATTGTCAATGACCTCCAGAAATATCATAGAGCTGCATGGGTGATGATCCGCAATTTTCAACATGATTTTGTATTAAAAATCATCCATGAAAACCTAATAAGAGGCCGTAAAGAAGGCTATTACCGAGACGATTTCGATATTGATATTGTAGCCAGACTTCATCTCTCTACCGCTTTTAATTTGTTCGACGAGCAATTATTTCCATCTGCCTCAATGTCAAAAATCAACCTGTTCAAAGAATACATGATGCATTTTCTCCACGGGATAGTATCCTCTAAAGGACTTGCCTACATTAAAAAGAAACTTTCCTGATATGTACAGAAGACTTTTATTGACCATTCTCCCAGTGTCATTCGTGCTGATTCTTTCAGCACAAAAGATTATGAGTTTGTCCGACGCGATTGAATACGCTATGACTAACCACCCTGATATCCGCATCGCTAAACTGAATGTAAAAGATGCAGAATGGCGGATCAAGGAGAACAGGGCCACGGCATACCCTCAATTATCCCTCGGCATCAATTATCAATTCTTTCTTCAACAGCCAGCTCTTCCTGCTGAAGCGCTTGGTTTTGGTGGTAGCGAGCCCGGTCAAAAAATCAAATTTCAACTCCGAAATAATTTCTCCGGGAAAATCGAGTATGATCAACTGTTATTCAACAACAGCTACCTGGTAGGATTGAAAGCAGCAAAATTGTACAGACAGTACGTCGATCTCCAGTTAAACTCAGTAAGAGAGAAAGTTCGAAACAGTGTCACGGATGCTTACCTGCCGGCATTATTGATCTCAGAAAGTGTCAAAGTACTTGACAAGAATATCGAGAATCAACAAAAATTATTTAATGACACAAAAGCAACATACAAGGCAGGTTTCGTCGAACAACTTGATGTTGATCGACTCGATTACCTTCTTTCTACGCTAAAAACACAACGTGACAATCTAGCCCGTCAGAAAGAGACGATCATCAATGTATTGAAGTTTACATTGAATATTCCGGTCAGTGAAGAGATCACACTTTCCGATGATCTGGACGCATTGCTTCAACAATATGTTACGCTCAATCCGGATGAAGCATTGGATTACAATAATCGACCTGACTATGTCACCATTCTGAAAGCAAGAGAACTCAACGAGGTACAGGTGGATCTCTATCGCAGAACCTGGTTGCCCACAGTTTCCTTTTTTGCAGCCTACAATCCAAGCTTCCAGGGGAATGATAAGTTATTCTGGATTCCTTCCGCAGTCGCCGGATTAGCCATCAATATGCCATTGTATGACGGTGGGCTTTCAAAATCCAGACGGGAAAGAGCCATCATTGAAGCCATGCAGGTAGATGAACAAAAAAATATGTTGATCAGATCCTTCGATCTTGAAATTGAGAATGCACGAAATCAATATAAGAATGCAAAACATAAAGTTGAAGACCAGGAACATGATCTGTCTCTTGCTCAGCGTATCTATGATACTACACAAATTAAATTTAAATCAGGTGTTGGTTCAAGTTATGAAGTAACACAAGCGCTGGGAGGTTTATTTCAGGCCCAGGGTGATCTCGTCAATGCACGATTCGAACTTCTGAAAGCCGTAGTCGGCATCAATAAAGCGTTAGGTAAAGTTTGATACAGTTGAAATTGATGCACCGGAAATTATTCCTATGCTTATGAATTGCCCTGTCTCTTAAGGTGGGGATTAAGAAATAAAAAGAAACAACAAAAGCAAAATAGAATGAAAAAAATGAATTATATCATGGCTTTTTTACTGCTTGTTGCAGCAGTGTCATGCAAACCTAAGGGCAATGATGACCCCGTGGCAAAACTTGCTTCTCTTAAAGAACAAAAAGCTGCGATCGAAGCTCAAATCTCAGATTTACAGCAGGACCTTATTGCAAAAGGTGTTATTGAAAAGAAACTTCATACAGTAGCATTAACTGAATTGAAGTTTTCTCCATTTGCTCACTATATAGATTTGCAGGGCAGAGTCGATGCAGATGAAAGTGTAGCCGCAACGTCTAAAATACCTGGCGCGCTGAAGAAGATTTATATCAAGAATGGCGATGTTGTGCGCCAGGGCCAGTTGATTGCAGAAATTGAAGATGCCGTCATCCTGAGTAGTCTAAATGAAATGAAAGGCCAGTTACAGGTAGCAACAGATTTGTACGATCGCCAGAAATCACTATGGGATCAGAATATCGGGTCTGAAGTTCAGTTTATCCAGGCTAAAAACAATAAGGAATCATTGGAGAGATCAATGGCCACACTTAAAGAAAACTGGTCGATGACTAAAATTTATGCGCCTACGTCCGGCACTGTTGATAACGTCATCCTTAACCAGGGAGAAGCGATAGCACCGGGCGCTCCACTATGCATCATCCTGAATCTTACCAAATTGAAAATCAAAGGTGAGGTCACAGAAGCCTATGCTTCTAAGGTCAATAAAGGTGATCTGGTGAAAGTTTATTTTCCGGACACAGAAAAAGAAATTTCGACTACAGTAAATTATGTAAGTAAGAGTATTAATCCTGTAAGCAGGACATTCAGTGTGGAAAGTACATTGTTGAAAGGTGACTTCCGGGCAAATCAAATTGCTGTAATGCAGATTGTCGATTATAAGAATCCAAAAGCGATCGTGATCCCTGTCAATCTCATTCAATCTTCCCAGGAAGGTGACTTTGTATTAGTCGCTGACAAAAGCGGGGTCGATAATCAGGCATTAGTCAAAAGGGTTGTCGTCAAAGAAGGCCAGAATTATAATGGCTATGTAGAAATCCTGAGTGGCCTGAAAGAAGGTGATCTCATCATATCAACAGGTTTTCAGGATATCAATAACGGGGAAACAGTTTTATTCTTATAGTACTTGTTCGTTGAATCATCAGCCAGAAATTAATTATCCAAACAGCTTTTCTTAAAAGCTTTATCTATCAACATGAAAGAGTTTAAACCAACATCCTGGTCAATTGATAACAGCACCAGTATTTTCATCATCACATTGTTGATTATACTAGCGGGTTTTCTTTCGTACCTGGCCATCCCGAAAGAACAGTTTCCGGATGTGACGGTGCCGCAAATATTTGTCACTACGATCTATCCGGGGGCATCACCTTCAGATATGGAGCAGCTCATCACCAAACCTCTTGAAAAACAATTGAAGGGGCTTACAGGTGTAAAGAAGATCACCTCTTCGTCAGTGCAGGACTTTTCGAACATCATCGTCGAATTCAACACGAATCTTGATGTGACAGAGTGCAAACAAAAAGTGAAAGATGGTGTAGATAAAGCTAACCGGGATCTTCCTTCTGACCTTCTTGATGATCCAACCATCACAGAATTTGATATCTCAGAGATCCCGATTATGAATATCAATATAGCCGGTGATTACGATCTTGACAGATTAAAGGAATATGCGGACAAAGTTCAGGATAGAGTAGAAGAACTACGTGAAATCACACGTGTCGATGAAATCGGTGCGCTGGATAAAGAAGTTCAGATCAATGTTGATAAATATAAATTGGCCTCCGCCAAACTTACGTTCAGGGATATTGAAAATGCTCTTGCCTATGAGAATGCTACAATCTCCGCAGGTAATGTAGATATCGGGGGCATGACACGTTCGGTATCCATCAGGGGTGATTTTAAAAATATCGAACAGATAAGAAATCTTGTCATCGCCTCACAAAGTGGAGCATTTCTGTACCTGAAAGATATAGCTGAAGTAAAGATGAGTCATGAAAAACAAGAAAGTTTCAGCCGGCTCAATTCAAGGAATGTAATCTCACTCAATGTCATCAAACGAACCGGAGAAAACCTGATAGAAGCTTCTGACAAAATAAAAGTCATCGTCGATGACATGAAGAAGAATGATTTTCCTCAAAATCTTGACGTAAGCATTACAGGTGATCAAAGCCGGGCCACAAGAGTAACGTTACATGATCTGATCAATACGATTATTATAGGGTTTATCCTGGTGACGGTCATATTGATGTTTTTTATGGGATTGACTGATGCCTTGTTTGTGGCTTTATCAGTGCCTCTCTCCATGTGTATTGCGTTTATGCTGTTGCCATCTCTTGGTTACACACTCAATATCATCGTATTGTTTGCATTCCTTCTTGCGCTGGGTATTGTGGTAGACGATGCTATTGTAGTGATTGAAAATACCCACCGGATATATCATGATGAACCCAATCTAACAATCAAACAGGCGGCAAAAAAAGCCACGGGTGAAGTGTTTCTTCCTGTCCTCTCAGGAACAGCGACAACACTTGCACCATTTTTTCCACTGGTTTTTTGGGGTGGAATATTCGGGAAGTTTATGCACTACCTGCCGGTGACGGTTATTATTACGCTGACAGCATCTTTAGTCGTTGCGTATATTATTAATCCATTATTCGCCGTCTGGTTTATGGGTGATCCTGTAAGGGAAGGTCGTGTCATAAATCCTGAAAAGAGTAAACGGAGACGCATTTTTGGTATTAGCTTACTTGCGTTGACGACACTTGGTTCATATATGTCTGGCAATACAGCCGTAGGCAATTTTATTATTGTTTGTATACTTTTTAGCCTGCTCTACAAATTTGTGTTATCAAAAGTTGTCAAAAGATTTCAGAAAAAAGGGTGGCCGTATATTCAAAATCTGTATGCCGGCTTTCTGACGTGGGCTTTAAGACATCCATGGTCAGTCTTAACCGGTATGGTCATTTTGCTTTTTGCGTCATGCGGTATTACACTTACGCGCCAATCCAATATTGTTTTGTTTCCTAAAGCCGATCCGAATTTCATTTATGTTTATTTGACAATGCCTGTGGGTACCGATGTCAATGTGACCGATTCACTTACAAAAATCATGGAAAAGAAAGTGATCGAAGTATTGGGATCTGAAAATCCTATTGTAGAATCGGTCATCTCAAATGTGGCTTTGGGGGCGTCAGAAGATCAGTTTGATCGTGCTGCCACATCCAATAAAGGAAAAGTCGGAGTAGCGTTTGTTGAATACAGTAAACGTAATGGTGTGAGATCCAAAGATTATATGGATAAGATCCGAAATGCCACCAAAGGTCTTATCGCCGGCGCTGAAATAGTGGTTGATCAGGAACAAGGAGGCCCTCCCTCACCTAAACCGATTTCCATAGAAGTGAGGGGTGATGATTTTGATAAACTTTATACCACCTCAAGGATGGTCAAACATTATCTTGATTCGCTCGCTATTCCGGGTGTCGAAGAGTTGAGAAGCGACCTTATCGTCAGCAAGCCAGAGATCAGTATCCAGGTTGATCGCGACAGAGCTAACAGAGAAGGAATCAGCACGCTGCAGATCGGATCAGAATTCAGAACAGCTATTCTTGGAAAAGAAGCTACAAAGTACAGAGACGGTGAAGATGAAATTCCCGTTGTCATACGGTTACAGGAAGATCAGCGTGAAAATATTAATGCTGTTGAAAACCTTAATGTCACATTTAGGGATATGAATTCAGGAAAACTAAGATCTATCCCGATGGCTGCGCTGGCCGATGTGAAATATTCGAACACGTTCGGTGGTATAAGGAGAAAAGACCAGGAACGCCTTGTAACAATTTCCTCAAATATCACAGCTGAATATCAACCAAAACAAACGCAGGTCATAAATGCTGTTAAAGCTGCAATAGCGCAATTGCCAAAGCAGGAGGGTGTATTTGTGGGGTTTGAAGGAGCTGATGCCGAGATGATTGATGCATTTAATTTCCTCGGCAGGTCACTGGTGATCTCTATATTTATTATCCTCATTATCCTTGTCACACAATTTAATTCTATCGGTAAGACATTGATCATCATGACAGAAGTTATATTCTCAATCATAGGTGTATTATTGGGACTTGCGATATTCAAGATGGATTTCGTAGTGATCATGATGGGTGTCGGTATTGTTGCTTTAGCAGGAATTGTCGTTCGAAATGGAATTCTGCTTGTGGAGTTTACAGACAAACTGAGAGAGGAAGGACATGATGTCATAACGGCTATTATCGAAGCCGGGCGTATCAGGATGACGCCTGTTTTATTGACGGCAACAGCTGCCATACTTGGTTTGATTCCGTTGGCTGTTGGGTTCAATATCGATTTTGCAAGTCTCTTTGCAAGTGGCGATCCGAAGATTTATTTTGGTGGTGACTCCGTAGCTTTCTGGGGACCTCTGTCATGGTCCATCATTTTTGGTCTCAGTTTTGCAACCTTCATTACCCTTATTATCCTTCCCGCAATGTATCTCGTCGGTTGGAAAACGAAAAAGTGGTGGTCCGAGAAAATGTAAATTTCAAATGCTAACCGGGAAAATAAAAGAAAGTAAAAAGGACAACACAAAATGTTGTCCTTTTCCTTATTATAAGGCTCTCCCGGATAACTATTCAAAACGAACTACTCATTATTCACGACTCACAACTTCTGTATACATTTGCGCCTCATTCAGTAAATAAAAATCTTAAGACCCTCATATGCCATTCTCAGTTGCGATTTCAACCTTCAGGACACCCTTCAGGAAGCATTATTGGCTTTGGCTGTTTATCGCTGTTTTCTTAGGGGTATGGTTAAATTCATTTTTGGGTACTACGGACATGTCAAATTGGCTTCTGGAAAACACATTGGTCTTCCTGTTTTTAGGGTTCCTGATCTGGGCACAAAGACGCTTCCAGTTTAGTGATTTAAGCTTACTCCTTATATGTGTCTATCTTTGCCTGCATGTTTACGGTGCAAAATATACGTATGCCGAAAATCCATTTGGATATTGGCTAAAGGATTATTTTCACTGGTCAAGAAATCATTATGACCGGATTGTCCATTTTAGTTTCGGATTTCTGTTAGCCTACCCGATGAGAGAGATGTTTTTGAAATGGCTCAAATTTCCAAGATGGGTATCCTGGTCATTGCCTGTAGAAATTACCTTATCCGTGAGTAGTTTATACGAATTGATCGAATGGGCTGTAGCGGATATCTTTTTCCCTTCACAAGGCGATGCCTATCTGGGATTGCAGGGGGATATATGGGATGCACAGAAGGATATCTTCATGGCAGTAATCGGAGCTTTAGTAGCTACCACGATTGTAACCACAATAAAAAGAGTAGGACATATTTATTCTGCTGAAGAATTAGCAGCAAGAAAAGAACCATTAATCAATAGTCGATCATAAAATATATAATAATGAAATCAAATTATTTATTCATTGCAGTAGTTGGGCTCCTTCTTGTAGCTTCCTGCAAAAGCGCGGTAGCTCCGGGGCAAACCAAAACATCATGTCTGCTTGAAGGAAAATACCTGAATTACACAGTGCTTGAGCATTGTCCTGATATACTACCCGGCCAGGTACCTAATTTTGCTTTAGAAATCGATTTTAAACGCAAAGACACCATTGATATATATAATGGTTTTGAACGTTTTAGAATGCCTTATACAGGACCAACGGACAGTTGTACATACACGATTAAAGATGCTACACAGTTTGGTGATATGAAATTTAGACTCCAGGGAGATACGCTTATAAGGCTTTACGATTCTGCCTGGACTCAATTAAAGACATCAACAATCTTCCGAAGAATTGATGACAGCAAGCCATGGGGTTTTGCCAACTATCTCAATGAATGTGTAATTGTCGGCACCTGGAATCTTGTCAAAGAAGGAGCAGGAAAGGATCATAAAGTCATTTTTCTTCGCAATGGCCAGGTTGATGGAATGAAACCTTATCTGTCATATGAAATCTGTTATGCAGGCGATTGTATTGAAGAGACGGAACCTGTTTCAAATACTATGAGTTTTTTGGATGACCGTAACCAATACACCACGTTTTCATTTGTGATCACACCTGGTCGTCGTAAGATTAAGTTTTATTCTATTGGTAAAGAAATTCCTGATCAGAAAGGTGGGAGAAAAATCGGTGACCAGGCTTTTGAACTCTGGCAATAAGCCATTTTAGTATTTTAATTTGAGGCTTTAGACCTTGATACTGATAGACTTACAAAAGATCGGGGGTTGGTTGAAACAAGTATTGTTTGCCAACTATATCAAAAATGATTTCGACTAAATCCTTTTTGATATAGTTGTTTTCTATCTATCTAATTTGTTAACAGCATCAGTCATGCTGCCGAGATGCTTACCTTCGGGGTCTGACAATGATGCATTACTCCATTTCCTTTTTACTGCTTTTTGCTTGCGCATTCTGTATTAACATACCCAATGCTGAAAGCCAATGCCCCCAATTTCCTACATCCTCTATCACTGGTGCCGCTGGTACTTTATGTGAAGGTTCTTCTGTCATCCTTCACACAACTGCCTCAGGAGTTGCTCCCGGTAGCTTCGTAGAATGGTATATCGGTCCTAATTCAACGTATAATCCATATTCAGGCCAGGGGGTACATATTGGTGAAGTGCCAATAGGGATCGCATGCAATACTGCACCGACAGTACTTTATATTATGGTCAATCCGGATGATGCACAGGCAGGAGGGCCAGGTGATGAATGCGATGAATTTTTGGTGCTATGGACAGGTCCGGGTGGCTTCAATACATCAGATATTTCGGTCTCCAATCTCAGTAATGGAGCCGGCATATGGAATAATTTTGTCGCCGGTAATGCAGCTACATTCAGTTGTGGTACCGCTTTACCTCCGGGTCCCGTTCCTCCCAATGCTATTCTGATCATCCAATCCCATACCGCTAACAATATAAATGTTGACATCAGTACGCTTTGCGCATCCGGCCTTCCCGTTTATATCATTGCCTATGGAGGAACGGTAAGCTGTGCAGGAGGTTATTTTGACAACGACTCACCATGTTCTTCATGTCCCGTCATGATCAACATAGGGGGTATATGTCCTGTAAATCTAAATGTCAATTACATGCCACCTGCCGTATCAATGAGCGGTTGGGGGTGGTCAAATATCGGCACTGGTGTCTTTGCAGATGTCGTACCTCCGGTCAATATTCCTATGTATGTTCCGGCTGAAATCATTGTAGATGATTTCATGTGGATTGTGCCAAATGATTTTTGTGAGACCATGTCAGGCGGTAATTGGTTTATCACAGGCATACTTGAACCACCTCCCTCAGGAGCATGTCCGGATATTTTTACGCAGTATTTTCTTGTTGATATAAGCTGTCCTCAATTGGATATCTCAGGTGGAGGCGATGTTTGTTTGGGCAATTGTCCCGGCAATCCCACTGAAATAACCTTCGATATCCTCGGAAATGATGTGCCATTTACTGCAGATCTTATTGTATCTATTTCAGGATTTCCTCCATTTCCCATTAACAATCTGCAGATATCAGACGGACAGAAAATATTTGTTTGTATGGGAGGTTTTCTTCCTTCTTTCGATCCGAATACCGGTATACTCACTGTTCCTGTTTTAGCAGTCGGCGTTACGGCTACAGTCACGGTTACTTCGCTTACAAGTGCAGCTGGCTGCCCCGTAACGAACAATCCCAATTCTGTGATGCTTAATTTTATAAATGCACCGACAGCTAATGCCGGTAGCAACATTGTCGTATGTGCAGGAGAAGGTGCTATGTTAAATGGCAGCTTTGGTGGATCAGCATCTCAGGCACTATGGTCGACAGGTGGTGATGGTACGTTTCTAAATCCGTCCGTTTTGAACACGACCTATACACCAGGCCCTCAGGATATTCTGAATGGTAGCGTCGTTTTGACATTGTCATCTATGGATCCTAATGGATCATGCACACCTGCTACTTCTGTTGTTACGGTGTTGATTACCCCCGCTATTAACATCAGCCTTGGACCTGCACAAACAGTCTGTGACAATGATGTCGTGAGTCTCACAGCCATGATGACCGGCGGATCTGTCACGGGTGAATGGTTATCAACCGGTGATGGAACATTTGGTGATCCGAATAATGTCAATACTTTTTATACACCCGGTCCGAATGATTTCAATTTAGGTTTCGTTACTATTTCTTTTGACGTCACCGATCCAAATGCATGTATTGGCACAAACAATCCTCTGAATGTTGTATTTGTTCATGCAGCTCAGGTTACGCTGCCGCAGAATCTTGAAGTGTGTGAAGGCGAAGTAGCCATTATTCAAATCAATATTACTGGTGCTTTTACAAATGTCAATTGGTCAGTCATAGGAGATGGACAGATTAACATCATCAGCCAGACACAAGTCAATTATACGCCCGGGCCTGGAGATATCATCATGGGATCTGCCATTATTTCTGTTACTGTAGGAAGTCCATTCATGGAATGCGGTATCACTACCTACAACATACCTGTGATAATCATTACATGTAATTGTCCTCCATTTGAAACATCTCCTCCTGGTTCTCCTTTGTGTTCAGTAAGTGATCAATTGGATCTCTCCACTTTATTTGTTGTAGGGGATGTCGGTGCGTGGTCCATTACAAATACACCAGTTGGATCAAACCCTGCAATGCTTTCCGGTACAATTTTTACAACTAACGCATCTGATCCTGGGACATATACTGTCACTTACACATTGGACAATCCTACAGCAGGATGTCCCTTTTCATCAAGTGAGATGATTCAGGTCGTAACCGTCGCCAACCCAGATGCAGGACCTGATTTTATTAATTGCGGACCAGGTGTTGTTGCTCTGATAGGAATGCCGGCTCCGTCACCTCCTGTAACTATTCTTTGGGAAACATCAGGCGATGGAACATTTTCAAATGCTTCTGCGCAGGCAACCATTTATACACCCGGTTCACTTGATTCTATTTCACCGGTTATTTCTGTTGTGTACAAAGTTATTGATCCTGTTTGCGGTGATCAATTGGATACCATGGAAATTTATTTTAATCAGACTCCATTTGCTACGTTTGCAAATGACACATTTGATATTTGTAATGAAACAGATAAAGGTTCGAGTATAAATTTTCCATCCTTAATTGCTGGAGGCGATGTCAATGGCGTCTGGTCAAACACAGGTGGCGCGCCTGTTAATTTTTCAAATCCCTCTTCTGTTGATTTTAATGGAGTTGCTGTGGGATTCTACACGTTCGCATATCAGACCAATTCTGCTGTTGCCCCATGTCAGAATGTTTCATACACCATAGTTATTTCTGTCAAAGCTTGTCTTTGTCCAAGCATCAGTGTGCAGCCCTTGCCGGGAGGAATATGCAATAGCCAACAAATTCTCGCGCTTAATGCTTTTGTGATGGCCGGGGCTCCCGGTACATGGGCCATTTTGAGTACGCCACCAGGAACAAATCCAGCTACTGTCATAGGCTCTAATATGCAAATACAAGGTGCTGATCCGGGATTATATTCACTTCGGTTCACTTTTGATTCAGCGCCCATAGTAGCTTGTCCGGATAGTGCTGAGATAGAGGTATTGATACAAGATGCACCTACGATATCAATTACAACCGATACGACCGTCTGTGGGCTTTCAGACATCAATTTGGATGCAATAGTCGGTGGATCTGCGACGAATGCTATTTGGTTTACATCAGGAACAGGGAGCTTCGATCAAAGTCTAAATCTTAATCCAACTTATTCGCCGTCTAATGCAGATATTATTTCCGGGCAAATACGCATTATAGCAAAGACATCAGATACGCTTGGATTTTGCACAGATGTTTTAGATACCATGCTAATTAATTTTAGCTTACCACCTTTTGTCACATGGAGCACCTTGATGGATACGGTTTGCAATCAGTCAGACAGTGGCTCAGTTGTGAATTTACTTTCCTTCATTACAGGAGGTGATGTGTCGGGTATTTGGACAGATGAAGACGGAGCAAATGTGAATCTCTCCAATCCGGCTAATGTTGATTTCGATGGTGTTTCATCCGGAACATACCATTTCAAATACGAGACACAGAGTGCTATTCCTCCTTGCGTCAATGTTGATTATACAGTTGAGGTATTCGTTGAAGATTGTGCATGTCCATTATTGGAAATAAATGATATTGTCAACACCATTTGCATTCCAACATCTATTAATCTCAATGCTCTTATTGTTAACGCCGCACCGGGAAGCTGGTCATTGATCAGCGGACCGTTTGGCACCTGGCCGATCATCTCTGCTAATGTGGTGAGCACCGACAATGCCGATGATGGGCAATATGTGTTGCAATATCTTTTGACAGATTCTGTACCCGGATGTCTCGCTTCAAAATTTATTTCATTCTCACTTGAGTCAGGTCCGATTGTATCTTCGACTACAGTCGATTGTGATGCGGATCTGTTACATTATACTGTTGTTGCCAATACAAATGCTTCAGTATTGACATCTGATTTTGGCAATGTATCGCTGTCAAGCCCCGGTATATATACGATTCAATCTATTCCGGCAGGTCAAAATATTATTTTGGAATTATTTTCAGCTTCTGGTGATTGCATGTCTACTGTTCCTCTCTCAGCACCAGATTGTAATTGCACATTGATGATTGAGGATATTGCAGATACATTATACTTATGCAAAGGAGATACGTTTACACTTATTCCTATTGTTACCGGTGCTACGGGACTTCCGTTTAATTTCTGGACTGGTCCTCACGGAACTGTACAGAAACCTTCATTCAAAATATTTGAAGATGGAACCTTTATCTGGGCAGTTAAGGATTCACTTTGCGAAAGAAGGGACACCTTCAATGTAAAAGTGTATGATTCAGTGATCCTTGATGCTTCATTTCTTCCTCCATTTTGTCCCGGTGGAAATGATGGCATGATCATTATCAATACTATAGTCCAGGGATCTGAGCCTTATTCAGTACAATTAGATAATGGGACTCCATTTTTGATAAGTACTTTTCCGGATACGATTAAATTGGTGTCTGCAGGGAATCACAATATCAGCATTGCTGATTTATTGGGATGTGAATCTCAATTCGAAGTTACAGTGCCTGACCCATCGGATAGAGATATAAATCTGGGCCCGGACATTAGCATTACATTAGGCGACAGTGTATTGATCAATCCGGTGTTGACAGATATTGCCGCGCAAAGTTTTGTATGGAGCAACAATTCATTTGCATTGGATCTTCAACCAAAATGGATCATCCCTGAGACATCCATATCATTATCGCTCACAGTCACAGATAGTTCAGGTTGCATCTTTCAGGATGATATAAATATTACAGTCACTACAGAACAAAATTTTTACATTCCCACTGTATTCTCGCCAAATAATGATGGGATCAATGACCTCCTTATTGTTGAGACTTCAGTAAATCCGATTGACATCCGCTCTCTCGAAATATTTGATCGTTGGGGCAACCTGGTCTATTTGCAAAATGATTCTCCTCCTTTCAGGTGGAATGGTACTTTCAAAAATCAACCTGTATCACCAGGAGTATATATCGTTAAGCTAATGTGGAAAGATGAAAATGGAAATGATCAGTTTTATTTCACAGATATCACATTGATCCGGTAGTTGAGTTTTGGATACTAACGAAGCTCGGACATTCGAGTTTCTCTGACCTCGAACATAGGCTCCTAATTCATATCCACCATTTAGTTTTTCAAAAGTCCTCATTAGGGATGGGTGCTGAGCTGTAGCACAAGGTTGAGTAAAGCTGGTCCAAGCATAGGGGTAAAACCGAAACTCATCGTATCCCCAGCAATTTGTGCGTCTGTATACTCAACTTCCACTGTGGATGCTCAAGACAATATTGCATAGCCCATTCTGTAAACTCTTTCAGATAAGGACCATCCATAGGTTGCAAATAGAAATTGATAAAATCCCATGCTTCAAACATTGTAGGATCAATACCTTGTTGTCTCACCACAAGTTTTAATTCGCTTCCTTTCTTTACCACTACTTCTGTATTCGCTTTTGGACTGACACATATCCAGTCAATACCTTTTGGCACAGTGATGGTTCCATTTGTCTCGATACCTATCTCAAAACCATTTTGATGTAGTGCATGGATAAGATCTTCATCTATTTGCAATAATGGTTCACCACCTGTACACACTACATATTTCAGGCCTTGATCAGACGGCCACAATTCATTCACCTTACTGGCTAGTGAATGGGCATTATATTTCCCACCCTGAATACCATCCATGCCTATAAAATCCGTATCACAAAATTTGCAAACAGCCTCAGTCCGATCTTCTTCACGTCCGCTCCATAGATTACAGCCTGTAAAGCGCAGAAATACCGCAGGCCTTCCGGTTCTTGCACCTTCTCCCTGCAATGTGTAATAGATCTCCTTGACTTTGTACGAAGACATAGATTTTAATCTTTCAGGATTGCTGTTGCTTCAATTTCTACAACATATTCAGGTGAAATCAATTTTGATACTTCCAACATCGTCGTTGCCGGTCGTATGGTGTGAAATATTTCCCCATGTGCCTTACCTATTTTTTCCCAATCATTTATATTGGTCACAAATATTCTTGTTCTTGAGACATCTTCCATTCTTCCTCCAAGGAAACGTATTGCATTTCCCATTATTTCAAGTGCTTTCACAGTTTGTGCATAAGCATCTCCGGGAGCAAACGGTTTGCCATCCTCATCTACTGCACAAGTACCTGATACTTCAATGATGTTGCCTATCCGCACAGCTCTGGAGTATCCGACTATGGGCTCCCATATTGCACCCGAACTAAGATTTCTTCTGTTATTCATTATTCTATTTTAATTAGGTCCACCTTAAGCGATTCAGAGGGAAATAAAATTGCCCAAAAAACAATACACCACAAGGGCGAGTATCATCGTACCATCTGCAAGTCCACTGAAAAAATAATCATCACTGATATGTTGACTTTTTTTAAGTATCCAGATAGCAAGAATCGAAATTAAAACCATAGATAAACCATAAGCCGGATCATGATAGTGATAAGAGCTAATGGCGACGATAACAATGAGCAGCAGGCATAAAATAATTCCCACGCGAATTGTTTTTCCCATTCCAAAAAAAACAGGCATCGTCGTCAACCCGACCGACCCGTCAATTGAAATATCCCTGATCTCAAAAGGGATTGTTATCGCGATGACAAATAACATTCTCCCTATACCCATAAACATTGCGATGACTACAGGTTCTTTACTTATATATATTGCAGGCATCAATGCTGTGAGCCATGCCCATGACCATCCGATGAGAATGATTTTACTCCATCCCATATCTCTTAGGCGACGGCCTTTTGAAAAAAGAGGCAATACATACAGCATTGCTATTGATCCCCCCGGAATCAGCCACAATACAAATTCTATACTTGCCAGTGGAACAAAAAGCCATATACTCAGGAGTACCCAAACCACACAATATACCCAGATATGAACCTTATATTTCCGAATTACATTATACCGTTCATTAGATGTTACGTGTGATACTTTGTGAAGTCCTATCACGCGATGCCCGCTATACAGCGCAGCTGTTGAAACACCGATTAATAATATGTAGGACAATTGTTGTTGTCCTACGTCGCCTATCAATTCAAATGTAAGGGCAGTAATACAGGCAGCACATATGCCAATAAAAGCACCTCCGTAAAGAAGGAGATTGACAATGTCCCTAACAATCTTATCGATCAAGGTATTTAAAATTATGGCCCGATTTAATTTTCTTCAGGCTGGCCACTACAAGTGAGATCAATGCATCAACATCATCGAAATGTGCCATCTCTACAGTCGTATGCATGTATCGTAGTGGAATGGAAATCAAAGCAGAGGGTATTCCACCATTTGCATAGGCGAAGGCATCCGTATCCGTTCCGGTACTTCTTGATGCAGCCACGCGCTGATATGGAATTTCATTTTCCTTCGCAGCATCTTCAATAAGTTGCAGCAATTTACGATGTACAGACGGTGCATACGTTACAGCAGGACCACTGCCCAGGCGTACATCACCTTCCTGCTTTGGATCGATCAATGGCGTATGCGTATCATGTGTCACATCGGTCACGATCGCAACATTAGGCCTGATCGTCTCTGCTATCATCTGTGCACCTCGTAAGCCAACTTCTTCCTGGACGGAGTTTATCACATACAATGAATAGGGTAGCTTGATCCCTTCTTCATATAGCTTTCGCGCGATTTCTGCCATACAGAATCCACCCAGACGATTGTCAAGAGCTCTTCCGATAAAATGTTTTTTTGTGATTTCTTCATAGGGATCATCATATGTCACGATGCAGCCGATGTGAATGCCCATGGCTTCCACCTCCTTCTTATCTTTTGCACAGACATCAATGAAGATATTTTCAAGAGTAGGAGAGAGGTTAAGGTCTTTTCCTCTTCGCACATGTATTGCAGGCCATCCAAACACCCCGCGTACGATTCCGGTAGGCGTATGTATGCTTACCCTGCGACTTGCAGCTATTGTCTGATCAGATCCACCATTTCGGACCACGTGGATAAATCCCTTTTCGGAAATATAATTGACATACCATGATATTTCGTCTGCATGACTTTCGATAGCCACACGATATTTTTTACCGGGATTGATGATGCCATATGCTGTTCCGTAAACATCCGTATGCCACTCATGCACATAGGGAGTGATATAATCAATCCATATTTCCTGGCCCTTGGTTTCATTTCCTGTAGGGCTGGCATTGCTCAAATAATCTTTTAAAAATTTTCTGGCTTTTTTATCAATCACGATATAGGTGTATTAGATGCTGGCAAGATAATGTTCGGACCATGCCTGGGGGCTGGATGACCATTGATTTAACAATTCAATATGATGAGGCTTTATCAATTTTTGTACCATAGCTACACGTATGACATTTTCAAAATCAGTAAGTGACCTGAAAGGACAATTAGCATTTTTGAAAGCTTCATTAGCTATGGGGAGACCATATTGAAATATTGAAATAACCCCTGTCACCTCAGCAGGTATCTGACGTATGGCTTCCACCGCCCGAAGACTGCTCATGCCGGTTGATATCAAATCCTCCACCACGAGCACCTTTGCTTTTGATTTGATCTCGCCCTCAATCAGGTTTTGACGTCCGTGCTCCTTTGGTTTAGATCGTACGTATGCAAATGGTAACTTTAACCGATCAGCCAATAAGGCTCCGTGAGCTATTCCCGCAGTAGCAACTCCGGCAACGGTATCAAAGAATTCAAAATCTTTTGCCACCTTCGCCATTAAATCGATAAGGCCTGTCCTGTATTCAGGATGAGATAGTAATATCCGGTTGTCACAATAGATCGGAGACCTCAACCCTGAAGCCCAGGTAAAAGGATTATCGGGTTGGATACGGACTGCACCAGTCTCGAGGAGAATTGCTGCAAGTATTTGATTATTAAACATTTGTAATACATTTAATAGTGACGCAAAGGTATAAAATATACATTAACGAGAGTCCTTTGATCCTTACTCAATCCTCGGATCTTGCTGATGAATCAGCGTTTGAGCGCTCACTCATCCATGCGATCTACAGGGGGAAGCCCAAGATACTTCTCAATTATATTGAGTTGCTTGAAAAAAATAAACATCACGAAGGCATCATCATTCAAGCTGAAAATGCCGAACAACTGTGGAAGGATTTTAAATCGCTCTATTTCTATATTAGAGCAGGTGGAGGCCTTGTCATCAATCCTTTTGGAAAAGTACTACTCATTTTCAGGCGTGGTGTATGGGATTTACCTAAAGGAAAACAAGACCCGGGAGAAACACTCGCCCAGACGGCTTTGCGTGAAGTGCGTGAAGAAACCGGTGTACGCGATCTGAAAATTATTGAAAAATTAGACAATGGGTACCACTGCTATATGATGAGTAAGCAAAGAACACTCAAACGCACCCGTTGGTATCTCATGCAGACTACATCTTCTGATCAGCTCATCCTGCAGAAGGAAGAAGGAATTCAGGATGCCGCATGGTTCGATCCGAAAGAACTACCCAAACTCACAATGCCGATGTACAACAATATCCGCGATGTCCTCATCAGGTATAGCGATGAAAAACTCCAGCCTTTAGATCCAAACAAATAAAATCTTTGCCATTTCAGGCGTTTTGCGTGTGCGTGCGGAAGTTCTGTCCTGCGATTGAATCCTTTACTCAAATATCAGACTACCAATGCGGATCATTGTACTTCCTTCTTCAAGCCCGATCTGATAATCCCCGGACATGCCCATACTGAGTATATTGAAATGATCGTCATCTTTGAAGAATGTTCGTTTCAACGTATCAAAATGATCCTTTAATTGCTTCATTTCCTTTCGTACCCGATCATTGTCATTGGTTAGACTGGCCATACCCATTACACCACATATCCGGGTATTTGAAAATGCACGATGTAAGCCTGAAGACAATACGTTATCCAACTCACTTTTAGCCCAACCATACTTGGTTTCTTCTACCGCAACTTTTAACTGCAACAAACAATCAATATGCTTACCCGCTTCTTTGGCTTCTTCATCAAGCTTTTCCCAGAGTTTCCAACGATCAAGAGATTGAACACAATCTACATAGGGAATGATAGATTTGACTTTATTCGTCTGCAGATGCCCGATCAGATGCCATGCAATATCACCTGGTAAAAGCTCAGCCTTAATGATCAATTCGTGCGCCCTGTTTTCTGCAAATATTCTTTGACCCAAATTGTAGATAGCCATGACCTCACGTTCGGTCCTGGTTTTTGATACAGCGACCAGCGTGGCACTATAAGGTTGGCAATTTTTTAAAAGATTCGTATAGGTTTCAGCATTTGGCATGATTTCTGGTATTAATTTATTCTATAATATGATTGTAGGGTCAACGTCGTATCGTAGGAACTTGTATTTCCGGTATTTTAACAATATCGTAAGTAACAGGTTCGTTCATTCCCAAGTCTTGTTTTAAATACAAACGGTGAATGATGACATTTTACTTTCATTTCCTAAACTAATCTGATATGAATACGAATCGTGAAAAAACAAGCAGTGTCATGGGTGTGACTATTTCTCTACTCCTGCATGGTATCTTTTTTGCAGGATGTATAGCCTTTAGCTTTAACATTCATAATGAAGGAACCGCCTCTAAAACGGACAAAACCGAAATCACCAAAGTCGCCAGTCACGCCGAAGTGGTCAAGATGAAGAGTTAAAACAAACCATGAATCTGGCTGCTGACAAGTGAAATCACCTTGCCTAGATCTTCAGCATTTTTTTCAAAGTCCATCTCATCAGCATTGATGATCAGTAAAGGCCCATCACGGTAACCTTCAATCCATTCATCATACTTCTGATTGAGCCGCTTAAGATAGTCAAGACTCATGCTGCCTTCATACGACCTGCCCCGATTGTGAATATGTTTGACAAGGGTGGGAATACCTGCCTGGAGATAAATTAAAAGATCAGGCGGTGATACCTGGGTGCTCATATTTTTGAACAGCGTAAAGTAATTTTCAAAATCACGTCTTGACATCAGTCCCATTTCATGGAGATTGGGGGCAAAGATGTACGCGTCCTCAAAAATTGTCCTGTCCTGGATTACAGTTTTATCCCCACTGCGGATTTGAAGGATTTGCTGATATCGGCTGTTCAGAAAATAGATCTGAAGATTGAATGACCACCGGTGCATATCATCATAGAAATCGCTCAGGTAAGGATTGTTTGTTGTATCCTCATAGTTTACCTCCCATCCAAAATGCTTCGCAAGCTTCGTGGAAAGTGTAGTCTTTCCGGCACCGATATTTCCGGCAATGGCTACATGTTTGATCACAGTTTTGGTTGGTTGCATAGGGGGGATCGTCAGGTTTTTCGTCTTAAAGGATGGTAAAATAAAAACCTTCAGCGATTGAATAGGCTCTATGATCCAAATAATTGCATTGTCAACATCTAAAAACAATACTTTTGACCTTATGGACCAGATTTTACCTATTATTTCTGTCACTGAATTGTCCCGCACCTATGTCATGGGAACGGAGAAAGTTCATGCGTTGAGGTCAGTTTCACTGCAGATTCAGAAAAACGAATATGTAGCATTGATGGGCCCCTCCGGGTCAGGCAAGAGCACGCTTATGAATATCCTTGGGTGTCTCGATACGCCTACTTCAGGTACATACTATCTGAATAATCAGCTCGTCAGCGAAATGTCTGATGGCGAACTGGCGGCCGTGCGAAATAAAGAGATAGGTTTCGTTTTTCAAACCTTCAATCTCCTTCCCAGACTGTCAGCTCTTGAAAATGTAGCATTACCTCTCGTTTATGCAGGCCTCAGACGTTCAAAAAGAATTGAAATAGCTGAAAGCGTGCTCGAACAGGTCGGCCTGGCGGATAGGATGACGCATCAACCTAATGAACTCTCCGGGGGCCAACGTCAACGCGTAGCCATCGCAAGAGCCCTCGTAAATAACCCGTCAATCATTCTCGCAGACGAACCTACCGGTAATCTGGATACGAAAACTTCAATGGAGATCCTCGAAATCTTCGGCAAAATTCAGGCGTCGGGCAATACGATTATTCTTGTCACTCACGAACCGGACATCGCTGCTTTCGCACACCGGATCGTTAAACTACGTGACGGGTATATTGAATCAGATGCATTGAATGAAAACTATCTGACTGCAGCTCTGAACAGTACGGCCCAGCAATAATCAATTTTATGCATGGCAACTAAAATCTATACCAGGACAGGCGATGACGGATCTACCGGACTATTCGGTGGGGCACGTTTGCCTAAGCATCACATCCGGATTGAAGCCTATGGTACCGTCGATGAATTAAATTCAGTCATTGGTTGGTTGATGTCATTTATTCCTGATGCGGCTACCTCCGAATTTCTACAGATGATTCAATCCCGGTTATTTACAATTGGGTCTAATCTGGCAAGTGATCCTGAGAAGGAAATGATTACGCCTGACCTTGCAGAAGAGGATATCAAATCGCTTGAAGAATCTATTGATGTGATGCAGGGTGTTTTGCCTGCCCTGAAACACTTTATTATGCCTGGCGGAAGTTCTGCTGTCAGTGCAGCTCATCTTGCGCGCACTGTCTGTCGTAGAGCTGAGCGTCGTTGCGTTGCCCTCGCTTACGAGTCAGCAGTTGATCCTAAAATCATCCTCTATCTAAACCGTTTGTCAGATTACTTTTTTGTCCTTGCCAGATGGTTGGGCTATTCTGAAGGTGTGGAAGAAATCAAATGGATCCCAAGGAAGTAAAAAATTTGGGCAAATTAAATTGTTCGTAGTTTGAAAATTCGAATCCGGTGAATCTGCATTCGTTATTTGTAAGTTTCAAACTACAAATACCCCGCTAAGCTATATGCCTCTTTGGCTTCAACTGGAACACATACAACGCAACTCCGAAAAGAACAAGACTATAGAATAAGTCTCCTAAGATCTGGTTGAGCAGAAATGGTAATCCTGCAACATAACAAGTCATAAGGCCTGCGAAATTAACAGGATAAGCTCCTGTAGAAGACCAGACTCCAAAATTGGATAAAAGGAAAAAAATAACAGATGCACCCAGCGCTCCGAAAAATACCTTTGGCAGACCAACACCATTTCTGAACATAGTGCTACCATAAATGACCACTAAGCCAAAAGCAGCATAACTCCAGAGTGCCCCACGATAAAGAAAAATGAAATTCTTATAATCATCAGGATATAAACGGGCAAAAATCAGGTTATTAAGGATCATATCACTAAATACCATCACAAGGAATGGAATAATGATAGCAATTGACCTTCTGCCTGCAAACGCCGAAGCAAACAAGGATATAGCTCCTACCGCAGTAAAATTAGGATAGTGAGGGATCAACCTGCTACCAATACCAATAACCAATAGAGAGAATATGATTGCCTTGGTTTGCTTCATATGGTTTCAAATGTAAAAAGATTATGACAAACTTTCAGTCCCTTGTGTTCACGGAAATAATCGGATTTATGCCTGCCTTCGTATAAATACGGTAAACATTGGAATGCCGGATCTTCAAAGAGTATAAATCTTTATTACTTTTCCGAATATAACCCTTTCATTATGAACTCAGGGAGATTTCCTGCCTTTTGTCTGTTTTGCGGCTTTTTATTGGCCTATACACCAGGTTTGAAGGGCAAATCCAGTGACTGCTACTGGCAGCAATCGATACAGTACAAAATGGATGTGACACTTGATGTGAACACAAACAAGTATTCCGGAAAGCAATCCATCAAATACAAAAATAATTCGCCTGATGTCCTCAATAAAGTCTATTTCCACTTATATATGAATACATTCCAGCCTGGAAGTGTCATGGATATAAAATCAAGAACGGTTCCTGATCCGGATCCTCGCATTGGTGAACGCATCAGTCATCTTTCACCTGAAGAAATTGGATATGAACAAATCAGAAGGCTTACCCAGAATGGTGTAAATCTTTCTTATGAAGTTGCAGGAACAATCCTTGAAGTCACTTTGGCAAAGCCAATCATGCCTGGACACTCGGCAAAATTTGAAATGGAATATAGTGGACAGGTTCCGCTTCAGGTCAGAAGAAATGGAAGAGACAATAAAGAAGGTATCAGATATTCTATGGCCCAATGGTATCCTAAAATGTGTGAGTACGATCGCAATGGATGGAATGCTAATCCATACATAGCCCGTGAGTTTTACGGTGTCTGGGGCGACTTTGATGTAAAGATTACACTGGATAGCCGGTATGTTGTAGCAGCATCAGGAATTTTGCAAAATGCGAAAGACATTGGATATAATTATGCACCTGAGCCAAAAAGTAGAAGCAATCAACTCACATGGCATTTCAAAGCGAACAATGTACATGACTTTGTCTGGGCAGCTGATCCGGGATATACGCACGATGTTCATATATGCAAAGACGGTCTGGTACTCAACACATTTTATCAGCCACTGCCTGATTATGTTGAAAGTTGGAAGGCTCTTCCGGGCATAATGGAAGAAGCACTCAAATATATGAACGCCAATTTCGGTCACTATCCTTATCCTGCATATTCATTTATTCAGGGAGGAGATGGTGGCATGGAATACCCAATGGCTACTTTGATTACAGGCCATCGCTCTTTAACTAGCCTTGTAGGTGTATCTGTGCACGAGATGATGCACAGTTGGTACCAAATGGTATTGGGGTTTAATGAAAGTTTATACTACTGGATGGATGAAGGTTTTACCTCTTATGCTTCCACACGTATCATGGAATACCTCAAAACAAAAGGACTTATTCCCGGTGAGCCGGAGGAGTTTCCTTTTGATGACTCAAATGATGGGTATAAAAACCTTGTCCTCCAGCACATCGAAGAACCACTTTCTACGCATGCTGATCACTTCGAATATAATTCCGCTTATAATGTAGGAGCCTATACAAAAGGTCAGATTTTTCTGAATCAATTAGAGTATGTCATGGGGAAACCTGCTTTCGATAAAGGCCTTTTGGATTTTTTTAATACATGGAAGTTTAAACATCCCGATGTTCATGATTTCATCAGAGTCATGGAGAAAGCATCAGATCTTGAATTGGATTGGTACAAAGAATATATGGTGTATAGTATAAAGACCATCGACTATGCTATCGATACAGTGTACGCAGAAAATAATCAGACAGCTATTCTGCTTGGCCGTATCGGTTTGATGCCAATGCCAGTAGACTTGACCGTTAGTTTGAAGAATGGTTCGTCCATCACCTATACTATTCCGCTCGACATTATGCGCGGTGCCAAAAGAGAATATACAAGTGGACCAACACAGGTCGAAGTATTATCTGATTGGGATTGGGTGAATCCATATTATTATCTGGAAATCCCTTTTCAAATGGAAAATATTGAATCTTTAATAATAGATAAAAGCAGAAGAATGGCAGATATGAACAGGGAAAATAATGAATGGCCTCTTCATAAATAATGATATCTAAAGTTTAAAAAAAAATGTCAATAGATTCAATATTAAATTTGTACCTGTTTCGAAAGAAATGTTATCCATAGTTTGAAACTACGGACAACATTTCTTTCAAAACATTCTACGGATATTATTTATACTTATATTTTAAATATAAAACTATCCTGTTTCGTAGCTTGACCGCTCAAACCTCATTCTCGAATACTAAATATCAACTCATGCATAAGCATTTACTTCTCATTTTAGTTTTTTTTAGTGTTTGTAATCTGATCGCACAGCCTTTGGATGAAAAAATACTGGAAGGTTTTCATATTCGTAACGTCGGACCGGCAGGCATGAGCGGCAGAATCACGACAATAGATGTTGTACTGGCAGAGCCTGATCATATTTACATTGGCTCAGCATCAGGAGGTGTATGGGAATCAACCGATGGAGGGACGACCTGGAAGCCCATCTTTGATGACCAGCCCGCACTCTCGATTGGATCAATTAAAATAAATCAACAAAATCCAAGTGAAATCTGGGTAGGTACGGGCGAAGGAAATCCACGTAATTCACAAAATAGTGGAAAAGGGATCTTCAGAACCCTTGATGGTGGCCGGACATGGATGTCAATGGGATTGACAAATACAAAGGTGATTCACAGAATTTTAATAGATCGCTTTCAGCCCTCTACCATTTATGCAGGCGCTCTTGGCAATGCATGGGGACCGAATCCGGAGAGGGGAGTATTCAAATCAATTGATTCAGGGAAAACATGGACTAAGATTTTATATGCTAATGACAAATCAGGTGTCGCGGATATGGTCATGGATCCAACCAATCCCAGAAAAATAATAGCCGCTTTATGGGAATATGGTCGGACGCCATGGGATTTTAATAGTGGAGGTAAAGGCTCCGGATTGTACATCACTTATGATGGCGGGGAGAAATGGAAACAGATCACTTCAGAAGAAGGGTTGCCTAAAGGAGATCTTGGTCGCATCGGTATAGCTATTGCGGCTTCTTCACCCAATATAGTATATGCACTCATCGAATCCAAAGAAAATGGATTGTATAAAAGCACTGACGGTGGTGAACATTGGTCACTCGTCTCCACAAAAAATATTGGTAATCGTCCATTTTACTATAGTGAATTATACATCGATCCTAAAAATGAAAACAGGATATGGAATCTTTTCTCATCGGTTACAAAAAGTGAAGATGGAGGACGCACATTTGAAAGTATTCTTGATTATGGAAAAGCTGTTCACCCTGATCATCATGCATTCTGGATTGATCCGGAGGATCCGGGATATTTGATCGATGGAAATGATGGTGGACTTAATATTTCAAGAGATGGTGGTGAGAATTGGCACTTCTGTACGAACATTCCGGTAGGCCAGTTTTATCACATCAATATCGATAATGATTATCCATACAATATTTATGGAGGTATGCAGGACAATGGCTCATGGGTCGGCCCGGCATATGTTTTAAAAGCTGGTGGTATACGTAATTATGATTGGCGTGAACTCTATTTTGGTGATGGGTTTGATGTGCTTCCTAAATTAACGGATACAAGACATGGTTGGGCCATGAGTCAGGGCGGCAACTTGTCGTACTATGATCGTGAGACCGGTTTTAATGAGTATGTCAGGCCGGTTCACCCCGAGGGTACAAAGCTCAGATTCAATTGGAATGCAGCTATTGCCGCGATACCGGGGTCACCATGTGGTATTTATTTTGGAAGTCAGTTTCTGCATCGAAGCGATGATTGTGGTCGCACATGGCAGATAATATCTCCTGATCTAACCACCAATGACACTACAAAACAAAAACAAAATAAATCAGGTGGGCTTACCATCGATGCTACTGATGCTGAAAATAATACCACTATACTTAGCATTGCTCCTGGTAGCATAGATCCGAATGTAATTTGGGTAGGGACAGACGATGGAAATATTCAACTGACACGTGACGGTGGTAAAACATGGGCAAACATGGTTTCCCGCATTCCGGGCTGTCCTGCCGGCGCCTGGATTCCACAGATAGAAGTATCTGCTCATGATCCTGCTGAAGCATTTGTTGTCGTCAACAATTATCGACTGAATGATTGGAAACCTTATGTATTTCACACAACAGATTATGGGATATCCTGGAAGCAAATTGCAAATGAAAAAGAAATCACATCTTTTGTTTTATGCATTATCCAGGATCCGGTTCAACCTTCTTTATTATTTCTTGGGGCTGATGATGGGCTATATGTCAGCACAGATTCAGGAGAACATTGGAGTCGCTTTCCATCAAAAGTCTTTCCAGGAGTTGCAACTGAAGATTTAAAGATTCATCCGACAGATCAAAGTTTGGTGATAGGTACGTTCGGCCGTTCACTATGGGTGATGGATAATTTGTCGACATTAAGAGAAATTGCTAAAAACAGATCTCTGCTGAGTAAAACGTTTATATTATTTCCCGTTCTTCCTGTCGTACAGGCATCCTATCGCTCGGTGGATGGCGTAAGATTCCTCGCAGAAGGTGAATTCAAAGGAGAAAATCGAGCTGGCGGTGCAAGGATGACACTCTATGTCAAACCTTCCGAAAAGAAAGACACAACGAAGACGGAAGTTCAGGTAAAAGAAAATCCAAAAAAGAAATCGGTACCTCTACTTCAAGCACCTCCAGTAATGCCTACACAGGCAGATACAACAGAAAAGAAAACAAAACAGAAAGACAAAGATCTTGGGAAATTTTATGTCCTTAATTTAAAAGGAGATACAATTCGTTACATCAATCAAAAGCTGGTAGAAAAATGGAATACCGTAGGCTGGGATATGAAGCAGAAAGGTGTAAGGTTTCCTTCGAGGAGAGAACCATCGCCCGATGATGATGATCCTGCGGGTCCATATGTTTTGCCAGGCTCGTATAAAATTGTAGCTCTTTATAGTGGACAAAAGGATTCGACAATGGTAGAGGTAGGTCTTGATCCGAGATTAAAAATCACAACCACTGATCTGGATGCCCGGAACAACATGCTCCTGGACTTTAACAAAGATGTTGATCTGGCGCAACGCGCTTTTAAAGCCCTGCAGGATGTGAGAAAAGATGTAAAAATGATCGAAACACTCATGACGAATGCGCCGGATAGTACAAAAACAAAAATGAAGGATTTGCAAAAAGATCTGTTCAAAAAGATTGCACGCATTGAAATTAAATTCATGGAACCTGAAGATGTAAAAGGATTCACGAATGAAACAAATCTCAATTCAGATCTTTCTTCAGCTTCAAGTTACCTCAATTCTTCCCTCGGTGATCCGGGATCAAATGCAAAGTATATGATGAATCAATGTCATCTTGAAATCGCAAAGCTCACTGAAGAAGTAAATAATTTCCTAACCAAAGACTGGATTGAATTCAAATCAAAAATTGATATTTCAACATTTCCGGTATTCAAAAAAATAGATCCATTGAAGTAAGTCAATATGTTCCCGATGGGATCTAACAACGATGCCGAAGGGATCAGGTTTTATTCGTCGTGAGTAAAACTCACTTAATACACCTATAACCCGGAAATTCTCCTCACCAAATGCGGCACACCTTCAACCGCACTTTTCGTTATAATCTCAAGCCCCGGTCGCATCCGCATTTCATAATTTATTTGTGGCTTTGGGTCGATATAAAAAATTGCTGCGCCCATGGGTGCATAACCTACAAGACCCGCAGCAGGGTAGACCTGCATACTACTGCCGATGATCATGACGATCTCTGCGTGTATCACTTCTTCAATGGCCTTTTCAAGCATAGGCACCATCTCGCCAAACCAAACGATGTGCGGTCTCAATTGGCTACCCTTGGTACAAAGATCTCCGATAAACAGATCTTTTTTCCATTCATAGATAAGTTGTTCATCACTTGTACTTCTTGCTTTCAGTAATTCGCCATGCAGATGAATCACATGTTTACTGCCCGCACGTTCATGCAGGTCATCTACATTCTGCGTGATGATCGTGACATCATGCACATCTTCAAGTTGTTTTAAAGATTGATGCGCAGGGTTAGGAATGACATTCAATAATTGTTTTCTTCTTTCATTGTAAAATTCCAATACGAAAGATGGTTGTCTTATCCATGCTTCAGGTGTGGCCACGTCTTCAATTTTATATCCTTCCCACAATCCACCGGCGTCGCGAAAAGTTTTGATGCCGCTCTCAGCGCTGATTCCTGCTCCTGTCAATACGACTATTTTAGCCATTCTCTTCTGTTTCATCTATTTCAGGTTCTTCATTTCTCAACTGTTCAAATGCATCTCCCAGGTATTCAATGATGTCACCCGCGATCAAAGCTTCATAGCCTACATCATCAGCAGCAATATCGCCAGCTGTAGCATGAACATACACACCCAGCAATGATGCAAATTCAGGAGAATACCCCTGTGCAAGTAAACCCAGCAATACACCGGTCAATACATCCCCACTTCCGGCAGTGGCCATTCCGGGATTACCCCGTGTATTGAAAAACGAAACACCATTTGATTGACATACAATCGTGATTCCTCCTTTCAGAATGATATTGATTTTTCTCTTTTTTGATTCAAGACATGCCGTCTTATATCTCGCGAAATGATCTTCCTGTTCGCCAAACAATCTGTCGAATTCACCCGGATGGGGTGATATGATTGTACCTTCAGGCAGCTTATCAAACAAATCTTGCCGCATAGCCAAAATATTCAACGCATCCGCATCCCAAACCATCGGTACAGGATGCACACTATTCAAAAGTTGAGCAATTGCGTCAATAGTTTCTTTGTGTGTACCAATTCCCGGACCTATTCCTATCGCTGCTATTCGCTCAGGGATTTCCAGCCCGGTGAAATATTCATCATGCTTATCAAGAATCACCATAACCTCAGGAATAGCTGGTTGGATTATGGCATACAATGATTTAGGAACATGGGCTGTCAGTAAGCCAATACCGGACCGCATCGCAGCTCCAGCAGATAAAATGGATGCACCTGCCTTGCCTAAACTTCCAGCGATAAGGAGGCCATGACCATAATCACCCTTATGGCTAAACCGGCTTCGTTCAGCCAGGAAAGGGATCAGGTAGTAATAATCCAGTTCAAAGCATCGTATATCATTTTCAAGAAGAAATGTGTCAGAAAGGCCTATATCACAAACCACCACCTCTCCAAAATAGGGCTCACTCTCCGGCATCATAAAGGATAATCGCTGAGATTGAAATGTCAATACGAGATCAGCATACACAACTTCTCCATCAGGCGATTTGTCAACATACATACCTGATGGCATATCAATTGAAATCGTCAGATTGGTCTGCTCATTCATCCACAACGTAACCTCCTTCCATAAACCAGCCAGCGGACGAGTCAATCCAGTGCCAAACAAGGCATCAATGATAGTCCCGGAAGAACTCAACTCGAACTCCTCAGGATCCCATGCATCATGGATGTCAAGGTATTCCTTATCCAACCCAAGCAGTCGTTCGTAGTTTGTCTTCCATTCCTTAGAATGTTCGCCTTCAAGATTGACATACACATCCACGAGGTACTCAAGCTCCACCAATAAGCGGGCGATGGCCAGGCCGTCAGCTCCATTATTACCATTGCCACATATGATCAGCACTTCCTGGTCTTCATCGCCGAGAAGGATATCAAGCTTTTCAACGACTGAAATCGCCGCCTGTTCCATCAAATCCAGCGAACTTAATCCTTTAGAGATTGTATAGGCATCCCAGGCTTTTATCTGGGATTCATTGAGTATGATCATGATATCTTTTTTGAACCTTAGGTAAGATTACAGTTAATTTACTTTCCAACATAGAAGCTGTAATAAAGCAAAAGGTTGCTATACTACGCTGTTATGGCCTCATAAAGGGCTGAAAATATTCTTATAAACACTAGGATTACTTTAAAAAAAGGTTATCTTTCGATACATTTCATCCCTCTTGTAGTTGTAGAAAAATATTCTGCCCGAAATTCCAACACCCTCTATTGCATATTTTTAGGCAAATAATGAGTACAGTTTTTGCTGTACACATTGTACGTAATCAGAATATTTAATATATTGCCATAAAGCACAAATAATCAATGATTTAGATATATATTTTCCATTTATATCAAACCTGAGTATCTTGACATGAGAATGAACATATCTATCACAGGAACATTAATATGTTTCCTGTTCGTCCAAATTATATCCGCACAGGACATTCACTTGTCCCAGTACCACTTTGACCGGCTCATGGTCAATCCGGCCCTGACCGGTATTTTCAATGGAGATAAGCAGGTCTCCCTTATCCACAAACAACAGTATTTCTCTGTTCCTGTCGACTACCTGACTTTTTCGGGCAGCTTTGATATGAAGTTCCGCAAAGAACAGAGCCCAAAAGGCTTCTTTTCAGCAGGAGCTCTATTCAACTATGATAAAGCCGGTGATGGAGATCTTGCCTTCCTTAATCTGGATGTCATGGGTTCTTATACAAAAGCATTAACAAAAAGCTTTTTTGTAGGTCTTGGGGCTTATGTTGGCGGTGGACAAAGATCATTTAGCGAAAAAGATTTGACATGGGACAGTTGGTGGGACGGGGGACATGCTGTCCCAGGACCATCAGGAGAAACGTTTGATAATACTAGTTTTTTCTGGCTTGATTTAGGTGGTGGAGTTAATGTAAGGCTCCAGGGAAAAGACAGAACAAAAATCGATTTGGGTGTTGGTGCTTATCATCTTAATCAACCAGGATTCAGTTTTTATGATGCAGACAAAATTAAATTGCCATCCCGTCTCACCTTTTCAGCAATGGGTGTCCTTAAGCTGGGTAGCCGTCTGGATCTTTTTGGTAATGGTCTTCATCAGACACAAGGCCCCTATGAAGAAACGGTTTTTGGCGGGGGTATTATCATCCACATCAGTAATAAAAAAGCTCGTGAAGTTGAACTTCACTTGGGTGTTGCTGAACGCCTTGATGATGCGCTCATTCCGATGTTTGCATTAGGCTACGACGGATGGAAAGCAGGGTTCAGCTATGATGTCAATACATCAGGCTTCAAGGCTGCCACTGACAAAAAAGGTGGCCCTGAATTTTTTGTCAATTATACATTCAAGAAACTATGGCCACTGGAACAAACCAGGGTCTGTTCTATATTCTGATATCGAGTTTATAAGTAATAGTATCGAATTATGCGTCCACTTATTCTGACTACTCTTCTCTCATTTTTTCTCATCCAGGCTGCCAGCAGCCAGACATTAAAAGCATACCTCAAAGGTGCAGATGATGCTCTGGCTAAAAAAGACTATTTCACAGCTTACAACTTCTTGAGAACTGCCCATGAGATCGAAGAAAACAATATTGAAATCACCTACAAGCTTGCCGAGGCAGCCAGACTTTATTCAGCTTTCACCAGAGCTGAAGAATTCTATCAGACAGTAGCTGATGATAAAGATGCTAATGACTATCCGGCTACAACATTTTGGCTCGGCTATGTCAAAGAACGTCTTGGAAAATATCAGGATGCACTTGACCTTTACAAGATTTATATCTCTGAACACAATGGTGATGATGCCGAATTAACGACAATGGCGCAAAAGCATACAGAGATTGCAACATGGGCGATTGAAGAATTGAAAAATAAAGACACATCACTGGTATTAATCCATCTCGGTCCTGAAGTCAATACCACGTTTTCAGAATTCGGGGCACATCAGGAAGACAGTATTTTGTATTATACATCACTCCGGTTCTTAGTAGAGCAGGCAGCCCATCCGGATAAACCCTATTCTAAAGTTTTAAAGAGTGTCGAAGACAAAGAAGGTGTCCTTGACAGCATGATCAATGATTCCTATCTCCATACAGCAAACACCACATTTAATGCTGCCAAGGACAGAGTTTATTATTCACTCTGTGAATACATTAATGCATCCGAAATCCGATGTGATCTTTATTACAGGGACATCGTTGATGGCGTTTACGGCATTGCACAGAAATTACCTGATCCGATCAATGTAAGTGGTTATACTAACACCCAACCATGTGTAGGGTATGATCCAAAAGCAGGTAAAGAAGTTCTGTATTTCGTGTCTGACAGGCCCGGTGGCAAAGGGAGGCAGGATATCTGGTACTGCACCATTGTTGACAAAGACAATTTTACAGCACCGGTAAATCTTGAGGCTATAAACACGCCCGAGACTGATAATTCTCCTTTTTATCACAGGGCTTCCAATACCTTGTATTTTGGTTCACAAGGTTATCTTGGTTTTGGTGGTCTGGATATTTTCAAATCCGAAAATAATGGTGGTAAGTGGGGCGAAGTGATTAACCTGGGTTCTCCTACAAACAGCAGTCTGGATGATGCATTCTATTCACTTTCTACGGATGAAAAGAAAGGCTATTTTTCTTCCAATAGGTTAGGGTCCATGTATCTCTCTCCCGAAGATGAAGCATGCTGTTATGATATCTACTATTTTACAAAGGAACCTATTATCATCACGGCAAAGGTTATCACCTTCAACAAACAAACGGGTGATACGCTCAACAATGTTTTAGTCAATCTGAAAGAATCAGATGTCTATGCAGGAACATTTCCAACATTAGATACAAACGTTGTCATCATCCCGGTAAAACGAAATGCTAACTATACTGTAGTAGGCGAAAAACGTGAATTTCTTCCTGATTCCGCCAGCTTTACAACCGAAGGGCTAAAGGAATCAACAGAAATTGTGAAAAAATTATATCTCGAACCTGCACAACGTGTTATTCTTGTCAGAACATTTGAAAAACGTAATAGACTTCCTTTAGAAGGTGTACGTGTTGAATTGATGGAGATGCCGAATGGTGCTCCGCGTGTCAAACAAGAAACGTTTGCTACTCAATATACTTTCCTGGCACCACCAAAGACAAACATGAAAGCGACGGGAAGTAAAAAAGGATACTTGCCTGCCAGTAAAACATTTAATACATCGGATGATTTAGGTCATGATACACTGGTCATTGATCTCTATCTGGAGTTGGGTAATCTTGAAGACTTCCTGCCTCTTGCTATCTACTTTGATAATGATGTGCCAGGCAGAAGAAGCAAATCAGAAACAGCAACGGAAAGATATCTTGAAACCTATACTCCCTATGCTGCGGAGAAAGCAGAATTTATCAGAAAATATTCCGGAGGTGCGCCTGCAGATGAAAAAGCTGCCGCTACAAGAGCAATCAACGATTTCTTTGACAATGATCTCGCCGGTGGAAAAAGAGAATTTGAATCCTTTATGCATATCCTCGAACAGTATTTGAGGGAAGGCCTCACATTTACTATTTATCTGAAGGGATACACTAGTCCATTGGCTTCACACGAATACAACAAGAGTTTAGGTAATCGGCGAATATCAAGTATACAGAATGAATTCAAATCATTCCGTGATGGTATTCTTTGGAAATATATGGAATCCGGGGACCTGGTTGTCACGCAGAAATCCTTTGGAGAAGAAACTGCACCCGCAAGTGTCAGTGATGACAGGAAAAACGTTAGAAAATCTATCTACAGTCCGGAAGCTTCGAAAGAAAGACGTGTAGAAATTATCGAAATTGAGAAATAACAGACATGAACTCATATAGCTCAAATGTCATGATTAGTACAAAAACATTTTTACGATTAGCAATCCTATGCTGCAGTATTTTTTTACTGTCCAGTCAGGATTTGAAGGCAACACATATTGTCGGAGGAGACATGACATACCGATGTCTTGGCAATAATGTATATGAAATAAAGCTAACCATGAGAAGGGACTGCTTTCAGGGAGCTGCCGATGCGCAGTTTGATGATCCTGCATCCATAGGAATCTATGATGGAACCACACACAGGCTCCTGACAGATCTGATCGGCTATCCTGATGGCGAATTGCTGATCAATTTCAATGCTGATGATACGCTCAATGAGTTTTTAGTGAGCGATTGTAGCGTAGTCAGCGGAGATGTTTGTGTGCATACAACAATGTATCTCAAAACCATCATTTTACCCTACAGAGCCACGGGCTATACACTGGCTTACCAGCGCTGCTGTCGAAATGGGACATTGAACAATCTTGTGGAACCCTTGAATACAGGGATGACCATAGTAGCAGAGTTAAGCGGTCAGGCCCAATTAGAATGTAACAGTTCTCCACAGTTCCTTGCCTATCCTAATATTTATATCTGTGTCAACAAAGAGATTGATTTCGATGCGCATGCTGTTGATATGGAAAATGATTCCCTTGTATATTCATTGTGTACACCCTTTGCAGGAGGGGATATTCAACATAACAAACCTCAACCGCCTCCTGAGCCTCCTTACGATTTGGTCGTATGGAAACTTCCTTTCAGCCTTTCTAATTTATTAGGAGGGGTGCCATTGAAAATTGATCCGAGTACAGGTCATCTTTCCGGAAAACCGAATGCTGTCGGACAATATGTTGTTGGGTATTGTGTCACTGCTTATAAACGCGGTACAAATATTATCACAGGTATTACAAGACGCGATTTCCAATATAATGTCAGGATGTGCCGAGATGTACCGGTTGCAAATTTTACTGCACCTTCATTAGACTGTACTAACGATAATCTGACCGTAACCTTTAATAATCAAACCATTCTGGCTGATGATTACAAGTGGATTTTTGATTATGGCAATCCAAATAGTGATACATCTATTCTTTTCAATCCAACTTACACCTATTCGCATGAAGGATTTTTCCAGGTAGCACTTATTGTGAGTGATAGCGGTATGTTTTGTCATGACACGATCATTCATGAAGTGGGCGTTTTTAATTCGCAGATCAATGCAGAATTTACACATGAGGTTAGTTCTTGTAATGAAAACGGAATTGTCATTAATGTACATGATCAATCCACCGGATTTAATCCCAATTTCCCTGCAGCTTCTTATCAATGGTTGTTGACTGTTTCATCTACTGGTGAAGTAATTCCCAGCACACTTCAAAATCCGACATTCACTATTAATCCTGATGAACCAACAACTGTATGTCTTTCTCTTGTCGTAACGTCTACCAATGGTTGTTCTGCTACCCAAACTGAATGTTTTCAGGTGCGAAAGATTGCATTAGCATTTAACCCTGATAGCGGACATATATGTCGTGGTGATTCTACAAACATTTTGCTAAATGGGGATAATGAATTAACGTATACCTGGACGCCAACACTGGGATTGGGCTTAATCGATCCATCTAATCCGATCGCTTTTCCTGATTCGACTACAATGTACGATGTCACAGCTACCGATGGAGAATGTGTCGTAACTGGACAAACCCAAGTGGGCGTTCAACAATTACCTGCTCTTGCGTTTTCTACTGAAACAGATTGTAAGAGCCTGACCGCCAACTTTACAAATTCATCCGGAGGAAACTTATATCACTGGGATTTTGGTGTAGTTGGAAATCCTGGTTCGGATGCAATGAATCCTGTTTTTACATTTCCGGACTCTGGCATCTATACAATTGTGCTTTCATCAAAAGATGGATGCGATGTCTCAACGAGTCAACAGATCACAATCAATGCTATATCTGAAACTTTAGACGATCAGACGATCAATTGCTTTCATCCTGCCATTGCATTAAATCCTGTTAACAACCCTGGGTACTTGTATTCATGGTCTAACGGGTCTCATGATCCTAATCCTTCAGTTACTGTTCTGGATGATACCACATTTATTGTTACAATTTCTTCACCCGGACTACCGGGCTGTGAGATTGTGGATAGTATCAGAGTCATTATTCCTACTCCATTTACTTTAGATGCAGGCAACAATATTACAAACTGTAATTTTGCTGATGTCACATTGAACGCAATTCTTACTGGTGTTTCACCTGACGATGTTGTTTTTGATTGGGTAGCAAATATGCAGCATAAAGGTGCAACCCAAACAATTGTGGTTAATCCTGATTCTACTACGGTCTATTATATTACCGCTACAGATTCTCTTGGCTGTTCAAAAACGGATTCAGTTAAGATCTCAAAATCAGATCCCGGATTTGTTGTTGATATTCCTGCGGACTCTACATACTGTGACCAACAGATTATCACGTTGAATGCTTCTTCTATCGCAGGGGTTACTTTTGCTTGGTTTAATGAGGTCGGTGATACGATTGGAACAGAAGCGTCCATAGATGTTGCACCCGGGTTGCCTGCATGCTTTAGAGTAGTAGGTACAGATCACCTTGGTTGTCAAAGTGATAGCATTGTATGTTTAACGCCTACGTATTTAAACCTTGGTATTACCGGAGGTCAGGGCATATGTCTTGATGGCGAAGCCACCATCTGTGTGACAAATCTTAATACGGAACAAAATCTAAACTACCTGTGGAATACGGATGCAGTGACATCCTGTATTACGGTGAGCCCTGTAGAGACTACACCTTATGCTGTCATTGTTACAAATGCGGATCTGGGATGTTCAGATACACTCTATTCAACAGTTACAGTCAATCTTTTCGATCCTGTAGATGTATTGATTACATCAAATGCCCTCCATGATTCAATTATTCTCACGGAAGATGTACAGCTTTTTGTAAACCAGAATCCTAATTTTGGATACTCATGGACTGCATCCAATGGTGAAATCGTGCCATCAGTCTGGAATCCTGTAATTACACCCGGTACGGCTGGTGATATTACATATACAGTGACGGTCACTAATGAATTTGGATGCAAAGGCGTTGCCTCAATTACTATACGAGTATCAAATCCTCCCTGTAATGATGAAGATATTTTCCTTCCTACCGCTTTCACTCCAAATGGTGACAATGTAAATGATGTGCTTTTCGTGCGTAGCAATTTTATCTCTACGTTGGATTTACACATTTACAACCGATGGGGACAGGAAGTATTCAAGACGAATGACCAATTGAAAGGTTGGGATGGGACTTTCAAGGGCGAGCGCCTTTCACCCGATGTCTTCGGCTACTACATGAATATTACATGTCCGAATGGAAGATCATTCTCTAAAAAAGGAAACATCACGTTGTTAGAATAAAAAATGCAATCAGGAAGTCCCCTTTAGTGGATTTAGGGGCAAAAAACTGTCCGAATGGAAGATCATTCTCTAAAAAAGGAAACATCACCTTATTGGAATAAAGTACTGAAACATTGAAAGCTTCTTAGGGACTTTGTGGGTTAAATTATAAAAAAGCTACAAAGACCATAAGAAACCAAGAAAACTTTGCACAAGAGTAAGGACATCCATATTCTCCCTGAGAGTTTGATTTCTTTGCGTATTTGTGCATTTGTAGCAAATATTTCTTTATGTCTTAGCAAGGGAAATTTCTCCTTGTCATTGCGATGGTATTTATTCCCTTCACCCAAGACGCTCACCCAATCTGTGTAATCTGATTAATCTGTGGTATTTTTGACCCCTCACTCAAATATCTATGCAGGAAGAGTCCAAAAGCTGGTATCAGCGTTTAAGACATGGAATCCAGACCGCCACCAAGTCCAAAAAGGAGACCCCGGATGGTCTTTGGCATAAGTGCGACAACTGCAATGAAACCAGCACGATAAAGGATCTCAAGGAGAACTTTTACAAGTGCCCCAAATGTCAATACCACGAAAGAATAGGTTCTAAAGAATATTTTCAGCTCCTTTTTGACGATGGCTTCATACGAATGTTTGATGACCTGGTTTCCTATGATTTTATGGAGTTTACGGACCTTAAGCCCTATTCCGAAAGACTTGTAGACGCAAGGGAGAAGACCGGATTGAACGATGCCATGTCGGTTGCAGCCGGGACTATTGACGGTCAGCCATTAGTTATCGCGGCTATGGATTTCAGATTCATAGGCGGTAGCATGGGGTCTGTTGTTGGCGAAAAAATAGCCAGGGCTATAGATCAAAGTATTGAACACAAGGCACCATTGATGATTATTTCCCGATCAGGAGGCGCAAGGATGATGGAATCTGCTTTTTCATTGATGCAAATGGCAAAGACCTCTGCTAAGCTATCCCAACTGGCCGCTGCACATATTCCTTATATCTCATTGATGACAGATCCGACCACAGGTGGAGTCACAGCCAGTTATGCGATGCTCGGCGATTTTAACCTTGCTGAGCCCGGAGCTTTAATCGGATTTGCAGGCCCCCGTGTCATTCGTGAAACCATCAAAAAAGATTTGCCTGAAGGTTTTCAGACTTCTGAATTCCTACTGGAACATGGCTTCCTCGATTTCATTGTAGACAGAAGTGAACTCAGGATAAAACTGTCAATACTGCTCACGCTATTGGCAAACAAACCTAAACCTGTTCTGCAGGAGAATCCTGTAATTGAAGAACAATAAATTTTGATTTAAACGGATCACAATTTTTAATCAGCGCATCAATTAGGGAAGAACCATAATTCGCATAAAACGAAAGGAAATTCTCTTGTCTTTCCTGTAGACCGCCATTTGGAAATAGTTTTTCCTTAAGCCGTTGAATCTTTTTTATGTTCGTTTCCTGCATCTGCTTTTCAGATCTCAACAATCGTGAACCGAGTTGTTCAAATTGCTTCGCCTGTTTACTTTGTTCTGCTAACATTGCTTTTGACAAGGTCGGATCTATATGTTCAGCCTTCGCTGCAAGTAATGCATACGCTTTATTAATCATTCCCAACTCTTCTTCAAAATTCAATTCATTCTGACTATGCTTTTGCAAATACGTCTTCACAATTGAATCGTAGTCAGGAAGTAAATCCATGACATTCAGATCAAGCTTTACAAGTTGTTCATTCGTTTGACTATCTATCAATAACACTGAATTTCTTCTGATCAGCATCGGGAAAGGTACGCCTGCAGCAGAAAATTGAGACTTCCTTTCCAGCCAATAGGCGATCTCTCCTCCACCACCGATGTAGGCGAGGTTTGGTAAAATAAATTCTTCATACACAGGTCTTAATATGACATTCGGACTGAATCGATTCGGATGTGCATGGAGTTCATTTAGTATTTCATCAACCGAATATTTTATTTTAGTCTCAACCCTGATGATGCCTTCTTCATGAGGCTCAATGCGTTCACGGATATCATCTGTCATATAAAACAGATTGATGGGTCTGCAAAATGCCTGTGATTTGAAACCCACTTTCTCCAGAGCAGATTGTGTTTCAGATACGGGCTTGTACGAAAATTGCTCTTTTATCTCTTTTTCCATTATAGGAATAAAAGCCTTCTTCAAATCCATATCATCCATGTCCAGAATGACTAGTCCATGCTGACTAAACAAACCGTGAAGAAGCAAGCGGTGAAACTGGCTATAATTTTTAGCTTTTTGAAAACAGTCAGAGAGTAGCTGCTTTATCTCTTCCAGGTGAGGAGCATTAGAAAATATTTCACCCACTGTCTGAATCAGTACATCAAGACCCTGTACCGGTAGTCGACCCGAGGGTCCTGTTGATTGTCTTTCCCATTCATATTTACGGCCAAATAAATAAAAGTGATTCACTTCAGCCCAGTCATGATCTTCCCCATTGATAACAAAAAAAGGTAGAACCGTAGATCCGCTTATAGAAGATGTCAGTTCCCTCGACAAATGAATGGCACTCGCTATCTTATAAATATGAAATAATGGTCCTGTGAATAGAGTAGGCTGATGTGCCGTAGTGACCGTAAATGTATTCTCATCTAAAATCACGTTTTCGTCAATCGGAAGGGACAGGCCAAGTTCAGCATATTGTTTTTTCAGCACATTAGCCAATCGTTTTCGATCAGTTGCAAATGATTTGCGGGCTTTGATTACATCCGGAATGGAAGATTCTATTGGATCATAACTATAGAATTCCCGAAGAGATTTATCCTGTGTGATATACGCCAGATCAGTATGATTCCAGTATTTTAAGAGCGGGTAGTCTATATGAGATGCATTCATGTGCTTCATTCTGCTTCGAAACGAATAAAAATGCCAAACATTCGGTAGGGGCATAAGTTTAGGGCAGTAAGTTATCAAAATCATATCTTCCGGTTTGTTCCTTCTGATTCTTCAGCCATTCTCTATCTTGGGGCTTATAAATCCAAACACAATGAATTTTTCTCCCTTGATCATTAGAAGTCTGCTATTAGCTATTCTCTTCTCAGGTTTGTTTTTTTCCCCCACAAACCTTTCTGCTCAAAAAACGAAACACGGTAAAAGCGCTGATACAAAATCAGATTCCGTCAAAGTTGTAAAAACTGGCTTTGACACACTAGATCTTAGTGGTCTGAAATTCAGGAATCTAGGACCGGCTATTACCTCTGGTCGTATATGCGATTTTGCGGTAGATCCTAAAAATCATAAGCGGTATTTTGTGGCTTCCGCGGCAGGAGGGGTCTGGCGCACAACGAACGCAGGCACCACCTATGAACCCGTATTTGATGGAGAAGGCTCTTTTTCAATAGGCTGTGTCTCTATCGATCCGAATAATCCATCGACTGTCTGGGTCGGAACCGGCGAGAACAACAATCAGCGTTCAGTAGCTTATGGCGACGGTGTATATAAATCCACAGATGGTGGTACATCATGGTCAAACATGGGCCTGAAGAATAGCGAACATATCGGAAAGGTTCTGATCCATCCTGATAATTCTAATACACTATTTGTAGCCGCTATAGGTCCTTTATGGAGTGCCGGAGGAGATAGGGGACTCTATAAGTCAAAAGATGGTGGAAAGACCTGGAATGCTGTTCTGACGATCGATGAAAATACCGGCGTGAATGATGTCGTGATGGATTTGAAAAATCATGATATTCTTTATGCCTCTTCATTCCAGCGAAGACGTAGTGTCTTTACATACCTGGGAGGTGGACCTCAATCCACTATTTATAAATCAACTGATGGAGGCGAGACATGGGTAAAATCAGGCCAGGGACTTCCGGCAGTCGACATTGGTCGAATTGGTTTTGCTATTTCACCGGCCGATCCGGGTAAGATTTATGCTATTGTTGAAGCCGCCATGGGAAAAGGTGGCACCTTTCGTAGCTCAAATCAAGGCGCTTCCTGGGAAAAAATGGGTAACTATTCAACCTCAGGTAATTACTATGATGAAATCGAAGTCGACCCGAACAACGCAGATAGATTGTACTCTATGGACACATGGCTTCAGGTCTCAAACGATGGAGGTAAATCATGGAAAAATCTGGGCGAAGACACGAAACACGTAGACAATCATTGCATGTGGATTGATCCCGATGATAGTGATCATTTCTTAGTAGGTTGTGATGGGGGTATCTACGAATCATATGACGCAGCCAAAACATGGGCATTCAAAAACAATCTTCCAGTAGTTCAATTCTACAGAGTGGCTTTAGACAATGCCTTACCCTTTTACAACATCTATGGAGGCACGCAGGACAATTTCAGTCTGGGTGGGCCATCAAGAAGTATTTCAGCAAATGGAATAGCTAATGATGAATGGTTTATTACGCATGGAGGAGATGGTTTTGAATCTCAGGTCGATCCGGATAACCCCAATATTGTCTATGCCGAAAGTCAATATGGAGGCCTGGCGCGTTATGATAAATTAAGTGGAGAGGAAGTTGGAATACAACCACATGAGCGTAAAAATGAAGATACCTATCGATGGAATTGGGATGCTCCTTTGTTAGTGAGTTCACATGTCCCCGGTAGAATTTATTTCGCTGCGAATAAAGTTTTTTCAAGCGATGATCGGGGTAATAATTGGACAGTGATCAGCGATGACCTCTCCAGACAGATTGATCGCAATAAATTGAAAGTAATGGGCAGAGTATGGAGTGTAGATGCGGTAGCAAAAAACCAATCAACATCTCCTTATGGCAGCATCGTCAGCTTTGCAGAATCACCTGTCAATGCGGATCTGCTTTTTGCCGGCACAGATGACGGACTTATTCAAATCACAAGTGATAGAGGGAAGACATGGCGTAAGATCGATAATATCAAAGGAGCACCTGATACTTCATTTGTCAATATGATCACACCTTCTTCTCATGATCAGAATGTAGTGTATGCCTGTTTCAATCATCACAAATACGGCGATTTCAAACCCTATGTTTTCGTCAGTAAGGATAAAGGTGTAACATGGACATCAATTTCAAATAATTTGCCTGCCAGAGGTACTGTGTATTGTCTTGCAGAAGATAATATCGATCCAAATCTGATTTTCGCAGGCACCGAATTTGGTCTTTACTTTTCAAATACTGCAGGTAAGAGTTGGAAAAAATTAACATCAGGACTTCCAACCATCTCTGTAAAGGATATGGCTATTCAGACAAGAGAAAATGATCTTGTTTTAGCATCGTTTGGAAGAGGATTTTTTGTTTTGGATGATTATTCACCATTGAGAAATATCAAAGAAACAGATCTGACCAAAGAAGCTATTGTGATGCCGGTTCGCGATGCGTATGTATTTGAAAGCAGTACGCCATATGGCCTTCCTGGACAGGCATTTCAGGGTAGTAGTTTTTATCGAGGCGACAACCTGGGAGCTAAAGCTTTAATCGCATTTTACATCCGTGATAAAGTTGTATCTGCTAAAGATGTTCGTGTCAAAGAAGATGGGAAATTGGAAAAAGCAAATAAGGATAATGTCTATCCCACATATGAACAACTGGCAAAGGAACGTGATGAAGAAAAATCCAAAATATATATTACGATCTCAAACCAGCAAGGTGAGATCGTTCGAAAATTATCTACGCCTGCAGACAAACAGGGCTTACAACGAATTGAATGGGATTTAAGGACTGCCTCAAAAGATCCTGTTCAGCTGGGTGGTTCCGATTTTTATAATCCTTTCGAAGGCAGAGAAGAAGGGCCACTGGTTTCTCCGGGTATGTACACTGTTGCATTATCACGATGGCAAGATGGAGTCATGACCACACTAGGAAGCGCTGTTTCATTCAAGGTCAAACCATTTGGCAACATTGTGCTGCCACCTAAAGACATGAAAGCTGTTGTGGCATTTAAACGCGATGCAGAAAACATCAGCAGAATTGAACAATCCGTTTCACGCGCCATCAGCTCTGCAAATTCAGAATTAAAGTATATCAGAAAAGCAATTTCCGTCATGGAACAGCCTGAAGATTCCTGGTTGAGAGAGGTCGTCACCATCGAACAGAAACTTGATACTCTCCAACGAAAGCTTTCGGGTGATCCGATCAAGGTACAGCTTGATATGAATCCTACGCCATCAGTCGCTGATCGAATAGGACGCATAGTAGGGGAGAATAAATACAGTAGCGCCGAACCGACAGGGACACATCAGCAGAGTTTAAAAATTGCAAAAGAAGAATTGCAGGGTATTGTCAGCAGTCTCAAAGATGTTTTGGATACAGATCTTGCCCAATTGAGAATAAAGCTTCAGAAAGCAGGAGCACCTTATACGCCAAATGTAATTCCGGTCTTTAGTGGGGAATAAACACAAAATAAAGGATGTACACGACGAAAGAAATCCGGGGTTAATTTGATTTTCGATTTTAATGTGTAACCATTCTGGCCATCCGTTTGTTTTGCTTGATGAACCAAAGAAAATAGATGCATAATATCGGAATTGCATTATCAGGTGGCGGCACAAGGGGTGTCGTGCATATAGGCGTCCTGCAGGCACTCGAAGAAAATGGGATATTTCCCACGATCATATCAGGATGCAGCGCAGGGAGTATTGTAGGCTCCATGTATGCACAAGGATATACGCCTTCTGAGATTATGGCGATTGCCAGTGAACGATCTTTGCTGTGGATGTTTTCACTCCGCCTTCCAACAAAGGGATTCGTACGCCATAATTTTCTTCGCAAGATGCTCAAAAGATATATTCCGGTCAATACTTTTGAGGAGTTAAAAAAACCTCTTTACATTGCCGTCTCAAATCTCAATTCAGGTAAAACAGAAATTAAAAGTACAGGCCCTCTTCATGATGTCATAGTAGCTTCTTGCTCCATACCGATATTGTATGAACCCATCATGATGAATAACAATTGGTATGTTGATGGGGGTCTATTGATGAATTTGCCGGTATCTCCGATTAGAGACAAAGCCTCTTATATCATTGCTGTTAATCTTATCCCCCGAAAGGAACTCCTGTCCGAAAAAGTAAACACGATATCCGGCGTAGCAGCACGAACATTTAATCTCGCCGCTATCAATACGATCGAACCTGAATTGAAATATTGTGATCTTTTGATAGAGCCGGTGGATTTATATCATTATAGTCGTTTCAATTTCACTAACATTAAAGAAATGTACGATATTGGATACAACGAGGCCATGCGGATGATGCCTTTGCTAAAAGAGGAACTGAAAACACTGAAGGAAGTGGCTTCGGGACAGAATATCAATTAAGGAATACGCCCCATTCTTCTGTATTTAATATCTGAAGGTCGATATCCTCTTTAAGTGTTGTGGCCAATGAGACACCTACGTACCTGGGATAAATTGGAAATGTTTTATGTTTTCTATCGACAAGGACGGCTACTTCTACCTTCTTTGGTAAAATATCAAGAAAGACCTTACAGGCATAAAAAATAGTCCTTCCCGTATTGGCTACATCATCAATGACAATGATTGTTTTCCCTTTCAGAGATTCAGCAGGAGTATCCATTTCTACAGGCGTGGAGAGCGGACTTGCCGGATTCAATCGGATCTGAACAAGTTGAATTTTGATTTCACTGATCCGTTTCAACTCGGATTGTAGAAGCTTTGCAAAACCAATGCCGTTGTTATTAATACCCGCCAGGACAATGGTTTTTTCTTCGAAATTATTTTCCAGGATTTCATACGCCAATCGGATGATCTTTTGCAGGATCTGTGGTTTATCGAGAATCTTCATGTTTATCAGGTTAAAAAGAAAATAATAGCTTTAAAACAGCCAACATCTCTTAAGTATTGTTGAGCTAAAGTAGCCAGAGTAGGGGAAAATTACTAATCTTTGTTTATAGCTTATTTTTGACGCTTATGTACATTGCCATTGTTCTCTTCTCGCTCATTACGTTTATCGTCTTTTACAAGGCAGGAAATCAGTTTTATCGTGTCTATCAGAACATCCAATTAGGTAAGGCTGAGAAGATAAGAGGGGATTCAGGAAAACGTTGGAGAAATGTCATTCTGATAGCATTAGGGCAACAGAAAATGTTTAAAAAGCCCATTCCTGCTTTCCTTCATTTATTTATTTACACTGCATTTTTATTAACGCAGATAGAACTTCTTGAAATCTTAGTCGATGGCTGCTTTGGAGTACATCGGTTTTTTGCCCATTATCTCGGTGGCTTTTACACCTTCATCATCGGCATGATTGAAGTGTTATCCGCCCTTGCCTTCGTCGCCACGATTTCTTTTCTGGTGAGAAGAAATATTCTGCGAGTGAAACGATTCTGGAAAGCTGAAATGACTATATGGCCAAGATTGGATGCCAACATCATTCTAATCGCAGAACTGACATTGATATTTGCCATTCTGGCTATGAATTCCGCGGATTCTGTTTTACAGGGCATTGATCCTGATCATTATCATTCCACAGGCAAACTTCCGATCAGTAGTTGGTTGGGTCCGGCATTGATGAGTCACTGGTCTCATGATTGGCTAGCATGGGTAGAAAGAATTGGATGGTGGGTGCATGTGCTGGTCGTGTATGGATTCATAGTTTATCTTCCATACAGCAAGCATCTTCATATTTTTCTTGCCTTTCCAAATGCATGGTTCTCACGGCTGAGGTCAAGAGGACAAATGTCAGATATGCCGGAGATTACGCATGAAGTCAGATCGATGTTGGGTATTCCACAAGATGAAACTATGGCTGTATCTGGTGAGGCTTCCACAGAATTTGGTGCGAAAGATATAAGCCAATTGTCATGGAAAAATATTTTAGATGCTTATACCTGCACCGAATGCGGACGATGCACTGCAGTCTGTCCAGCGAACCTTACCGGGAAAAAACTTTCGCCGCGAAAGATCATGATGGATATCAGAGACAGAACAGAAGAGGTGAGTGGCAAGCTACATTCAGGGGATAAAAAATATATAAGTAAAGAAAAACAAAATGAAACTGCAACACTCGATGCATCAAATTTCGATGATGGGCGTTCGCTATTTGATCTGATCGCACCGGAAGAAATCTTTGCATGTACTGCATGTAATGCATGTGTCGAAGCATGTCCTGTCCTGATCGATCCGTTAGAACCTATCTTACAGATGAGACGTTACCAGATACTGATGGAATCTAAGGGCCCTGCTGATTGGATCCCAATGTTTAATGCACTGGAGAGTGGGGGAGCAGTTTGGCAGGTACCGGATAGCAGAAGCCATTGGACTGAATTAGTAAAACCGTAATTGAATTTTGATCATAATTACAGTCAAATATAGAAGCGAAAGGAGCCCCGGGGTTTTCGAAATGTAATGGAGAAACACAGGGGAAAGGGGTAGCGCAGCACAGAAAATAAAGAATGGAAAACGAGAAGATACAAGTACGTACAATGAGCCAACTGTCGGCTGAAGGAAAGATGCCTGAGTATCTTTTTTGGGTAGGCTGTGCAGGTAGTTATGATGCAAGAGCTCAAAAGGTGAGTGCGACACTTTGCAAAATATTAAATGCTGCAGGTATCGATTTTGCGATCCTTGGCGATGAAGAAGTATGCACAGGTGATCCTGCCCGAAGAGCCGGCAATGAATTTTTATTTCAAATGCTTGCGCTTCAAAATATAGGGACCCTTACCCAATACGGGATTACTAAAATTGTAGCTACATGCCCGCATTGTTTCAATACACTCAAAAATGAATATCCTGTTCTGGGAGGTCATTATGAAGTCATACATCATACACAATTGATTGAACAATTACTAAAAGAAGGAAAGATTAAATTGAACAAAGAGGATCAACCTTCTGTAGTTACCTATCATGATTCCTGTTACATGGGCAGAGTGAATGGTGTCTATGAAGTTCCACGGAACGTTTTAGCAGCTCTGCAGGTTGAGTTAAAAGAAATGCCCCGCCATGCATCCAACGGACTTTGTTGCGGTGCAGGAGGTGCGCAGATGTTCAAAGAAGATGAACCCGGCGATAAGCGAATAAATTCTGAACGAATTGAAGAAGCATTGAAGACAGGTACAAAAGCGGTTGTAGCCAATTGTCCTTTTTGTCTGACCATGCTCTCAGATGGTGTCAAAGAAAAAGACAAACAAAACGATTTCATGGTCTACGATCTTTCAGAACTTGTCTTACAGCATATGGATACCTCAGATCAATAGTGAGAAGATGGCCGTTGCAGAAAATAGCCATTGCAGGAGACAGCCGTTGCAGGAGTTTTCTCCTGCAACCTGAGTACAAGATTAACCAATTAACTATTAACCTTTTTTTTACACCATGAGAAACTTGCTCGCTTTCCCTGATGAATCAAGAGTCTGGATCTACCAGGCGGATCGTCCTTTTGACGATGCAGATATTGCGTCTGCGAATCAGGACATAGAGGAATTCTGCATCCAATGGACGAGTCACAACAGAGAATTGAGAGCGATAGGCGGCATCATGCATGATCTTTTCGTAGTTCTTGTCGTCGATGAGACACAATCATCAGCCAGCGGGTGTTCGATCGACAAATCAGTCACATTCGTCAAATACATGGAACAAAAGTATAAGCGAAGGCTGTTAGACAGAGATCAGATCGCTTATCTTGATGACCATGAGCACATTCATACTCTTCCTTTAAAGAAATTGAAGGATGCTGTGCAGCAGGGAGAATTAGAAATGGATACAAAAGTTTTTAATAACCTTGTTGCTAACCGCAAAGATTATATCCGCGGTTGGGTCACTCCGCTGGGTGAGTCATGGATGAAAAGATTTGCCTGAGTTAACCTGAAATAAAAACACATGTTTGGAAAAGTAAAAAGATGGCTGGGTATTGAAGGGGTGAAGGTCGAATTAGTCTTGCCCGAACAGGTCGTAGCCAGTAGTGGCGTCATTGAAGGGAAGCTCAGATTTTATTCGATGCACACGCAGAAAGTAAAAAGCGTACGAGTTACCCTGACTGAAAAATATACACGAGGTCGTTGGAAAAACAAACTTGCTGATCTCTATAAACTCGCTGAAATAGAATTGACCGAAGAAATCATCGTGCCCGCGGAAGAAACACTCGAACTTGACTTTGAACTTCCCTTCACCCTCGTCAAATCAGACATGGATCACATCGGCGACAAAAATTTTGTCATGCAAAATGTAGTCAACGCTGCAAAATTTATCAAAAACGTAAAGTCCGAATTCACCCTCGAAGCCGAAGCCGATATCGAAGGCACAGCCTTAAATCCTTTCGATAAAAAAGAAGTGAATATTGTTTAGACTTGTTACTTCTGCTGATCGGTAGGTTCGCTTCGACTAACTCAGCACATCATCAGTGGTTCATCGCTTTGCCCCTTCAAAATTTTAGGCTTCGCGAAATTTTTCTCCCCTGTTTTTCGTCGCTTCTCTCGAAAACCCCGGGGTACAAGTTAAATACCCCGGGGTTTTCGAAACGATGCGAAGCGAGATAGAGAAACACAGGGGAAGAGAATTTTTCCCAGGAATATTAAAACGGCAAAAGTGGAATTCAGGAAAGAAAAAATCGAAGGGGAAACCTATTGAACATTCTCCTTCGACTTCTTTTCCAATATCTGTTTCAATTCTTCTTCAGACTTACCCAGATTTTCTAACAGAAATTTTGCAGATGGAGTGAACTCATTGTTGGGATATTGAGCAAGAAATTCTTCATAATATTTCTTGGCACTGACGTAGTCCTTAAGGTCATTGTCAAAAGTGAATGCCTTTAAGAAAAGAGATGTAGCACCTCTCTTATCTGTCGGATATTTTTCAATGATCCAGTCATATAGCGTGATCGCTTTTGGAATATTCCGGAGAGTCCTTGCGGTTTCAGCAGCTCTGTGGAGATATTCAGCAGCTTGTGGCATGTTTGGATTGGCCATGACAGCAGCCTCCGAAGCATCAACATATAAGCGGGCCATATCTTCATTGAGCCTGTAGATCGAATCATTGAACATATGCAGACCGATTTGTCGCAACAGCGAATCCGTTGTGACTTCGGGATTAGTGATCTTAGCTTTATAATCAGCAGCTTTAGGGCCATCTTTGAATCGATCGACATAAGCTCTGTATAGAACCTGGTTGAGTTCAGGCTTTTGGAGCTTATCCATGATGTCAATGACTTCGGCCAGACGTTCAGGCTGGTCTTTGCGATCAGGGTATTGAACCAGGTATATTTTATAAAAACCCAGGGCCTGTGACCACTGCTGACTCTTCGTGGAAACCTTTGCTGCCTCCAGAATATACCGGGCTGACGTGGAATCCTTCGTGCCATGCACCTCTATAAACTTGCTCAAAGCTGTGACTAACTTCTGTGCGGTGGTGTCGGAGGGACTGGCCTCATACAGTTTGGATTGTTCGATGACAGCCTGTTCTTCAGGCGATTTTGGCCCCTGACAGGCAATGAACAGAGCGAAAAGGATAAGAATGGCAGAAGTACGCATGGGATATAAGACTTATATATTTCACAAATGTAAACAAAGCCCCATTATTCAAAAGTGAATGATTTGGTAAGCACGCCTTTGCCCCTAAATCCCCTGAAGGGGACTTTTATACAAGCCTATAGAAATGGAACCCATGAAATGAAAAAAATATCAACGGGTTCCCAGGTGAAATAGAGTATCGCTTTTGAATTTCCACAGATTTCAACCCGTGGAAAATGGATCGTCTTTGAATTGCCACAGATTTCAACCCGTGGAAAAGTATGTTGATTTCTCTTGAATTGCCACGGGTTTCAACCCGTGGAAAATAGAAAGCTGTTTAAAATCATTTTGCTCCTGAAGAAATCCTCTTTGAATCGCCCCAGGTTTCAACTATGTGGAAAATAGATCCTCTTTGAATTGCCACAGATTTCAACCCGTGGAAAATATGTTGATTTCTCATGAATTGCCACGGGTTTCAACCCGTGGAAAAGTGTTTCTCGGTTGAATAGCCACGGGTTTTAACCCGTGGTAAAGTGACAGGCCTTTAGCACATAAACATTTTAATCCTTTCAGAATTCCTCTTGAATTGCCATGGGTTTCAACCCGTGGAAAATAGAAAGCTGTTTATAATCATTTTGCCCCTGAAGAAATCCTGTTTGAATTGCCACGGGTTTCAACCCGTGGAAAAGTGATGGTAAAATCATTGAGGAGGGCATTGAAAGCTTTTAATCATCAACCTTTAGAAAAGTCCTGACTTTTCAATCACAACATCTTACCACAAATTTGTTTTCCTCCTCACGAATTACCTTGCCGTTTTTTATGGAGAGGAAGACTATTTGTTTAAAAGTGCTAGTTTTTCGAGGATCCAGTTTTTGCTAACGACACCTTGGGGGCCTTCGACTTCCTTTCTAAGTTTATCAATTTCCTTTTTATCACCTGAAGCAATTTTGGAGAGCCTTCTCACTATACTAATTGTATTAAGATAGTGTTTTCTTCGGACTTGGGGCAATTCTTTATTTCGACTTAAATATATCCTGAAAGTATCAAGCAATGAACCCAATGCTTCAATTTCATCAAGTTCATAATAACTGGCCATGAGTAATGTTTTGGAATTAAGATTATAAGTCATATCGTCATATTCCACTTGGCTAAGCTGCCGTATCACTTGGGTGTAATCCCTTTTATAAAAATAAAACTGAGCCATATTAAAAGTAATCGCATTAACTCTTAATTTTGGATCAAGTTTATGACTATAATTTTGTATAAATTTTTCTATCCAATCAAATTCGTTTAAACGCAATCCAGTTGTGACAATATTTTTAAAGGACCAGGGTGTTATTTGACCTTTAACTAGAAGAATTCCGCTTTCAAGAAAATTTTTATATAACTCAAAAGTTTCATTTATGTAAGCTGTTTCGCCTGCATTCATTCTTTTTAAGCTATAATTTAAAGCAGCATCCAGGATTTCTTTTGCTTCAAATTCAGGGAACAAAGAAATGTATTTGTCAATTAAAATTTTCAGTTGATCGTAATGCTTTTTATCTTCTGGTTTTTTATATGTTAATAAAATTTGATAGTAAATTTGGATTGGCGGAATATCATTGTAATCGTGCTCCTCAACATGTCTAATAATGTCGTCAATAAATAACATCTTGTAGTCGAGAGCAGCCAGATGCTTGTGATTTAATATTGTACAATAATATCGGAGTTTTTCTGCTAAATAAAATCGATCAAGATTTTCTGCGATCTGTTCAATATTTGATTTAGTACTTCGTTCAATAATATGCCGATTAAGATTGAAAGTACTTTGTTCAATTTCATATTTGAAATAATAGAATGAAGCTGGTTTTAAAACCTGTTCCTCTGACAATCGTTGTGCTGTTTTTATTACTCCGCTTTGAAGATTTTCAAGACTCTTTTCATAAATGGAATCAAGTAAATATTTGGCTTTATGAATTGGATTAGCTTCAAAAGCCTCTTGCGCATAATATTCTTCAACTAGCTTTAATAAGTCACTTTGTAATTTTCGGAATCTGCCGTCATTGAATTTATCCTTGGAGTCAAAGCATAAAATCCATAATTCTTCTTTTGAAATATCATACCCTTTATCTTCCTTTAAATCATCCTTAAGCCATATGAACAACTTTGTAATTGCATCGTTTTGATTAAAATATGGACTCATAACAAATCTTTGAAGTCTGTTAAGTTCATATCCATTTAATTGCACGAGTGCATTATATAGTTTTGTTCCACGCATCAGTCAAATATATATATAATATAATTTGCTTTATAAATCATTCGTTAACAGAATGTAAAGCATGCCAATATTTTTTATTTGTTAAGGTAATTTTAGCTAATCCCTGTTTTCAATCTATGTTAATCGATTGAATATCAATTGATTAATAATATGATTAAAAAAATATGTAATTTTCTCACTTATTCTTTAAGTCTCTGGGAAGAAGTTGTATCTTGGTGCCAGCAAATTAAGTGATTGTCCATTCATCTTAACCAAAAATGAAGAATCTGTACCGATTACAGACCCTTTTGGTAGTTAGTTTCTCATTCATGTTCTCGACATGGATTAGTGGCCAATTAGGTGATCCCATCAATGTCAATCTAAAGAATTCAGGCTCTGTTTACACCGATCAATTCTCAGGATCAACCACTTATGCTTTCGGTTCAGTACCTGGACAAACTCCCGGTGCCCAATTTGGAAACGCAAGTATCACCCAGGGAAGTAATGGTAACACCTTAAAGGTAACCTTTACACCGGTAGCAGGAGCGATTGGTAGCACAGATTACATAGTTTCTTACTATACGCTAGCTGCGCCCATGCATCCTGTGACCAGATGGTACAGGTTCAATCTCTCAAATGAAGTTGTAGTAGCAGGACCAGATAAATATGTTGTTGCTAAAGGTGCCGTCGAGTTTCCATTACAGGTGCTTGATAATGACTCAATTCCTACAGGTGCTCTGACATTGTCAAGTGTTTCCATATCAAATGCAGGTACTGCCATAGTCAATGCCACAGGAGATGCCATTCTGTTTTCACCAAATGTTGATTTTGAAGGGGATACCTGGATACAATATATTGCCTGCGATTCATTCGGCAATTGTGGTCAGGGAAATGTACATGTTCTTGTACATGATCCTTCTCAACAAGACCAAGTTTTCTATAAGAAATATTTACTCAATACTGAAAATCTTGAAGTACTAACTCCATTTGATTCATTTGATGTTGATATTGAGCCATTACACGGTATGCTTGAAGCAACAAGCGATATCGGATGGACATATACACCTGATGCCGGATATGTCGGACAGGATACCTTCCAGTTAGGCTTATCAAATTTGGTACTCAGAAATTATACTATTACGGTTTACAATAAGCCCATTAATTATAACGCTCGTGACGATAAGTTTTATGTTCGTCCGGGATTGAGTGTGACCTTTAATGTGCTTAATAATGATCTCCTTCATTATGATGTAAGCTCACATACAAATCCTGCCAGAGGCGTTCTGTCTGAAGTGAGTAATGGAGTTTATACATACTCTCCAAATACAGGTTACAGAGGAGTTGACAAATTCACATATACAACCTGTTACCAGGATACAATCTGTGAATCAGCTACAGTTTATATACATGTTACTGATCTCGAGCCGGACAATGTGTTTACATATAAACTCCAGACTACAGAAGAACTACCCCTTACGATTGATTATCCTATTGAATACACTGATTTCTCATACATCATCAGTCAGGATCCATCTCACGGAACATTAGTGAATAATGCCGGTCTTCAACAGATCAATTTACCATGTGATACAATTGAGAGCTATAATATGATTGTATATTCTCCTGAGCCCGGATATACAGGGTCAGATCATTTTGAATATTACTATTGTATACAGCCAAGTAATCTCTGCTATCTCGTAAAGGTAGATATGGATGTGATCGCTGCGCCAGAATCTGAAAGTTGTCCTTGTACAGTTGGATGCGTTTGGCCGGGTGATGCTGATCAGGATGGCAGGGTAGATATGAGTGACTTGTTGACACTGGGCAATAAATTAGGTAGCTCGGGCCCAATAAGATCCTATGGTGATCCGGCAACATGGTTTGGACAACATGCATCTTCATGGTCACCTTCTAACGAAAGTGGTAATGCAACAGAGTATCTGGATGCCAATGGAGATGGCACAGTTACAAGTGCGGATGTTGATATCATAAGTCAATATTATTTAAGAACTCACGATGTTGTAGTCAGAGATGTACAGCAAAAATTACCTTATCAATTTTCCATAGTTCCTGTTCAGTTTTCTCTTGATTCCGGAGATTTAGTTGTACTAGATATTGTTTTTGGAAATGCAGCTCATCCGGTCATTGATATGAAAGGAGCTAAATTCTCTGTCAATTTACCAAATGGATTTGTAGATTCTTCCAGCGTGACTGTTGATTTTCATCAGGATTCCTGGTTAGCTGAAGGCGCACCTTTTATTTCTTTAGGTAAAGTTCCATGGGATGGTAGGATAGATGCTGGATTTTCAAGAGCTAATGGAAACGGTGCAAGTGGATTTGGTGTTATTGCTACAACAACATTTATTATCGAAGATGATGCAGAAGGCTTCAAAACTGATGGTGATTTAATTCAAATCCCTATCACTCTTAATGGTGGGACTGCCATGGATAATGACGGGACAATGTATGATATCGATGGTGATGAAGTCATGCTTACCTACAATCTTCATGACATCAATCAAAACAAATACAATCTCCTGGTTTATCCTAATCCTGCTCATGATATAGTAGATGTTCACATCAATGGAAAGACTGCCATCAAGTCTATCAGTCTGATCGATCCTCAGGGACGTGTGATCAGGACATACAATGATATCAATCAGAAACACTACCAGTTAGATGTAAGCACTCTTTCGATGGGGATGTATTATATCCAGGTCAATCATACTGAAGGTGTGATATCTCAATTGCTTTCGGTGATTAGGTAAGGCGGGTTTTTAGCCCCTGCCCCTGAATAGGGGGACTTATTTTTCTTGACTCTTCCCAGTGTTAGAGTTCAGCATCCTGGGAATTTTATTTCCACATTTACAATTTTATTTCTTATCAAACTCTACGGCATAGCAGAACTATGTGCCGATGCAGGAGTTTGATCCTGCATCCACGAGGACTTGCGAGGTGGTTGGAGAAAACTCCATCCACGGCATATTTTGCCGATGCAGGAGTTTGCTCCTGCATCCACGAGGGGACTTGAGAGGTGGTTGGAGCAAACTCCGATCATGGGAAAGCAATAACCGATCACCGTATTAATTTATTAACTATGGGTAACAGCCTACAGCAAACTGAGAATTAAGTTGTTTTTTGATCCCAAAGGGATCTCACATTATTAGCCGCGGGTGCAACCCGTGGTATAATGAAATACATGGAGTTTTGACCCTGAAGGGGTCCAACAAAAATCTTCCTAAACCGAATACATTTTCTTTCCCGGAGGATTTATAATTCCAACCACGGCATTACCTCACGTCTGACGACTCACGCCTCACGAAGGGATACGAATACTTATTTCTAGGAGTTACAGCTTATTCCGATTGACGATCTCGAGAATCTCATCCCTATAATTCTTTCCGATAGGAAGTTGTTTAATGGCTCCTTTTTCAAAGACATCTACGGAGGTTCCATCTACAGCATGAATCTTATCTATCGATACGATATATGATCGGTGTATTCGTTTAAACTTGCTCATGGGCAATTTATCCTCAAGACTCTTCATCGTCTGTAACGTGACGACGCGCCCTACTTCCAAACGGATGATGACGTAATCTTTCAGCCCTTCGATATACAGAATCTCATCATATTTAATCTTGACCAGCTTCTTATCTGCTTTCACAAAAAAGAAATCTGCGCCTTCCATTCCATGTACTGCGGCTTCTGCAGACGCATCCTCTCTGTGACGCAACTCGAACTGTTCAAGCGCTTTATTCACCGCTTTCATAAACCTGTCAAGTGAAATCGGCTTCAACAAGTAATCAATCGCATTCAACTCATACCCCTCAAGAGCATAATTACTATAAGCCGTAGTGAAGATAAAAAGAGGAGGATTCGGCAGCGCCTTGATAAGATCCACTCCGGACATCTGCGGCATCTGTATATCCAGAAATATCAAATCTATCTGATGCTTACGCAACAATTCATTAGCCTCAAGTGCATTAGAGCACCTCGCCACCAGATTCAATTCCGGAATTTTCGAAATATAGGTTTCCAACACATCCAGTGCAAGAGGTTCATCATCTATAATAAGAGTGTTCATATCTTTTATTTTATTTTAAAGTTCAATTTTATAATTGAGCGAAGCCGAAATTACTTAAGGTTTCACTCTTCCGGTCGCTGAGCGTAGTCGAAGCGAAACGGAATCAATAATTGAGCGAAGCCGAAATTTCTTTAGGTTTCACTCTTCCGGTCGCTGAGCGAAGTCGAAGCGAAACGGAATTAACAATTGAGCGAAGCCGAAATTTCTTTAGGTTTCACTCTTCCGGTCGCTGAGCGAAGCCGAAGCGAAACGGATACATTTTGCCAATTGCCAAATTGCCTATTGATTTAGTTAGACAAATCAAGCGACAACTCCACAATATGTTCCTTATCACTCTCTTCAATGTCCAATTTATACTGATTTGGGTAGAGTAGGCTAAGTCTTCGACGAACATTAGCCAGCCCGATACCACCATTCTGTTTTTCAAAAGGAATTACAGCCTGATTTGGCTTACTATTTAGTATCCTCAGCAATAGTTTCTCATCCAATACTTTCATGACGACGTGGACATAACCGTCACTGATCTGATGGTTGATGCCATGTTTAAAACTATTCTCCAGAAAAGGTATGAAGATCAGAGGAGCAATAGTCTGATCCGAAATCATGCCCTCGACTTTAAACTGAATATCTGCATGCCCAGACTGTCTAAGTTTTTCCATAGCCAGATAGTTTTCGATATAATTCACTTCTTTCTGTAATGGCACGCGGCGTTCATTGCATTCATAGAGCATATACCGCATCATTTCAGATAGCTTGATCACGATCTCGGGGGCCTTATCCGATTTCTTGAGCGTCAATGCATAGAGACTATTCAGCGTATTAAACAGGAAATGAGGATTGATCTGTGACTTCAGGAATTTGATCTCAGACTGCATCCGTTGTGTTTCAAGGTCCTTTCGATCCCGTTGATGCCGCTGCCAGTCGGAGATGATCTTTATGACAGTTGATCCTCCAGCAATCATGAACAACAATAGAAAAATCCATTGCTGATTCATGATTAAATATTCTCTGGGTTCTACTTCCGCCGTAGTGATGTAAAGAAGAAGCACCATGATGGGGGTAAAAACCGCAACCATAGCCAGAAGCAGAAGACAATACGTCATAAAATTCTTCTGGCTCAGAAACCTGGGTATCAGGTACCCGAGATTCACATATACGACAAGGATATAGAATGCCAGGTTGATTAGTTTTCGGGTGATCTCCATCAGAGAGCCACTATTCGTTGATCCGGCCATGAGCATCATCCCGAAAACCATAATCCAGAACAGAACATGCAAAAACCAGGGTTTCTGCAATATCTGCATGAGGCGAAAAAGAAGATTTCGGTTCAGCAATCTGGCCATTCTGCAAAGGTAGACAGGCCAAGGGTTTAAATGGACATTAATAGATAAGATGCGACATTGTCGTCCAATTCTTGCTAATTCAATCGTCTAAGGGCGAGAACAATAGGCTTTATTGAGATTAAGGAAGTTTTTTGCAGTCAACTTTCTCATGACACCTTTGTTTTCAATCCTTATTGAAGAAAAGGGTGAACCAAACCTAAATGTCCCGGGTTATTGCGATGTTTTGGTTTTAAATCAGTCTTCAAAAAGTATATCTTTCGACCACTTAGCTACTAAAAATTAATGGTTAAAAACAAACAGGATGAGCTGAATGCTCAGGAATCAATCCAGATAATGCAAAACCATTATGAAGGATTGCTCTTACAAATTGGTGAGGATGTAAACCGAAATGGTTTGATCAAAACACCTGAACGCGCCGCAAAAGCTCTTCACTATCTCACAAATGGATATAACATTGATCCAAGCAGGGTTCTGTTGTCCGCCATGTTCGAAGAGGAATACAGCGAAATGGTCATTGTGAAAGGAATCGAAGTCTATTCGATGTGCGAACATCATATGCTTCCGTTTTTTGGTAAAGCGCACATCGCGTATATCCCTAATGGGAAGATAGTAGGCCTCAGTAAGATCCCGAGAGTGGTTGATATTTTTTCAAGACGACTACAGGTTCAGGAAAGGTTAACACATGAAGTACTTCAGTGTATCGATGAAACGCTCAAACCTTTGGGATGTGCAGTCGTCATTGAAGCAAAACATATGTGCATGATGATGCGTGGAGTTCAAAAACAAAATTCAACTACGACAACATCAGCATTCACAGGTCAATTTAATAAGGTTGAGACTCGTAATGAGTTCTTACATTTGATTTCATCAGATCTTAGTTAATGACAACAAAGAGAGCATTCATTTTTCCGGGTCAGGGTTCCCAACTTTCAGGTATGGGTGCTGCATTGTATGAATCTAATCGTGAGGTTCGGATTTATTTTGATCAGGCAGATGAGATATTAGGTTATGGCTTGAAAAACCTGATGTTTCATGGTGCAGAAGAGGAACTCAGAAGAACGGAGATCACCCAACCTGCAGTTTTCCTGTATAGTTACGCCACATACAAGTCAAAAGAGCATGATATGGTTACTGCTGTTGCCGGACATTCTCTTGGAGAAATTACAGCTCTTGTAGCTGCGGAGGCTTTAGACTTTGAGTCAGGTTTAAGACTGGTCGATGCCAGAGCCAGAGCGATGCAGGTGGCATGTGAATTGACTGAAAGTACAATGGCTGCTATACTGGGTCTTGATGATGATATCGTCAGACAGATATGTGAAGAAACACCGGGAATAGTCGTTGCAGCCAATTTTAATTGTCCAGGTCAGGTGGTGATATCTGGTGAAACAATAGCTGTAGAACTAGCAGCAGATTCTTGTAAAAAAGCCGGTGCAAAACGTGCTATTATGTTATCAGTTGGAGGTGCATTCCATTCTCCATTGATGGAGCCGGCAGTAGAATTATTTTCACAGGCTGTCAATTCTATGCAATTCAAAAAACCTTCAGTTCCGATTTATCAAAACGCAGATGCCAATGCTTCACAAGATCCATATGAAATAAAATCAAAGCTGATAGGTCAACTTACATCTTCTGTATTGTGGACTTCGACAATTGAGAACATGCGAGCAGAAGGAATAACAGAATATGTAGAATTTGGAAGCAAAGTATTAGGAGGATTTGTTCGGAAAATACACAAAGAAGCTATTATCACATCGTTTGAATAAATGATGAAATTTGATGTTCATACCGGCAGCATATTGATCGCTGAGCCTTTCATGCAGGATCCGAATTTCAGAAGATCCGTAGTACTGGTTACAGACCACAATGATGAAGAAGGCACGGTTGGCTTTATTATCAACAAACCACTCACGGTCAAAATATCTGAATTAGTAGAAGACTTTCCTCAAATTGAATCTTTTGCTTTTTATGGCGGCCCGGTGGCTACTAATACTATTCACTATATGCACAATGTGGGGATGCTCCTGGATGGAAGCACTGAGATTGGGCCAGGTGTCTATTGGGGAGGGGAATTTGAGAAATTAAAATTCCTGATCACACAGGAACTGGTCAAAGAAGAGAATATCCGCTTTTTTGTAGGCTATTCAGGCTGGGGTATCGGCCAATTGAATGAAGAGCTTGATCTAAAATCGTGGATACCATCTGAGATGCATGCCAATTACCTGTTTAAGTCCAAGCCAACCAGGCTTTGGAACCAGGTCATGCATCACAAGGGCGATGTGTTCAGCGTACTGGCACAGCTTCCTGAGCAGCCTAATCTGAATTAGAATTCTTTTCTCTTCTGCCTCGTCCGCCTGCCTTTACCCCATCGAATTTTCATTGGAAAATTCTCCCCCCTGTGTTTTGTTAAGCTCGTTCCTTCAGAACATAGCAATAAAAACCCCGGGGCGATTGAATTTCGGGGTTCTTTACCCCGGGGTTGCGCAGCACACAGGGGAGAGAATTTCCGGAAGGAAATTAGACGGGGTAAGATGGTGGAATGCTCAATTGGCCGTTTCTGCCTGGTTGCTGAGCTGCGGTTGGTGAGCTGGAGCACGAGGTTGAGTGAGAGAAAGTCGAACCAAAGTTCGAAGATGAATGCAGGGTGATCGAAGCATTCCACTTCTTCTGCCCATTCTGCCCCTTCTACCTCTTCTACCTGGTTGCTGTGGTTGGTGAGCTGAAGCACAAGGTTGGGTGATAGAAAGTCGAACCAAAGCATGAGGATGAGTACAAGGTGGTCGAAGCATTCTGCCTTTTCGGTCGTACCTTTGCAGCTATGTTATTAGTGAAGGATGTAAAATTGACTTTTGGGGACAGGACATTGCTTGATAATGTATCATTTGCGCTGAGATATGGTGAAAAAGCTGCCCTGATCGGCAGGAATGGGTCTGGAAAGTCAACTTTACTTAAAATCATAGCCGGATTAGGTGAGCCCGATTCAGGTATTATTGACCGACCTGCAGAGCTTGCCTATCTGAAACAGGAAATTTCTATTGATCCGAATCTGACCGTCATGGAGGCTGCATATTCAGCTTTCGATAAGGTGAGAGAGATCAATGCCGAGATTGACGCTATCGGACATTCATTACAAACAATCACAGATGAAGAAGAAATACTTCATCTGAGTCAGCGTATGCATGAATTGTATATGGAGCTGGATCATCATGGAGCTGAGACAATTGAAGGGGATATTGAAAAGGTGCTGAAAGGATTAGGCTTTGATGAATCTACATTTAATAAGACCATCGCTCAGTTATCAGGTGGTTGGCAAATGCGTGTGGAATTGGCCAAACTCCTATTGAGTCGCCCTGATTTTATTCTGCTTGATGAGCCTACGAATCATCTTGACATGCCTTCCATCATCTGGCTTGAAAAATATCTGAAAGCTTCATCAACAGGTATTTTACTTGTCTCCCACGATAAGCGATTTTTAGATCAACTGACAGACAGGACCATTGAAATCTCTCTTGGAAAAATTTATGATCTCCCGCTTCCATATTCTAAGTTTATGGAGGAGCGTCAAAAGCTGAGAGAAATTCAGTTTGCATCTTTCCAGAATCAACAGAAAGATATGGAGCGAAAGCAGGTGCTGATCGATCGGTTCCGGGCCAAAGCATCCAAAGCCAGCATGGCCAAATCCCTTGAAAAGCAACTCGAAAAAATCGATGTGATTGAATTGGAAGAGGAAGATCGGTCAACGATGAAAGTAAGATTTCCGGTTTTGGATCGTGCGCCAAGACTGATGGTTAAGATATCAGACCTGTCCAAAAATTACGGTCCGAAAGAAGTTCTCAATCATGTTGATTTTGAATTGGAACGATCAGAAAAGATTGCTTTCGTAGGACAAAACGGACAGGGAAAGACTACTCTGGCCACAATGATCGCAGGAACATCTACACCATCCACAGGCATTTTAGATGTAAAAGAAAATGTCCTTATCGGATATTATGCACAGAATCAAACTGAGCTTTTCGATCCTAAGAAGACTGTGTTGCAAACGATCGAGGAGAAAGCTGCGCCAGAGGTTAGGACCAGAGTAAGAGCCATCTTAGGTTCCTTTTTATTCAGTGGTGAGGATGCCGATAAGAAGGTTTCCGTATTATCAGGAGGAGAAAGAGCGAGATTAGCATTAGCATGCATGATTCTTTCACAAACAAATCTGCTCATCATGGATGAGCCTACACACCATTTAGATATTCAGGCCAAGCAAAGATTGAAAGATGCGCTCATGGAATATCCGGGGGCACTGATCATCATATCGCATGACAGAGATTTTTTAACCGGACTTACGTCCAGGACGATTGAGTTTGGTGGTGGTCAGATCAAAGAATACCTTGGGGATATCGATGAAATGCTGGTTAAGAAAGGAATTGAAAATTTGGACGCGCTCACCATTGCTCGTGCTCAGGCTGTGGAGGATAAATCAAAAGTGAAGCTTGAAGCAAAAGAATCCAGGAAAGAAATAAAAGAAACACCTGCTAAGAAAGCAGAATTGATAAGTCCACAGGAGAAAAAAAATATGCAACGCCGGTTTTCACAGATTGAAAAAGATATCGCCGGATGCGAATCTGTAATCAAAGAAAATGAAGTAAAACTCGCAGATCCTGATTTTTATAAATCAAATGACTTTTTCAATTACGTCAGCAAGTATGAAGCAAAAAAGAAGGAATTGGAGAAACTCATGGTAGAGTGGGAGAAGATGGCAGAACTCATGTCTAATGCATAATCTCACGTAAGGACAAAAAAAATGCCGGTATCACCCTTTGGCTACCCCGGCAAGTCTCACCCCTTTATTAATTTTAATCAGTTGTCAATAAAATTGATCCTGATCTGTAGTTACTTTTTACGTATTCGTTCTAACTTTTCTGAACGATCAACATTGTAAAGGTCACTTATAATTTAGGCTCAAACATGGACGAAAACACCTAATTTTTTATTTCAGGGTTTACCCTTATCAGTTGTTGTCCATTCTATTGAATGGCAATCTTCTTTTGGAAGGATTGTTCTCCATCCTGAATTTTCAGGTAAAACATACCCGTCAGCCATGTCGGAAATTTCAATTCAATACCGGTTGTATCCGCTGACAGTACAGGAAGATTAATCTTCATATTGACTTTCTGCAAATCAATCAAAACAGCTAATACATTACTTCTTGTATCCACTCTTGGATATTCAACAAGTAGTGATCTCATATGTGTATTTCGCCGGATTGACAGTGATCCGGTATTTTTGATCAGTTGCATTGGGATAAATTCTAATTGGAGACGAAGATGCATAGAACCTGAGGTCAAATTCTACATGGTATACCCTGAATAAAATATTTAATTATTCGGGATTCATCAGTTTAAGTGCCTCTTCATTCTTACGTCTGAGATAAAAATAGGTCTCATACTGAGAGCGGATAGCCAGATCAGATCCATGACGGTTGTATTCATTGATTTCATTGTAATTCAACGATCTGGATTTCACGTTATCACTACTTTGAATATTGAGGATGTCTTTGATCTCGGCTATCAATCTGGGATCATAAATCGGAAAGCTTGTCTCAATTCTGAACGAAAGATTACGTTCCATCCAGTCAGCGGAAGACAGGTACATAATCTCCTCACCTCCGTGATGGAAAATAAAAATCCGGCTATGTTCGAGAAAACGATCAACAATACTAAATGCGTTGATATTCTGACTCAGGTGTTTCTTTCCGGCAACCAGTGAGCAGATACCCCGAATATTCAATTCTATTTTGACTCCTGCATCGCTTGCGGCATACAGCTTTTCAATCATCTCTTCATCCTGCAGGCTATTGAGTTTAAGCCGGATAGAAGCCTTCCTTCCCGCCAATGCCTCTGCCATTTCAAAATCGATCAATTGTGTCAACGCCTTTCTGAGATTGAACTGACCTACCAGCAAATGCTTAAAGTCCTCATTTGGCAATTTTACAGTCTCCAGAAATGAAAAAATACGGGCTACTTCGTGTGTGATCCTTGGGTCTGATGTAAACAATCCAAGATCACTATATATTTTAGCAGTGACTTCATGAAAATTACCGGTACTTAAATAAGAATAAAGTTGAGGGCCATCTTTCTCAATTCTTCTGACCAATGCAATTTTACTATGGACTTTCAGGCCCGGAAAGCTGTAACGTACCACAATACCAGCTCGTTCCAACTGTTCACCCCATCGTAGATTGGCTTCTTCATCGAATCGGGCTTTCACCTCAATAAACGCATATACTTGCTTACCTGATTTCACAGCATTAATTAATGCATCCATGATCCGGCTATTGGGTGCTACACGGTATTGTACAATTTTGATATGCGTGACATTCGGATCTCTGGCGGCATGTTCAAAAAACTGAATGACCGGTTCGTATTTATGGTAGGGAATGTGAATCAGGTGATCTGATGAACGGATAGGTTCAAATATCGATTCCACGTCTGCAAACTGGGCATAAGCCATGGGAGGCAATGGCTGATCTTTCAGATGTGTTTTGCCGTATGAAGGGAAATTGAAGAAATCAAAATTGTTATGATACCTTCCTTCCTGAAACAAGCCCAATTTTTCTACATTAAGGACATCCATCAGGTAGTGAAGAAAGCTTGTTGGAATAGTTTTATCATAGACTAGTCTTGATGCCGGTCCGACATCGCGTTTTGCTAAACTTGATTTTATTTTTTTTACTAAATCTCCCTGATATTCATCATCGATATAGAGTTCTCCGTCTCTGGTTAGTTTAATAGAATAGGTATCAAGGATTTGATAACCGGGAAAGAGCCACATGACACTATGTCGTACAATGTCATCCAGCATGATAAGTTCATGTCCCGGCTTGTTAGTAGGCAACTCAATAAACCTGGGAAGATGATCCGAAGGAATTTTGATGATGCCATAATGATGCTGATTGGACTGATCTTCCTTATCCTTCATAGCAATAGCGAGATAGAGGGCAGCATTATTGAGGAAGGGCCTTATTTTTTCCTTAACAAGTAATACGGGCTGTACGAATGGAAGTAAATTGTCCTGGAAAAAAGTGTCAACAAATGCTTCCTGTTCCTGGGTAAGATCTTCACGTAGTACGAGATGAATATCATGCCGTTTTAATTCCGGAACAATTTGTTCCATAAAGATCAAACTGAATTCTTCGGCATGTTCGCTTACTATTTTTTGGATACTGAGGAGTACAGCTTCAGGATCATAATCCAATTGACGCATTGTCTTTTTTCCAACGCGTAACAAATTTCGATGATTTGCAACCCGTACTCTGAAAAATTCATCAAGGTTGCTACTGTAAATGGCAAGAAATTTTATTCTTTCGAGAAGAGGAACATTTGGATCCTTTGCTTCCTGGAGTACACGATAATTGAAATACAACCAGCTGATATCGCGGTGAATAAAACGATTGGATTTTAAACTATTATCCTTTGGCATTGGTGGCTGTAGAAATCGAGGATTCAGAAGATGTATACGTTAAGTCAAAACCGGTTTAAACCCCATTTAGTATCGATAAGTTAACTTTCCTGTAAAATAATAGGGTTAAAGTAGCCTAATTTGGAGTTTTTGCAAAATTTAAGCTTTAGAGTCCTCTAAGGCAAAAATCACACCAAAGAACGCTGTCCGCACGAATGAATTGGAGATCCTGCACTCCTATAAAATCAGAAGAATTACCTTACGAACAAGCTGATCCCGGTAAGGAGACGAGTATCTTTGTCAAATATTAAAAATTTAATCATTTAAGGAGAATATAATGTCAATGAACGAAACTCGTAAGAAGATAGTAGCCGCAAACTGGAAAATGAATACCACTGTCACTCAAGGTGAAAAATTGGTGGATGAGATATTGAATAATCTACCAGGGCTATTGAATTGCACAGTGATTATCGCACCTCCATTTACTCATCTTCCAATGCTTGTGAAAAAAGCTAAAGGCACTGAGATTTGCATTGCTGCACAGAATTGTCATCAGGAAAAGTCAGGCGCCTTCACTGGAGAAATTTCAGTGGATATGTTAAACGATCTGGGGGTAAACTATGTGATACTAGGTCACTCCGAAAGAAGGCAACTGTTCCATGAGAATAATGAAATAGTAAAACTTAAAATGAATACCGTACTTGCTTCAGGTCTGCTTCCGATTTTTTGTTGCGGAGAACCGTTGGATATAAGAACATCAGAGACGCAAAATATTTTTGTTCATCAGCAATTGGAAGAAAGTTTATTTCATCTTCATGAAGATGAGTTTGCTAAAGTTTGTATTGCTTATGAACCTATTTGGGCTATTGGTACCGGCAGGACTGCTTCTCCCGAACAAGCCCAGGAAATGCACATGTTTATCAGGGATAAGATTGCTGTTCGTTACAATAAAGTGGTAAGTGAGACAACAAAAATCCTGTATGGCGGGAGTATAAAAGCTGACAATGCAAAAACATTATTTTCTCAGGGCGATGTTGATGGAGGATTAGTCGGTGGTGCTTCTTTGAGTTCTGCAGGATTCCTGGATATTATCAGGGCTGCATGTTGATAACAATGTTGAAAATTTATACCGGAAATATTTGCATTTTATTCATAATCAATTTATATTTATATTCTTCCTGATAAAGAACAGGAATAAAATTAAAAAGTCAGATTCGCCTTTTCCATATTCGTATGATTGAATCACTTCATCTGCGAGTGGCGTGGTAGAAAATAATTACCTCCGGTAAAAATGAGTATATCCGTTACGTAATGGTGGTCATGACAAGGGGTGACCTAGTGGTCATAGCCCCAGTGCCGGGTGACTTAATAGTCAATAAAATCGGCGCAGTGCAGAATCATTTTATGATATCCGCGTATTCGGAAGAATGCAGGATGAACCAACTTGAGATGAGAGAAAGCACAATTGGATAAGGGATTCATACATCATCATTGGTGAATGGATCCCTTTCCTTTTGTCTGGATGTCGTTTGTTACTGAATGATGACTTTAAACCAGGATGAATTTCCATCCATTAGAGTTATTCTGACAAAACACAAGCTACCAGAAACTGCATATGGAGAATCAATCGAAACAGGAACGCCTGATGTGAATTTATCTGACATCAAAATCATACGCCCATTCACATCCCACCACTGTATATTCTTTATCTCCACATGACTTCCAGTTGAACTGAAGACATTTAATTTTTCACCACCGGTAACAATCGTTGGCCAAATCTTTAAATCAAATTGAGATTCAGATGGATCATCAATTCCTGTAACCATGGGAACAACAAAATTGAATTTTTGCGTACATCCTTGGCTATCGGTGACCGTGAGGATGTAGGCACCATGTTGTACGCCAAAGAGACTTTCAGTAGTCTTCGCATTATTCCACAGGAATGTATATGGTGGAGAGCCACCAAGTATTTCGACCAGAATAGCACCGTTATTGGTTCCGTTATCCCCGATGATAGATAGATCATTGATGACAATCGCAGGCATGACAGAGAGGTGCAAAGTTGTTTTATGAAAACAACCTGGATTTGATTCTTCAACATGAATATAATCTCCAGTCTGATAAACGTCAGTGCCCGAGAAATTCAACGTATCTCCGAAGCATATCGCCTGTTCAATCTCATCATAAATCGTGTCATACACGGTCAATGTCAAATGGATAAAATTTGAGCATCCTTCCGGAGTAAAATATTCAATGATCTGATCGGTTGTTTCTGTATACGGAACTTCCAAAACAAAAACAGTATCTCCGTGACAAATTTCCCGTTCAATGGTTTCCGTTGTGGTAGGAACTACGTTCAACATAAGAGAAATGGTACTGTCGCAGTGATTGGCCGCACCGTTATTGAGTGTCACTGAATAAGCTCCTGATTCAGAGAAAATCTGGGTACCGATTACAATTGACTGGCCCTGGCAAATAGATGTATCAATGACGGTCGAACCAACTGGTTTGACCGTAATATTTACCACACCCAACCCATCGCCGGGACAAAGTGCATCATGAATACTTCCTATTCTGAAACGGCTGGTAATTTCAGGGTCTATCTGAATAGCAAGGTGTGGTTGTTCACTCAGGACATTTGCAAAAAATAAATTGTCTCTGAATAACTCTATGGCGTAAGGTGGTGTACCTGTACAATCAAAATTAAGTGTTACAGTAGAACCACCACATACCGTGTTCGGTCCTGACAGACTTATTCGTCCGGTAGGTAAAGGCCGCACATAAACATCAAATTCAACTGGATTCGTTTGACAACTGGATCCCATGGCCAATAGTTCATAATGCACTTTTAATAAATCTGAAGTATTGTTAGTCAATACCTGGTAAAATTGCAGCGCATTATTTTGAGAAAAGGAGCCTGAAATGCCGTTATCCGGATAGGCAATCCAGGAATAGGTCACCGGAGGCATGATATTCGTCTGTGGAATAAGAATAATAGTATCCTTACTGCATATAGTTTTATCCGTGATCACTTCAATGCCCGGATGAAGGCAACAGACCATATTGGCGGTAAACGTTTCCTGCTGATCATAGGCGCATGCCAGACTTTCATGACTACCTATCTCACCATCTGAAAAAGTCCGCATACTAACACTTGCATCCATACTTGATACGCAATCTTCTAACGCAGGAAGTGTGAAGCAAACTTTCCACTTATCCGGAGTAGGCAAACAATCATAAATATCTCCTGTAGTTTCATCAGGTCCTGAGTTCGGAAGAGGATCATTGAGATTTGTGAAATACCAACCTGCCGGCATTCCCTGCCCGCCATCAAATCCATTTATTGGATTGGAAATATTGTACCTGATGTCCCCAAGTTTGTACCAATCCCAGAATCCATTGTTACTCACAGGAGCTAGCATTGAATCTACCTTAATGGGCATGCCAAATATGTCAAAACCAGCTGGATCCCAACCCGGTCCAAAAGAAGGAACCAACCCCTGGAACCCATTACATTCGAGTTTATTCCACTCTTTTAATTCATAACAGAACTGAACTTTTTCACCAGGCTTATATGGACCATGCAAGGGGCTACCAAATGAAGTATTCGTTACATAAAGTGAATCTCTTTTATTACAAAATTCAACATGGATCGAAGTGGCACAGAATTCAAAACCGCCTTCATTTCCTTCAGCGTCTGTAATAGCTACAATATATGTAGTAAATGGAGCCACAGTAATATATTGCATCACTACTGATCCGTTCGAACCTGTGGCGCATTTAACTTGCGTAAAACTTGAACAATTGACTGATTTGAGTAATCCTATTTGAGGTTGATTAAATTCATTTGAGGTCACGCTCAATGTTAGAAGATCCGCATTTGCCCCGGTGGTAAGTTTATAGAATGCGGTAGCATTTTCAAAATCTGAACATGGACCCTGAAGAAAAAATGGTCCGGGTTGAAGACCTGCATTGCATCCTTCTACACAAAGGAGAACACCCGTAGATGGAGGAAATATCTCGTTATTCAGCGTTGAGTCGGGGAGGCACTGGAATTGTTCGGAGCATGGTGGTGAGTTTGTGTTGAGTGTCATGTACCACATATCCGGCTGACTAAATGTATTGACAGGCACATTTTTATCAGTGGAAAGGGTGGTGCTTAAAACGTGAAAAACTGTATCAATCGCCATGATGTCGATGGCCTGATCACTTGCGGATCCACCATAATTCATTTGATGAATTATATTTCCATTCAGATCAATGGTTAAGATCCAAACATCAGTTAATCCTTTATTCCCACTGAGATTAATATCATCACTACTACTTGTAGCGGCTATGACCAACTTATCTGAGCCAAACCGATCAAGTTTGGCATTATTGTCATTACCTCCGCCTCCGTATCTAACCATTTGCTTGGTGTTCCCAGTAGCATTATCCAGCCTTATAAGCCAGATATCATTTGAACCATAATTCACACCGAAATCTCCATCCTGTGATGCTGAATGGCATGTAACGTAAACATCACCATCCTTGTGCACAAGAATATCAGATGCTACATCATCCAGGGAGCCGCCAAAATTCTTTTGCCATAATAGGTTGCCTTGCGGACCCAATTTGAATATCCATACATCAGCACCACCGGCATTGGCATCAAGGCCTGACAGATCAGAATCACTGGTAGCCGCCACATAAATATTACTATTGATATCCGATGTAATAGCGGCAGGAGTATCCTTTAAAGAACCTCCCATTAAAGCTGTCCACTTAATATTGAAGATCGCGTCAACATTTACAATCCAGACGTCTGATACACCATGATTGACTTTATTGTCAAGTTCGAGTGAAGTTGCTTCCAACGCCATGGTCACATTTCCGGAGAGATGACGATAAGCATCGACAGCGGTTTCGGATATCGTACCGCCAAAAATGGCTCCGAAACTAATGTCACCGTTATTATTTGTCCTCATCAGCCAACCACCTGTCTGTCCCAGGAGAGTACCGTATACACCCTGGTCATTTCGTGTAGTTCCGAAAGCAATGACGCCGCCGTCGGTGTGTGGCATGACGTTAGTCAGATCATCATTTCCAAAACCACCATAATTACGGTTCCAGATCGGAAATCCATCAATAGTACTTTTTTGGATCCAGTAGTCAGATCCGCCATTGTTGCCAGGTATATCTCCATCAGTGGAAAAGGTCCTTGCGCCTATAAATATCTTTGTAGAATCTGCATTGATGGCGATATCTTTTGCTTCATCGAGTGAATTGCCCCCAAAAATCTTGGAAGTCTGAATAGTAAACTGGCCAGAGACAGTAATAGATGCTGACAATAGCAATGTAAGTATGAGTATTCTTTGCATGGTTATTGTATTGAACGATAGGCTTTTGGAGCTGAAAAAATACGGATTATCGGGGGATTTGCCAAAATTGATTCAATCGGAGGTATTTGTCAATTTAAATCTGAACAAAAAATGAAAATATGTACATTTGACGCCCATTCAATGGGTGATTAGCTCAGTTGGTTCAGAGCGCAGCGTCGACAACGCTGAGGTCAACAGTTCGAGCCTGTTATCGCCCACTTTCAAAAAGTATTCGGGACGTAGCTCAGCCCGGTAGAGTACACGTCTGGGGGGCGTGTGGTCGCTGGTTCGAATCCAGTCGTCCCGACTTTTTGTTAAGCCACCGTAGCTCAGTTGGTAGAGCAACGCATTCGTAATGCGTGGGTCAGCGGTTCGAGTCCGCTTGGTGGCTCCCACCGGGATGTAGCGCAGCACGGTAGCGCGCTAAGTTCGGGACTTAGAGGTCGCTGGTTCAAATCCAGTCATCCTGACCCAAATCTGAAGCATTGACCGCTGTCATTTTTGAGCGTACGGATAGGTCGCTACCTGTCCGTACACTCAAAAATAAAGGAGGGGTCAGCTATTCTGAATGTTTTGGGTGAACTAACTTCATTTCAGCTATAAGGTGATCTGCGCCTGCAAACTTGTCGATGACGAAAAGGATGTACCGCACATCGACCATGATGTTTCTGCAAATAGATTTATCGTAGTACAGGTCACTCATCGTGCCTTCCCAGACTCTGTCGAAATTGATTCCGATCAGATTTCCATATGCATCTATGGCAGGACTTCCACTATTGCCTCCTGTAGTATGATTGCTTGCAATAAAACAAACAGGCATCTTTCCATTTTCCCCATACGGTCCATAGTCCTTATTTTCATAAAGTGAAATCAGGCGTGGATCAACATCAAATTCATAGTCACCAGGTTTGTATTTTTCCATGACTCCATCCAGATAGGTTTGGGTTTTATATTCAATTCCATCCCTGGGTGAATATGGCTCAACCTGGCCGTATGTAAAACGCATTGTGTTATTAGCATCAGGCCAAAACCTGCGATCCGGATACACCTCCATCAATGCAGCCATGTATGATTTTTGCTGAATCTGAATTGAATCATTCAATACATTGTATGCAGGTGAAAGATCTGAATCCATTATTTTTTTTAATTGTTCAAAAAGTTGAAAAGCCACATCATCATTCATTTCTGATGAAAATGAAGCACCACCTTTTTGGATAGACTCTGATAACCTCTCTTTAGATATCCAAATGGATTGCGAATAGATTTTGTCGGCCAAGGCTTCATTTTTATTTCCCACTAAATCTGTAGGTAAGTATTGTGGGGATAATGAAGATATAAGATGGGAAATCAAGGCAACAAAAATTTCTTTATCTATATCCTTTCGATAATCTTTATAAAAATCATCCAGCTGAGCCAAGATTCGTGCTGCTATTTTTTGATATCCTTCATCTCCGTTTTGTCTGAACGTATTGACAAGTCGGTCAGCATAAAGTGTGAGGCGGAATAATTCTATGTTACTACCACCGATAACTTCTGCTAATAAAGTTCTGTTTTTTACGACTGGGTCTAGTTCCTTATAGAGTCTTTTCATCGAAGGAAGTATTTCGCCATATTCTTTGCATAAGCTTTTCTTTCTTTGTAGTACATCAATAAAATCGAGTTCAAGACTTTTCTTTTTCTGAACGGCATGAGAAGTCTTCAGACCCTGAGCTTCACCTATCCATTTTTTCCAGGAATTGGCAAGTCCTGCATATTTAACCGCATAAGCTAGACGTGCATCAGGCTCAGAACGCATATGCTTGTCCATGATGCCAAGCGAAATATTTCTTATTTCAATTCTTTCAGGATCGATGACATTTTCAATCTGATCTACAGCATAGGAAGGCAAATATTCATTTGTCTTCCCTGGAAAACCGAAAACAAGGGTGAAGTCACCTTCTGCAACACCATCAAGAGATATAGGAAAAAAGTGTCTTGGCTTTAAAGGTTTGTTGTGCGGTGAATATGCCGCAGGACGATTGTCAGGACCTGCATATATTCTAAAGACAGAAAAATCGCCTGTGTGTCTTGGCCATACCCAGTTATCCGTATCAGCTCCAAATTTTCCGATGGATTCCGGTGGAGATCCTACATATCTGATATCATTATAGGTTTCGGTCACAAACATATAATATTCATTGGCTTCAAAAAATGGTTTGATCATCACATCCTGCCACTGTTCTTTTGGTGTGTTTGTCCTGACCAATGTAAGATTGGCATCAATTATGGATTGCTTTTCATTTGCATTCATCTGATCTTTAATTCCTTTCATCACCTGATCAGTGACATCTTCAATTCTGATAATGAATGTCGCAAAAAGGCCTGGATTCGGTATTTCTGATTCCTGATTAGGTGCCCAAAATCCATTTTTTAGATAATTGTTTTCCAGCGTGGAATGAGATTGAATGGAGCTATAACCACAATGATGATTGGTCAGCAATAATCCCTGATCAGAAATAACTTCAGCTGTACAAAATCCACCAAAGTGAACAACCGCATCTTTAAGACTTCCCTGATTAACACTATAGATATCTTCTGCATTCATTTTCATCCCCATGGCTTTCATTTCCGTTTCGTTGAGGGACTTCAACAGGAATGGGAGCCACATCCCTTCTCCGGCAAAAGCAGAAGTGGTCATCAGTGTTAAGATGAGGCAACAAAAGTGGCGGACATTTACGAGTTTAAAAGTGTGCATCGTGATGATTATTTTACTTCAGGACAAGATAGAAATAAATAAAGTCTTGTTTTTAAGGTACTTTTCAGTGTTTTAAATTGGGTAGAATACTAAATATGGATATAGGATTTCAATCCTTTTCACTTCAACATTTAGTGACGCTTGTAGTCTTCATTCTCTTTACTTTTTTCGCGGTGAAAACAGGAAAAAGAGTTGAAGGAAATATAAAAATGTGGATCGGATTAACCATTGCAACAGCATCATTTGGTTTTCTTATTCTTGATTCCGGTATGAGACTGATCACGCATACATTTGACGTGTTGAATGACCTGCCATTGTTTCTATGTGATCTTGTAGCCTTGATATTACCATTTGTGATCTTTAAGCAAAATCGCAAATGGTTGGGCATCTTATATTTCTGGGTTTTAGGGGGCACATTGCAGGCCTTGATTACGCCTGAACTTCATAGCGGCTTCCCAACATTTGAATTTTTCAGGTATTTTATACAGCATGGAGGTATTGTATCAGCTGTTATATATAGCATACTGGTCATGCGCATAAAGATTTCCTGGCAAGACATGTGGAATGCAGTGATCTATTTGCAGGTTTACCTGGTAAGTATTCATGTCATCAATATGATACTTCAAAGTAATTATTCCTATACAATGGCGAAACCCGGCAGCGACACAATTCTCAACTTTTTGGGTAGCTGGCCGTGGTATATATTTTCGGCTGAAGTATTGATGATACTGCTTTTCATTCTCATGCTAAGTCCATTTTTGATAACGTGGTCTAATACGAATCCGGCTACGACGATGACTTCCTAACAAATATATTAATCCACCGGAAGGTGTGATATTTGTAGTTGTCATTTATCGTTTATTCAAATCTTATGCAAGAGAGCCGTAAAGCCGTATTCCCGGGATCATTCGATCCGATTACTGTAGGTCATATTGACTTGGTTAAGAGGGCTTTACCTCTGTTTGATGAAATTATCATTGCAATCGGTATAAATTCCCAGAAGCAAACCCTTTTTGAATTAGAAAACCGGAAAAAGTGGATTGAGGAAGTGTTTTCTGATGAAGCAAGGGTGAGGGTGGATACATTTCAGGGCCTGACCGTGCATTATTGTAAAAAAGTAAAGGCGAGGTTTATCATCAGGGGTATCCGAAATGCATCTGATTTCGATTATGAAAAAACGATTAGCCAGATAAACCATATTGTCGGGGACAACGTTGAGACTGTTTTCCTGATCAGCGGACCTGAGTATGCCCATATTAGTTCAACTATTGTGCGTGAGATTATCAAAGGTGGAGGTAATGCAAGACCTTTCTTACCTGAAAGTGTACAATACTAAAGGATCATCAAATTTGTTTTCAAAATCTGTATAAACCATTATCATGTCGAATGCAATATTCCAACTTCCGGCTATTCACAATGAACCGGTCAAGTCATATGTAAAAGGGTCGCCTGAACGAGAGCAATTGATCGCGATGATCAGGAAGATGAAAAGTGAATCACCCGACATCCCGATGTACATCGGAGGTAAAAAGGTAGAGAGTAATGAGAAAAAGGTGATCAGACCACCGCATGATCACAAGCATATTTTGGGGAGATACAACAAAGGCGGAAGTGCAAATGTCAAGCAAGCTATCCAGGCCGCGCTTAAAGCAAAACCGACATGGGAGAATATGCCCTGGCAAGACCGGGCAGCAATATTTCTCAAAGCTGCAGATTTGCTTGCAGGCCCATATCGTGCAAGGATGAATGCTGCGACAATGTTGGGGCAGAGCAAAAATATATATCAGGCTGAGATAGATAGTGTGGTTGAATATTGTGATTTCCTCAGATTCAATGCACAATTTTTGGTGGAAATATATGGCCAGCAGCCTATCAGTCCGGCGATGACATGGAACCGAATGGAATATCGGGCTCTGGAGGGATTTGTTTTTGCTTTGACGCCTTTCAATTTTACGTCTATTGCCGGCAATCTTCCATGTGCTCCTGCTTTGATGGGGAACACAGTAGTATGGAAGCCTGCTGAGACGCAGATTTATTCAGCAGCTGTCATAATGGAAATATTGATTGAAGCCGGTTTGCCGGATGGTGTGATAAACCTTGTATTCGTAGAAGGACATGTGGCTGGTGAAGTGATCTTTAATCATCCTGATTTCGCAGGATTACACTTCACAGGTAGTACAGGCATTTTCAGAAAGTTGTGGCAGACGATAGGAAATAATCTTGCATTGTATAAAACCTATCCGAGAATAGTGGGGGAGACAGGAGGAAAGGATTTTGTGCTTGCCCATCCTTCTGCAGATGCAGATGCCGTATCTGTTGCTCTTGCAAGAGGAGCTTTTGAATATCAGGGTCAGAAATGTTCAGCTGCCAGCAGGGCTTATCTTCCAGCTTCTTTATGGCCTTCCATTAAAAAGAAATTAATTGAAGATTTGGGTAGTATGAAAATGGGCTCACCGGAAAATTTTGAAAATTTTATTAATGCCGTGATTGATGAAAAGGCATTTGATAAAATAACGGGTTATATCACTCAGGCTAAAAAAGCAAAGGGTGTCAAAATTATCGCCGGAGGAGGATTTGATAAAAGCAAAGGATATTATATTGAGCCTACGATTATCCAGGTCAATGATCCCAATTATGTCACGATGTGCGATGAATTGTTTGGTCCTGTACTGACGATTTATGTTTATAAAGATGAGGATTTTAAAAAAGTGCTGGGAATCGTTGATAGTACATCTCCATATGCATTGACCGGAGCATTTTTCGCCCAGGACAGGGCTGCTATCGGATTAGCGACTGACAAGTTAAAACATGCAGCAGGAAATTTCTACATCAATGATAAGCCTACAGGTGCTGTTGTTGGCCAACAACCTTTTGGAGGCGCAAGAGCATCGGGAACAAATGATAAAGCAGGAAGTGTATTGAATTTATACAGATGGGTTTCCGCGAGAACGATTAAGGAGAATTTTGATCCCCCTAAGGATTACAGGTATCCGTTTATGAGTTGAATAATTTTTCAGCTCCCCTGGCTAAAGCCAGGGGTAATTCATAAGCTGCATTATTTCTCCCCTGCTAAAGCCAGAGGTAATTCATAAGCTGCATTATTTCTCCCCTGGCTAAAGCCAGGGGCAATTCATACGCTACATATTCTTTCGCAGGCTAAAGCCAGGGGGAATTGAAATGATTTAGTCTAAAATAATTAATCACTTAAGAGGAAAGTCACGGATAAGCTGATGGAAAAAATCGATGATGATTTCATGTCGCAGTAGTATGATCATGAACATACCTGCCAATGCGCCTGCGAAATGTGCTGAATGATCAAGTCTTCCATGTCCCTTTTTAGCAGCCCATGAAGAATAAAGCAGATAGCCTATGCCCACCACAATCGCAGGGAGTGGAATAATAAAGAATAATTGTAGTGTTGCCCAGGGTCGGAGCAGAACAAAAATGAAGATAATTCCACTCACTGCACCTGAAGCCCCAATGCTTGAAAAAGACGGATCATCTTTGTGCCGGATTGCAGTTGGAATATTGGCAAGGATAATATTGAACAGATACATCACCAGAAAAATGACTCTGCCCCAGGGCTTACCAAATTCTGAAACGATGTAGCCTTCGATAAATTCTCCAAAGCTGTACAAAACAAACATATTCACCAATAAATGAGTCCAGTCTGCATGTACAAAACCGGATGTCAACATACGGTAATATTCTTTGTATGCTGATTCACGGGCAGGGGCATGTTTAAGCCTGTCAATAAACACGTACTTGTTGAATCCCTGGAAGGAGATAACGCTGGTGAAGATGATAATAATGATGGTGATGGATATGCCCATCCTGATTTAGAGTTTATTCATTAGAAAAAAATCCACTATTCATGATGATATGACTCACCCCTCAAGATAGTACAAGCCCTGTATACTTGTTCAAGAAAAACTAATCTGCAGATTTGATGGGGTAGCGTCATTGATGATAATCCTAAAGTTTCGTCAGCCATTTTATATACACGCTCATCATATCCATATGCTGATCCAATCAGAAAGACAAGACGTTTATGAGAACCCTGCCGCCATTTTTCTAATCGTTTTGCAAATTGTTCAGACGTTAATTGGGGGCCTTTTTCATCAAGGAGTATAATTTTTGAAGGGGTCGCATCAAATTGTTGTTGAAGCCAACTTGCTTCCGCAGTTAGGACTTTCAATTTGGCAGTATTGCCTTTTCCTGGCTGAATGCATTTGAATTCAAACGGAAGATAACGTTGGATTCGCTTAACATACATTTTTTCACCTTCGGAAACCCATTCATCTGAAGAGGCACCCATGGCCCACAGATGGACTTTCATATTATTTGTTTGAGAAAAGAAAATATTCCCACGGCGCAAGTGATATTTCATCACCTTTCGCCAGGTTTACTTCTTTGTCTCCGAAAACCAGATGCATGCCATCAATGGGCACATCCAGTTTTGTCGTCTGTGGTTTATTCGAAAGATTGAAAACGCCGATAAATTTATCTCCGTCTTTTTGGCGTATAAACGCATAGACCTGATCAGACGAATTGATCCTTTTTGACAAACCTCCATCTACGCCATTCCACAATGCTTTGTTTTTATGTTTAAGCTCAAATAGAGTAGCATAAAAGGAAGCATATTCATAATTCATGAATGGAATTGTATCTTTTTCGAAAAAGGCAAGACGTTTTTTTAATGGTTCTTCCTGGCCACTATAAATCAATGGAATTCCGTCAATTGTGCAACTCAATGCTGCAAATGTCTTTGCCCCATCGCCCATGCGTTCAAATTCAGTACCGGCCCAGCTGTTTTCATCGTGATTGCTGGTGAAATACATATTGTATCCGTAGGTGTACTGTTTTCTTTCGTCGGCAAGGATAGAATCTAATTGATTGACACTTTTATCACCTTTGGCGATATCATTCATCATGTGATGAAACTTCCAGGCATAACCGGCAACAAAACTTGAATCATTGCGCAGGTAAGGTTCTTCTCCTTCTGCGAGCATGAATAACGGTTTATTTAATCCGGCTAAAGTTTTACTGACTTCATCCCAATAATCAGCAGGCTCTCCCAATGCATGATCAACCCTAAAACCATCGATGTGATATTCCATGATCCAATAGATCATATCATCAATGATCTGGCGTCTCATTTGCGGATTTGAGAGATTGAGCTCTGCTACGTCTGTCCATCCCCATGGTTCACCTGTTTCTTCATTGATCGGATCACGTATTTCACCTTTTTCATTTTTATTGTAATAGTCCGGGTGATCTTTAATCCAGGGATGATCCCATCCGGTGTGATGCGGAACCCAGTCGATAATCACGTGCATATCCAGGGCATGCGCTGAGTCCACAAGACGCTGGAAATCTTTGTGATCTCCGAAAAGCGGGTTGATGGCTCTGAAATCAGATACAGCATAATAGCTTCCCAGCGTGCCTTTTCTCTTTGGAACACTTATAGGATGAATAGGCATCAGCCAAAGGATGTCTACACCCATCTTTTTAAGCCTTGGCAGATGCTGTCTGAAAGCTTCAAACGTGCCTTCCGGGGTATATTGCCTGATATTGACTTCGTAGATATTTGCTGATTTAGACCATTCAGGAGGCGTCACCCTGCTGGCCAATCTTTCTCCGTCTTTTGCAGTGTTGGATTGCTTGCAGGAGGCTGCTTGCAGTATTGTCATACCTAATATCATTAGTATAAAAACCGGGAATGAAATTCCTTTCATTGAGATGCGTTAACAGGGCGTAAACATATATAATTTATCTCACTATTTAGACTAATGGAGGAGTTCGTTTACCAGCCTTTATAGGGTTCGGTTTTGGATGGATGAATATTGTCTCAGCTTGATTAATGTCACGTTCATGTCTTTAGGCAAAGGACATTCTATGCTGACAGGCTCCTGAGATACAAAATCAATAAAACTTATTTTAGAGGCATGCAGTGCCGTCCGGGCCATCAAAGGGTTTTCCATTTCAGCATTCTTACTCAGATTAAATCGTTTACGGCCTTTGAGCGCAGACAAGAACAGAGGTCCGGACGAACCATATACTTCATCGCCAACAATAGGATGACCAATTGACGAAAGATGAACCCTGATCTGATGGGTTCTTCCTGTCAGTGGATTCACCTCCAGGACGGAATTGTTTTGAAATCTTTCCAAAAGTGTCCATTGCGTCTGGCTTGGTTTACCTCGTTGCGAAATAATCACTTTGCCGTTTGATTGTGTGTATAATGGTTGATCAATCAATCCTTCTTCGTGTTGGCACCGCCCTTCAACAATGGCGAGATATAATTTAGAAATAATCCTGTTCTCAAATTGATCACTGTACCAACCGAAGGTATCAGGCAATAAGGAAAAAAGTAAAACACCACTTGTTTCAAAATCAATTCTGTGAAGTGGTCGTGCAGTAGGAAATTTAGCCAATAACCACTGGGCAACTGAAGGCCTTTCATCCTGGTAACGATCAGGCACACTTAATAATCCGGGAGGCTTGTAGACAGCAAGTATCGTTTCGTTCTGAAAAAGAATTTCGGCTATTTCCTTCATGAGCTAAAGAGATCACTGTATCTGCGTTTCCATCTCATGTAATAATCAATGAGGATACTGCCAGGATATACGCCGGTCATATAGGGTAATGGTTTTCGTTTGTAGAGCCGTCCCGCTATTTTTCTTTTTTTCAGTATTGCCGGTATATGACCGTATATGTAAAAATGAGCCCTCACGATTGCAAACATATTTCCAAATTGTCCTTTGAGAACATATTTTAATCCGGCCATGCCATCAAGTATCCACCGGATAAACAATACCATAATCACATCATCGGCCGGAAGATATTTTATCAGCGTGATAAGATTGTTTCTGAAATTGAGATACACTTTTTGAGGCCTGTCATAATTGAGAGTGCCTCCTCCGACATGGTATACGACTGATGAAGGACAAGAAACAATTTTATAGTTCTTTAATTTCAATCGCCATGCAAGGTCTATTTCTTCCTGGTGAGCAAAATAATCCTGGTCAAATCCGCCCACTTCATGAAATACATTGCTTCTGATGACAAATGCTGCACCGGAAGCCCAGAATATCTGAATTGGATCATTATACTGCCCAGTATCTCTTTCAATATTGTGCAGAATTCTGCCTCTGCAAAAAGGATATCCGAGGCTATCCATCATGCCACCGGATGCACCAGCATATTCGAAATATCCCCGTTTTGTTTCAGCAATAATCTTTGGCTGAACAGCAGCTATGCTATCATCAGCTTCCATCATTTTCATGATTGGATTGAGCCACTCAGGAGTGATTTCTATATCGTTATTGACGATAGCATAATATTTTGCTTTTATATTTTCAAGGCCCTGGTTATAGCCACCTGCGTATCCCGCATTTTGAGAAAGGATAATACAATCAATTGCAGGATAAGCTGATTTCAACCACTTTACCGAACCATCGCCAGATGCATTATCAACTATATAAATTTTAGTATTACCTGACCTGACCGATTTAAAGAAAGGCAGAAAACGTTTAAGGTATTCTTTGCCATTATAATTAAGGATAACGGTGGCAACGTCAGGTTGCTTCTCTCCATATCCACTGAAAAAATTTCTTACTGTCACTTCGTCCTCTTCCATGGCCTTTTTTAATCCTTCCATGGTTGGGAATTTTCGGTCACCTCTGATAAATTTATAGATCTCGATGATTATCTCCTGATCATAAATTTGTTTGTCAAAATCAAATAAATGAATCTCAACACGATGTTGGGTCGCTGATTCAATCGAAGGACGCAGCCCGATATAAAGCATGCCTGGGTATTCAATTCCATCGAGTATGGCTGTGGCCGCGAATATGCCATCCTGAGGCAAAAGTTTTCTGGGATCGGTAACCTGAACATTGGCTGTGGGGTATCCAATATGATGGCCTAATCGATTACCTGTCACCACCTGTCCTTTTATCATTAAAGGATGGCCAAGCAGTTCATTAGAAAGTTCAATATTATTTCCAAGGATTGAATTCCGGATCAGCGTTGAACTGATGGAGTGATCCCTTAATTCTTCTTCGCCAATCTGGACAACTTTAAAATTATTGTCCAGACCATACATGTTCAGAAGCCGAACATCTCCTGCGCGATTCAATCCAAACCGGTGATCATACCCAATGACTATATAACTAGGGTGAAATCTTGATACAAGAAACTTCTCGATATACTCCTGAGCAGACTGTTGAGAAAACTCAATAGTAAAAGGAACAATAACCACATTTGAAACTCCGTAACGCCTGAAATATTCAAGCTTTTCATTTAAAGTGGTGATAATCTGGAGATCGCCACCTTTAGGGTAGACAATTTCGCGGGGATGCGGATGGAAGGTGATGACGATATCTGTGCCATTGATTTCTTCAGCTAACTGCTGGACACGTTTGAGGAGTTTCTGGTGCCCAAGGTGAACCCCATCATAGCTGCCTATGGTGATAACAGAATTTTTGAATTCCGGCAGTGCTGAAAGTCCCCTAAAGATGTTCATGGACTACAAATGTATCTAATTTGTCCTTAATATGTTTTGCATTTCGCGTCAAATGTTTGCTTTATATATCAATCGTTTGGGTTCGATGAATTGTCATCCGCATTTTCGTTTGAAGGAAGTATACAATCAGTTTTAGCCGGACACCGTTATAAAACCAATGAAACGTAGATTATTGCTGCTTCAGTCTTTGCTACTTGTGTTTCACCTTATTCAGGGACAAACAACGGTAACTGACTCTCTTATAGAAGATATCGGTTATAATGCAGATGTCATGGTCAATGCTGTTCTTGATCGCCACAGAATCAAGGCTCATGATCTTTTTGAGGCATCTCTGGATTCGCTTTTGGCCAGACCCGGATCTTATGCTATTCCTCTGGATAGTATTCATTGGATTTCTGTGTTACATGGAGAGGGCTTCAGAATAGTCACGTGGCAGCTTCGGCTTTCTGATGATGAATACAAATACGGTGGCTTTATTCAATGGCCTGACAGGATAGTACCGCTCAAAGACACTCGTCCCTGGGTAAATGGGTCTACTTATAATACGTATTCACCTGAAGCATGGTATGGTTGTCTTTATTACAAGATCATCCCTTTTGAGAGTGATGGAAAGAAGTATTACGTGCTGTTTGGCTTCAATGCTGAGGATTCTCAGATGAATACAAAAGTTGCGGACATTTTGGATCTCACAGGGCAGGAGCCCAAATTAGGGGTACCTCTTTTTGTTGGAAATGATAAAGACCGTTCCAGGTTGATCCTTACATATGGGGACGTATCAAGCGTTCAATTGCTTTACGATCCGGACTTAAAGGCCATTGTGCAGGATCATCTGGAAAGTATCCCCGGAATATCACCCTCGGGAGGTTCACTTGTTGTTTCGGACGGTAGTATGGAAGGATGGTTTTTAAAAAATGGAAAATGGGTCTATAAGGAGAAAATGTCTGATGTCAAAATGGATGAGCCACCGATGACCAATGACCGAAAAAACAGGAAGGAGGATAAGGATTTATTTGGAAGACCGAAAAAATAGTAACCTGTATTCAGTAAACTGTAATCAGTAAAAATTTAAGGGTGGGTTCGCATTTCAAAATAAGGACAGAGAAAACAGGCCATTATTTTATACATGGCACTTTGACAAGTGCAACGAAATATGTGTGGATATGTCTGCATGGTTATGGTGAGCTTGGAAAATATTTTATTCGACACTTTGAGTTTCTTGATCCCGTTGAAAATTTTGTCGTTGTGCCGGAAGGGCTGAACAGGTACTATATTGATGATCAACATGAAAGGCTTGCTGCACATTGGATGACGCGAGAGGACAGATTAGATGAGATAGCTGATTATATACTTTTTCTTGAAGCCCTGAGAAGTAAGCTTTCATGGGACAAAAACCCAAACCTGAAAATAATTTATTTTGGTTTTTCGCAAGGTGTCACTACGCTGATAAGGTGGTCGGCAACGATTCATCCACGTGCTGATTATTTATTGATGTGGGCCGGGGGAATTCCTGATGACATTGGATTCGATCATTCAAGATCCTATTTCGAAAAAATAAATTCTTATTATTTCATTGGTGATAAGGATCGATATCTGAATGATGAAAGTATGCAGGTCATACAAAAATTAATGAAGGAATCAGGAATGAATGCGGAGATACATTCTTTTGCAGGAGATCATCGGATTGATGATGATGTGTTGAAAAGTTGGGTTCAGAAAAATTTAGGTTAATTCATAAGCTTCTTTTTCTCCTCCTGGCCAAAACAAGGGACAATTGAAAAGCTGTCCTTAAATAGTGCTGAAGTACAGGCAAATTAAAATTGTCCTTTTTAAGGAGGCTGGGATAGATTATATCATTTATAAACCCAATACGTCTATTCCCTGTCTGAAGATCACATCAACCGGAATTCCTTTTTTCGCCAGTTTGTCAAGATCGGACTGCAGATCCGGAGAAATGATCCCCTGATCCTTGATAAGTTTTTCTGCGGCTTTTAAATCTCCATCACCCTGAATGGTGAGGATGAGATCACTTAAGGCTTCAGTAGCTTTTTCCATTTGCTCAGGATTGATCTTGTAATAGCCTGTAGTCTGATCCTTTTCAAAGGCCTTATAATTTTCGAAGAAATTGAAACGCACCATATTTGCTTTTCCATGTGCATCGCTCGCCCCAAAACGAACTGAACGGAAAATACTTGCCATGAATGTCGTGTAGTAATCCATCATGTCGCCTTCCAATTCACCTTTGTCGTGAAGATATTTAATCATGAACAGCCCCAGGATATCTGCTTTGCCTTCTTCAAGAGCTGAGTGTTGTGCAAGCAATGCTTCGCGAACTGTACCGGAGCCTGTAATTGTATTTTTTATACCTAACCCATGTGCTACTTCATGAAACATGGTCGTGGCAAAAAAAGCATCGAAGGTGACATGTTGACGTTGAGATGGATCAATCAATTCATTGCTGATCGGCAAAAGTATCTTATCAAATTTAGCTTTCATTGCATTTTTAAGCTGGAGGCGACGGGTACCTTTTTTCAATTGTACCTCTTCATCATTCGGAAGATTGATCGCTATCGTCTTCCCACCTGCATTAGCATCGCCGGCGTAATAGACCACATCATAAGCATTTAGGTCCGTATCATAACCTGGTGTTTCTTTTTTATAGGCATCGCCTACAGGAAGATGGGCCTGAAGCTCCGGAAGGAATTGAGCATAGTGAGCTAATCGTTTACTCCATTCCATATCTTTCACAAGGACATAGGCTTCATGTGTTGCCCTGTATCCAAAGAGTTGATCCTCATATGTCTCGATTGGACCTATGACAATATCGATTTTATTGTCTTTCATATCTAACCAGGCTATATCACTGGCCTGGTAATCATCTGTTCGTAAAGCTTTGGCTCTTAATTTAAGATAATTGGATAAGCCTTTATTGGTGGAAAGAACTGCGGCTTGCTCTAAGAAAACTGCAGCCTGTTCATGTTCCTTTTTAAATTGTTCGTGGTAAGGAATAGTATACAACTGACCTTCTGCATTGCGTCTTACAAAACTATACATGCCTTTTTTATCATCCATCTTGACACCTTCAAATTCAGCCTTAGTCATGTCATCAGGATAAAAATTAGCTCCTGCAGGTTTAGCTTTCGTACCCGGAATAAATGCTTTATCTCCATCCAATCTATCCCATGGTCCGTAGTTGGCCAATACATATGCACGCAGACCAGGATCTTTAATTGAATCCAGCAGTTTGTTTTTATTTCCATAAGCTTCATACCAGAAACATTCGTCCATTTGTTTCGCAGCATCAATTAATAACTTAAGTATCACCTTTTCAGAATCAGACAACATACGCATATCCGTTGTCAGTGTAAATGGCACATACGTGCCTAATTTTTTCCCCAGGAGAGGATTTATCGAATCCGGATTGAAGTAATCGAGGTAATCAGATGTTTTAGGCGATTCCTGTGTAGTTTGGTTTTTACAGGAGAGAAATCCAATCAGCAATGCGAAGGAAAAACAAATGAATATGTATTTCATAGTATGATAATTTTAGGCAATAGGCAATTAAAAAATATGGATATGCAAGATAGGAGATTCTTTGAAGGGCATGCATTTAGCGTTTCACTCCATATTGCTAATGAGATTTAATGGTATAAAAAGCCAATCAATAACAACAAACCCGGTAGGTAATCTCCCTGGTTTTATTTGGATAAAAAGATACGTTTCGTCAGGAGTACTTTTCTGGATTCATCCATCAGGATTAATGAATAAATACCTGAATTGAAATTCGCCATATCAATTCTGTTGCCTGACAGAAAGGCTTTAAATCTTCTGCCGGCGACATCAATCACTTCAACCGAAGAGACAGCTACACTGGATATGATCTGAACATAATCATGCGCAGGATTTGGGAATACATCAATACGGTTTTGTTTGTCTGCATCATCAACAGCGGTAATAACCTGTTCAATCGTATTATTTTTAGACAGCAACCATAGATCGGGATCAATGCCTATCGAATCAATTGAAGCACTTCCTCTGTAAATAGGAAATCGTTGGTTATTTGCTGTATGGTTTAAAACAAAAATATTATCAACTCCATTCAAACGTACGAGAATGGGGACCGGCATTTCAAAAAATGATACTGAAGGATCAGATTGCGTTTGGCCAAGTGTAACAATCAATGAATCAGCCTGCTGAGACCATTTTAAATGATATGATGGATATCCCTGTCCATAATACCAATCCGCTAAAAATTCATTCAGATCAAGACCTGATTGGTTTTCAAGGTAGCTCTGAAATTCAGGTGTTGTCCCAAAGTCACCTGCACCATTAAGATAATTGCGAACCGCCTGGAAAAAATCATTGTCACCCATAACCCAGCGTAACATGTGAAGTACATACGCACCTTTATTGTAGCTGAGTCTTCCACTGAATATGCGGTTGACACTCGTGGTATCATCCACATATACGGATCCTCCAGGAGCGCTCATAGCAGAATTAGAGGTTGAAGTTTTCCATTGCGGCCAATACTCTGTGTGACTGAATTCCTCAAGACATAATCCGGCCAGGTATGTTGCAAATCCTTCATTTAACCATACATCATGCCACGTGCCACACGTGACTTTATCGCCAAACCACTGGTGAGCCATTTCGTGTGAGATAAGACCATAACTGAATCCACCCATAAATGCCATTGTCTGGTGCTCTTCTCCACCGCCCCAGCCAAACTGCGCATGGCCATACTTCTCATCTGCCCATGGATACGTGATGAATTTTTCATTGTAAAACGTCATAATATCGACAGTGGCAGGAGTTAATCCCTGAGTTTGCGTAAGTGTCTCAGGGTAAACATAATTCAGGACATGTATTGAATCCCCATTTGGAAGAGGAACATACTGGTCATAAGCAGCATAATTAGTTACCGCTAAAGCGACCAGGTAAGCACAGATCGGATGACGGTGGCGCCAATGATGAACAAGCTTTCCACCAACTTCATCAATGCTTATCAGTTTACCATTACTCGCTGCAAGTTGACCAAGGGGAGTGGTGATATATATATCCATTGAATCTATCTTATCAATCAGATCCTGTTTACCTGGCCACCAATCTCTGTTTCCATAAGGTTCAGAAAGTGTCCATAGAATCGGTACACCTGCATGGGTGCCGGTTTCAAAAGATCCGAATCCATTGGAAGGAGGAGCCCCTTCATACGAGACTGTGAGCGTATCATAATCATCTTCATTCAATGTCTTATCAAGATCAATGGTGAGCAATTGGTCAGTACTATGTACATATGACAAAGGAACACCGTTGCGATTTACACTATTGACGGTAAGTGAATTACTTAAGTCAAGCACAAATTGAGTCAGATTATTTGTCCGACTTCTGAAGTAATAGGTGATCACGCCTTTGATATATTTTACTGCAGGATCAATCTCCCAGGCCATCGTCTGGTAATGAATATCAGTAAGGCTTGCAAACTGATTACGATAGGATGGTTGCTGGAAATGGGCTATGGCTTGTTCCTGTTCTTTGCAGATGATTTCATCCTGGTCCCAAATGACTCCAGACATATCAGCCTGGGCATAGAGAAAGTTGAATGAATAGAGTAAGAAAGAGAGTAGGGAAACGGCTGAAAACAAAGATTTCTTCATCGCACAAAAGTACTAGGTTTTGTCCATGAGAAGGAGGCACATCATTAAAAGGTAAGGGGGTTTACAATTAAAGTTGACCCTTGATGAAATGGGGATAAATTCATGGAATCGATTTAATCAGGATGCCCATAAGGATAGGAGGAAGATAAATAGCGACTTAGGCAATAAGATTTCAGCTCTGTGGAGGAGAGTTATGAAAAAAAACAAGAATGAATAACAGGAAAACTTATTCTTCTACAGCAGCAGTAGTCAAAACGTTAACGAATGTACGGTCACGTTTTTTTGTCTGGAAGTTGATAACGCCATCTGTGAGGGCATAAAGCGTAAAATCCTTACCGATACCAACGTTACGTCCGGGATGGAACTTCGTACCGCGCTGGCGGATAATGATATTTCCGGCTACAGCAGTCTGGCCTCCGAACAGTTTCACTCCGAGTCTTTTACTCTTACTGTCGCGGCCGTTTTCACTACTTCCTACACCTTTCTTATGTGCCATGTTATCAGGACTTTAGATAATGTTATTTATGATTAAATTGCAATGCTATCGATGCGTATCTTGGTGTATTGCTGGCGGTGGCCTTTTTTCACCTTATACCCTTTACGTCTCTTCTTTTTGAAGACGATGACTTTATCACCTTTCACATGTTCCAAAACGCTTGCAGAAACGGAAGCTCCGGCTAAAGCAGGTTTCCCGATGCTTATAGCTCCTTCATTATCAGTCAGTAACACCTTGTTGAAGGTAAGACCGGTTCCTATCTCAGCATCCTGAAGATCAACATAGATCTCCTGGCCCTGCTTTACTTTATATTGTCTGTTATTGACGTCCAGAATTGCGTACATGATTTCGGTACTAAAAGGTTTTTGACTTAAATGGCCGGCAAAGGTAATTATATATAGCGGAATTTCAAAATAGATCTGAAATTTGATTTTCAGGGTGAGGTGGCCTCGGATATTTAGGGAAAATCAAATCAATTCCCTTAATACAATTTCTTTTTTGAGCTTCTGCCCATCTCTTTTGATCACCAGCCTCACTCTTTTACCTACTTTTTTTTGAAGCATCGAATTGATTTCTTCCAGGGAATAGAAGTGTGTGGGAAATCCATGGATTTTGACTATTAAATCATCAGGTCTTATATCAGCTTCTGCGGCCGGAGATGATTCGATAACATCCTTTACTACAAATTGATTGAAATTGTCGCTGAAAGCAAAAATAATAAGCCCGCTCCTGTCCATCGTGAATGGTCTTTGTTTCCGGTGATTTGGCTTTAGATACAGCTGACTATGTATGTAATCAAAAAAGACATTGAACCGATTCAATATTTGATTACCGATGATGCCATTCCTGAATCTATCCTGATCATCAAGCCAATCCTGTGATATCTCCTGAAAACTTGTCAATACACCAGGAAATTCAACTTCCCCAAATCGTAGTTTGTTGATACGTCCGATAAAGCCTTCAAGATATCCTCCAAGCCCCATACCCAGTTTGCCCCTGATGTAATGTTCAGGTAAGTGAAGTGAAGCAAGTGAATTGGTGTGTAAGAGAAGAGGTACACCGGCTCCTGTATCAATCAATAAATCAACCTGGACGACGGTACCATCCTGAAGACTTGTCTCGGCATCAATGTAGGGTTTATTTGTTTTGATCCGGATAGGGAGGATCATGTATCCTTTGGGAAGTTCAAAATTGGCAGGATCATATAAAGTCATCCGGTAATTACGGTAATCAATATTGACAATAAGATTTCTGAAGAAGCTACCGCCTATTAATCCATCTATAGGAATACCTACTATTTCATCAAGCCTGAAGTAGTCTTCCTCAAGAACCAGAAGATCGCAGGGTTTTGGCATTAATCCTTCGAGTTGAAGCATGGCATTTCGGGTGATTAACGCAAAGATTTTACGACTGAGATCTGCGCCCATGATCGGAATTCGCTTGTCGTATGTGGCTTTTAATAGATCTGTATATTCCTTTTTAAAAATGATGACATGTTCTGCGCCTGTGTCATAGATGAGGTTAACCGGAAGGACGCCATATAGTTTGACCTTAAGAATAATAAAGTTGTGGACATAAATGAATGGTATTGTAACCTTTCTATTTCCGTCAAGAAGTGATGTCTGATCCAGGATGACAGATTGCGCCTGAGTGGTCCTGCCATTCATGACGATCACCAGTAAAGAAAGTAGTGTTATGTAGCGGATTTGTTTTTCAAGCATATTTGTGAATGACAGTCGGCTCTTTACGTCTTCAAAGAAATAAAGAACCGGATAACTGAAGTATTTAATGGCTTTCTATTTTACAATTCTTTCAGTTTAGACGGTTGCAGGAATTGAATAAAAAAATAGCACAAGACTTTAAAATGATTTTGATTTCTTTGTCCGGTCAAGAGCTCACAGAAGTTGATGTCACAATTTAAGCTTTATCTTACTATCGATTGATCCTATCTAATAGATGTCTCAACCACTCAAAAAATCCATAAATTTTTTTGCTTTAATCATGATTGCTGCCGGGTCCAGCATTGGTTCGGGTATTTTTATATCACCTTCAGATGTTGCCAGTCAGCTTTCTAATGGAACCCAGATTATTTTAGTCTGGCTGATTGGTGGTGTAGTGACAATGACAGGAGCGTTGAGTTTTGGTGAGTTAGCGGCCCGATATCCCGGAACCGGCGGAGTATACATTTATCTGAAAGAGGCGTATGGAGATATAGTTGCATTCCTTTATGGCTGGTGCAATCTGACGATTATTACGTCCGGAGCAATTGCGGCCTTATGCCTGGCTTTTGCCCGATATTTTTCAATCTTATTTCATTTTGGATCCGGATTTAATATACCGATTGCTTTAAGTGCATTACTCATTGTCACGGTGATCAACATGCTGGGGGCAAAGCTTTCTGCCATGTTTTCAAGTACGCTTACGGTAATGAAAGTATTGGGTATAGGGATTATCGTTATTATTTGTTTTTCGTATGGCAGCCATCTTTTAACAAATCTTCATAACGTTGACGAGGGAACCGTAAAGATTTCTTTTGGGATCGCACTTGTCGGCGTATTGTGGTCTTATGGAGGCTGGCATCATGCATCCTATGTAGGAGGTGAAGTGCATAATGCACAAAAGGTATTACCCAAAGCATTACTATTCGGAGCCATCATCATTACATTGGCCTATATCTCTGTAAACGCAGCCTATCTTTCTGTCATGACTACGAGAGAGATCGCATCCTCCACCGCCGTAGCATCAGATGCATTGTCCCGGGTTACTATGATAGGAGGAGTGCTTGTAGCTGTGCTCATTGGATTTTCAACATTTGGTACAGCGGGTATATATACATTATCAGCGCCAAGAATTTATTTCAAAATGGGGGAGGACAGGACATTTTTTCCCTGGCTATCAGATCTCCATCCAAAATTCGGGACACCGCTCAAAGCTGTATTGCTGCAAAGTTCATGGGCGGCAGTATTGATGGTCTTTTGGGGCACATTTGAAAAGCTAACTACCTATGTTGTATTTATGGACTGGATATTTATGACAATGGCTGCATTTGGCTTGTTTATATTCCGGAAAAGAGAGCCAGATACGAATGGAACAAAATATAAAGTACCATTATATCCTGTTGTGCCTATGATATTTATCGGTATATCCACCTGGTTTTTAATCAGTACAATTCTCGGAAGACCGTATCAGGCTGTTGCAGGGTTAGTACTTATGGGAATAGGTCTGCCTGTTTATTTTTATTTCAAAAAACAAAATGCAATGTTGTCCTGAATTTGCTTTAACCACCATATTTTTCCGAAAAATTAAATCGTATCTCTTGTTTCCGTAGGTGGCATTTTATCCGATTGAATTGTTGTATTACATCCCTTTTGTAAAAAATAAAACATGCCGAGTGAAGCCAGAAGCAATACAATCCATGGAAGAAATTTTGACAACCCTGTCGGAGGGTTATAGCTCATCATATCCGAATTGGAAAGTGTTGATGTTGAAACTACAGGCGTAGCCGATTCAATAAGCAATTCACTTATATCTGCGGGAATGCCTTGCTTTACAAAATCAACCTGTGTAAGCAGCAAATCTTTCGTTCCGGACGCGCTCAAAGAATTTTCTTTAACCATTTGTCCAAAAAAGCCTAAAAACAAAGGTCCGGCTATCTTCAATAAAGAGCTGGCGGAAGAAGTCTTCAATCCACCTGCTGCTGATGTTGAATCTACCACCGGGGAAGTTTGATTTCCAAACAGATAATTTAAGACTCTTGATCCTTTGGTCATTAATTCTTCATTTCCCGATACATTAAATGAAGCTTCGTTCAAAGCATTGCCTGAAATAAAATCAAGCAAATTTCCAGCACCCTGATCTGTATTGCCTTTCTTGATCATCGCGCTGAGGATTGAAGGGATAATAACCTCCAATGAGGAAGAAATACTTTGGGCTGATTCTCCGAGCAGCCCACTGCATTCACGAACAAGCGTGTCTCCAAATGAGTTTTTAAAAAGGTCAATTAGATTAGCCGCCATAATCCGGAAAAGGTTAATTGTTTGGTGAAAAGCAAAAGTGGATGCTCAAATGTAATGAAATACAAAGGTTTAAAGGATAAAGACCATCCATTCAACCGGGCAATTTGGAATTCGCTAAATTTTTAGCTCCCGTCATATTCTAAACTTCCTTATTTTTAAGTATTATTTTTTCGCCAGTTATGAATACCAGGTTCCCCGGAATTGAAAAGCTCTATCGACGGGTATTAGATGAAGTTCACACCGATGAAGAAAAATGTGTGTATTTTCTAAAAATATACAATGATCTCGTTGCGACTTTAACTGATGCTTCAGCACTCCATTTCAATACGTTGTTTGCGCGTGTCAGTTATATCACATCGCGATATCAATTGACGAAAGCATGGTCTTATGCGTTGCAGATTCCGAGAAGGGAATTAAAGCAACGGCAGATGTCGGACCAGGCACTTCTGCCTATAACTAAAGCAGCCATAGACTACCTGATGGCGATATGCAAAACCGAATCATCGGAATCAACCCTAAAGAACTCCATCATTTTTCCGGCCTTACCCAAGTTGCCACCTGCAAGACGTCCGGGAAGATTTAAAAAGAAATTTGCCAGAGTCGTGGCTGTTGAATGGGATAAAGAGAACAAATTACTTTCCATTCTTGATGAAGAGGAGCCTGACAAAACATGTATCCTTCATTATAGTGTCGAAGGTGTAAATGATATCTATTCCGACACCTTGGAATTGGCCATCAAAGAGATCGGATTACCCATTGTACTGGGGCTTACCGATATTGATTGTACTGAAGAAAACCAATATATACCGGGATATATCGTGATCATGCCTGATTTGCTTATCGACGTGACTTCAGTAGCCGGTGCATGGTCTGCAGGACATGATCCGCTGGCTGTGAATTGTATTGATTTGTTTCTGCCATCGGAAACGACTGAAGCCATTATGATAGGGCAGGTTGCCAATTTTTTTCTGGATGAATTGATCAGGGATACCGATTCAACTTATGCGGATTTATTCACCCGCTCTTTTAAAATATATCCTATTGAATTTGTACAGATGACTGATGGAAAGGTGAAAAACATGTACAACCGCATGCAATCGCATTTTGATAATATCATCGGATCTATCAAAGATCGTTTTCCGGTACTGGGCATTAATAGACAAAATTGTGTCATAGAGCCAAGTTATTTCAGTCCGCAGTATGGGATAAAAGGTCGCCTTGATCTTTACTTTCAGCATGAAGATGATCAGGGCGCCTCCATCATCGAACTCAAAAGCGGCAGACCCTTTAAACCAAATAGCTATGGACTCAGCAGTTCAAATTATCATCAGACACTTCTCTATGAACTGCTGATCAAATCCGTACACGGACCTAAACATCATCGGGCTAATTATATTTTATATTCGTCTGTTGCTGAAAACCCACTTCGTTATGCTGTCTCTGTAGAGTCATTGCAGAAAGAAACCATTCACAACCGAAATGAACTGGTGCTTTTACAATTCAGAATGCTCCAATTAGAAAGAGAGGGTAGCCGGGATATCTTTGAAGAAATTGATCCAATACGATATGCTGACCTAAAAGGATTTATTCAAAAAAAAATAACCACATGGCATGAAGTGTATTCCGTTCTTTCTCCGGGTGAAAAAAGTTATTTCAAGGCCTTTACAAGTTTTATTACCCGGGAACATATGCTCGCCCGGATAGGAAGTGACAACGGAGAAGGTACCGGTGGTCTTGCAGGTTTGTGGCTTGATAAGATTGAAACAAAAGAAGAGCGATACCAGATATTGCGTGGTCTCGAACTGGTCAGTATAGATCAGTCTGCTACGAATACACTAATTACGTTTTCAAGAAGCGAACAAACAAATCCGTTGGCCAATTTCAGGGCAGGTGATATAGCGGTCATGTATCCATTTGATCCTTCAGGCCAGACTGATCCTACCAAACATCAGCTTCACCGTGCGAATGTATTAACTGTAGATGCAAAGGAAGTCGTCATCAAACTGCGTAATATCCAGATACATACAACGCAAATCGAAAAAATAAAATACTGGAACCTTGAACATGATCTTCTGGATAGTAGCTTCAGATCGCTGTATCAGTCTTTATGGACATTTATATCTTCTGATGTCACTATACGGCAGCGCATTTTTGGATTGCTCAGGCCACAGGATATTGAGATCAAAAACCAATGGCCTGTTCCGGATGGCCTGACCACAACTCAAATTGATCTGTTTAAAGAAGCATTGGATGCAGGACCTTTGTATCTTTTATGGGGTCCTCCGGGTACAGGCAAAACCAGCAGGATGCTGAAGAGTTGGGTATGGTATTATTTTTTTCATACGAATGCGCGAATCGCTTTGCTGGCGTATACAAATAAAGCTGTAGATGAAATATGTGAAGCACTGCATGACCTGGGAGAGGAGGTGACACAACATTACATCAGGATAGGTTCAAAGGCAGCAACAGGTGAACGATATCGTGGACGGCTGCTTGATCTTGTCATCGAACCCATGGTGAAACGAAGCGAGATCAAAAACCTACTTGATAACACCCGGATTTTTGCAGCTACTATTGCCTCTCTCCAGGGTAAAAATGAAATCTTCAAATTAGTTGATTTTGATGTTGCCATCATTGATGAGGCCTCACAGATATTAGAACCTACGATGGTTGGATTATTGACCCGTTTTGAAAAGACCATATTGATCGGAGATCACATGCAACTGCCAGCGGTGTCAACGCAATCAACTCAGCTCAGTATAATTCCTGAAGGTCAGGAATGGGCAAAACGAATCGGACTCGCAGATAAAGGGATGTCCTATTTTGAAAGGATCTACCGATTGTATTCTGCCAACGGTTGGAATCATATGATAGGCATTCTTCATGAACAGGGGAGAATGCATGTAGAAATCCAGGCCTTTGCAAATATTCATGTCTATAATCATCAATTGTGTTGTATTGATCCGGAAGTACAGGAAGCATCGTTGCCATCCATTACAGGGCATCAAAATAATCCCTTGTTCAATGAGCGGATCATTTATATACCCACAGTTTCGACTTTAGCCGAAGTGTATCTGAAGACTAATCAGCATGAGGCGCAGATTACGATTGAACTCATCAAAGCCTGGCAAAAATTAATTAAAGAGAGAAAATTGGGTTGGTCGATTGGCGTGATTACTCCTTTTAGAGCGCAGATTGCATCGATCCTACATTTAGCACATCAATCGAAGCTAAACATGGCTAATGTAACTGTTGATACCGTAGAAAGATACCAGGGTGGTGCCAGGGACATCATCATCATGTCATGTGCAGTGAATAATCCTCAAAATCTTTCCCGGATCATGTCATTGAATACAGAAGGTGTGGATCGAAAGCTCAATGTCGCCATGACAAGGGCCAGGGAACAATTTATACTCCTGGGCAATGAATCCATATTGATCGCTGAACATGCCTACAGATCTTTGATAGGCGTAGCGGTAATCTATACGCCATCTATCCAGGTTTAAATTAGTACCCGGCAGCATGATCATCGCTTCTGTGATCAGCTGCGCCATGAAGTATTCCATGATCATCAATCAGGACAGCTTCGATCAATCCAATTGCGTCAAGGGGTTTCAATTTATATCCCATTTTGGAAAGTGATTCGGTTAACTCCGGAGAGAAAGCATCTTTCTCATGCATGATTTCATCCGGTAACCATTGATGATGAAATCTGGAAGACTGCACAGCGTCATCTATGTTCATGCTATATGCGGCAGCATTCAATATCACCTGAAGTACACTTGTAATAATCGTTGAACCTCCCGGTGTACCCAGCACCATCCACAATTTTCCATTCTTTACTACAATTGTTGGTGTCATTGAACTCAGCATTCGTTTTCCGGGAGCTATTGCATTTGCTTCTGCGCCAATGAGGCCAAAAAGATTTGGGACCCCTGGCTTACTGCTGAAATCATCCATTTCATTATTCAGAAAATAGCCACCACCCGGAACCCACAGTTTGCAACCGAAATTATCATTCAATGTAGTGGTTACAGATGCCGCATTGCCTTCTCCATCGACAATCGAAAGATGTGTTGTCTCGAAATGATCTTTTGAGAATTTGTAAAGTGCAGAATCTATGGTGCCGCTTGATGAAGCATGAAGAGGGTTGAAATCAATGAAACGATTTTCGAGATATGCAGGTGAGAGGAGGCTATCCACAGGGACACGATAGTAATCTTCATCTCCCAGGTATAAAGCTCTGTCTGCATAAGCTCTTCTTTCGGCTTCAACGATGAGATGAATATTACCTGGATCCCGATATCCCAGGCTATCGATGAGCTTATGTTCGATCATTTTCAAAATCTGCCCCATTACAATACCGCCGCTCGAAGGCAAACCCATAGTATAAATATCATAATCTCGCCAATGTATACGGATTGGATTTCGCCATATTGCTTTATATGTTTTTAAATCCTTTTTCGTAATGAGTCCGTGCTTGGTTTTCGAAAACCGATCAAGAATATCGGCATTTGCTCCATCATAAAACCCCGCACTTCCCTTGTCCGCAATGAGCCTGAGTGTTGCACCAAGTTCCTTTTGAATAAGTACATCTCCTTCTTTCCATTTTTCACTGGAAAGAAATGGCATTTGAGGTGGATTTAACCGATTGAATACTTCTTTAAATTCGTTTAATCTGTCTGCTTCAAGTCGTGTAATCTTATATCCGTTTTCAGCCAGGCGGATCGATGGTTCAATCAGTGTAGACCATGGCAGATTTCCAAGTTCTTTGTGTGTTTCTTCTAATCCTGCAACAGTACCCGGTATACCTGCCGCAAGAATGCCCTCTCTGCTCAGTCCTTTAATTACATTCCCTTTACTATCGAGAAACATATTTTTGGAGGCGGCGGACGGAGCACGTTCTCGATAATCTAAAGAAACAATTTCGCCATCAGATTTATGATATACGAGAAATCCACCACCACCTATGTTGCCTGCTTTGGAATAAACTACAGCAAGCGCAAATTGAACAGCGATAGCGGCATCGGCGGCATTTCCTCCCTTCTTAAGTATCTCTAAGCCTACGTCTGTCGCCAGGGGATGAACGGTGACAACCATTCCATTTTTTCCGGTAGCAGACTTTTGAATAGCATAAAGCGATGTGCTCTGCGCCTGTGCACAATTGATATTGACAACAGCAAAGCAAAAGAGAAGTACGACGTGGAATGCTTTTTTATTCCTCATGAGGCAAGAAAAAATTAGACTGGTGTAAAACCAAAAAGAAAGTTCTTTTAGTATTCGTTTTGATATTATTGAAAACGTATGGCGGCCATCCCTTCAGCATAATCCCTTAAATCTGTTGAACCTTCAGGCGGATAGAACGCTAATTTTTGTTGTGTATCAATGAAGCCGATTCCATTCTTAAATGCAACACGAGCAAATCTTTCTTTGTAATCCCAGGCAAGACCAAAAACATCACTAGTCCTTTCGGTGCCTTTCTCGTCTATATAACCCCAATAATCGCCCTTACTGAAAGCTGCAAGCCCATCAGAAAATTTATTGATCTGATTATAGACAACCGACGACAATAATTGTCCCTTGTCATCCAAAAGCCGGTAGCCCTCTTTGGTTTTTCCGGCCCATAAATAATCTTCCAGATAAATGATATTTATGTAGTAGGTAGGATAGATTGAAGTTTGATTTGACAAATCGAACAAATACATTGCTTCCTTATGCCGAACAGAGATAAGATGGCCATCAGAGTCAACCATTTTACATCCAGGTAGCTTCGCTAATTCATTTCCTTTTATATCATAAGCTATGGCCACATCAGATTTTTGGCAAAGAATAATATTATGTTGTCCGGCTATCTTAATAAAGTCGAATTCAGGTTTAAGAATATACAATCCCTGTAAATCGATCACCCCTAGTTTTTCATGGTATTCGACAATACAGACTCCGTTCCTGAAATTCCATCCCCTGGTATAAACGGGTTGAATTACAATATTGCCTGTGGGGTCAATGAACCCAAACGCGTCTCCAACTTTGACTCGGGCCCTGCCTTCTGAAAAATCATCTTCAGCTGACCATTTTTCAGCACTCATGGATTTGCCTTGCTGATCAATAAAGAGTGCCGGATGGTCAAAAGGAAGAACTCTCGCCTTTTTTTCATGAAAAGCCCAGGCAGATCTGAATACAGGCTTAATGACTTGCTTTCCTTTTAAATTGATAAAACCCCAGAGGCCCTTATGATTCACCGCGGCAAGCCCCTCAGAAAATAAACCGACATCATCAAATACGGGTTTGATGACCACTATACCTTCTATATTCATGAACCCCCACTTGCCGGCTACCGATTCATAATCAGCCAGGTAAACAAATTCCTCCTCACTGCCGGAGGTATGTTCCTGACGACATGCAGCTAACCCCGCACCCAGGAAGAGTATGATAAACAAGAAATCCCTACCAGGCCAACTGATTTTAAGTAACATCTTGGGACAGGTCAACGTTAATATTCAATCCAGACGCCAAAATACATATTCAGCATGCTTCCATTGCTGTTCCTGCTCTCTTCTTTTAACGATTTCAGTCAACATGAATGGAAATGGAGCGTCCATCCTGAAGCTCATTTTAAAATACTGGCCCCTTTCGAACTTTCATTGTCCACTAAGGAATTGCCTACCGCCAGTGATCCGATTATATATCATCAGTACAATGGAGGGTCTGTATCTGATACTACAATCTCATTAGCCCTGGTGATTGATCACTATCAGTTGCCTGTGACATCAGATACATCAGATTATCTTTATCACCGTGAAATATTTGAAAACGCGATTGACCAATTACTCACCTCTGTCAAAGGTGAATTGATCTATGTGGATTATAACAGTGAGTGGGATCGGGATATGTGCATTTGGAAGGCAGCCTATCTCAATGGTAAAGGCTTGATCAGGGGTCATTTGATCATATCCGGTGATCAATATTACGGCCTCCAGGCATTTGGCCTCACAAAAAATAATCCGGATGGATCAATGAATAAATTTCTGGATTCATTCAAAATAACAAACTGAACATGACATGAAACCGACTCTGATTTTCCTTTTCAGTATTTTTTGTTTTGTTCCATTGGTCAAAGCCGGTCCAAAGGATGATTGGGTATTGGAGATTGAAAAAGAAGGCGTCAGGGTATACACACAGCTAGATGAATCATCACCATACAAGCAAATCAAAGTCACCACCACCATAAATGCATCGATGGATAAAGTCATGGAGATCCTGATGGCCTTCAGTAATTACAAGTTCTGGATGTATCATGTCTCTGACAGTTATCTCGTCAATCAACCTGAAGCTGAAACGTACTATGTTTTTATTTTGGAAGATGCAGACTGGCCTATGCAAAATAGATATCAGGTATCGAGGTTGGAACGTCAGCGTTCTTCATCTGAATCTTCATTGCATTTCAGATCTGTGCCTAACTATATTGAAAAAAGAACAGATGCGATTCAGATCAAACAATCAGAAGGATACTGGGAAGTCCATGATCGTCCCAATCATCAATGTACGCTTGAATATGTGGTCATTCAGAATCCGGGAGGCTATGTCCCACCCTGGTTATCAAATTTCCACGCTGTCGAAACGCCCTTCAATAGTGTTGTGAAGTTAAAAGCGATGGCAGAAAAAGATAGTATTCGACCTTAGTTGTTCTGTTTTACTCAACATTTCCCTTCTCACCTTCCCAAAATTTTCATTTTCAACGTATAGCTAACGGAGGAAATCGAAACTCTTATCAGTAGTAAAGCTGATAAAGTAAAGCCGGCCTGTTGACAATTTATATACTATTTACACCTGATCGACATTTAATCTCACCTTTTCGTCGTATTAGTGGTAACATTTCTCCTGCTCGAGACATTATATTAGTAGCAGCACAGGACATTTAAAACTTACGATCATGATTCAATCTCATCTGTACACGAACAAGAAGAAAACAGGCCTCTTTGCTGAACCTGGAGAATCTGTTAATCCGTTTTGTCTGCTTGAACAGGGAACCTGGCTGGGGGAGTTGAATCGCAAAGATGGTTGGATTCATGTGCTTGGTATCATGGGCGATGGATGGGTCAGTGTTGAAGATGTTGAGAGGAGGTCTCCGTTCAATCTTCACGTCCATTGGACACCGGGTAAACCTATTGAATATGTCAGTACGGCAGCATGATACACGCTTTGCCAGCATTGCTTAACCATAGGCTACAGCTCAACAACCATCTCTAAAGGGGACTTTTAATTCTTCCATAAACAATTGTACAAAAGAAATGGTATTTGGAATTTAGAAATCAGTCTTTGTCTGGTGAAAACGATAAATTTCTTTTAGGTGATTTAGAGGCAAAGCGTTACTTCAGATGAAGTTCTTCACGCAATACTGAATCTTGAGGTAGATTGTGCTTCCAGTAATCAGATAAGATTGTATTTGAATATCTGGCTGTAGTCACTTCATTATTTCCGTACGTTTCTTTCCAGCCCATAATTTTATAGGGGAATGATTTTTGGAAATTGATCTCAATGATTCTCTTTATCACAGGATATTGAATGGTGTATGTATATTCTACACTATCCGATTTTATGGATGCAACTGCATCATAAGCTTTGATAGGTTGCTGGGATAAATGAGTGTACATCGCTGAAGGAATCATAGTCACTTCCCCGATGGGAAGCGTATTTGGGGCCACTCTGATCTTTGTCCAGATTTCATCTTCGAGCCATGCGCTGACTAATGAAAATGTTTTATCATCCTCAGATTCCAAAGAGGACATTTGCCTGATCTCATATCTGTTTCCTTTCCAGTTAAACTGGGTGAATGATTGTCCATTCCAATCCTGGCTACTTGCAGTAAGTTTTAATGAACGGGCATAGTCATCATACGCTACCGGTGTAAAAACAGAACTCATCATCGAATATTTATCAGCACCGGTCACAAATTCCTTATTTGTATTTAGCTTCAACACCTTGATCGCATCAGATGAATTTCTGACGGGATCATCAAGCTTGACTTGTTTAGTTTTGCTCATGTCTTCTGTGTTGAAGATCAGCACTACGCTTCCTTCATGTTGGGTACCATATCGCGACTGATCCAGGACATAGCTTGAAACTTCACCTTTTCCCTGTTCCCAATATGATGCAAATATTTTTTGATCAATCTCGGGAATGTTCGAGGATGGCTTGCCGCATGAAACAACTATATCCACCAAAAATCCGAGTATTAAAATTCTTGAAAATGCCATGTTCATAAATGTAGAATTAAGCAATATGCTCAGCGTAATTTCTTTCGAATCACCAGCTTCATTCCGGACCATTCATCAGAAACAGCACAAACTTTGATATCAACGAATCCTAATGGAAAACATGTTTCGCGTACGAGGTCTTCTGTGATTTCGGAAGGTAAACCGGAAGACTTTTTATAATAGGATACCCAGACTATACCATTACTTGTAATTTCTGATCTCAGGTCTGAAAGTTGGTTTTCCAGGTCTGGTAATTTATTTGTGAAGAGGTGTACAAAATCCCATGGCGGAGGAATTCCGATAGTAATGATTGAGCTTTTATTTCCCAGCCAAACCTTGTACTCACCAGGTGGTGAAACAACAATCGCCTTCATGCCCGGCTTCAATCCCAATTTTTGTGAAAGTGATTTTCCTGAATAACCGGAGAGTACAGGGTCCTTCATGAGGGCTAAATAAACTCAACAGAAATCGAAATTATTTCTTTTGACTTTCTTTCCAGGCTTCCCAGCCGCCTTTCATGACGTTGACATCTGTAAACCCATTTTCCCGCATGAAAATCCCGGTCCTTTTGGTTTGGGCATCGGCTTTACTGTACAGATAGTATTTTTTACTCTTATCCAAAGCCAGGATATTGGTTTTGAATTGAGGATCGAAGAAATTGACATTAATCGCACCATCGATGTGCCCTTGTTCAAATTCAACCGGAAACCGCAGATCAACAATCACGGCATTATTCTTTTTCATTTCACTCCCGAAAGCAGTCGGCTCAAGAGTGGTAGGTGCATTTTCAACCGTACTCTCCTGTTGGGCTCCTTCTTCAGCCTTGGCGGCCTCTGAAGATTTCTTACAAGACATCCCTGCACTTAGCAGCAGGAGTAAGGAAAAAAGTGGAATAATTGACTTTGCAAATTTCATATTGTAACAATTTATTATCTATCGAGGCCCGAAATTATTATTTTTCCGTCATAGATGGATTTTAATCAGCTTGATATACGCGCATTTTTGATCGGAGCCCTTCCGGGTCGCTTCAACCAATTGAGTCCATCAGAGTTCGAATCTTTCATCGAATATCTGTTTAAAGTTGATGGTTATGAAGTCGAACCGATATCCAGAAAGAGTGATCTGACGGCCAATCTAATCGCGAAAAAAGAAGACACTACACTGGTGATCAGGGTGATGCGATACATGCCTGAACAATTACTAGGTGAATCGGAGGTCCAACAGGCGATCGCAGCAAAGGACTTTTACGAGACGGATCAGTCCTGGATCATTACCACTTCAGGCTTTACCAGAGAGGCCAAAGTGATGGCCGAAAATGCTGAAATTGAATTGTGGGATTGGGAAACCCTTAACAATGCGTTAAGTGATTTATTTTTTGAAGGCAGGAATTATCTTGAATTTTCGGGAACTCCCATTCCGCCATCCATTGATACTTCGTTTGAACCTTCTCTTATTTTAAAGGCGAAATGGGAAGCCCAGGAAGGCGTGGAAGGGAAATGGTATAATCTGATGCTGACCATTTCTAATCCAACTGATGAAAATTTCTACATCCATCTTGATCTTCCTGTCCTGATCGACAAGCAAAAAACACAAATCAATGCAGATAAGTGGGCCGATGAGGAGTTTGTAGCAGGCATGATTTACGCCGGAGCATCTGTACGGACAAATGCCTTATTCAAAACATCCAAACTGGGCGAACGACCTGCCGGAGGCAAGATCGTATTGACATGTCATGAACGAGTGCCCGTGAGAACATATCATCTGATGGCGAAATTAAAAGGTGAGGCCTGCTATTTTGTGACGTATTGTTATTCAAGACATAGTCAGGAATACGCTATGATGACCAGATTTCGTGATCAGGTTCTTTCTCATACCCTTATGGGGAAGGTAAGTATTGATATATATTATTTCTGCTCTCCATTTCTGATTCAATGGGCGTCTAGAAAAAAAATTATTGACCTTGCACTTAGAAAACTCACTTCTTTGGCGGTTGCAGGGGTAAGGAAATTCTATTTCTATAAAACAAGATTTTGATACGAATGAAAAAACATTTCATTTTTATTGCTTCATAAATATAGTACGAGTTAAAAGCGCAATCAAATCAAATAAATTGAATTCAATATTAACCACAAGTTTCCTCACCCGATGGTTGTTCGATGTTCGACTCTGGATTTTTGTATTATTCATCATACGGCTTGAGAACATCAATCTTCCACCATTGGATGAACACGAATGGAGGCAAACGAGCACGCTGGGCGTGGCGCGCGATTATCTTGAAGTTAATCCAAATTTTTTCGAACCACGGACGATTATTTGTGATAGTCGTGAAGGAATTTTGGCGCAGGAGTTTCCGCTATTTAATTATTCTGTCGCTATACTTTGGAAAATATTTGGACGTCAGAACTGGTGTTTCAGACTTTTCAATTTGTTGATGGCAAGCATCGGTCTTTTTTATTTCTCAAAAATTGCACTCCGCTTTATTGGTGAAAAAGGTTCCTTGTTTGCAACAGTGATTTTTGGCGTATCCGTTGCTTTTATGTATGCCAGGAAAGGAATGCCTGATGTATTTGCAGTATCACTGGTCATCATAGGAGTGGAATTTGGCTGGAGATACATGGAAGAAAAAAAATCTGCACAATTACTGTTGTACATCCTTTTTTCAGCATTGGGTATGCTTTGCAAAATGCCTGCGGCATGCGTGATGGGCTTTATGGCAGCACCGTTATTTGCAGTTGAAGCAGACAGGAGGCATAAGCTTAATTTATTTGCAGGCTCCGTTATATCAGTTTCTGTCATGGCCGTATGGTATTTTATATGGGCGCCATGGGCTGAAAGAGAATATGCGTTTCCACTTTTTTTTCCGACCAGTCTCTCCGAAGGTATAGGACAGCTTATAGCGATGAAGAATGATACAATCTCGCGGTTTTACCCAATCGCGCTTACAAGTCGAATTGCATTTGTGTTTTGTATGATCGGGTTGCTATGGATGTTTGTCAAAAAAAACAAACCACTTTTATTTGCATTTGCAGCATCCACTGCACTGTTGATTGGTCTCATGTTGAAAGCCGGAGGCACCTTTTCAGGGCATGTGTACTATATCATTCCATATGTACCCATGATGGCATTGCTGGCAGGCTATGGATTGAGCGAAGCCATAAAAAACAAATGGTTACAAATCATCCTTTTGCTTGTGATTACAATAGAAGCGGTACTACAACACAAATCTGATTTTTTTATACCCTGGGAGAATCATAAGTATTTGCAACTGGAGAATATTACTGATCAATATGTGCCAAAAGATTCAAGGGTATTGGTCAACAATCGAGAAGGTTCACCCGTAATGATGTATTTCACTCATAGGCGTGGCTGGACGGTGACAGATCGAATGAAAGATTCCTCCTGGGTTGCTGGTGAGTCAACAGTGGGCTTGCAATATCTTATCATCGAACGATCACGCTGGAAAGATACGTTGGCCTATCCCATGCTTTACCAAGACAACGATTTCCAGATCTATAAAACATTGAAATAATAACTTATGAACAAAACAATCTACCCTTTTCATCTGGCCATACCTGTTGATGATCTCTCGGTTGCCAGACAATTTTATCACGATGTGATGAAATGTAAAGAGGGAAGAACGTCCGAACTATGGACTGATTATAATTTGTATGGTCATCAGTTAGTCATCCATTATCAACCTAAAAGTGAAAGTGGGGAGCACAGTAATCCTGTCGATGGTCATGATGTGCCGATTCCACATTTTGGCGTGGTGCTTCCATGGGAGGAATGGGAAGGATTAGCTCAGCGATTAACAGATGCAGGCATCCGGTTTATCATTGAGCCACATATCCGTTTTAAAGGATTGGTCGGTGAACAAGCCACATTGTTTTTCAAAGATCCATGCGGCAATGCATTGGAATTCAAAGCATTCAAGGACATTAACCAATTGTTTGCCAGGTGATATTAAGTCTGGTTCATTTTAAGGTGTTACTTTTGAGCCTTTGATAATCATATCTAAGTCTTTCTCTGCTGGCAACATGCGTCGAATCGTCCTCCTGTACATACTCTCAGTTACTTCTTTTCAATCGGTCAGGGCGCAAGTCAGTTCGCATATTGAATTTCAAAGACAACCGGAAAAAGAGATTCAGGTTATTCAGGTTACTTGGTCAGATACAGATAAAAACATCTGGGATCAACAGAATGATGGACGACTTGAGGTCATGGGTGTGAAAACTAATATTCGTTCAACTTCGCTACCCTTAACAACGGACCAAACTTCTGCTTTTCAATTTGCAATCAATCAACAATGCGACATCGAATTATTGTTGAACATTGATGAAATATCGCCATCCGAGAAAATATATCTTAAGCGGAGTGGAACAAATGAAATTGTTTTTGAAGTTCCTCATCTTAGTCATCGACAGTTTCTCACACCTTCTTTTGATCCCCGGTCGACATTCCTTGTATGGACAGGAGGTACAAATCGACGATATGAAAGTAAGTTTTCAGTGGATAATATATATGTTCACAATCCGGAAGAGAGCAGGGGCAGAGGAATTGGTTTTGGAACTGCGCTAAGTTGTTTTCCGAACGCTGCCTGCAAACAAGATTCCATTCTTCAATTAATATCCAATACAACCGTTCGTATCAGAATGGTCATGAATGAAGGAATAGGGTGGTGTTCAGGATCTTTTGTCAATACAACACGCAACGACAGATCTCCGCTCATCCTTAGTGCATACCACTGCACATTTCAATACACACCCAAGTATGATTTGTGGCGTTTTGATTTGCAATACAAATCGGATTCCTGTGCTAATCCGGTAGCCGAACCTCAATATTTTTCACTCACCGGTTGTGAGCTAAAAGCATCAGGCCAGGGGTCAGATTTTTTATTGGTTCGACTCACTTATGATGTTCCTATAAATCAGAAAGTGACTTTTGCCGGATGGAACCATGATTCAATTGCTTTACCGGACACGCTTTATCTGGTGCATCATCCAAATGCGGATATCCGCAAATTTTCAACTTGTACAACAGGGGCCGTAATTAATCAGAATCAGATCGGATGGTCTGAAGGATACACAACACCAGGCAAACATCATCTCAGTTTTAAATTTACGGAAGGAGGCCATCAACCCGGATCCTCAGGAGGACCTGTTTTTAATCAGGATGGGTATCTCATAGCGCAACTGCATGGCGGCTCGATGGGATGTGAAGATGTCAATCACGCTTTCTCAGGACGTTTAGCAAAATCATGGAATTATGGCACCACCCCTGCAACAAGATTAAAAGACTGGCTGGATCCTGATGAGACAGGAGCCATGCAATGGCCTTCGCTTGAAAATATCGTTGAAAATGATTTAGTAGATATCCATGGACAAGTGTCTGATCCTTTAGGGCGTCCGGTTAAAAATGTGGATGTCGTCATCACCGGCTCAACTACACAGACCATCATGACTGATGATCTGGGTCAATTCAGCCTCTCAGGAATCAATAGAAAAGGACATTACACCATCACGCCGCAAAAGGACATTAATCAAACGAATGGTCTTAATGTGCTGGATCTCATCGCCATTCAGAAACATCTGCTGGCAAAAGACACGTTTGATATGCCCTGGCAATATATCGCTGGTGATGCTACAAACAACAATCATGTTTCTGTCGGGGACATTGTATTGTTGCTTCGATTGCTATTGGGTAAGATCTCTTATCTTCCTTCGTCGCCCTCATGGAGATTTGATCCTCCGGTGATTGAGCTCGATAACTTACCACAAGGATTGCCTGCTCAACCTCAATTCACAGGTATCAAAATAGGAGATCTGAATAATTCCGCAAATCCGGGACAGTGATAGTGTTTTTGATTTTTGATTTTTGAAAAAACCTTTTCAATAAATTTTTGAGTTTCATAAAATGGTTGTGGTGGCCATGAGGTGGTCGAATTAAATGATCTATTGGTCATACGTATTGTCTTCAACACATCAAGGGAAAAGGTCACTATTTCCTTGTCCGGGGAGCAGAATCAACCAAATGCCTATAGCAGTTAATCTGATCTATGGACAAAAATCCGGGGGACTGATGGAGTAGGATTTTTAGAATAATGGCAGGACATAGCTCACCATTTTTTAAGACAATCCTAAAACAAGGGCATCCATACAGGTTATTTGCCGGATGATCCAGGAAAAGAAGCCATGATGAGGGCATTGCGACTAACTTCCGGCGAAATGGCTGTGAAAGGCAAATCTTAACAAAAACGGTATAATTTTGGCAATATGGCCTTTGTGGAGCAACCTGACATCATCACTGCGGCTGAAGATCACGTACGTCACATCTTCGAGCAGAAAATACCATCCGATATCTATACGTATCACAATTGGGTCCATACGACCCAGGTGAGAGATGAAGTATTGGTACTGGCCAGACAGGCGGGGATAACCAATGGTGATCTTGAAATGCTCAATCTGGCGGCCCTTTTTCATGATGTCGGCTTTTCAGAAGCGTACTCAGGTCATGAGGAACGAAGTATCACAATAGCCAAAGATTTCCTTTCCGCTCAGAATTATCCAGATGATAAAATTGACACCATCGTAAAGTATATTGAAGTGACCAAGATGGACGTAAAGCCCCACGGCCTACTTGAATCCCTGATGAAGGACGCGGATACAAGTTCACTTGGTAAATCACATTTTCAGATTTATACCAATAGTCTTAGAAAAGAGCTCAACACACTTCAAAATACAGTCTTGTCTAAGAAAGACTGGGCAAAAACAAACCTTAGGTTTCTCGATGAACATGAATATTACTCTGAAGCCGGCAGAGAAAGATACGCTGAGAAAAAAGCTGAAAACAGAAGGCTTCTTGTCAATGAATTAACCCAAATCGATGTGAAGCCGGACGATAAAGACAAGGTGGTAAAGCTCAAAAAAGGGGACCGGATTAAAACGATTTCAAATAGCAAATCTGCCCAGAATCAATTTAAGACTGCTCTTCGCAACCATATCTCCCTCAGTTCGATGGCGGATAATAAAGCTAATAACATGGTCTCCATCAATGGCCTTATCATTGGTTTTGCATTACCCTTGTTAGGAAAACAAATCCCTGATAACAAATATCTGTTGATACCCACGGTGATGCTGCTTATCGTCACACTGACTTCAATGGTGTTTGCAATATTAGCCACACGTCCTATCCACATGAAAGGAGTCAGCAGTATGGAAAGCATTCTGAATAAAAAATCCAACCTGTTCTTCTTCGGAAATTATTGGCGAATGTCCTATGATGAATACGCGAATGGCATGAATGCGACTATTGCCGATGAAGAAATTATGAACGCAACGATCATGCGTGATTTGTTTTTTCTTGGGAAGACGCTTGGCTTCAAATACGCTTATCTCCGATATTGTTATAGCATTTTTATGTTTGGCATTATCTCAACGGTGCTTGCTTTCGTAGGTGTTTTTATTTTCTTCTAAGACAAGTGCACTTTATTTTAAACTTAGCCTGTAAATTTCTTTAGCTCCGGGATTTACTTTAACTCTTTCGTCAAGTCGCTTTCCGACAAGCCAGATGATATGCTCCTTTGATCTCAGCACCCTGACTTTATTTTTTTCATGTTGTTCTAACTTCAGATCAACCAGGTAGTCCTGAATCTTTTTATTTTTTCCTTGCATGCCGATCGGTTGAAAAGAGTCACCTACTGCTATTGAAGTGATCTCCAGAGGCCAGGATACATTGTACAGATCAGCAAATTCAACATCAGGATCTGATTCTATTGCAAACATATGGCCGGGCACTCTTTCAATGGTTAATGTATGATTGCCAATCTGAAAAATTCCAGGTGAGTCAATAATAACCGAAGGAAATAATTCTGTAGTCTCAAAGTAAAAGCCACTAATGGTTCGAGAAAGTCGAAAATGATTACGAATCAACACCTTGCCTGAGTCAGCATGTGATGATGTGATAAAGTCATAGCTCAAGGGCCATGGAAAATTTTTTTCTTCAAGCCACCTGAGCAGAAATGCATGCTCTGCAGGTTCAATTTTAATGTTCAAACCTTCACCATCCGGTGATAAATTATTTCTTTGCCAGGATTGATATGAATTATCCCATGCTTCCCACTCCAGTTCAATTCTTTTCTTTTCACTCGTCATTACTGCATTAAAGTCAGGATTAAGTTCACGCAGCAGCGGAATTAAATGATGTCTGATCCTGTTGCGTTGATAATCGTCCGAATCGTTTGATCTGTCAGTTCTGAATGGAATATTATACGTTGATGCAAAAGATTCAATTTCATTTCTGGAAATATCGATCATGGGTCTGATAAAATAATTACGTTGTGCCGGTATTCCTCTTAGCCCTTTTATACCTGTACCTCTCAAAAGATTTAAAAAGAATGTTTCGATGCTGTCATCCTGATGGTGGGCTGTTGCCATCCAGTCAAACGATTCTTTTGTAACCAGTTCTTTCCACCAGGTATACCGGATCTCCCGGGCTGCTGATTGGGTATTTAGTTTATGGGCTGTGGCATATTGTTTCGTATCGGCTTGCAGTTCCAGATATTGAACGTTACGTTCTGAGCACCATGTCCGTACCAGTGCAGCATCTGCATCTGAATCCTTTTCCCGAAGTTGAAAGTTTACATGAGCTGCAGTGGGGACATAATCCAGATCCTTCAAAACGGTAAGCAAGACCATGCTATCTACGCCCCCACTGACGCCAACCAATAGATTGGTTCCGGGTCTGATTCCGAGATCTCCTAGTTTTTTTCTGATTGTTTGGTACAATGAAGAATTATGCATGGACGTTTTCAATCTGAAATTTAAAAATGTGATTTTAGAGGATATATGACATATTTCTCACAGATGTATACATTTGTATCCTAAAAATAATAGTAATGAGATCAATTCAACTGTTTTGCTTTTTAATCCTGTCCCTGGCTTTTGCCGGATGTAGTCAAAAATCAGCTACTGATAAAGCTGCAAATATGCCTGCAGTTGAACAACCATCAAAGCCAGCTACTCCTGTTGATAAAAGCCAGGGTGGTCATGATTATACTTTTCTCACAGTCAAAATGCTTCAATATAGAGCCGCGCTTGTGCCTGGCAAAGATCCAAAAGAACAACCTTTCACGGGCCATTGGATAAAACTCGATTCAGATGGTACCTTTCGATCAGGTATTTATGACAAGCAGACGCATACGGGTAAGTGGGTCTACAACCATGAGGCTACCACATTGATGCTTCAGCCAGATACCAAAGATTTCAAAACCACAGAGTGGAAGGTCATCTTCAATGATGATATGATTGTATTTATTGGGACGGCTTCATATGGTGATAGCGGGACACAGATACAATTGACCCGGATTGATAAGTTTCCTGTGAAGCAATAGGCAATATGCAATAAGCAATAAGCAAAAAGCAATATGCAACTGGCAATAGGCAATAGGCAATAGGCTACTATCAACTGGAATTAGTGTATCCGGTCGCCGCGAAGGGCAAGTGATTGCATGATACCTGATTCATGATCAAGATATTCCTGCCAGCGTGATTTTACTTTTGTTTGATCTCCATACGTATTGGCCAGATCAATAAAAAGTCGGTAATGTCCTGCTTCGGAAACCATAAACCCGTGATAAAAATCCTTAAGCTTATCGTCCGATAGATGAAGCGAGAGCAATCGGAATCGTTCACAACTTCTGGCTTCGATAAGGGCAAACACAAGTAGCTTTTCAACAAGATGGTCTTCCCTGGAGCCTCCTTTCAATTCAAATAGCTTTAGGAGATTTACATATTCGTCTTTTCGTTGCCTTCCCAGCTTAAGTCCACGTTTTTTTAGTTCTGCGAGGACAAGTCGAAAGTGGCCCCATTCCTCTGTCACAATAGGTGCCAGCGCTTCTACCATTTCTATTTTCTCGGGATAAGTTTGAATAAGTGAAATGCAGGATGTTGCAGCCTTTTGCTCGCAATAAGCGTGGTCGGTCAGAATGTCTTCAAGTGTAATTTCAGCAAGATTGACCCACCTGGGATCCGTAGGCAATTTTAATCCAAGCATTTTATCAATTTGGGATCACTTCTGTTTAGCCATCAGGCATTTGAGCTGATCAATGAAGAAATCAATTTTATAGACATCATAATCTTCATAGCCGGTGCCCCATAGAATCCTGATTTTATCAAGCGGTGATGATGACAACAACTTAATTTCCTCTTTTCCTAATGCATATTGTCCTGAAAAAATAGTATTTCCACTATAGTGATCAATCCGGCCCCGGTCGGATTTCAAATTATAGAGGGAAACATATTTTCCATTGAGCAAACGCAGACGTAAAAGGCTACCTGATTCAAGCGAGCCGAAGTTACCTTGTGAATGAGAACTGGCGATTTGAAAGTTAATAGTGAAATACGTGTATGCTCCTATTTTTGAAAGAGCACCATAACATGTGATGAGCTCTTTGCTTTTGAAATAAGGTCTCAGGTCGGGGTCCGTATCTGTAAAAATAAGGCCCGGCTCAAGCTCTTTTCGATGCGTACCCGTCACTATATCGATAGTGTCCGTCAGAAATTGACAAGAGGGTGATGCCGATGTATAGCGGTGTGCCATTTGTTCCTCAGGAATACGCGAGCTGGGCATTCTTGCCGATGATAGTCCTTCGTTTCTTTTTGGCCCTGAAGTCTCCTCTTTTTTCTTTGATTTATCTTGCTTTGGCTTTTTTGAAGATGATGTAGGATCATTGGATTTGCCGGAAGGATCAGTTTTGGATGGGGCTACAGAAGATTTAACCGGGGCTGTTATAAGAGATGATTCTTTATTATTTGTTCGACCCGTCTTCGAGAGATCCTGCATGTTATGATTTGGATCATATGTAGCAAGATAATTGTCATATTGGATATTTAATTGTGGAAATTTCCTTTTAATCTTCTTTGGTGATTGGTTGGCAGTTTTCCTTGATCGGTCTACTAATTTTAGAATTGCTTTCTGCCTGAGTTTAGCCGTACGAAGATTTTCAATTGTTTTTTCATAATTCTCCTGAAGGACAGCAAGCCTGTCGGATTCAATCATTTTTTTATTTGCTTCTGCGTTTTGTACCAATTCCCCGGCCTTAAATTGAGCATTCGTTGCTGTTCGGAACTGAGCCTGAGCTTTTTTTTCCTGATCTCTTATCTTAAAGAATAATTCATTCCATTGCCGAAGGATATACTCCTCATCCTCTGCAGGGTTTCGCTTAGCGCTTTCGTCTACTTTATCAGTTGAGTACCCTAAAGTCTCAGATTTCTGGAGGTTTTGACGCAATAGAATTGAATCGCCTGCGTCTGCCAAACGCCAGGATCCATCCGGATACATGATCAGTCGCTCCCCATTACCATTGACAATGACACGCTGTGCCTGATCCGTATTGAGGAAGGTTAGCATCAATGTTGACAATAATAGGAAACGTAGGATTAGCCCAACATTCATAAAATAGGTTCTACCTGAAACATCAAAAATAATGCTTTGTTAATAGTCGGATGCTGTAGATCATAAAGCAGGTATCCAAACTAACTGAAAAATCAGTAACTGAAAGGGAAAAAAAGACAATTTAGGATGAATGTGTACCTTGCACCCCCATTAAACAGACAATAATCCAACTGGTTATTGCGTATACAAAGACTTAATCCGGCCACGTCATGGAATCAGTACAAACATATATTAAGGCTAACCAGAAACGATTTCTGGACGAATTGATTGAATTTCTCAGGATACCTTCTATCAGCGCGGATACGAAGTACCAGGGGGATGTGCTGAAGGCGGCGACATGGCTGAGTGCAGAATTGAAGAGAATAGGCATGGATGGGGTAGAAATCATTCCTACAAAAGGCCATCCGGTCGTATTTGCTGAAAAAAAAGTATCTGATCAGGTTCCCACGATTCTTGTCTACGGACACTATGATGTACAGCCGGTGGATCCATTGAATTTATGGACTTCTCCTCCGTTTGAACCCGTGATCAGGGATGAGAAAATATGGGCCAGAGGTTCTTGTGATGACAAAGGTCAGGTATATATGCATGTTAAAGCACTTGAAGCTATGATCGCAGAGGGACAGCTGACATGTAATGTGAAAGTTATTTTTGAAGGTGAAGAAGAAGTTGGCTCCGTCAATCTGGGTGATTTTCTGGTGGCCAATAAAAAGAAACTCAATGCCGATGTTGTCCTGGTATCTGATACAAGCATCATTGCTAATGATGTGCCCTCTATCACCACTGGTCTGAGGGGGTTAAGTTATGTTGAAGTTGAAGTGACCGGGCCGAATAAAGACCTTCACTCAGGTGTATATGGAGGTGCTGTGGCTAATCCATGCAATGTGCTATGCACGATGATAGCAGGCATGCATGATGAAAACAGACATATCACCATTCCCGGTTTTTATGATGATGTAGATGTGGTGCCTGATGCTGAGAGACGAATGATGAACATGGCTCCGTTCAATGAAGAAGATTATAAGCAAGGATTGAATGTCAATGCATTACTGGGTGAAAAGGGCTATACTACACTTGAGCGTACGTCCATCCGTCCCACACTTGATGTGAATGGTATCTGGGGAGGATATATTGGTGAAGGTGCTAAAACTGTATTGCCATCAAAAGCATTTGCAAAAATCAGTATGCGTCTTGTGCCGCATCAGGATTCAGACAAGATCACTGAATTATTTTCCAATTATTTCAAAAGTATTGCCCCTCCTTATGTGCAGGTGAAGGTCACAGCTCTTCACGGCGGCCAGCCTGCAGTGACTCCAACAGACACAATAGAGTACAAAGCTGCTTCTGAAGCCATGAAGAAAAGCTTTGGCAAAGAGCCACTACCTCAACGATCGGGTGGAAGCATTCCAATCGTTGCATTATTCGAATCAATACTAGGTATCAAAACTGTTTTATTAGGATTTGGTCTGGATTCAGATGATATCCATTCTCCTAATGAACATTTTGGCCTCTTCAACTTCTATAAAGGCATCGAGACGATTCCTTACTATTACATGTTTTACGCTGAAATGAATAAAAAATGAAAACACTTTTTTCTTTTGTATGCTTCATGAGCATATATGTATACAATGCGAATGCGCAACAATTAAAAACGCCAAATGACAGCTTAGCTTACAGCCTTGGTGTCATGGTGGGTAAAAGTCTGCAGCAGGAAGGTTATGCCAATCTGCCGATGGATATTTTTTCTGCAGCCCTTATTAACGCTTATAAAAATGAGCCTATATTAATGTTGCCTGAAGCCTGTCAGGCTTTCGTTCAAAAGGGTTCAACACAAATGAAGATGAAACAATATGAATCAAATAAAGTAGCCGGTGAGCAATTCCTGGCTCAGAATAAGACCAAGCCGGGCGTTACATCACTTCCTTCAGGCCTTCAATACGAAGTCATAAAAGCTGGTGATGGCGCTAAACCTAAAGCAACTGACGAAGTGCTGGTGCATTATCACGGTACGCTGATCGATGGGACTGTATTCGATAGTTCAGTGGACAGAGGTCAGCCGATTTCGTTTCCATTGGATCATGTCATCGCAGGATGGACCGAGATACTCCAGCAAATGCCTGTAGGCTCGAAATGGAAAGTTTATATTCCCTATAACCTGGCCTATGGTGAAAGAGCTGCAGGACCAAAGATCCAGCCATTTTCAACATTGATATTCGAAATCGAATTGTTGGGTATCAACTAAATATTCTTTAAATCATACGTGATGTTAGAGATTGACATCATTGCCGTTATCCCGGGTCTCCTCGAAGGACCTTTTTCGCATTCCATATTGCACAGAGCTGCAGAGAAGCAACTGTTGAAGATCAATGTGATTGATTTGCGTGAATTTGGTATTGGTCAATACCGGCAGATTGATGATTATGCTTTCGGTGGTGGAGCCGGCATGGTCTTGATGGCACAACCTCTCGCTGATGCGATCCGTCATTTGCAAAATGAAAATGTGTATGACGAAATTATTTATCTGACGCCTGATGGTCAGACATTGAATCAGTCTATAGCAAATCAACTTTCATTGAAATCGAAATTGCTATTGATATGCGGCCATTACAAAGGGATCGACGAACGCATCCGGCAAAAATTTGTCACCAGAGAAATCTCTATTGGTGATTATGTGCTGAGTGGGGGAGAACTGGCTGCTGCGGTATTAGTCGATACCATTGGGAGACTTATTCCTGGTGTATTAAATGATGGAACATCAGCGCTTCTGGATTCATTTCAGGATGATTTACTTGCTCCTCCTGTGTATACTCGTCCGTCGGATTGGGAAGGTATGAAGGTGCCTGATATCCTGATGAGTGGACATGAAGCCAAGATTGATGATTGGCGATATCAGCAATCACTGGACAGGACAAAGGAAAGGCGGCCTGATCTCTTAAAGGATGAATCTTAATCTTCCCGATGCATCGTTGGAGAAAACTCCAATAATGACGAACGGCTAATGTTGTTGGAGAAAACTCCAACAATATTAGCCGTTTGGTCCTGCAATAAGTGTTTTACTTCTTATTCTTTTATTATTTTTTCTATCCGAACTGGCATACCATTGTCGAGTATTTTCACAAAATAAATACCTGGAGGTAATGATAAAATCGTGAAGGAATACCTTTCCTTGTCTTCTACTAATTTTTCAGAAAACATTAGCCTTCCAAACAGATCAATTATTTGAATTGCGCCAACATCAGGTGATTCGTCTGTAAACTGCAGAATAATTTCTCCTTTCGTCGGGTTAGGAAAAATATTGATGCGTTTTTTCTGCAAAGGTTCTTCAGTAGTTACAATTGTTCCACCAAGGCAGAAGTTGTCCAGTTGAATATAAGTGAAAGTTTCTTTTCCTCCCTGATCATTGCTAAATGGATTTGTTACATACATAGCCGGCCTGACAAGAACACCCGGGAAGCCTCCACATGTGTCAAGTGCATCCCAATCTCTGAGATCGTAAGGTATCTCAAAATCAAGCCATTCATTATGGGGAAGTCCTCTTAATGACACTGAAGCTAATTCGTAGCAACTGATACCATCGCATGAATTAGGTTTGATTTGATTACCCTGATAAAGTTCAATGTCAAATTGTTCTTTTGTAGGCTTACCACGGAATGGTCTGGGTACTCCTCCCGGGGCAGAATCATTGACGGCAATCCGGATTCTGATCATGCCTTCAATTTTTGCCAGGCATACAGGATCAGCAGTGCTCAGGATATCTGCCGTATCAATATTACCTGATAGCAATACTGTCCATCCATCCAGGCTTCCGATCTGTGACTCCAGTAATTTCGGATTTCCTGAACTGGCCTTCCATCCATTTGAATGGCCTCCGGTATTTAATCCACCTTTCACAGCTCCTTCGCTAAAACCAGGGTTAGAAAATACAGAACCTGCGCATTCCGGTACAGTTTGACAACTGACTGTAATGGTTTGTGATTTATTTAAGGATCCAAATTCACAAAGGCTGCCATCTGCTTTTTGCCTGTACACTAACATCACCACCGTATAAGTTCCTGGGGTTGGGAATGTGTAACAAAATGAATTATTCGCTTGACTTGTGCCTATGGGTGTGCCTGTAATATTATCGAGATACCATTCCACATATTCGCAATCATTTAATGCCAGGGGTAAAAAGCAAGCTTCGCAGGAATTGGAAGAGAGCACATATGCAAATCCCTTGTCGACTGCCGGAATAAATTCATCAAGATATGCTGATGGTGTGCAGGGACAGAGTTCTAAACATGGCGGGTCAAATAAAAATTTGATGACACATGGACATGATTGAGATCCACAAAGCCCCATCAATATCAGACTATAAACACCAGCCTGCTGAAAATATGAATTTGGAAAGGACATACTGAAATATGGATTTCCTGTTTCACTACCAGTTGCAACAGTGCCACCACTTGGCCCAACTAACTGCCAGTTGACAGGAGCATCATCAGGGCATCCATTACCCTGACATTTGAATTTTCCTGTGAACGTGTAATTATACCCTGATGGTGGACAACTTAGGAAAACAGGATTACCTCCACACGTCAATGGTACACCTGGCCCACGTTCGAAACGAATGGCCATGTCGCTGAATGTACCACAATGGCATCCTTCGCAATTGATGGAAACATCCGTACACATCTGCCTGGCCTGGCAGGCATCAAATACGGTAACACATATCTGATAGGTTCCGCTATTGCTGAATGTAAATGTCCATGAGCCACCTGGATTTGTGATCACCTGTGTCACCGGGAAACCACCTACTACATATGGTGGTGTTCCAAACCAATAGCAGGAATCAAATTGCGGAGCTGTGACCGTAATGCTGCAACCATTGTTGACTAAAGTGAAACCTTGATCAACCAACCCATCGAAAACAAGTGAATCAGTACAACATGAATCGCATGTAGTCGTGGCACAATCTCCACACACAGAAACATCATCAATGTAATAGTATGATCCCTGGTAAAATCCACCAAGTCCCATCACCGGCGTTGTAGAAATATTGTCATAGAAATTTCCAATCACCAGAAAATTCTCACCGCCACCGGCTACATATGTTCCGCTGACAAGGGTCCACCCGGATTTATTTGTGATGAAGTTGCCCAGTGGATTTGCAATCTGAGGTGTTAATGACAAAACAGGTGCCCCTATAATTGGCCCCACCATGGTGTTAGAAAGGTAAGCTCCAAATTTATCGATAGCCCAACGTGCCTGATCTGCAAGACTCACATAGAATGAAACCTGGTATGAATTACCTGCTATAAGGGATGATGTCAGTTGAACTTCAAGATATTCACGATACAGATTGGTGGGTTGCAAAATAAATCCCGCATAGGCTGATCCGGTTCGAGGTGTTTGAGACCCAAATGAATTATTAGGCACACTCACACCACTTCCGGAAGTCGCACAACTGTTGTAATAATCAGCAGATCCATCGGTAGGAAGAATCCATGACGATACTGTGAAAGGTGTGGACAGTCCGGTAGGACACGAAATATAATTTTCAAAGCTTGGATTCAGCACAAGATTATTTGGACAAAGTTCATCGCAATTAAGTGTGATGGTGTCCCGAAGTAGTTTTTCAAAACAAATCAGGCCGTTAGAATCAAGTTCAATCGCCAGGAATGAAATAATAAAATTGCCGCTAACGGAATAGCTATGCATTGGCATGGAACCCGAATTGAATGGGCCGTTATCCTGATGTCCATCGCCCCAGTTGACAGACTCTATATATTTACCGCAACCTGATAGGTTGCCAATATTGAGTGTGGCAGTGCATAAGTCATTGTTCAAATTGATACTGGTCGCATTCATGATACTCTGGCAGAAAGCTGCATAGTCTATGCAACATGAATCACCGCATGACGGAATCAATACACAGACCGAATCCCCTTCGAAACAACACCAATTGTCGCCGCTGAAGGAATCATGCAGACGGATTTCAAAACATAACATGTCACCGATACTGAGACCGCTACCATAAATGAATGTGGTAATCGAGGTTGTTCCTCCAAAAGGCAAAGGTGTAATGGATATCGGATTTGGAAAAACAGTAACCGGTGGACCACCTGTTTGGCTAAATACGACTTCATTGGCTGTATGGGGAGGAGTTGAAACATTTTTGATAGTTATCGTCAACTCGTAATACGAATTGCCGGTTTCATCTTCTTTACATACAATGCTTTGCTCCAGTACATCAACACATTTATTATTGACTACCGGGCATTCAAATATGATCGTATCAGAGCATGCGATGCTGTCCTTTCCATGAATATTGGTCGTGATCCAGTTCAGCGCAACTACCTGTGGAGTCTCGTTGGGCTGATCTATTCCATCAAGACAGAAGTTAATCAGTCCTGCTGTTGTTCCATTTGGAATGGAGCCAGAAATGTGCTGCCATTGGATTAATGTGTTTGTCGAAACCGGATTAATCCAGTCGCTAGGGAATGGGCCGCCTGTGAAATGAGAACCGAAAATAACGCCGGGTGTAATTAATGCTAATTCAATTTTTGTGAAAAAATTGTAATGACAATTATTTAAAATATCAAGTGAATGACAACAACTATCCACCGGTGGAATAGAATGAACGACTACGCCATTCTCTTTACATGGATCGCAGCAGGGTTCCAGAAGGATGCAATGTTCGACAGTAGAATGACAGCAGGAATCATTACTAGATAATCCCACATCGAAACAAATCAAAGTGGGTGTGAGTACAGGGGCAGTAGCCACAATTTTGACGCAAAGTTGTGGAGAGCATGAGTCGGGTTCGATACCCGGATTGAAAGGTGGATTAGGTAATGCGATGATTGGACTTGTAATATTAATGTTTGGTGGTGGACAAGGTTTAAATGCATAGCCAGGAGGAAGGCTGCTTAACACAACCTGGCTGGCATTGAAATCACCTGTGTTTTGTATCTGGAAATAATAACAATATTCAAGTGGATTTTCAGGATTGCATGCTATCGAATCATTTTTTACATAGACGCAAGTATCTCCTATCACAGGTGGCTGGCAATAAAAACATAACGTGTCTGTGCAGACAAGGACAGCCCCGTCAACAGGAGTAGGTCCTGAATACCAACGGATGACAATGCATTGCGGCATCTGAGATGCATTGGTGATGTTAGCTAAACAGAAATGTATAAGCTGTGCATAATCTCCGGCAGGAATTGAATGATGCGGAGTAGTTCCGATAGTCAATAATGTACCTGTTGGACCACCTCCCAGAAGTAACCCGCTACTACCACTAATTGATGCATTATTAAAGACAACTCCAGATGTGAGATTTTCAATTTCAATATATTGAATCGGTGATTCATGAACCCCAAAACTCAGATCAAAACAGCATGAACCGGCAACAGAATCCTTCTGCACTGTCAATGAATCACATGCTATTTCAGGCGATTGCAAACAACCGCATTTGAGAATTTCAACATCGCCCAGCAGGATTTTATCATGTGTACAGACGTTGTTGTCAAAATCAATTAATAAACTATTTAGATTTGTTCCACCTGCTGACGGGATGCCTTGCATACCATATACCCATGTAACTCCATTTTGTGAGCAGTAGGTATTGTATGTAGTTGAAGGATGCAGGTTATCGCCTGTGTTCCAGACAAATTGATCGCAATCAGGCTGAGAGATCAATGAAGGATCGAAACTTGCATAACCATAGTCACAGCCACCAGCACTGTTTGAGCCTGAATTTGTTTCTCCGGTTCTAAATTTTAAGTTGGTGTTGCTTGCCATAATATTAGTATGGCCAGGTGTCAATTCCCATTGACCTGTACCTGTATTGAAAAAATATTCAAGCAATCTTGAGCCGTGTGCATAGCTAAACCAGTTTTGTGTAAATGCACCTCCACAATCTGTACCCATCGTTCTTTCGGCGAGCAGCATTTTTCCATCAACAGAAAATGCGATGTCAGAAACAGGGTTTGAAAATGTACTTGCAGGTAAAGTTGGAATAGTAATTTCAAGAACTTCTCCATCAGCCCACGCTGTAGGTAATGAACCGTTTGTAGCAGCAAATTCTCCTACGCCATTCAACCCAATAGACCAGATTTCATTTGCTGCAAGAGGATTTGGTCTTCCAACATCTTCTGTCCATGTTGCAAAATAAACACGATTGTTATAGTATGCTACTCCCCATGTGCGTTCGCCTCTGGCTACGAAATCGGGATTTCCGCCCGGCCCGGAAGCTGGTGGATTTATGGAACCAAAAGGATCAAATCGACTCATGACAAGTCCATTTTTAATGCGGTAGATCATTCCATCTGCATGGTTGGTCACAAACAATTGATTGTGCGAAGCATCATAACCAATATCACCAAGGGCAGAGCCATTGTTTGGAATAGTTGTACCACCGGGAGTAAAGGGACCTGTATTGGTAATATTACCAATAATAAGACCTGTAGTACCACTCACCTTGTAGATTGCTCCCGGACCTGCAGCAGTGAAAGGATTGTATGCAAAAGGAGAGGTAGTACTGCATGTGTAAATGGAAGATGCAGCTATATATATGTCATCATTTTGGTCTATTGCGATTCCAAATACCTGCCCAAGATTTTGTGGTGTCCACGATGGATCAGCATATTCACTTGCACTGGCTTGTGTCCACCATGTACCTGGTGTTGCTGTACTGTGGTCACGAACATCGATGAGTGCCATCACCGGCCCATTTACATTGACTCCGGACCAATAATTGGCCGGTGTATTAAAGCCGGAGAAACAAGTGATGACGGCCTGTCCACAATGCACGAGTGATTGTTGCATTTCACATTTGACCGTCACCGTAAATGAACATGATGTTGAATTCCCACAAGCATCTGTTGCTGTATATGTAATCGTTGAAACACCCTGATTGAAAGTCAATCCACTTGCATTGTTTACACCTGATCCGGTTGTTGCACCTGTGATGTTGTAGGTGACAGTTGGTGTGCTACAATTATCAGAGACATTCGTGGGTTGCAGATTGTTGACGACCATAGAACAAGGAGCAGGGGATGTGGCAGTCACTGTGACATTCGACGGACATCTTATCATCGGTGGAATATCTTCATTGGCCTGTACTAATGTTGTACAGGTAGCGGTATTACCACACCAGTCTGTAACTGTCAATGTAACCGGAAACAAACCACAACCATGTACCATGTTTGGGCTCACACTCATCGATTGAATAAGGCAATCATCACTTGATCCGTCATCAATTTGTTGGGGTGTAATGACTGCATTGCAATTCGCATCCAACGTGACTCCGATACCCAGGCAAAGAGCAACTGGAGGAACTGTATCCACAATGGTCACCGTGTGACACACACTACAGGAAGTAGATGGATCCCCACCGGTCACTGTCAGACACACTTTGTAAGAATCACACTGCGCAAAACTTACAACCGGATTTTGAGAGGCTGAATTTGAAGGGCTTCCACCTGCAAAAGTCCATGACCAGGAAGTTGGAGTTGGGAATGATGATTGACCTGCAAATGTGACTAAGCCACAATCAACGACGTAAGTAAAATCAACAGTACAGGGGATCGGGCTGCAAGCAATTGCCTGCTCCCAATTAAGCGCCTGGAAAATAGTTAAATCTGTTCCGACCGGAATTTCCTGGGATAATGTAAGGGGCAGTATAGGACCATCAGGCAATGGTGAAAGCATTGATACATCGACATTTTGATCTGATACCTGGCAAGTATTAAACTGTAAATCACTAAGAGAGATGAATGCATCATCTTGTCCAAAACCGGCTGAAATATTTCTTCCATCCGTAAAAGCAATTTGACCGTTAGGCATCAGCCATGATGATCCATTATTGAAAGAAGAGCCTGAATTCAGATATTTTAACCAATTTACTATTAGGGAAGAACCGATATCTGTCATCATCACAACTGCGCCTCTGCTAATACCTCCAAAAGTTCCTCTTCCGGTCAAATATGCATCTCCCGGTTGACCTTCCCAGATTTGATTAGCTGCAGTTAATTGGGGTATTTCTCCGGCCCATGTCAAACCCAGGTCTGATGAAAATTTCATGACATGAGCTTTATTAGCAAGTGTAGTCAGCGTTGCATAAATATCACCTGCATCCGAAATAGCGACATCTGTAAAAGTTCCGGCGGGAGAAGGTATCTGTACACCGGTAAGCATAGTACCGGTATTGTCAACAATGAATATGAGCGCTGTACCTATATTTCCTCCGATTCGATTATTTCCTGCTAAAATCATTTGCCCTCCGGAAAATAATTCCAGATCACGGGCGAAATCATTGTCCCCCGAACTTTCAAATTTTTTCTTCCAATTGAAAGTACCATTTGAATTTATGTTGAGCAGAACTACATCATTAGATCCCAGACCAGGCTTGCTTTGCGTACCGAGGATATAATAAGGGAATGAAGGACTCTGTGGAGTGGAGTTTTTTATGATCCTTGTGAATTCATTCTTTCCGGTACCTGGCTCAAGATAAGATCTCAACCAGGTAAAATTTCCTCCACCTGCTGGTGTGACAAGACCGATCAGGCTTTTGCTCGACGCATCTAAAGGTAAAGTCGATCCAACAACCAAAAGATCTCCGGTAGGTGTGAGGACTCCATCATTCCAAACAGAAGCCAGATTTGATTCAAGAGTCCATAGATGCAATCCATTTGCATCAAGACGTGTCACCGTGCCAAACTGGGGAGCACCTTCTGATGTTTCATTTTGCCCAAGCACATAATAATTTGAGCCATCTTTGATGACTTTTGAAAAACTATTGTCAAGGCTTGTGCCATAGACACGTTGAAAGTCCTGTGCTACGTTTTTTGTAAACGGTATAATGATAAATACGCAGAGTACCAAAAATCGCAAAGCAATTTTGCTGGTTGTGTTTTTCATTTTGAAAAGATTTAAATGGATAAACTATTGTGCGCTTAAAATGCATCCAAACGTGATATATAAAATCACATATAAGCAGTAGTAAAACTTAAGGGAAGTAGCCTAAATTGAGAAAAATTCGGCGCGGCACAATGGTTTGGGTAGTCAGCTAGAGATTAATAATAAGAATTTTTCATGAGATTAAGAAATACTATCCTCAGCCAGGTCCAACTTCAATATTGAGATTCTGTTTTTAGGAATAAAAATCAAAGTCTTTTTGGCTTAAAAATCAAAGTCCGAAACCCGACTCATGAAAAAAGCCGGAATTAAAAAAGACGATACGGTATTCAGTTTATTATTAATTTGCTCACTAAACGGAAACCAAATGGAACAATACTATTACACTGATGGAAAAGAGCGTTACGGTCCTTTCACACTGGATCAATTGAGAGGACGAAGCATCGGCCTTGAAACGCTTGTATGGAAAGAGGGTATGCCTGACTGGGTAGCGGCCAAAAATGTAAGTGATCTGGAATCTCTATTTCAGGCTGGTGATACTTCTATGCCACCGGTGTCTATTCCTTTCACACAGCCATATCCTGCAGAGCCACCTCCTAAAAACTGGCTGATTGAATCTATATTGATCACTATATTTTGCTGTCTTCCTCTTGGCATCGTAGGCATTATCAATGCAACTAAAGTTGAAACGCTTTGGAATACCGGTCAGAGAGATGCTGCATTAAAAGCGAGCCAGGAAGCAGGTAAGTGGGTCAAAATCGGTTTCATCGCCGGTATTGTTGTTATCAGTCTTTATCTCATTATGGTATTCTTTGGAATAATGGCAGGTATAGGTTCTGGTCTATCTCAATAATTGAAAGGCAAACATTTTTTGTTGGCTTTGTGTGGGATACTTCTACTTATCCTATATGGGATATACAATCCTGAGCAATATTTTTTTCCAAAATGTCCATTTAGACTATTGACGGGATGGCTTTGTCCCGGCTGCGGCTCCCAGCGCGCTATGTATCAAATCCTGCATGGTCACATCGGAGCGTCGATGAGATTAAATCCATTATTCCTCCCGGGGATTCTCTATGTGTGTATTGGCTATTTGAGTCCGGTTTTATTCCCGGTATCGTGGCCGGTGATGAGGGAAAGATTTTATGGCTTGAAGGCGGCTTATGTTTCTCTGGTGGTGATTGTTGTTTTTTGGGTAGGGAGGAATCTGATTTGAGTGTTTATTCCCTACAAGCCGTATCGTCACAAAGTCCCAAAATCTGATCGTGGCACGACTAGTCGTGCCACGATGTCGTAACAGGCTGATATTACACGTAGTTATAAGTGGAGCGATGGCGCATAGAAATGGCCATTTATAGTGCTCCACAGACCTATTTCACAACCTGCTTTTATCGAGTGAAAAAGAATGGCCCCCGTTGGTTTCTTACTTTTACGCCATGAAACAATTTCAAACCCTGCTTCCTGAAATGATAGGCGAAGTGATGATCCTTCATCTCAACCGCCCTGACGCGCTCAACGCCCTGAATTCCACCATGTTCGATGAACTGGATGCATTCTTTTCTTTAGATTATAAAGAATACAATGCCACGATCATCATCATCACCGGAAAAGGAGAAAAAGCATTTGCCGCAGGTGCTGATATTAAAGAGCTGCATGGTCTTTCAAGCGAACAGGCGGAATCATTGAGTCGTAAAGGCCAAATCATCTTTAGTAAGATTGAAGAGTTTCATCTTCCTGTCATCGGAGCCATCAATGGTTTTGCTCTTGGTGGCGGATGTGAATTAGCAATGGCTTGTCATATCAGAATAGCATCCTCAAAAGCAAAATTCGGCCAGCCTGAAGTTGGCTTAGGAATTATACCTGGATATGGAGGAACACAAAGATTGATTCAACTCATCGGAAAAGGAAAAGCAACTGAACTATTATTGACAGGTGACCTGATCAATGCGGAAGAAGCACATCGTTTAGGTCTGGTCAATTATGTGACCGAACCTGAACAACTGATCGATCGTGCAATGGAAATAGCTGCAAAAATACACACAAGAGGACCACTGGCATTGACCGGGGTGATCAGAAGTGTCAATCAATATTTCTCATCAGTGCATGAGGGCTTTTTATTCGAAGCTAAAACATTTGGTGAAGTGGCATCTACAGAAGACTTTGCGGAAGGAACCTTAGCTTTTATTGAAAAACGAAAGCCTGTATTCCAGGGAAAATAATGTACGAATTCCATAGTGATAAAGAGCGGTATTTTGATATCCAATATCGTGTGACGAAGGACTACATTCTTCCGTTCATTCAAAAGCTTGTGCCGGGAAAGAAATGGGAACGTGTACTTGAGATTGGATGTGCGGAAGCCGGTGTGCTAAAATGCTTTCTGGAAGAAGGATCATTTTGTACAGGTATAGAATTGTCTTCTTCAAGACTGGATACCGCAGAAAAGTATCATGCTGAAGCTTTGAAAGCAGGTCGAATAGAATTTGTCAACCGCAATATTTTTGATATTGATCCTGAGCATGATCTTGGAGGCCGCTATGACCTGATCATCCTGAAAGACGTCATCGAACACATTCCGGGTCAAAAAGAATTCATGCATCAATTACCTTCTTTCCTGAATGAAGGCGGTTATATTTTTTTCGCCTTTCCACCCTGGCAGATGCCTTATGGCGGTCATCAACAAATTTGTCGAAGTAAATTTTTAAGCAAGCTGCCTTATTTTCATTTGCTTCCTAAGCCTCTGTACAAAGGAATTTTAAAACTTGCCGGAGAAAAGGAAGGCACGATACAGGATTTGATAGAAGTCAAATCAACAGGCATCAGTATTGAACGTTTCGAAAGATGTCTAAAATTCAATAACCTCAACGTCGCAGGCAAACAACATTACTTCTTCAATCCTATCTATCAATATAAGTTCAATGTCAGACCTCGTGTTCAATCAGGATTTCTGAGTCGTATTCCCTGGTTGCGAAATTTTATCACAACAGGGGCATATTATCTAGTGACATTTTAATATTGAAGTAGGTAGTCTCCCGCACCCTAATGGCATGTTTCGCACAAGCAATTTAGGTCAATATGATTATCTTTGAATTGAAAATATGAATCCAATACGTTCAATGTTTTGTGTAAAACAAGAATAGAAAGATTTGGGTTAAAAATTTTATTCAAATTACTTAACACATAATTACAATGATAAACTCCGATTTGATCATCGCCCATCCTAATTCTGAAGATAAACTACAGGCTCTTAAAGCATTTATGGATGCTCATCATATTCCTTTTGAGCTGGCGGTCGTTGATTCTCCTGCTAAAAAAGAATTTATAGAAATGATCCTGAGGGGCGATGAAGATAAAATGAATGGTAAAGGAAGAAAAATATCAATGGAAGAATTGGAACAAATATGGAGATAGTCCTTCTTCCGGCAGCTGATGAACATTTGCTATACTGGCAAAAAAAGAAACGAAAAACCATTCTAAAGAAAATATCCACTCTCATTAAATCCATTCTCGAAAGCCCTTATTCCGGGATTGGAAAACCTGAACCATTAAGATACCAACTTGCAGGAAAATGGTCACGCCGTATCGATTCTAAAAATCGAATCGTGTATACCATTGAAAATAACACCCTCTACATTTATTCACTAAAAGGACATTACGAATAATAATTCTTTTGTAGGAGGTGTAAAGCGATTTTCTACTTCTCCTTATCCAAAAGTGCCTGAATCGTACCGATAGAAATGCAAATAGTTGTCTGTAGTTTAAAACTACGGACAACTATTTTTTTTTCATAAATGTGCAATTTATTTTCCAATCATATTTTTGGTTCTTTTTTATCCAGAAGTGCCTGAATTGAATTGGCAGAAATGCTATGATAATTTGGTTTTGCCTCATCAAAAATACTTTTTGCCTCCTTATACATTCCCTTTTCAGTTAAGGCGGTATAGAGTGGGGTCAGGTATTTTCGTCTGCCTACATTGACCAGGAATGTTCTTATCTCTGGCAGAATCTTTTTACCATATCCCTGATAGATGGCTAGCTTAAACCAGGCATCTTTTATTTCACTGTTGTTAGTAGCTGTAAATCCAAATGTACTGTCAAGATCTGTCATATCCGCTTCTGCCAAACTATCCGGGAGTGCTTTAATAAAGTGCAGCCACTCATGTGTACTCCAGTTTTTAGTCTCTAGTTTAGAAGCCTTTCTTCCATTGACGAAAAACGTAACTTGTGTATCCACCTTCATAAAACGATCTGTATTGAATACAGGAATGGTGTCAGGAAGTCCTGGTTTATAAACCCATTCATCAACATTGACATACAAGTGATTTGGTTTAATTAAATTTTCATCCAGATAAGCCAGAAATTTTTCCGTTGTCATAGATTGAAATTTGTGGTCAGCAAAATATTTCCTGAGGAAGGCATCAAATTTCTCACGACCTGCTTTTTGTTCAAGCATAGTCAGAAAAAGAGCACCTTTCTCATATGCAATACTTGTCATCCCGTCATCAGGGTTCCTTCCGGCCAGATTGAGAAAAAGATGCGTATCCTCCGGCGACAAATCTTTCAACTCGTCTTTCAGATCCTGCAAGCCTAATGTAGCCAACATATCACTGTAGGATTTATCATATAGGGCTTCAATAATGCGTCTTTCAAAATAATCTGTAAACCCTTCATTGAGCCAGAAATCATTCCACGTTGCATTTGTGACCAGGTTTCCAGACCAGCTGTGGGCAAGTTCATGTGCGATCAGGGATGTCAGTGATTTATCACCAGCGATGATCGTAGGTGTAGCAAATGTGAGTCTTGGATTTTCCATACCACCAAATGGAAAAGAAGGAGGTAATACGATGACATCATATCTTCCCCACTGATAAGGTCCGTATAGAGTTTCAGCAGTAGTAACCATCTTTCCCATATCTGCTAATTCATCAGCTGCCTTATCCAACATTCCGGGTTCAGTATACACACCTGTTCGCTTGTCAATGGCTTTAAATTCTAAATCACCAATAGCCAGTGCTATCAGGTAAGAAGGAATAGGTTGATCCATCTTAAAAGTATACACACCATCCTTATTCTTTTCCTGAGGATTCGTAGCGCTCATTACAGCCATCAAATCTTTCGGCACAGTGATTTTAGCATCGTAGGTCATTCTGATTCCCGGACTATCCTGGATTGGAATCCATGTTCGTGTAAGAATGGCTTCACCTTGCGTAAACAGATACGGATGTTGCTTACCGGCTGTCTGTGAAGGAACAAGCCATTGTAAAGCCTCAGCGGTAGGACGGGTAGAGTAGGCGATGACCAGTTTTTTTGAATCATGGCTGACAGGTATGCTTAATGCCTGGCCTAACCACTTGTCCTCTTTTCCTAATGTAAAAGGAGTATTCTGCCCATCGAGTGTTACCTGATGTATATCAAGGTCTTTTGTATCGAGAATGATAGTGTCAACACCATCCTTTACTTCGATGTCATAAGTAGCTGTTCCGGAAAGTTTCTTTATTTCAAAATCAGCAGTGAGCTCAAGTGATAGATGCTTCACTACGGCCTTGTCAGGTTTTGCATTCGAATGAATATCGTTCACGATTGAGTTTTTAGCTTCTGCCGTTGAAGTATCACTATTTTCCTTGCAGGAATGAAGTACTACGAATGCAAACAGAAGAAATAAATAATAGAATTGAGTTTTCATTTTATAAATAGTATAGTGTTGAATAATTTATATCGGATCAAATCTTCGCCCGGTGCGATCAATGATCGTATTCCCGGCCTGTTGGGTACCCATCACGAATATATCATTGATATTGACATGGGGTGGTCTGGAGGCTATGAAATATATACTCTCAGCGACATCTTTTGATGTAAGCGGGTTAAAATCAGAATATATTTTGGCTCTCTCTTCATCCCAATCAAAACGGACACGAGCGAATTCTGTTTCCTCTACATGTCCGGGAGATATCTGTGATACTCTCACATTATGCACATGCAGTTCTGTCCGGATATCGCGTGTAAAGCCATCTACTGCAAATTTGGTAGCACAGTACACATTGCCTTTTGGATAAACTTCTTTGCCCGCAGAGGAACCGAGATTGATGATATGGCCTGATTTTCTGGCGACCATACCCGGACTCACGAGACGGGTCATATACATGAGGCCTTTGATATTTGTATCAATCATCTCATCCCAGTGTTCGATTTTGCCTTCATACACAAAATCAAGTCCTCGCGCCAAACCTGCATTGTTGATCAGAACATCGATAGGTTGAGAAATCGATGCCATTGCTTTTTCACATTCGTTATAATGTCGAACATCAAACGACAGAAGCGTAACGTTGACAGACGAGTTTTGCAAAATTTCATCTTTGATGGTCTTTAGTCTGTCTTCCCGCCTTCCGGTCAGAATTAAATCATAACCATGAGCAGCGAAAATATGCGCAGTAGCTAATCCAATTCCGCTCGTTGCACCGGTAATTAACACACAATTATTCATGAACCTGCATCATTTTCTTAACCAATAAATCAAATTCATCTTTGAATTCAGTATAACCAGATGTAGCCGGCCCTTCAAAACCTGTGTGAATAGAAACAACTTTATCATTAGCATCCAGGAAAATCAGTGTTGGATAGGCAATAACATTATTGAGCATAGGCAAAACGAGTGATGCCTTAGCTTTATCATTTGATCCTCCATACAAAATAGGATATGGAATTTTTAATTTGTCGCGATAGGTTTTGATGGCACTGATAGCTTTAGCTTCATCCGTATGTCGTTCAAACGAAATACCTATGATTTCAAATCCGGGTTCAGGATGTTTCGCCAGATACTCAAGAAGGAAATTTGTCTCATCCCTGCAATTGGGACACCATGTACCCATGATCTGAATGATTTTAGGCTTCCCTTCATAACGTCCTTTTGAAATATCAACCATGTTCCCTTCAGGATCAGGGAGAGCGATAGTGAATCGTTCAGCTGCATTTTTCATTTTTGTCAATGAAAAAGGGTCGCCCAGATCCTTCGCCTGTATCGTATCATTCCGATGTCCACTCCAATACGTCTTGTAATGCTTACCTGATCGGTAGATACCTGTCAATGTACCATCAGGAAGAATTTTAGCTTCATACAGATACGCATGAGAACCATCGAATGTAGACAAGTAAAGCCGGTCTCCATTCACCTGCCCTTCCAGAAATCGGTCATCACCCGTATTGGTCATAAAAGTGCCTGTCAGTTCATTCCCATTTTGTTTGAAATCTCCGATGGCTTTGTACGGATGATCTGTCTCTTCTTCGAATGTGCATTCCCATTTTCCTGAAAGGTCTGCTTTGGGCGGATCAGGAAGTTGAAAGAAACGATTGGCATGTCCATTCAGAGCTTTAAATTTTATCTGATAATCTTTCCTGTTGCGGGCTACCCAAAACCCTTCAATAGCATCTTCCTCATACTGGGCTTTGATATGTGAATCATAAACCGGAAAATCAATCCACAGTGTATCACGCGCTGTTCGCCGGTCAGTGCCCATCCGGATATCATTGACGATGATCCTTTCTTCACCGTTGTGAATGACAATATGAAATGAATCCGGAGTGTCATATACAACTTCAAAATTGAAGGGCAATTCACCATTTGATTTTTCGTCAAAACCACTCAGATCATCACTTAGATAAAGTACGCCTCTCCAGATTCCGGGAGGCAAGCCTTTGAAAGGCACTCCAAGTTTAAGACAGGAAATTTGTGTGAGGACTATAAAAAAAAGAACAAGAACGATTCGCATCCGCTTATGATTTTTCACCAACAAAGTGATGATCCTTATCCCGGAACAGGATATTAAACGTAGTCAGGCTACCATAGATACGCGTGATGTATTGTTGCATATCGATTTTATCTTCTTCACTCAGCTTTGCGTGGCTGTTTATTTTCTGTTCCAGCACCCTGATTCGGTCTCTCAACATGACAATCTTGTGAAAGAAAATTTCAATGGGCAAATCTTTCGGCTTGAGTGAATGATCGTAAGGCTGCATTAGTAACGTTCCTCCTTTCCATTTGTCACCGATGATGACCACTTCAGAAATATCGCTCCACTGCCGAAGGATTTTCATCAGGGATTTCTCTGCTTCTGAGAAGCTGACGGCTTCTGCAGTTTCAATGCGCTCGATCACTTCCCATAGTGTATAATCCTTCCCGACGTTTTTAAGGCCATAGACCATAAACGCTACTTCATAGGCTGCCGGGTGAAGCCTGATGATGACACCATCTCCATATGCAGGATGTTTAACTCTCGATCCTACACCGAGTAATTCTTTTTGTTCTGACATTTTTTCTAAAATGTTTTAAGTAAGGTATTGGCGGTAAAAATACTTTACTCTGCGGTTTAAACTGCATCTCAGAGGGTACTAAGATGAGAAGTTGGCTCATATAAAGGCCATTTCGCTCCTTTTTTGGCCATTATCATATCTATAACGATCTTAAACCATATGGCAATGCAAGGGAATGCTTTTAATACATATGGCTTGATGAATTGATTACGGAAGTCATGAGGAAATATATCCGTGGCGGACAAAGACGTCAATAGTAGAGCTAAAACAAAAAGAATGATATTCAGTATTGTGGGTTTCCTTGTAAAAAACCAGATCGAAACGCCCGCCATGGCAATGATAAATGTGGGTGACTCCGCCATGTGATTGAAGATGACGATCCAGATCAATACCGAAGAGAGGGCAAGTAATCTAAAATCAAAGTCTCTGTACATTTTTATTTTAGTGAATGGGAGGAGAAAAATCAAAGCTCCTGCCATCAGAATCCAGATTTTATTCGGCTGAAAATGAAACCACATTTTTAACCAGCCAAATACTGAATAACCATAGATCGTTGGAGGTTGGTCGGTTGAAAGCAGATGAAACCAACTCTGGTAAAGACTGATAAATCGTCCCGGATCCATAACCGTAAGTGGGAGTAAGAAAAATATCAATCCCCAGAATACAGCATAAAGCCCCAGTCTGAGTTTATGCGGATAAAAAAGGAACAATGAAAATCCGACAACACCAAAAAGTTTGATGTAGACACTGATCATTAAACAAAATGCGGCGATGAAAAAGTTATCGCGTTCGCAAAGACAGAAAGCAAGAATGATGAGGCCGGCCATAAGACCATTAGATTGTTCATTTTGAATACTTGTCATCAACTCAGGTATACAGGCTAACAGAATCAGACCTTTTTGTTGTGTTGTTAATTTAGGTAAATAGTAAATCGCCAACACAAGAATGACGGCATTAAGTGCATTCCAAAACAATAGTCCTACGCTATCAGGCAGAATGGCAAGAAAGCCAAATAGAAGTGAAAATGCCGGACTGTATTTAAAAAGATCCCAATGTTCATCAGGATACGGAATGTATAAATCCATTCCATGGATAAGATGAAAAAATGATTGTTTGAAAATGATATAATTATTGTAGGCCGTATAATCCTGCAATCCTACCTGAATGGGTGCCATCGGCAGCAAAATAGCCTGGATGGTGGCTCCGATAGCTAGAAGAAGAAATAGGATAACTATAAATCTAAAACGGGTGATCCATTGTAGGAATTGAAGCATAGTGATGATAGCATTGAACTGAATCGAAACATGGACTTACGGCTTGTTTCGATTTCAGACAATGAAAGTATATGATTTTACTCTGGCTTGAATGCCTGAAGCATTTGTCTTTTACCGGGTGCTCCCGGAATTCTGGAAACCTGATAACCTGAATGCTCCATATTTCGTCTGACATCTCCCTTAGCGCAGTATGTCACAAGGCATCCTCCCGGAGCTGTTACACGATAAAGCCGATCAAACATGTCTTGTTCCCATAATTCGGGTTGGACTTCAGGTGCAAAAGCATCAAAGAATATACAATCGAAATCAATTGAATCAGGAAAGCTATTCCATAATGCATGACGATGGAAAGTGAAATACTCCGTTTGAAATGCATTCGTCTCGTGCATTTTTATCAAAGTATCTTTCTGATCAGGAAACGCGAGGTACCCCGGATAGTCTAAATCGTCAATGATAGAAACATGAATCGGGTACCTTTCCAGGCCGAAGTAACTAACTTGTATGTGATGTTTTTTGGAAAATAAGAATGCCAGGAATGCATTCAGTCCGGTGCCAAAACCAAACTCAAGGATATTGATCCGGGATTTGTAAAGCTGAGTATCAAGACATTTCTGTTGATACGTGTGCTTACTCTCGCTCACGGCTCCAAATATGGAGTGATAGGTGGCCTTATAAGCCTTACTGTATAGGGTAAATGAACCATCACTTGTCGGGACAGCAAATAATTCCTCTCTTCCCAGCACAGGGGAGATGGATTCATTTATCATTGGGGTTGGTTCTAATTTGAAAAATAAACATCAGGCTGATCTGACCGCTGAGTGTTTATCCAAAGGTAGCCCTGGAAAGCCACACTGAGATTAGCAGGAAGGTGCCTGAACTTCGGTGTTGGAATCAGCATGGAAATCACTTGGACAGCCATATCCTTTATTGCAACTTGTAGTCATTGTGACAGAAGCAACAAAACCAAGGAGAATGAGGAGGTACTTTAAAGATGATACTTTCATGTTCGACATTGCTTTAATTTGACCCGGTATATGCCGGTTACTTAGTATTAATCGTTTCGGGAGCGAAATTATTTCATTTGAACCGGTTTTTTAGAAAAAAGTTGCCTGAAAGGGCCTAAATCAACTCCCATGAGGATACATTTCATAGCGATTGGAGGAAGTATCATGCATAGTCTGGCCATAGCAATGCAGGATAAAGGTCATGAGGTCAGTGGTTCGGATGATGAAATCTATGAACCAAGCCGGACACGGCTACACCAAAAAGGCCTGCTTCCGCATCATTTTGGATGGAGACCTGAGGTGATTGACTCCTCCATCGACTTGATTGTCCTCGGTATGCATGCCAGGAACGATAACCCTGAACTCCTGAAAGCAAAATTGTTAAACCTTAAGATTCAGTCCTTTCCTGAATTCGTATATGACCTTTCCATATCAAAGACCAGGGTAGTGGTGGCGGGAAGTCATGGAAAGACCACTACTTCAGGAATGATAGCACATGTGCTTCATGAATCAGGTGTGCCGGCTGACAGGATGATTGGTGCGGCGATTGGATCGCTTATTCCGGTTGAAATATCGGATGCGGGAATCATTATTCTGGAAGGCGATGAATATCTAAGTAGTCCAGATGATCCGCGGCCTAAATTCCTCCATTATTATCCACAGATCAGTGTGATCACCGGTATAGCCTGGGATCACATGAATGTATTCCCAACGTATGCATCCTATATCGAACCCTTCCGTCAATTGATCATGTCACTTGGGAAAGAAGATACGTTGATCTATTGCACCGATGATGCAGATCTTGTAAAACTGGTTCAGGAAATTTCTCCTGCGTGTGTTTTGATTCCTTATACTATTCAGCCTTATCATATTGAAAATGGAATTGTATCACTTACAAGTGCTGATGGTGTGGAATATCCTTTAAAAGTTTTTGGAATGCACAACATGCAGAACATCGGAGCAGCCTACGAAGTGATTAAAAAATTAGGATTAAGTGAAAAAGAATTTTTTAAAGGTATCAGCACATTTGGAGGAGCAAATAAAAGACTCGAACTGTTGTATGAAGGCCAACAATTGATATCCTATCTTGATTTTGCACATGCTCCGTCAAAAGTCAAGGCTACCGTGCATGCTGTCAGAGAAAAACATCCATCGGCATACATTATCGCGTGTCTGGAGTTGCATACATTCAGCTCTCTCAATCCTGATTTTTTACCACAGTATAAAAATGCGTTACATGATGCTGATGAAAAAATCGTGTATTACAGTCCGCATACATTGGAGATAAAAAAACTGCCTGATCTGTCGTCAGATCAGTTGTCAGGATATTTTAATTCCAATGATTTGAAAGTTGCTGCATCTGGTGTACAGTTGGAGAGTATCTTAATTGGTCTCGTACCGAAAAAGAATGCAGTATTGTTGTGGATGAGTTCGGGACGGTTTGATGGATTGGAATTGGGCGAAATAGCAGAGAAAATCGATAGATCCATAGGTACTTAACTGATTTGAAACCTGAAGCCTCAGATTTCCATACGCGTAGTATGTCAAACTTAGGTGAGTCACACTGTCTTAACATGCTGATAATCTGTGTCTCCAGTTGGTTATGTAGATATTCCTGCGGAAAACAATTTTGGATACATTTTCATCACCAAAATCTGATCAATTCGAAAGTTTGGTTGTGATTTCATCCACTGATAATGCCTCCTCAAGAGAATATTCTCCAATCGATGTCCGGCGTAATGAGGACAAATGTGCACCACACCCCAACATCACACCGATATCATGGGCCAACGAACGAACATAGAAACCACTGCCTGAATGAACTTCAAGTGTGATTTTAGGAGCGTCGTATTCAATTATCCTGATGGAATGCACAGTCACATTACGAGGTTCTAATTTTACTTCCTTTCCTGCACGGGCTAATTCATATAATGGCTTGCCATCTTTTTTAATTGCAGAATATGCTGGAGGCAATTGTTGGATATCACCTATAAATTTTTGAATTAGAGTATTAAGATTTTCGATAGTGAGTGCAGGAACTTCTTTTGTAAAAACAACTTTTCCTTCTGCATCATAGGTATCGGTTTCAACACCCAGTGTAATTTCTCCGGAATACTTTTTATCAAGGCCCTGCAGATGATGCAATTTTTTTGTCCATGCTCCCGTACAGACAACCAGTAGGCCTGTTGCCATAGGATCAAGTGTACCGGAGTGGCCTATTTTGAATTTCTTCAGATTATATTTTCGCCTGACCAGGTTTTTGATTTTATTGACCGCATCAAAGGATGTCCAGCCCTGGGGTTTGTCTACAAGTAAAAGAGCACCTGAAACAAGTTCATCTGATTCAGGCGATTTGAGAATAGAAAGCATCATGTTAAGATCAGGAGGTCCAAACAAAAAGACGCAGAATAATGGCAATAATACCGACGAGTAAACAGTAAATGCCGAAATAACTCAGCTTTGCTCTTTTGACGATAGTGACCATCCATTTGCAGGCGATGACACCTGTAATGAACGAAAAGATAAATCCTATGGCCAATGGTCCGAGCTTTGTTCCACCAGAAGCCATCGTGCCATCCATAGCATCCTTTGCTATTTTTCCGAAAATAAGTGGAATAACCATCAAAAATGAAAATTGAGCTACTTCTCTGCGATCAATTCCCATAGCTACTCCTGTGGTAATGGTGGTTCCGGATCTGGAGAGTCCCGGAATAATGGCGATGGCCTGTGCAATACCCATAATCAATGCCCTGATTGGGGAAAGAGGTTTTTCGGTTGATAATATTCGATCAGATATAAGCAAAAGTATACCTGTCACACACAAAAATATGGAGACAAAAATAATCTGCCTTTCAAACATCACATTAATCTGCGATTCAAAAGAAACTCCGACTATCACAGCAGGGATCATAGACAGAATGATCATCCAGATATAATTGCGCCCTTCAGGTTTGTAAAAATTCTTAAGCACATTCCATATATATGCTCTGAACACCCACAATGTCGCCAGGGCTGTACCAAAATGAAGAATGATGGTCATCATAAAACTGTCTGAAGCTGTAGCGGTATCACCAAAAAGCCATTTGGCTAATTCAAGGTGGCCGCTGCTACTGACAGGTAAAAATTCAGTAAAGCCCTGGATAATGCCAAGGATAATGGCTTCAATGTAATCTCTCATATGAGGACAACCAGGTTATTTCTTGAAGATGGCGTAAATCTCGGTAGCAAGACCCGCCAGGATTATGATAGGTGCAAGGGTGATACGCCGAAAACTGTAGATGACACTTTCATCCCATTGATTAGGATCTTTCATTGCGCCACCCAGCATAAGGATCATTCCCAGTGCAATCAGCCCAACCCCAATAGCCATATACATGTAATTGTCTTTCGAAAAAAGCAAAGGAAAACTGGGCTGAGGCTTTACAAATGTTCTTCTTTGCGATGCACCGACAACTGGTTTATTGGCAGTGACTTTCTTTTTGATAGGTTTTGGATCCTGACTCATATCGTATATATAATAAAAGCCAAAGATATATTTATCCAGGGGATTGATCGGCTCCTCATGATTAATTAAGGATTTTTAAGGTTAACGTCTAATTGTCATTGTGTGCGGATGCTAAATGAAATAATCTAATTTTGTCCACGTTTTTGAGCATTAAACCTTATTTCACCTTGTCCATCAAAGTCTCACATCTTACGAAACGATTTGGCATCCAGACGGCTGTAGATGATGTCTCTTTCCAGGTCGACAAAGGCGAAATCCTTGGCTTTTTGGGCCCAAATGGGGCAGGTAAGACCACAACGATGCGTATGATCAGCGGCTATCTCACGGCCGATGAAGGCGAAATCCTAGTCAACGGTACCCCTGTGACCGAAGAAAGCACCAAAATCCGATCAAATCTTGGCTACCTCCCTGAAAATAATCCATTGTACCAGGATATGTATGTCAGGGAATATCTCAGATATGTGGCCAGGATCTATCGCATCGACCAGCCCTGGAATCGAATAAATGAGGTGATCGAAATGACCGGCCTCACCAAAGAATATCATAAACAGATCCGGGAACTCTCAAAAGGATATCGACAGCGTGTAGGACTGGCGCAAGCTATCATCCACAATCCTGATGTGTTGATCCTTGATGAAGCGACTTCAGGTCTTGACCCAAACCAGCTTATCGAAATCAGGCAACTCATCAAAGACCTGGGTAAAGAAAAGACGATTCTTCTCTCAACACATATTATGCAGGAAGTTCAGGCACTGTGTGACCGAGTGATTATCATCAACAAAGGAAAGATTGTAGCCGATGGCAACATCAAACTACTAAGTCAGAATCTTACAAATGCCTATAAGGTCAAAGTCATTTTTTCAAGACATGTCGTAGATATCACATTAAGAGAAATAGAAGGATATGTATCTCATGAACAAATCAACAGCTCGAGCTACGTCATCACCGGCAAAGAGAATAATCTGAATGAGGCGATATTTGATTTTGCCGTTAGGAAAGGGCTTAAGATCATTGAGATGTCAACACTTCAGGAGAGTGTTGAAAATATTTTCCAACAACTGACACAGGCATCATGAGGGCAGTTTATCTCCGTGAACTTGGAAGTTATTTCAGTTCGATGATCGCATACATCACTGTTGGACTTTTACTTGGAGTCCTCAGTTTAATCCTTTGGGTATTTCCTGATTTCAGTATCCTGATGTCTCCTTTTGCCAGCGTAGATACATTGTTTGCCATTGCGCCGATGATATTTATATTTCTCATCCCTGCATTTACGATGAGAAGTTTTGCTGAAGAGAAGCAATCGTCTACGCTCGAGGTGTTGTTGACTAGACCCATAACTGCCTTTCAGATCGTGGCGGGTAAATATCTTGCTACACTGACATGGTTAGCAATAGCGATTGCGCCTACGATCATATATGTCATATCCGTTTATTACCTGGGTTCGCCAAAAGGAAATATTGATCTGGGGCAGATAGCCGCCTCTTACTTCGGTCTCTTTTTATTGGGAGCCGTCTTTTGTGCCATTGGAATTTTTGCATCCGCGCAGACATCTAATCAGATTGTGGCTTTTGTCGGTTCTGTTTTCTTTTGTTTTGTGTTGTATTATAGTTTTTATTTCATCAGCAAAATAGCTTCCTTTCAGGGGAGCCTTGACAGCATCATCGAATCATTGGGTATAGATTATCATTATCATTCTATCAGCAGAGGGATCATTGACACCAGAGATCTGGCTTATTTTATTTGTCTCATCGGTCTTTGTCTGTCATGGACATGGGCTGCCATTTCAAAACGAAACTAACGGATGAGCAAAAACCTATTATCGTCCGCTCACCGGAAAGTCTCCACTACTGCGCTTTTGATCAGTGGGATATTGATATTTGTTTACATCCTGAGTCAGTGGCTTTATGTGTCGCTCGATGCTACTGAAGAGAGAAGATTTACGCTGGCGCCGGCGACAAAACAATTACTCAAGAGTCTCGATGATCGTATCTACATCAAAGTTTTACTCGCCGGAAAATTTCCAGCGGGATTCAAGCGATTGCAGGAATCAACTGAAGATATACTCAGACGATTCGCACAGGTGAATCCGGATATCCAATACAATTTCGACAATCCTAATGTCGGAACAGTAGAAGAAATCAACGCCCGTCGAAAACAATTGACTGCTGCTGGACTTATTCCAACACAATTAAGAGTCAGTGATGCTTCCAGTGAATCTACTCAGGAAATATATCCCTATGCGATTATCAATTATGGAAGCCGCAGCATTCCTGTTCCGTTACTGCAGGACGATATCCCCGGAGCAGATAAAGATGTGATCATCAATAATAGCATCAGCTTGTTAGAGTATAAAATCGCTGATGGTATTCAAAAAATAAAAAGGAAGAGTCAGGAACTTATTGCGTTTTCAATGGGGCAAGGTGAGTTGACTCATCAACAAACCGCTTCAATCGAAAAAGAGCTGCAGAATGAGTATGTGATCAATCGGATCAACCTGGATAGTGTTGTTGAGATTCCGCAGGATATACGGGCGCTTATCATTGCAAAACCAAGAGAGAAATTTTCAGAGATCCAGTTGTTTATGCTGGACCAATATGTGATGCATGGTGGAAATATCATGTTCCTCATTGACCCTTTAAATGTTTCGCTTGACAGCATCAATATCAATAAGTATTACATTCCACCACCTTATGATCTCGGCCTTGATCCACTCTTCTTCAAATTCGGGGCACGGGTAAATCCTAATCTGGTACTAGACCTTCAATGTACCAGGATACCCATGGTCGTAGGAATGCAGGGTGATAAAGTGCAGACAGAATTATATCCCTGGTATTATTATCCGTTGATCACATCGACTTCGGATCATCCGATTACGAAAGGATTGGATAGAATACAACTTGAATTTCCATCCAGTATTGACACGATACAAACTGCTACAGCGATTAAGAAAACTATTCTGTTGACGTCTTCTAAATATTCCAGGCTTCAGCTTACTCCTGTACGATTGAATTTTGCTATTCTGCATGAGCAACTTGATGCCTCATTATTCAACAAAGGCCCACAAGGATTTGCGGTGATGCTTGAAGGATCATTTCAGTCTATGTTTCAAAACAGGTTGTCTGCAGAACAGATGGAGGTATTACATACAGCAGGACTTGAATTTAAAGGGTCTACTGACAAATCGAAAGTGATGATTGTGACGGATGGAGACATTATAAAAAATCTTGTCAATCCGAACTCAGGGGAACCAGCTCCACTTGGGTATAATAAATATGAGAATACGACATTCACAGGAAATCGTGATTTCCTGCTCAATTCACTTGAATATATGCTGGATGAATCTGGTGTGCTCGAAGCACGTCTGAAAGATGTCAAGCTCAGGCTACTGGATTCTGTTAAAGCGAGAAAAGAAGGCGTACAATGGCAATTGATCAACATTCTGGGGCCGCTGATGCTCATCTTTATTCTCGGCATGGCATTCCGTTTTTTCAGAAAAAGAAAATTCGCCATTCGACAAGACTCAGGTAGCAACGTATAAAATTTTATTTAATCGTTATGAAAAGAAACTTATTCCTCTTTGCAGCATTGGTCATCATTGCCTTGATAGCATTTTATTTTTACAATACTAAAAAAGATGTATCTACAAATATCGACCGGACAGAAAGTAATTTTGCTATTGCTGATGTCAATACCATTGGACGTATTATCATCACTAACAAAATGGGTGACCGTTCCGATCTGAAACGCGTAGGCGATCACTGGACGATCAATGACGCCCACAAGGCAAGACAAACTACAGTGGATCATTTGCTAAAAGGAATAAACCTTCAGCATCTTGAACATATCCCGAACAGAGCCGCTGCAGAAAATATCATAACCTCTATCTCCGTCAATGGAATTCATGTTGAAATATTTGATCTCGGTGGGAAAGAATTACTGAGTTATTATGTAGGGGGTGTGACGCAGGATGAGAGAGGAACATTTTTTCTAAAAGAAGGAAGGGATCAACCCTACTGTCTGATCCAACCCGGGTTTGAAGGTGGACTGAGAGCGCGATATGCGCTACAACCCAATGACTGGAGAGATGTACACTTCTGGATGGAAGACAATGATGCCATCGACACCATGAAAGTGAATTATCCAAATCAACGGCAACTTTCATTTATTATCTACAGAAAAGGAAGTGATTATGGTGTAGAACCCATGTTCTCAACCACGCCACGAAAAAAGGGACAGGTCTCCAATAGGATTCGTTCTTATCTTACATCATTAAGTCAGCTGGCTTGTGAGGATTTCATCAACAACGCCGTTGAAAAGGATTCTATTTTAACGCTGACCCCTTTCATGGATATGAACATAATCTATAAAGACAAAACTTCTTCGTTACGCTTCTTTCCTGCGGGGCCTCCGAGCACTTCTGAATTCTCACCACCTATCGGTCGATATTTTGTAGATTACAAAGGACATGATTTTATGGTAGGGCAACATGAGGTGATGAAAGGCGCATTCAGATCATATGATTATTTCTTTGAGTGATGATTCAGACCTGGCTATATATCGTATTGACACTTACGGCTTCTGAATGGGGATTCTTTGGTCATAAGCTGATCAATAGGGTAGCGGTGTATACGTTGCCGACGGAGATGATTGGATGGTACAAGCCATATATCGATTATCTCTCTGATCATGCTGTCGATCCGGATAAAAGAAGGTATGCGACGAAGCATGAAGCTGTCCGTCATTTTATAGATCTGGACAGATGGGGGGATACTAATTTTGATCACATTCCGAGATATTGGGACCAGATTCTTGCTTTGAATATGGTCGCTTACTCAGTAAACAAGAATGATACAACTTATTTGTTAAAGGCCATTCCTCATGAAATGTGGAGCGATAGTGTAGCTGATTATCATAACAGGGTTGAGTTAGTCAGAAATCATTATCTGCGTCAGTATTATGCTGATGAAGCTACGATACCTTGTGATAGTCTGCGAATGATTTTTCCAGATCTTAAATGCAATGGGAATACAACAGTATATCTGCATGATGTATTCAGCGAACATGGAATAGTTCCTTATCATCTGCAGGTGATGCAACGACGATTGACGAATGCATTTAAAAACAATGATCTTGAAGCATTGCTGCGTACATCTGCGGAGCTTGGACATTATGTCGCTGATGCCTGTGTTCCTTTACACACTACTGCAAACTACAATGGACAGTTGACAAACCAGGTGGGTATACATGGATTTTGGGAAAGTCGTATTCCTGAATTATTTGCCATTGATGAATTTGATATGGTAGTTGGGACAGCGACATATATCGACAATCCTGTAAATTATTTCTGGAATTTAGTTTTAACCAGTCATAAAGAAGTGGACAAAGTATTGAGTCTTGAGAAACAATTGAGTGAAACCTATCCAAGTGATAAGCAATACTGTATGGAGGATAGATTGAATGCTAATGTCAGAACACAGTGTGCAGATTATGCACGGGCTTATCATCTCGCGATGGATAAAATGGTAGAGGATCGTTTTAGAGTGGCTGTCAAAGCTGTGGGTGATGCGTGGTATACAGCGTGGGTGGATGCAGGGCAGCCTACACCTCCTCCTTACAGAGCGATTAATAAACGTAATGCTGTGGATGAAGAATTAGATAAGGCAGTCAAAGGTGGAAAGGAACAGGGAAGGGAACACGAATGAGAAAAGCAGGGAGCAGGGAGCAGGGAGAGATTTTATAAACTAACTTTTGCCAGGATTAACTAAAATCAAATTCGAGTATAAATTATTTTAATACATCTCGATTTCTTAGCCATATTGCCTTATTAAAATTTTTGGTTGAACTACGGGCTAATGGATAGTTTACGATTACAGCAGCAGTAGTTATCCCGAATAGACCAGTGCTTACTGATTTGTCTTTTATGCTTAAAGAAACAACTGCACTAATGAGCGCCAAAGAAGAAAGAGCGATTCCCCATTTAATTGATTTTTGATATTTTTCAAATACGTCCAAAGCATCAGGACTTATGGTCATTTCTTGCTTCAGGTTTTTACCGAGGAAGCCGGGAGAATATAAATGATCATTTTTTGCATATTTACCTGCCTGCATATAAATCGTTTCTTTTTCATATTTATCCGTTGTCTGGGCATGAATAGAAGTTATTCCTGAGATAATGATTATAAATACAATAATAATTCTCATTGGTTTCATACAATTTAAAGATTAGATAAATCATTTTATATCAATCGTCAGGCAATTCAAATTCTATCACACTTTTCATATCTTTAATGAGGAGGTTTTCAACAAAAATGTCAGACTTTCTTGTTTTCCCAAGAATATCAATTTTTTTATTTTCATTCCACACTTCATTTGTTATTTCCAGAGTATCAAATGAATATTCTAAATGGTAATGCCAAACACCAAATGTTAATTGATAATTAAAAGAATCGATTCTAATTGATTGGTCTTCTTTCAATGAATATAAAGTTGAAAACCTAACTCCTCCATTAGGTGTGCAACTTGTGCCTACCATAAATTCAGCACCATTGTCAACAAAATTAGTTGAGCAAACTATTTTAGATTTTGAAAAAGTTTTTTGAATTGTATAATTTAAAGAATCATGGGGATATTTAATAATAATAGCAAACTCCTTGAAATACTTAATGTCAAACATAGCAATATCTATTCCATATTGTAAAACATTGTTACCATCTAATATTATATTCGGTTGATTAGTTATTCCGCTGAAAGTGTATAAAACACCTCCTTCATATCCATCCTTTTGATCGTTGATTAAAATATCTTTGCCATCCAGATTACATTTGAGATATTCCAATCCTTTTATAGTATCATTTTTAGGAAAACTAAATCTATCTTCATAACAAATCCCCCAGTTTTTTTCAAATTCTTTGATTCTTTCAAAATATCCATCAGGATATTCAAGAGAACAAGATATTTGCATAACCATTACAATCGCAACTCCAAAGACATACTTAATTATCATATCCACACCATTTAGCTTAAGAATATTTATCCAAGGATGTAATCTCTTTTTGTACTTTTCAATATCTTAACAAAAATACGATATAAACTATGTAAATATAATTTTTGAAATGTTAACACTTGTTGCCCAATAGATATATCCTTCATTTTTCCCTAATTTGCTCATTGATCATTGCATATTTTATTTCTTTTTTTTGCAGATTGCATATTGCCAATTGCTTACGGTTGCTGAGCTGTAGTACGAGGTTGCGTTTAGCTGGTCGAAGCATTGCCAGTTTTTATTCATTGCTTATTGAAATCTAAAATACAATTAACAAAACAAAGTAGTCTTATTTTTGGCTTATTGCTTATTGACTATTGCCTATTGTAATTCAATCCTCTTCATCATCACCCTCCTTATACCCTTCAATCTCTCTCCTCTCTTTCTTCGTTGGTCTGCCGGCTCCACGCTCTCTGCGTTCAGGGCCACCTTTACCGACAAACCACATTTTGTATTTATTCAATTCTTCTTCAGGGGTCAGATCTTCATAACAAGGTTTTGCAAGAATAGCTGATACTCGTTTTTCAATGAGTTGAACGACCCTGTATTTGAAGCGAAAACTGTCTTTATGTACTTCTATGGTATCCCCGATGATGATCAAAGCTGACGATTTCACCACCACGCCATTCAGCTTTACTTTTCCTTCACGGCAGGCTTCGGTGGCCATCGTCCTGGATTTGTAGATCCTGATGGCCCACAAATATTTGTCGATTCGTATTTTTTCCATCAGAATAAGATCAGGTGAGTGAATATTTTATAACTTAAAGCAAATTTAATGGAACATGAACAGAAGATCTCTTCTTAAAAATATTTCTGCTGCATCATTGACACCATTTCTTCCTTTACCCTCAACTACAACCTCACTAACGTTATCACCTGAACGAAAATTCAAGCATTCCGTCTGCAGATGGTGTTATAACAACTTCACGCTTGAAGAACTCTGTGATGTAGCTATTGATTGTGGTATTCAGTCCATTGAATTACTCAATCCAAATGAATGGGATACTGTACTCAGCAGAGGACTGAAGGTCGCCTTGTCAAATGGAAGCCCTTTGGGTATCACGAAGGGATGGAATGATCCAAATCTTCATCAGCAATTGCAAAACGATCTCCTTGACATTATTCCTAAAGCTGCAGACAAAGGCATAGGACAGATCATTGTTTTTTCAGGCAACCGAAATGGATTGCCCGATTTTCAAGGCCTTGAATTTTGTGCGATGGGTCTGGATTCTGTGGTAAAAGTGGCAGAGCATTACAATGTAAGAATCATTATGGAACTGCTCAACAGTAAAATAAATCATATCGACTATCAATGTGATCATACATCCTGGGGTGTAAGTCTTGTAGATAAAATTGGCTCGCCTAACTTCAAGTTGCTCTATGACATTTATCATATGCAGATCATGGAAGGTGATGTCATCCGGACGATTACGGATTACAAAGATTATATCGCTCATTTTCATACAGGAGGCGTTCCGGGCAGACATGAAATAGATGAGACGCAGGAGCTTTATTACCCCGCCATCATGAATGCGATTGTAGCAAATGGGTTTGAAGGATATGTAGCTCAGGAATTTGTTCCGGCCGGAAAAGATCCGGCGAAATCCCTCAAAGAAGGGGTGCGTATTTGCTCAGTCTGATAAAAAAGTCCTGATTTTCATTCTATTTATTAAATTGACTTCTCTTATCAATTTATAGACCGATAACATATGTATTTTAACAACGAAGGTGCAAATGAAGTAACGTATGATGCTATCGTAGTAGGCAGTGGCATCAGTGGAGGATGGGCTGCAAAAGAGCTTTGTGAAAAAGGCTTAAAAACCCTGGTTCTCGAGCGCGGAAAGGATGTCAAGCATGGTGATTATCCTACCGCCACTATGGAAGATTGGGAATTCCCGAATCGGGGAAAGATCACTCCGGAAGAAGCAAAAAAATATCCTGTGCAATCTCGTACTTCATACATCATGCATGCAGCCGTGCTGCCATGGTTTATTGAAGATGCTGTACAACCCTACACTGAAATTAAACCCTTTGACTGGATGCGTGGCTATCATGTCGGTGGGAAATCAATCATGTGGGGCAGACATTCATACCGCTGGAGTGATCTAGATTTCGAAGCCAATGCAAAAGATGGTATCGCTGTGGATTGGCCGATCAGATATAAGGACATTGCCACATGGTATGATTATGTAGAATCCTTTGCAGGTATAAGTGGAAAAAATGAAGGTTTGTCTCAATTGCCTGATGGAAAATTTTTACCTGAGATGCCATTGAATTGTGTAGAATCTGATTTCAGAGAGAAGCTGTCAAAAAATATGAAAGGGAGAGTTGTTACGCCCGGTCGCGTCGCTCACCTTACATCACCTCTTGCCGGAAGTACACGTGGTACCTGTCAATACAGAAACCGATGTATCAGAGGTTGTCCGTTCGGTGCATATTTCAGCAGCAATGCGTCAACACTTCCTGCAGCATACGCTACTGGCAATCTGACGATGCGACCATATAGTGTCGCACATTCGATCATCTATGACAAAGAATCAGGTAAAGCAAAAGGAGTACGCATCATCGATGCGCAAACAAAAGAGACGAAAGAATATTTTGCCAAAATCATTTTTCTGAATGCAGGTACACTCAACAGTACATTGATCATGTTGAATAGTCCTTCTGATCGTTTTCCAAATGGTTTTGGAAATGACAGTGGAGAACTGGGACATAATCTTATGGATCATCATTTCAGAGTAGGTGGTGATGCTAATGTTGATGGGTTCACAGATAAATATTACAAAGGCAGAAAGCCCGTTGGTTTTTATATGCCTCGTTTTAGAAATATCGATACCGCATCGAAACAAAAAGATTTTATCAGAGGATATGGCTATCAGGGAAGTGCCAGCAGAGTAGGATGGTGGAGAGCTATTGCCGAAGCCGGTGCAGGCGGTGAATGGAAAGACAAATGGCAGGGACCGGGTCAATGGCGAATAGGCATGCTTGCATTTGGAGAATGTCTTCCATATCATGAAAATCAAATTTCACTCAACACCGGTAAGATGGATCCTTATGGTCTTCCCACATTGAGCATAGATTGTGAATGGAAAGAAAATGAGTTGGCGATGCGAAAGGACATGGTGAGTTCAGCCGGTGAAATGCTTGCAGCTGCCGGATATAAAGATGTGTCTACATATGCGACAGGAGGCAATCCCGGATTAGGTATTCATGAGATGGGAACAGCACGCATGGGACGTGATCCAAAAACATCGGTACTCAATGAATGGAACCAGGTACATGCCTGTAAAAATGTATTCGTTACAGATGGCGCTTGTATGACATCAGCTGCCTGTGTGAATCCATCACTGACATATATGGCCCTGACCGCAAGAGCTGCTAATCATGCTGTAGAAGAATTGAACAAACAGAATCTGTAATCATCAATCATCATGGAACGAAGAGAAGCAATAAAATATACGGCATTTTTTATGGGCGCTGCTTTGAGCGCTTCTACTATAGCTGCACTTATCGAAGGTTGCAAAGTAGATACTTCTGAAACATGGGTGCCCACACATTTTACGAAACAAGAAGCTGATTTTGTCAGTGAACTCGGGGAAACAATACTTCCGAAAACAGCTACACCAGGCGCTAAGGATGCCATGGTCGATCGCTTTTTGGATACTGTGAGGCCACTTCGCTACACAGCTGAGGAAAATGAGAAATTCAAAACAGGCATCAACACGCTCTTGGAACAAGCGAAGAAAGATCTTGGAAAAGATTTCGTCAGCGAAACGCCTGAAAAACGACTTGAATGGGTGAACACCATCGATAAGAATTCATATGACACCATTCATGCCCATTCTGATATGAAGGAAGAAGACATGCCATTTTACCTGTCATTGAAAGAACAGATACTCGGTGGTTATTTTAGTTCAGAAGTTGTTGCGAAAAATTTCTTTGCTTTTGATCCGATCCCCGGACGTTATGATCCTTGTATGCCATATGAAGAAGTTGGAAGAGCGTGGGCGTTGTAAGCAAATGGCAATGTGCAAAAAAAAATGACGTTCGAGTGTCTCCAACCTCGAACAACGCAAATTATTATTAGTTCGAGGTCAATGTGCAAAAAAAAATGACGTTCGAGTGTCTCCGCCCTCGAACAACGCAAATTATTATTAGTTCGAGGACAATGTGCAAAAAAAAATGACGTTCGAGTGTCTCCGACCTCGAACAACGCAAATTATTATTAGTTCGAGGACAAAGACACTCGAACGTCAATTTGCGGATTAGATGAATTTTATTTGATATTACTCAGTAGATTATAGTGATCTTCAATTTTAGGCTCTGTTTAGACGTTTCTATTCATTCGCAAAGTGTCATTTATCTAAATCTGAAGGAGGATAGGAGGAAATGCCCCATATTTGCGGCCTCCAATGCCGTTTCATCTACAAACCCGATGTAAGGCTGAGGATTTTTATCAAAAATCAAATTTTTATCTTTTGTCAGATACCAATCGTACTTATAAAATCTGGGAACCTTTATTACTGAGTGTTGTCACTATGGTGGGGATGATAGCGGGTGCTAAGTTTGTTAAAACTGATACTCTGCCACACAAGTCAGATCCATCGATCAGCAGCGCCAATTATAGCGGGCGTCAAGTTGAAGAAATCATCCGCTTCCTTGAAACGAAATATGTAGGAGATGTGAATGCAGAAGAATTGTCAAATAAGGCAATTAAAGCTGTACTTGAAGGGTTGGATCCGCACACGCATTATTTTCCACCAGAGCAAACTGAAGAACTTGAAGAAAAGACCATGGGTCAATATGTGGGTATCGGTATTGAAGTTATGTTCATTGATGATAGCCTTGTCGTGCTTTATCCAAAAAAAGATAGCCCTGCCGAAAAAGCGGGTTTGAAACCGGGCGATCATATCATCGCGATTGATGATCAATCGATCACCTTAGACTCGGTAGATCATACCAAAATCCTGGAGATGATCAAAGGAGCTAAAGGAACACATGTCAAACTTCTCATCAAACCAATGCTTGAGAACACCATGAAGACTATTGAAATCAACAGGGATGAAATTAAAGTTCCGAGCGTGCTTGCTGCCTATATGATCGATAGTACTGTTGCCTTCATCAAACTTTCGCGGTTTACAAATACGACATACAGAGAGTTTATGGATAGTTGGGAAGGTCTTACAACTAAGCATCATGCTCGGCATCTCATTCTCGATCTAAGGGATAATCCCGGTGGATATCTAAGAGAAGCTGTAAACATCCTTTCCCAGATATTTAAAGATGACGGAACGCTCCTCGTATATACGCAGGGAAAAAATCAGGAACGAATAGATTACAAGAGCACTGGAAAGGTATTTTTTCCAATCGAAAATATATGTGTCCTCATCAATGGAAATTCTGCATCGGCCAGTGAAATCATTGCCGGATGCCTGCAGGATCAGGATCGGGCAGTTGTGTTAGGTACTAGATCTTATGGCAAAGGATTGGTACAGGAACAATTTGATCTTTCCAATGGAGGTACGTTGCGTATGACCGTCTCAAAATACTATACACCATCCGGAAGATCAATTCAAAAAGCCTACGATAATGAATCGGTCATCGACACTCTGCAAGTATTCAAGACGGCATCAGGCAGGCCGGTACATGCAGGAGGTGGAATCATGCCAGACATCATCATGGATGATGGCGTCCATTGGAATAATGCTGTAGTCATGGCCTGGATGGATATCATCTCTGAGTATGCTATCCGCTATGATATAATGAACTATGGAGGCCAGATTGTCGACATGGATTCTATTGAATCTGTGTTTAAGAATTTACCCTCACATGCTTCCATGCTGAATGATCTTATGGCTTTAGCCAAACTAAGAGCCAGGGATAAATACAATACATTGAATGATTATTTTCAGGCCCATCAGGATATCCTATATAGGATCGCAGACGGTACCCTTGTTGCCTACAGGACAGGTGAAGAAGGATGGTACAGAGCTTTCAATCTTGAAGATCCTCTCGTCAGAAAAGCCAATGAGATTGTGAAAGAAGATTTACAAAAAGCGCTTCTGGTGCATTAATTCTGTCAGAAAGCATTCCCTGATGGCTAAAGCCAAATTTATATCTCTGCTTTTTGCCAACGGACAAATCCGGTAGCAATTAAAAGCTTCTCTATACTAGGGAAAATATTCGTAAAAAATCCGGCTCGCCATTTTGCCCCTGGCCACTAAATGGGGACATGTCATTCAATTCTGTCGTAAGAAGTCAAGTTCGCCGTTATCATCATAGCGGGCGATGACAGAGGGCAAGCCGGTGATATCTTTTTCTGTAAATGCAGGGACAGCGTAATCCACAAGACTTATAATTTGCGAACTTATGCTCCCGAATTTTGAAGGTGATGGTTCTCCTGAGCGATTGGCTGAAGTGGAGACTAATGGCCGACCATAGGCTGCAATCAGATCATGACAAAATCCAGATTTGACAATCCTGACGGCTAAACTTCCATCTTTTGCGGCCAGGTGTAGGTATTCTTTTTTGGCCTTTGGATAAATGACAGTAAGTGGACGTTCATGAAAATGAAGAAGTGTGTCTATCCTGGGATGCACGGAAGTAACGACTGAATAAAGTTGCTCAAGGTCCGAGACAAGAACAATTAATGGTTTTTGACTTTCGCGGCCTTTAATATCGTATACTTTGTCAATGGCCATTTGGATAGTGGCATCGCAGCCTATTCCCCAGATGGTATCAGCCGGATAAAGCAGGACTCCACCCTGATTGAGGATGAATATACCCTGATCGATAACCTTTTGGATGTGGTCGTGGTACATGAAGATGATAAATACGATAATTTAGCCTGATGTAAAGTATACGTCATCTACTTTATAAGGGTGAGACGTATAAAAACCCAGAAATAAACGTTAAAAATAGACGCGAATTACCTATCGGGCGTATCTTTTCATTTATATGCATTCACCTCATACTCATATTATGCTTCGTACGATCATTTGTTTAGGCTTTTTTATGAGTTTTGGAAGTGTCCTGAATGCAAGGCATATCGTCGGTGGGGAAATCTACTATGAATGTATGGGTCCCGGAAATATGCCTAATACCCGCAATTACAAGCTTACTATGAAAGTTTATCGGGATTGTGCCGGAAATGGTGCAGAATTTGACAATCCCGCCGATTTGGGTCTGTATTCCTTTATAAATGGAACATATAAATTTGTCATGGATTTCCCGAATATCCTGCACGGGGCTGTAGAAAAGCTGGACTTTGTTGAGAATCCATGTCTCATTTTACCTCCAAATGTATGTGTCGAACAAACAGCATATACAATCAATCTTACCAACCTTCCGATTATAGCAGGATCATATATACTCTCATGGCAACGATGTTGCAGAAATAATACCATCAATAACATCATAGCTCCGAATAACACCGGTGCAACTTATACCATTGAGATCACAGAAGAGGCACAACGCACCTGCAATAATGGACCACAGTTTACAAGCTTTCCTCCCATAGGAATATGTGTCAATGATCCGATCAATTTTGATCATTCTGCAACGGACAAAGAAGGTGATAACATCGTGTATGAGTTTTGTGCCCCATTGCAGGGTGGCGGCCCATTGGGTGTTAATAATCCAAATGAACAAAGTCTATGTGAAGGAATCACACCGGATCCGCATAATTGTCTTCCACCATATCCGAATGTGATCTTCAATGCTCCAAATTATTCAGCAGTAAGCCCATTAGGTGTTTCTTCCTCTATCACCATTAATCCACTCACTGGATTAATAACCGGAACACCTACATTGACAGGACAGTTTGTAGTTGGGGTTTGCGTGAAAGAATTCAGAAACGGAGTATTACTCAGTATCCTACGCAGAGATTTTCAGTTTAATGTTGTCAATTGCCAGTCATCCGTGTCCGCCAGCATTCATGCGGATGCCGTGGTCAATGGAAAAGAGTTTGTCCTTAATTCGTGCGGCAATAACACCGTCACCTTTGAGAATGAAAGTACAATCGAACAATTCATTAAAACATATACCTGGTCATTTAATATCAACGGCAATCCGGTTGAAAAGAAAACCCGCAATGCCACGTATACTTTTCCTGGCATCGGCAATTATAAAGGCACGATGATCGTCAATGAAGGACTGCCTTGTGGAGATACGGCCTATATCAATGTCAATGTGTTTCCAACTATCGATGCTGATTTTGATTTTACGTATGATACGTGCATCGGTGGCCCCGTCAGTTTCAGAGATATGTCAATGACGAATGCTCAAAATCTGACAGGTTGGGATTGGAATTTTGGAGATACAGAACATAGCGCAGTACACAATCCTAATCACCTCTACCAGTTACCAGGATTGCATCCTGTCACCCTTATTGCAAAAGATAATAATGAATGTAGAGACACTATCACTAAAAAAATAAGCTATTTCCCTGTACCACCGCTTATCATTATTAAGCCAACAAGATATGAAGCCTGTGTACCGGCAAGCATCCTATTCAATAATCTTTCTGTACCTATTGATGATACATATAAGATCTTTTGGGATTTTGGAGACGGAGAGACAGGAGATGAAATAAGCCCGATCCACGAGTACAAAACTGAAGGGACATTTACCATAAAAGTTGAAATCACTTCACCTATCGGCTGTTATACCAGTGATGTATTTCCTAACCTTATCACCATGGAGGCATCGCCCGTGGCTGATTTCAGCTACACACCGGAAGTTATTAATAGTCTTAACCCGACAGCGTTCTTTACTGATTTGTCAACAGGAGCGAGTGGTTGGTTCTGGGACTTTGGAGGTCAAGGCCGATCTTTCATAAGGAATCCGACATTCACTTTTCCGGATACCGGCGTGGTAAATATCAAGCAAGTCGTTTTTCATCCAAATGGGTGTACAGATACGCTTATTAAGACCATTGATATTGAACCTGTTGTACAGTTCTTCCTCCCAAATGCCTTTACCCCCAATTATGACGGTAAAAATGAAGTATACCGACCTGCAGGATTGAGTGATGGAGTTCAATCTTATTCGTTGACTATATGGAGCAGATGGGGCGAAAGCCTGTATGAAACTTCAGATCCTGATGATGGATGGAATGGCCGAAAAAATAATACCGGACAGGAAATGCCCGTAGGCGTATATCTGTGCGTGCTCAGATATCTGGATGCCCGAAGCCGGCCCCACGAACTCCGTGAATTTGTAACGCTTGTGAGATAAACGAAAAATAATCAGCTGATATAAAGAATAGTAGAAAAAGATATACCTTTGTCGCTCTTTTTCAAGAAAATCAGACAAGCATTCTTAACCATGGATCTTATTAAGCTAGTTCATCAGCAACTAAATACTCAACCCACTTTCCCTGAATTTAAAGCCGGAGACAGCATCACCGTATCCTACAAGATCATTGAAGGCGCTAAGGAGCGTATCCAGGATTTTAAAGGAGATGTGCTTCAGATCAGAGGGGAAGGCGCAGGTAAAACTTTCACCGTACGGAAGATATCAAATGGTGTAGGTGTAGAGCGTATTTTCCCATTCTGCTCCCCTAATATCGTTGAAATCAAGGTACTGAAGAAGGGTAAAGTCAGGAGAGCTAAGTTGTTCTACCTCCGCAATCTGGTAGGTAAGAAAGCCAAAATCAAGGAAAGAAAGGCTTTTACCTAATATCAAAGTTATACTTCTGTATTTCGAAGGCCAGGTTCAATTCTGGTCTTGGCTTCGCTGCCCCGTTATATAATTTATATGCAGCGCCGGATTCCATTCCCTTGTTTACGTTTTTAGTAGTGTATCAAGCTATGCCGCTCTAAAAAGGTCTGATTCCGGAATTACTCTTCAATTTTTTCCTGATTAACTTATCAACCCATCGGACTGGCACAATCTGTATAAGCCGGAATTTCCATGCCTTGGCTCTGATCAAATAGCGTAGTTTGACTTCCTTATTTCGAACCGATTTCAGTATTCGATCCGCCACAATTTCTGCCTTGAGTCCCTGACGTATATTATCATCAATCAACTTTTCTTTATACGCTGTAATGGAATCATATTCAGGACCTGAGTAGTATTCCGATGTCTTTGCTTTGTTCCAAATAGGTGTGATGATATTGCCTGGTTCAATAAGGACAACCTGGATATCATACATATACAATTCCCGCCGCAGACTATCACTCAACGCTTCCAGTGCAAATTTTGACGCTGCATAAGCTCCTATGAAAGGACTGGCGAACAACCCTGAAACGCTACTGATGTTGATGATTCTGCGTGGATGTCTGTTTGGCACAGCAGGTTCATTCTTGAGAAGATCAAAAAAAATCTGGGTCGTGCGTATTACACCCAGCACATTGACATCTAACTGATATCTCCATTTTTCAATAGGAACATAAAGAAATGCGCCTGCCACAACTATACCTGCATTATTAACGATAGCTATCAAGGCGTCATTTCCAATAATCTCTTTTGCTTTATCTTTGGCTTGCTTAATACTTAATTCATCAACCACATCGAACACAAGGGAGTGAATCCTTCCGCCATAAATTGACTCCAGCCTGTCTCCGTCTGCAGTATTCCTCACTCCCGCCAGGACTTCATACTTGTTTTCGACCAAAGTTTTGCAAGCTGCCTCACCTATGCCAGACGATGCGCCTGTCACTAAAACAAAATATTTCATCCATCAAAGTTGAGAAAATGAAGCAATCCAATATAACATCTTGCTGATATTTGTGTTATTGGTTACTTCAATGCTTCCTACATGGCCACCAGAATTATATTTCTTTCTGTTATTCTATTACTTATTGATCTGTTTGCTTTTCAGGCCTTCAGATATATCCTTGGTTCGTCTGGTAAAAGTGTCAGGATAATCACTTATGCGATTTACTGGTCAGTCCCGCTGATCACAATTGCATTTCTGGTTACTGCTGTTACCGGATGGAGTGATCATCTGCCCAATACGTTCAAGGTGATTCTCAGAGCGCTGATCTTCATCCTGTATTTTTCCAAATTACTGATCGCCCTCATGATCCTGATCGATGATCTGCGAAGACTCATTTTTGGAGCATTAAATATGGGGTTTAAAGACCACTGGAGCCTTTCTACCGTTCGTTCACGATGGCTGCCTTATGCCGGCCTTATACTTGGCGCTATTCCGGCGATCAGCCTTATATACGGCATGTCGGGTAATGCCTACAGGTATAAATTATGGAAAACACGCCTCAACATCAAGGATCTGCATCCTGATCTTTCAGGATTTAAAATCATACAGATATCAGATATTCATTCAGGTAGTTTTTTATTGAAAGAACCAGTCGAACACAGTATAAAGATTATTAATGATCAAAAGCCAGACATTGTCTTTTTCACCGGCGATCTGGTCAATGCACTGGCTTCAGAAATGGAACCTTTTGTTGAAATGTTCAGTAAGATCCAGGCCCCACTTGGCGTTTATTCGATACTGGGCAATCACGACTACGGCGATTATCACCCATGGACAAATACAGAGGATAAGCATAAAAATTTTGAAGCGGTGAAGGAAATGCACAAAACCCTGGGATGGACATTGTTACTCAATGAACATCGGCAGATCGCTGTGAAAGATGCAGTACTCAATATCATTGGAGTCGAAAACTATAGCTCTCATCCACGCTTTCCAAAATATGGTGATTTGGGGAAAGCTACAACAGGCCTGGATGGTGGCTCATTCAATGTCCTTCTTTCCCATGATCCATCTCACTGGGATGATCAGGTGATCAAAGATTATAAGCACATTGAGCTTACTCTTTCGGGGCATACCCATGGCTTTCAGTTTGGCGTTGAAATACCGGGCTTCAAATGGAGCCCTATACAATATGTTTATCCAAGGTGGTCTGGCCTATATCAGCACGTTGATCAATACCTTTATGTTAACCGTGGTCTTGGATATCTTGGATATCCTGGCAGGGTAGGGATACTTCCGGAGGTCACATTGCTCACACTGCAAACAGCTTAATTGTGTCGGAGAGTTTACAATTTGTACTTTCGATCAGCTAAGTTTCATGAGAAATCTCAATATTGTTACCCGCCAGATACCAAGTTCATACATGCATTCATTTTGTCTGCTCAGCACGGCTCTTTTATTTCTATTCGCCTGCAGGCAAGGTGATACGTTTCAGGAAGGACAACTTCAGGGGCGATGGGAAATAACCAAAGCCGAACGAAATGGAAGGGAAACCAATTACCTGCGCAGAGGTTACTTTATCATCGAGCAGAGTATGATGACGATCAATATCACAGGTGCTGATGAAACGGGGCCATACAAAATGTCCAATAACAAGTTGGTGATGGGTGGTAAAAATTTTGAACTTGAATTTGTAGAAAAAGATACCCTGATCGTTAAGTATTTGGCGGGTCCGAATAATGAGTTTGTTTTTCACATGTTGAAAAAGAAGAAGGAGGATGTTAAGTAGGTTAATTTTAATTATATTCATTATCTGTCCTATGCTGCTGCATGGAACGCCGGATGTAAGCCTTCAGGTGCAACGATTCAGGTCGGGTTCCACATCATATATTGAAGTATCCGTTTATATCGTGGGATCATCCTTGACGTGCATACCAGGTGATCAGTATGGCGTAGAATACATGATCATCATCAAGGATGCTAATGAAAACATAGTGAAAGGTGATCGTTTTAGACTTTCTAACTCGGGTTGCCCCGCCAAAGATCTGATCGATGTAAAACGCTTCGGTCTTGAAGAAGGAAAGTATACACTTGAGGTTGAAATGAATGACATCCGGGATTCACTCAATACGATCATTATAAGGCAAGACACGGAGATACCGGTGAATTCGTCTTCATCCAGACTTTCAGATATAGAATTATTGTCTACTGTCCGCACAGAAGTTGATGGTAATAGTCCTCTTCATAAAAGCGGACTTTATCTCGAACCCCTTCCATTTGGATATTATTATCCTTCTCTTCATTTTCTCAACATCTACATTGAGACCTATGATGCAGACAAACTGGAAGGTCAGCCGTTTATCCGGTATACAATTAAACCCTCCACCGGTGACTTTCCACCACCTATCGTTGCGTACAGGAAAGTAAAAAAAGAAAGTGTCGCTGCAAATGTTTTCCAACTTGATATCACTAAGCTTATATCCGGGCCGTATGCTCTTGAGGCCTCTTTATTTGATGGCAATAAACAAGAGATTGCAAATCAGAATACAACATTTTCGAGATATAATCCTGAAGGCGATTCCATCTACATAGCTTCCGGGGCGTTGGATCTTAATACGAGTTTTGTGACGCGCATACCCGATGATTCCATCAATTATTATCTCAAAGCCCTTGCTCCGGTAGTCAATTCTGCAGATGTAGATCTCATAAATACATTAGTTGACAAAGGAAATACGAAAGCAAAACAATTTTTTATTCACCGCTATTGGGCAGAACAGGCAGGAAAATATGCAGCACAGGCTTTTGAGGCATACATGAAAGTAGCCAGAGTGGTGGATGAAAATTACAGATCTGGTTTTGGTTATGGTTTCGAGACGGACAGGGGACATATATTTTTGAAATATGGCAAACCGGATGATGTCATGACTGTAGAGGATGAACCCAGTGCACCACCGTATGAAATTTGGTTTTATAATTCATTTCCGGCTACGCACCAGAATAATGTGCGGTTTCTTTTTTATAACCCTTCATTATCACGAAATGGATTTAAGTTATTGCATTCTACAGCTATAGGCGAAATGAAGAATGTAAAATGGGAGATTGAATTATACAGAGATGCGACTCAGGAAACACCCGGAGTCAATGCGACAAAGATGGGCGATAATGTGTACAGGAATGCGAGGAAGTATTTTGAGAATTACTGATTTCGTTTGTTTATCTTCTCGGAGACGCGATAAATCGTTGTCTCTACGACCAAAAAAATAATAAGAAAGAACTACGGTTGGGCGTAGTATTTGAGACGCGATAAATCGACGTCTCTACGACCAAAAATTGCAAACAAAACAACTACGGTTGGGCGTAGTTTTTGAGACGCGATAAATCGACGTCTCTACGACCAAAAATTGCAAACAAAAGAACTACGGTTGGGCGTAGTTTGTAACTACGTCCTGGTGTTTGGAAAATTGTGTTTTGCGTGTTTTTGTTCTTTCGAAATTTCAATGGGTTAGTTTTTAACAATTATTCTTGCAACTAAAAGCTACTACGTAAAGGCCATTCACTACTCACTACTCACTACTCACTATTCACTTAAAACCAACTCGGTTTTTTACGCGTAGTCCTTCGTGTGGTTGTTTTCACACCCAGGACACCAAGTAAACCACGTGTAAGCACAGTGGCAACTGTCCTCCCTATCTGACGAGTCGTGGTGCTGGATAATACTTTTTCCAATGTTGATTTTTCCTGTACAGCTCGGGTCCTCTGGGTGGTCATGACTTCATGATGACTATCGGATTGGGCTGTTTCAAGTTTTGCATTCAGAATTTCGTAAGCGCTTTCACGATCAAACCCTTTTTCATACTTAGGTGCAAGATCTGAATAGCGAAGGATCTCCTTTATTTCATCCGGTGTAAGTATATCCATCCTGGATTGAGGTGCCCTCATAAAACAATGAACGAGTGGAGTAGGGATGCCTTTTTCATTAAGGGCGGTGACCAATGCTTCACCTGTACCTAATTCCGTCAGAATTTGATCCACTTTATAATAAGGTGTTTCTGGAAAATTTTGTGCCGCTAGCTGTATACTCTTTCTGTCCTTGGCAGTGAACGCACGCAAAGCATGTTGGATTTTTAAACCTAATTGGCTTAGCACCTTATCGGGAACATCTGTTGGGTCCTGCGTAACAAAGAAAATACCAACACCTTTCGAACGAATCAGTTTGATAATAACCTCAATCTGATCAAGTAAAGCCTGAGAAGCATTTTCAAAAATAAGATGAGCCTCATCGATGAAGATGACAAGTTTTGGTTTCAGCACATCGCCTTCTTCAGGAAAAACAGAATATATCTCTGCAAGCATCTGAAGCATAAATGTAGAGAACAGCTTTGGTCTATCCTGAATATCTACAAGTCTCAACACGTGCACTATGCCTAATCCTTCGCGATCTCTTCTCAGCAAATCCTGCACATCAAAAGAAGGTTCACCAAAAAATTCAGATGCACCTTGTTGCTCCAGCTCTACAAGTTTTCGCACGATTGTTCCGGTGGATGTGGTCATGATATTGCCATACTCAGCCTGGAATTCAGCCTTACCATCAGTAGTGACGTATTGAATTACTTTTTTCAAATCCTGAAGATCAAGAAGCGGAAGATTGCGATCATCACAGAATTTGAAAATGACGGAGATGATGCCTTCCTGTGTCTCGTTGATGTCAAGCATTTTTGAAAAAAGAACAGGGCCAAATTCAGACACGGTAGCTCTAAGCCTTGCTCCGGGTTCATCGGACAGTGATAAAAATTCAACCGGACTTGATGCCGGAATATACGGAAGCCCGATCAAGGCATGACGTTCATCAATTTTTGGATTGCCGGAATTGCGCACGGCTATGCCACTCAGATCCCCTTTGATATCCATGACCAACGTAGGTACACCTTTTGCACTCAATTGCTCTGTGAGAACCTGAAGAGTCTTTGTCTTACCTGTACCTGTTGCGCCAGCTATGAGGCCATGTCGATTAATAGTTGACAAAGGAATTCTGACGAATTCTTCTTTAATAGGTTTGCCATCAAGAACAGCCGCACCCATGATGATAGACTCACCCTGAAAAGTGTAGCCTTTAGTCATGTCATCAGTAAAAGTCTTTGGATCCATATGTAAGAAGTAGAAAGGTTTAACGGCCAAAAGATAAAGGTTAATGCGTGATAGTTGGAGAAAACTCCAACTATGGCATGGGTGATGGCGTGTGATTCTCGGTGATGGTTGGAGAAAACTCCAACCATGGCAGTGGTCAAAGGACCTGAATTCTCTGCATGATCATATATACGGCCATAAGTGCCGCAATGACACTCACGACAAGATTCCATTTGTTTTGTTTTACTTTCCCGACACTGACGAAAAGGTAATTCAATACCATGACGCATGCCACAATACAAAGTTGGCCTACTTCTACTCCAATATTGAATCCAAAGAGTGGCAGCACAATACTTGTTTCTCTGCCAAGTAGTGCTTTGAAATAATTGGAGAATCCCATACCATGTATAAATCCAAAAAATAAAGCAAGGAAATAATTGGGCCTCCATCGTTGATCGGGTTTCGGCTTTACGATAAGATTCTGAAGTGCTGTAATCAATATGGTGATGGGAATTAGAAGTTCTACCAGTTCGGGTTTTAAAGAAATGATATTCAAAGAAGACAAAGCCAGTGTTATACTATGACCTAAAGTGAATGCAGTCACCAGTATCAATATTCGTTTCCAATCTGTAGCCGCATACATGGCGCATAAGGCTACAATGAAAATAATGTGGTCGAAGGCACTGACATTGAGAATATGATCGATACCTAACCGGAGATAAACCTGGAGCATGCGGGATTATTTATGCGCTAAACTAAGTCTCACTTTCAGAAATTCATTAAGCCCAAGGATGCTATATTCGCACTTTATTTAGAAATTATACAAATAGCGCAATTTGCCTGGTATACCTGCTCATAAATTGGCAACAAATGAACCCAGCCGGATTATCCGGTTTGAAGACAGCATTATCGCCGGCAAGCTGATGTCAATGGGCATATTGCCTCAAGCTCAGATTGAACTTGTGCGGCGCAATGCACTGGGACACACCTTAGTATATCGTATCAACAACAGGTTCAAAATTGCCCTCCGAAAGGATGAGGCAAGTACCATTATCGTGGGATTGGTATGATGACATCAACCGCTGTGGCCAGAAAGCTCGTCCTCATGGCGGGCAATCCTAATTCAGGAAAATCGACACTTTTTAACCTCCTGACCGGATTAAACCAGAAAGTTGGTAACTATCCGGGTGTGACAGTGGATAAGAAAACCGGAGTTCTCGAACTTGGCGCATTTAAAGAAGTAGAAATACTTGACCTTCCGGGAGCGTACAGTATGTATCCATCATCAAAAGATGAACGGATAGTCGTGCGCCAGTTTCTGGAGACGAAACCGAAACCCGATCTCATATTGTATGTAGCTGATCTGAGTCAACTTGAGAAACAAATTCTACTATTGACTCAGATAATTGATCTTGGATTACCCGTTATACTCGCCCTGAATATGGCAGACATGACAGGCATTACGATTCAAACGCATATCCTGGAGGAGCATTTTAAAATTCCTGTTGTCCTTATTTCCGGGAAAACCAGTTTCGGTATCACTGCATTAAAAATGCAAATGAACTTTATGCTTTATGAAAAATTTGAAGCAAAAGAGCCGTACTACAAATTCACAGAGCAGGAAAAAAAGCTTACCGAACAATTTAAAAATTCGATTTCTTCCACAACTGATTATGGACGATTATTGACGCTGCATCATGGAGCATGGATAGATAATATTCCAAATGAACTACGTCTGGAAATAAAAGAAAAATCAGAAAAAGAAGGATTTAATCCGATACAATCGCAGATACATGAGACGATGGACAGGTATGACCGCTTCACACCTGTCATCAGAAAAGCGCTTCATCTTGTACCGGGAGGGGCCGGCGCAAAAATTACTGACCGGATCGACAAATGGGTGATGCATCCTGTACTGGGTTCCATTATTTTTTTTCTGATCATGCTGCTTATATTTCAGGCCATATTTGCCTGGGCGGAATGGCCGATGAACTTCATTGAGTATTCGATGGGTGAGTTGAATCTTGGCATCCGACATTTTCTGCCTACAGGATGGATTTCCGACCTGCTATGTGATGGTGTTCTCGCAGGGCTCACAGGAATATTGGTATTCATTCCACAGATTGCTATTCTTTTTCTTTTCATTGGTATCCTTGAAGAGATTGGGTACATGTCACGTGCAGTCAGCATGTTTGATATGATGATGCGGAAATTCGGACTCAATGGGAGAAGCATCGTGGCACTTGTGTCAGGTGGCGCATGCGCTATACCAGCGATCATGAGTACAAGAAGCATAAGTAACTGGAAAGAAAGGCTCATCACGATCATGGTGACACCCTTCATCAGTTGCTCTGCAAGGATTCCAGTATATGCGATCCTGATTGGTTTTGCTGTTCCAAAGGGACGATTGTTTGGCTTTGAGCAGCAGGGATTAGCGCTGATGGGATTGTATGGAATAGGGATCGTAGCTGCTTTGACAGCGGCTTACATTCTTAAAAAACTACTCCATTCCAGTGACCGGAGTTTTCTCATGATGGAACTACCCGTGTATCGTCCTCCGGTGATCAAAAATCTTTTTTACCTGGTGATAGAGAAAACAAAATCGTTTGTACTGGGTGCAGGAAAAATTATCATTATTATATCATTGGTACTATGGTTCCTCGCAAGTTTCGGCCCTGGTGTACAATCAGTCGCAGGAGAATCACAACCGATTGGAAAAGCACATCTTTCAAAACTTGCCATCCAGGATTCATATGCAGGTATTCTTGGAAAATTTATAGAACCTGTCATTAAGCCACTCGGATTTGATTGGAAAATGGGAATAGCCCTTATCAGTTCGTTTGCCGCAAGGGAAGTATTTGTAGGAACTATGGCTACGATATATCGTATTGAAGATGATTCGGATGTAGCTTCGATCCGAACCAGGATGGCAGAAGACAGACACGCTGATACAGGGGCATTGGTCTACAATCCGGCTACGACGTGGTCACTGCTTATTTTCTATGCCTTCGCGATGCAGTGTATGAGTACACTTGCTATTGTAAAGCGAGAGACGAGATCCTGGAAATGGCCAATCATACAATTTGTCATGATGACCGGATTGGCTTATCTGGCTAGTTGGTTAGTGTATCATTGGCTTAAATAAAAGGGGCAGAAAGGGCAGAAAAGGCAGAAAAGGCAGAAAAGGCGGAAGAGGCAGAAAGGGCAGAAAAGGCAGAAAGGGCAGAAAAAAAAATGTTGACTCCCTGGCTAAAAAATGAATTCATTTGACTTCTCTCTTGCCTTAACCTTATTCTTAATCTATTTGTTACCAAAGCCTCTACTTAGTCTCAGCCTTCTCCTTTGCCTTTTTCTTACCTTCGTCGCACTGTGAATACTAGAAAAGAAATGATCCTTGTCACCGGCGCCAATGGGCAAATTGGAACGGTGTTGACAGAAGCTTTACGTAAAGCTTATGGTGAAGATCACGTCCTGGCGACGGACATCAAAAAGCCGGATGGGCATACCGGGCCTTTTGAAATGCTCGATATATTGAATACCCAGCGTATCACAGAAATAGTGAGTGACTATAACATCACGACGATATATCATCTTGCTGCCATCCTATCTGCTAATGGCGAATGGAATCCACAGAAGACCTGGAACATCAATCATAATGGTTCATTAGCTATTCTTGAATTAGCGCGGGCTCAGGGTGTTAGAAAAGTGTTTTTTCCCAGTACGATTGCAGTTTTTGGTCCGACGACACCGAGAGACCAAACGCCACAGCATACTGTCATCGAGCCAACGACTGTGTATGGAATTTCGAAGGCGACAAATGAACTATGGTGCAACTATTACTTTAACCGATACGGTTTGGATATTCGTTCTGTTCGCTATCCGGGCATCATCAGTTATCAATCGATGCCAGGAGGAGGTACAACGGATTATGCAGTGGATATTTTTCATCAGGCAATACTGACAGGACAGTACACATGTTTTCTCAAAGCACATACAAGATTGCCGATGATGTACATGGATGATGCCATACGTGCAACACTTGAAATAATGGAAGCGCCATCTGAAAAAATAAAAATCAGAACTTCTTATAACCTTGCAGCAATGAGTTTTACCCCTGCAGAATTAGCTGAAGAAATCAAAAAACATATTCCTGATTTTAAAATCACTTATGAACCTGATCATCGTCAGGAGATAGCAGAATCATGGACAGAAAGTATTGATGATGATCAGGCACGAAAAGACTGGGGATGGAAACATGACTATGATCTGACGACGATGACAAATGAAATGTTGAAACAATTAAAGCTAAAGTACAATCATGTCTAAAACAGTAGACCAACAAATTGAGAAAGAAGTCAATGCGATCAGAGATGCAGGACTTTATAAAAGAGAACGCATCATCACTTCTCCACAGGCAGCAGAAATTCACACCAGGGAAGGTGGAGATGTATTGAATTTTTGTGCCAATAATTATTTAGGGCTCTCTTCTCATCCGCGAGTTATTGAAGCTGCAAAGGATGCTATTGATACACATGGATTTGGCATGTCCAGTGTGCGGTTTATTTGTGGAACTCAGGATATTCATAAAGAACTTGAAGCTAAAATAGCTGCATTTGTAGGTGCTGAAGATGCCATCCTTTATGCAGCAGCTTTTGATGCCAATGGTGGATTATTTGAGCCTCTTTTAACTGAAGAGGATACGATCATTTCCGATTCACTCAACCATGCTTCAATTATAGACGGTATCCGACTTTGCAAGGCGAAACGTTTGCGCTATGCCAACAATGACATGAATGATTTGGAAGACCGGTTGAAAGAAGCAAAAGGCTCGAGGCGAATCATGATTGCTTCAGATGGAGTTTTCTCTATGGATGGGATCATAGCGCAGGTTGATAAGATATATGAGTTGGCTACGAAGTATGATACTATGGTGATGGTGGATGATTGTCATGCCACTGGATTTGTGGGTAAGACGGGACGGGGTAGTGCGGAGCATAGTGGAGTTTTTGGAAAAGTAGATATTACAACCGGCACATTTGGCAAAGCGCTAGGTGGTGCGTCGGGAGGATTTACTGCTGCATCTAAACCTATAGTGGATTTGTTACGTCAGCGATCAAGACCTTATCTTTTTTCGAATACCTTGGCGCCGTCAATCGTAGGTGCTTCGATAGCAGTACTGGATATGTTGCAGGAGACAACTTCGCTGCGTGATAAACTTGAAAAGAGTACAACCTATTTTCGGAAAGGCATGACCGAAGCAGGATTCAACATCGTACCGGGTGTACATCCGATCGTACCCGTCATGCTATTTGATGCTAAACTATCACAGGTATTTGCAGATGACTTATTGAAAGAAGGAATTTATGTTATTGGATTTTATTATCCGGTTGTCCCTCAGGATAAGGCTCGTATCCGAGTGCAGATATCAGCAGGCCATGAGCAGGAACATCTGGATAAAGCACTGGAAGCTTTTATTAAGGTGGGGAAGAAGAATGGGGTGATCAGGTGATCAAGCGATTCGGTGATCAAGTGATCTGTGATCAAGTGATCTGTATATTGTCCGGAAATTTGAAATCTGTAAACAGTTATCTATTTACTTTAATCCTTTGAACTCTAAATGGGGTCGATGATCCTGAAAGGATCCAACATTAATAGACGTGGGTGAAACCCACGGAATTAAATGTGAGATAAATTTCCAACCCTGAAAGGGTTGAACAAAGAGCTCAATTGATTCTTTTTTAGCTCTTCACCACCATCCTATCCGTATCCCCGAATTTTTCTTCAAGGATAATCTCTTTACCGAACACCGTTTTGCCCCTAAATCCCCTAAAGGGGACTTTTAATTTCAACTGTGAAATTTATTACGATGTCTTCACCACCATCCTGTCTGTATCCCCAAATTTCTCTTCCAGAACAATTTCTTTTCCTCGTCTCAATTGATCCAAAACGCCCTGATTGGCATGGCGGACAGTGATGAGATCGAGGCCAATATCCATGGTGATATGAAAAGATTGTTCAAGATCTTTTTTTAATTTATCGAGCTTGTCCGTTTCATTCTTTACACAAATAATAAAACTAACTGCTGTGTTGCGCATCATATTGACTTTGATACGAAGACGTGAGATGTGATTAAATATTTCACTGAGATGCTCTTCCGCAACGAAAGAAAAATCACGTGTTGATATCTGAAGCAAAACCTGTTCAGGTTCTACGACTATGATAGGCGGCAAGAAGTGTGTTTCAGTCGAACTGATTTTTGTCCCATACAATGAAGGCTGATCAAACGGTCTTACAAAAAGTGGAATGTCCTTATTCTGTAGTGGTTTTATTGTTTTTGGATGGATGACTTTGGCTCCATAGTATGTCATTTCAATAGCTTCTTTGTAAGAAATTTCTTCAAGCCTTGCTACTTTATCAAATCGTTTTGGATCAGCTGTCATGATGCCGGGTACATCTTTCCAGATGGTTACGGAAGAGGCGTCAAGCGCATACGCCAGCACAGCAGCTGTATAATCAGAACCTTCGCGGCCCAGCGTCGTACTTTCATTGTATGGTGTCGATCCTATGAAGCCTTGTGTAACCACCATGCCTTCATTCTCCAGAGCCTCCCGGACTACTTTATCAATAGCGGATTGAGTTGGTTCCCATTGAATTCTGGCTTCTCTGAATTCAGAATCTGTCTTAATAAAACTACGGGCATCAAGCCATTGGTGATCAATCTTTTGCAAGTCTAAATAAGCACTTACTATTTTTGTGGAGGCTAGTTCGCCGAAAACGATGATCTGATCATAGTGATAATTATAATCAGGATGAGGATCATCTTCTAGTATCCAGTTCAACTCAACCCACAGATCATGCAGATCATTGAGTAGTGATTGTTCCTTTCCGTTTAACAGGCTCCTGGCTATATCCTCGTGATATGCTTTTAATTGATCCACTAAGGCAGATAGATTTTCCGGGGCATTGTAATGTGCTTTGATAATGGCTTCCAGGGCATTCGTTGTCTTCCCCATAGCAGATATAACAACTGCCAATGGCCTTTGCCTGGTAGACTGAAGAATAAGGCCGACATTTCTTATCGCTTCAGCGTCCTTTACTGAAGCACCTCCAAACTTGTATACCTCCACTGAATTCATTCTTTTTTTAGGTTAAAAGTAGCCTAAAAGAAATAAAGATTTAATCTAATGTAAATGCCCTGAGTGTCCCATGTAGTCTAAAAGGAATTGGGTGAGGGCTAAAAGAAATCAAATCTTAATCAATCATAACATTTCATAATAAATCCGCGTACTCTTTTATATAACCATTTATTTTAAACCAAACAGGCTGCTCAGTCTATAACCTCATGACCTTTTTCAGATTCCTTTATCTTCGCACTTAAATGAGTAGCATTCAATCAATCTGTGTGTATTGCGGTTCCTCTACCGGTGTAAATCCTGTCTACATTCAGGACGCAATGGCATTGATGCAAATTTTCTTAAAAAATAATATCACTTTAATAAACGGTGGTGGAAATATCGGTCTGATGGGTGTCATGGCCGACGCGATGCTGCGAGGAAAAGGGACGGCAATAGGTGTCATACCTATAGGTCTGCAACAAAAAGAAGTCGCCCACACAGGCATGACTGAACTTCATGTTGTACCCGACATGCATAGCCGGAAATTAATGATGGTCAATCTATCAGATGCATTCATTGCATTTCCGGGTGGATTCGGTACGATGGATGAAGTATTTGAAACGTTGACATGGGCGCAATTGCATCTTCATCAAAAACCTATTCTGTTATACAATCCTGATCATTTCTACGATCACTTACTACATCAGGCGGATCATATGCTGAAGGAAGGTTTTCTTAATAAAAATTCGCGTGCTCTACTTTTGTCAACACATGATTTAAACCAGATACTGCCTCTTCTCCAAAAATATAAAGCCTCGTCTGCTGATCAATGGACCCTTTCAAAAAAAGAAGGGACATGAATCCAAATGAGAGAACACAACTTATAGAGCCGGGTAGCTTTGAAAGCCACAATCATTGGTATCCGAAAGCCCTCAACGCAGCGATGCACCCGATGATCAATTTTTTTCTCAACCTGGATAATAAACTGATCATCAACAGATATTGTCATCTGCATCCAAAAGTAAAAGCTACTAAACTACTTGAAGTGGTGTCTTACCAGCCTCTTTATTATAACTGGTCTGGTGCAGATCTCATCAATGTCACCAATGCCCGTGGAAAACGCCAGATGGTGGTCATTGAAAATAATAGTTGTCCATCCGGACAGAAATCAATGCCTTTAAAAGTGGATACGCTTCATCAGGGTGGCTACCGTGAGCTCATTGAAAAATCTTTTCAACCCTACAGTAAAATAAAAAAGCCTTCATCCAATGAAGCTATCGCTGTATTATATGATAAAAACATCATGGAAAACAGCGGATATGCTGCGACCATAGCTGATGTGTTCCAACAGCCTGTTTACCTTGTTCCGTTTTACGATGGTGCTCCTAATGATCATATCCGGTATAAAAATCACTACATCGAAATCCTGGATGAAAAAAATAAATGGAAAAAGGTGATTGCCGCATTCAGGTATGTCACGCAGAAACCATGGAATCGCATTCCTGTCAATTTGAAAACAAGAATCTACAATCCGATCATCGCCTGTCTTGCCGGCGGACGTAATAAACTGATCGCATCAAAAGCTTATGATCAATACAATGGTGAAATAGATCGCATGGGGCTTAAAATCAGAACACCTGAAACGATATGGGATGTACAAAAAGATGAAGTTCCACTTTGGGTGAAGCGAATGGGTGGACAAGCTGTCATCAAAGTACCCTATAGCAATGCAGGTCAGGGCGTCTATACGATCGTAAATGAGACAGAGTTAAATGATTTTCTAAGTCGTGATTATGAATATTCAAAATTTATTGTTCAATCTCTTATAGGAAATTATAAATGGAGTTCACGTACAGAGACAGGGAAATTTTTTCATCTGGGCACTATTCCAAATGCGAAAGGAGATACGTATGTCTTTGATCTAAGGATGATGATATGTGCTACACCGCTTGGTTTCAGACCGGTGTGTGTCTATTCAAGAAGAGCGAATTCTCCTTTAGTAAATAATATCACAGAAGGAACTTCATCATGGGATATGTTAGGAACGAATCTCTCATACAAGGATGGGAAGGGTGAATGGACGACAGATACCAACAGACTTATATTGATGGACAGAAGAGATTTTAATCACCTGGGCATGGGGCTTGATGATCTTATCGAAGCCTATATTCAGACCATACTCAGTACGATAGCCATTGATAAAATGGCTTGTCGACTCATCAATTCAAAGGAGCAGTTCAATGTAAATCTTTTTGCATCGTTTAACGATGATCCATATCTCATCAGGGAAATTATGCTTGAAGCATGATCATAAATTTATTGATCGTCACTGATCACTCTACACATAAGGCATCAAACTCCATTTATGAGTTGGGCATAGCTCTTCATGCCGGCCGTGAAAATGTAAATGTTTGGGTTTGTTCGAAGGGTATTGAGGAAAACAGGGATTTTTTTAATTCCGTACCTGATGCGTCTATTTATGCCTCCTTGATTAATTCCTCTTTTGCTTTCCATCCTTCGGGAATGGGATTCAGCCAATCAACTATTCACATAAATCGGAAGGATATTGATTCGATTATTGTAAGAATGCCACAACCGTTGGATAAACAATTTCTTTTATCACTCAAGAATATAGTATCTCCTGAAAAAATCATAAATAATCCTGAAGGCACTATCGAAACAAGTTCAAAAGAGTTTCTGACTACAATAGCTCATCTGTGTCCACCACTTTCAATGTGCAGAAATATTGATGATGCGATTCGTCTTAGTCAGAAAATGGAAATTGTCCTTAAGCCTCTTTATTCCTATGGCGGACTAGGTATAGCACGACTGTCAGAAGAATATTATTGGGAAGAAGACAACCGATATCCTGCTGCAGAAATTTCAAGACCTGCTATAGAAAATCAATTTCCGATGTTGGCGATGAAATATCTTCCAAATGTATCCTTGGGTGATAAGCGAACGATAGTAGTGAATAAAAAGATATTAGGATCGGCATTGCGGTTGCCTGCAAAGGGAAGCTGGATATGCAATGTGGCGAATGGAGGCCATGCATTGATGGCAGAAACTGATGAAGATGAATTAAATATTGAACGTGAACTTACGCCATTACTATATGAAAAAGGTGTGATCATGTATGGGTTTGATACATTGACCGATGATCATGGCAAAAGAGTATTATCCGAAATTAATACACTCAGTATCGGAGGGATAGGCCCTTTGAGTGAATTGAGTGGTAGACCGATTTTAAAGGAAACCGCGGAGCTGTTGTGGGAATATTTGGAAAGTAACGAATAACGTGCTTCGACTTGCCCGACTCATCCATGTGCTACAGCTCAGCAACCGTAACAAATAACGAGTTAAATAAAAAAGTAATGAGTAACAAATAATGAAGAATGAGTGAAAATAAAATGAGTATTCATCGGTGACATTTAATAAAAGATGATTTATGGAATACAGAAATACAAATCCTAATGAATCATACTTTTTCATAATAAATCTGCGTCCTTATTTTGGTATTTGTACTAAACAAATTAACCCGAAATGACGTAGTTACAGTTGTTGAATTTAGCGAAGGACTGAAGAGTGGCATTGTAAAGTGGATGCAAATTAGTTTTTGGTGATTTATCTTCCCAATATTCTTTTTTCACCAGTAATTGTTTGTTCTTGCGATCGGCTTTCAGATCGACACGACCGACGAATTGATCCTTATATAAAACAGGTAAACAGAAATAACCATAAACTCTTTTGTCAGCCGGAATATAACATTCGATCGTGTAGTCAAAATCGAAAATTTCCTTTAGACGTTTTCGCCAGATGATCAGATTATCAAATGGAGAAACAAACATCATTCTTTCAGACAACCTGATGTTTTGATTGAGAAATTCGGGCAATGTGTAATATTGTTTTTGTCCATCGACTTGTATCGGAACAATGATGTTCTCTTCCTCTAATTGTTGAAATACATCCGTAAATATTTTGGAGTCCGATTTTCTCAGATGAAATATTTCTTTAGCTGCAGCAATACCTTGTGCTTGTAGCGTAGTCTTGATCAGATGACTGTAATACTCGTGAAGAGTAGGAGTGGTCATAACAATTCCATCAGGAATAATTCGCTCCGGCAAATCATAAACTCTTTGAAATCCTTCACGATGACTGACCATCAGGTCTCCTTCCAGAAATAATCTTTGCAAAGCCCATTTTGCAGGTTTCCAGTCCCACCAGCTGCCGCCTTTGTGATCGGATTCAAAATGTCGCGACATCAATGGACCTTCTTCCCGAATGCGCTTCAATACTTTCTTCATGTCCGCTTTTGAAGTATCCGGCCATCTGTCACTTTTGTCTCTAAACACATTCATCACAGGTATACTGAATCGATAGTCCTGCATCGGCAGATATGCTGCAGCGTGTGCCCAGTATTCGAATATTTCTCGCTTTTTGTATTGTGCCTTCTCCAGCCAATCCGCTTCGTATGAAGGAATCCTGGACCATAGAATGTGGTGATGCGCTCTTTCAACAACTGAGATCGTATCAAGCTGCACATATCCTAAATGATGCACAGCTTTAACTATTGCGTTTTGACCCACTCCAAAGGGACTTGATTTTGTCAGGCCCTGAGCATAGAGGATTATTTTCCTCGCTTTGGCATTAGAAATGGAAACCGGAGTGATGCTCACGAATCACTTTTGTCGAGTTCCTTCATCTTTGCGTGGTTAATATTTTTAACAATGGACCTCACCGCTTTTCGTTTGATCTGTCGTTCCATTTCGCGACTGAACTGGATCAGGTTGTACTGAAATTTCATGATCAGGTAATCCTTCTTAATATTCACCACACGCAGAAAATAAGAATTAGGCTCAATGAGATGGTGATATTCATGTAATGATTCAATCAATTGATCTTCTAATTCTTCAACACTCCCAATGGATGATGTGGCTACTTCAAAATCAATACTTGTTTTCTTAATCTGCTTCTTCGTATAATTAATAACATCGCTGGTGAAAACCGTGCTATTGGGCATAAAGATAATGTCATCATCTTCATTGAGCAGAGCCGTTTTGGCAATATTGATGTCGACAATTTTTCCTTTGTGGTCACCGATTTTGACAAAATCATCAATCGATATTTCTTTGCTGAAACTGATAACGATACCACTGATGATATCAGCTATAAAGTCTTTGGAAATAATAGCAATGGCCGCAGCCACAATAGAAACTGTAGTGAATATTTTATAAATCTCAATGCCGAACAATCCAAAAGTTGAAAGAAATCCATAAACCGAGATGACCATGATAAAAATATTACTCAGGCCAACCGTCACATTATCTTTTTTGTTGTACGGCAGATGTTTTCTTCCGCGGTACACCATGGCCAACAACCGGACGACCAGACTGGCCCCAATCAGAAACATAAAAAATCTCAACGCGACAAGAACGACTTGTCCGATAACCGGAAAATTGATGAGCCATTTGTTGCTGATGGCATGAAAAAACACGAGTAGTCCGAATAAGACAAGCTCTACCAGCAATTTGAAGAGGTAGCGGCCCGGAATAGGGGTACGTGGACGTTTTATAAGGTTATTTGTTGTCACGGTTCAAATGAATAAAGGACAAAGATAAGGTATAACAAGTAACGAATAACGAATAACGAATAACGAATAATGAATAACGAATAAAAACGAATAACGAATAACAAGTAACGAAACCAAAGGTTTACCACTTAGGCACTTAGTACACTTAGGAAGTCACTTAGATAAAAAACGAAATCGTTAGGCGTAGGTTAACCTACGTCTGTGCGTTTTCAAGGCTGTGCCTTGAATTTAAAAAAACCTTTCAGGCATATATTAACATATGAACGGGGTAAACTTAGAAAGTCACTTAGAAAGTCACTTAAAAAAAACGAAATCGTTAGGCGTAAATTTACGCAGTGAAAGCTAAGGTGTTATATGGGCCTAAGTCGACCCATCAAGAATCATTAAATATTTCCATTACATAATTATTCGATTTTGCAAACCATGAAGTATCATTTATATCTATGGCCAATTTTGTTAAAGGAACCATAGGTTCTTCACGCTCATCGCATATTTGAATAAATCTTGAGGTTAATTTTCCTCAAGTCTGAAATTGTACGTCATGTTCTGAAAATAGATGTTATATTTATTGAATATGAAAAGAACACCCCACCATCACATTTTGAAATTCGCGTTGTTCATTAGCATAATATGTCTGTACACTGTCAGTCATGCCCAGCATGTTTTGTCCCAACTGGAGGTTCAGGGAGGTTCGTGGCATGCTGGTAATGAATATATGGTGTCAGATCCTAATGGTAATATTTACCTGGGGTTTAAACGTAATTCGTGGATCCCAGCTACTATAGGTGATACCATAATATATGGCAGCAGGTTGGATACAGTAGATTTTGGACTTTCAGATTTTTTCTATGCCAAATTAGATCAGAATCATCGTGTCCAAAATGTTTTTGTCATCGACAATGCTGAATATGTACTGGATTTCAATGCTACAAACGACCACAGTTTTATCTCCATGACACTTTTTCCATATGAACAGGAGGATAGTCTTTATCCTATTATACTTGGGGGTGATTTAGAAGTCCCAAGAGAAGGAAACAGAGGCCATGGCGTTTTGGTCGTATTAGATAAAGATTTGAAACTTGAAAAAGCACTTATTCCAAGTACAGGAGAGCTGGGTCAAGTAGCTGCAGACGGTGATTATGTGTACATGGAATTATTAATTCCTGATCAGGCACCTTATATCCTTGTAGGAGAGGATACGGTACATAATTTTATACTTAATGAGGGAGGTCTTGAATACGGTTTTCAAACCGTAGTGTTATGCAAGTATGATTATGTAAATGAACAGGTCATCTGGTGGAAACGGATTGGAAATGCCGGTAGTGAAGTATTAAAAGATATGTTGTTAGACAGTAAAGGTAATTTAGTGATTCATGGATGGACCTCAAGCCGGAAA
>JBBSAQ010000002.1:0-204579 GCA_038252065.1 Chitinophagales bacterium
CAGAAATATGTACGACTTTCGGAACAGGATAATTTCGATATGCCACCTGCTCCGATGAAGTCACCGCTATCAGAAGGACCTCACATGCAGGCTTCTGCACAGGAAGACGTGATTACAGGAGAGGTTTGCAGCATGGAGGATGGATGTGTGATGTGCGGGTCTTAAACGAAAAATGAAAAGTGAAAAACGAAAAGGCACACGACGGAAGTTGGGTGCCTTTTTTTGTTTATTTTCTATTTATGTTTTTAAAGAAATGGCTGAATGAAACATTGGTCGATAGGTATTTTATTCATCATTATTTTGGTATTACCAATATTTAGTTATTCCCAGAAATCAATTGAATACGATTTAGCTCTAAGCAAATGTCGCATTGACACTTTTTATGTAAATGATAAGGTCAGAGTTACAAATATCCATATCCAGGATATAGAAGGTGCGCAACTGCCTAGTCTAAATTGTACAACCTTGGACGGAGCTAAAATTGATGATGAATATTTTAGAGGAAAAGTGTCTGTTATTCATTTCTGGTTCAAAGGATGCGAACCCTGTCTTGAAGAAATACCTGGATTAAATGCTTTAACAAAACATTTCAAAAATCAAAATGTCAATTTTCTAGCAGTTGGACACGAACAAACAAATATTATTGCAGAATTTTCAAAACAACATCCACTCTATTTTGATCAATTAGCTGATGGGAAATCCATCATTGATAAAATATTCAAATACAAAGGAGCTTATCCAGCAACTTTTATAGTAGATAAGAATTTGCAAATAGTTAGAGCTTTTAACTCTATAGTGGCTAACCGAATATCCAAGGGTAGAATAAAAAGAAAATTGAGTTCTATCATCGATAAGGAGATTAGGAAAAAATAGCTCTCACTTACCACATTTTTATCCACAAGTTCAATCTGGAGGGTTTAATTGTCATGAGTAGAAACTTCTGATTGTTGGAACATACTTCGACAAGCTTTTCTCATCCTTAGTTCGACCTTCTTCCTCTCTTCCATGTGCTATGATACGACATGCTATTTCACGTCCTCGTACTACAGCTCACCAACCGTGTGCTTCAGCTCAACATCCAATCCAACTACGGCATTATATTCTTTATATTCCCTATGATTCGCCGCTGTAAGGAGTTTTCTCCTGCAGACCCAAAGATCTGACTATTTGCTAATGGGCAGTAGATAGATTATCTTAACATGAGAAAATACAATACTAATGGGGACTAAAGAAGCATTTCATCAACTCATAGATAAGATCAATGATGAGAACATCCTCAAGGGCTATTTAGAATTGATTCAACGTCTAAACCGTCATCAGGAATACACACTTTGGAATGAACTAAGCGAGGAACAGCAGGAAGAATTATTACTAGCTTATGATGAGAGTTTTGATAAGAAGAATCTCATAACCCATGAAGAGGTTCGTAAGCAATATGAGAAATGGCTTTGAAAATAATGAGGTCCACTAATTACATTTTCTTTCTTGTTATGATCCTGCTGGAAATGGCTTGTCAGGAAAAGCCGAAGGAATATTACGCAGCGATTAGTTCTTGTGCCTCCTATCAAGTTAAGGCGAAGGAATTGGGAACCATCACGATAACCCCTTATGATAAGTGTATGCTGGGTACCAGATTGCCAGATTTTGAAGGAGTTTCAATGGAGGGGAAAACAATTGACACCTCTTATTTCAGAGGTAAAGTATCCGTCATCAACTTATGGCACATTGGATGTGCGCCTTGTGTCGCGGAAATACCTGGTCTCAACATGTTGGTTGAGAAATATAAGTCTTACAACGTAAATTTCATGGCCATAAGTCGTAACACAACTAATGAAATGTTGAATTTTCTTTCTTGCCATACCTACGATTTTGATCAGATCGTATATGGACTTCCGATCATAACAAGTAATTTCAAATACGAAGGAAGTTATCCATTGACCATCGTGATAGATGAATATTCGACTATACTTTATGCACATAGTGGAGGCAGGGTGGATAGTACTGCTGTCGATGATGTTCAGGCTGCTTTGATACCTGTGATTGATAAAGCGTTAGCTAAACATTGATGACTTCCTGTTGTTGTTGGAGAAAACTCTAACAACGGCATTACATGGATTTCGATACATTCCTGGTCCTGTTAAGTCTAAATTTTAATAACAAATGAGAATTATTCTATGTGTTCTTGTCTCGTTTAGTCTTTTCTTGCAGATGTCTTGCAAAGAACAACCCAAAGACTATAACATAGCGCTGGCTTCCTGCAAGCCTCTTCACTTTGCAGTAACCAACGGAAAACCTGATATTCAATTACCCAATACAGATTGTATTATTGATGCTATACTCCCTGAATTTAGCGGAACAACAGTGGATGGAAAAATAATCGATGAAAATTATTTCAACGGCAAAGTCACTGTTCTGAATTTTTGGTTTGTCGGATGCCAGGGATGTGAAAAGGAAATGCCGGGATTGAACCAGGTCGCAGAAAAATATAAATCGAGGCCTGTTAATTTTTTAGCGATTGGCAGAAATAACGAACAGGAGATTCGTGATTTTTTAACGAGGAGTACATTTAGTTTTACACAGCTCCCAAATGGTACCCCTATCGTTGATAATATATTTAAACTGAAATGGGGTTATCCTTTCACAATTGTAGCTGATCAGCATAAAAAGATCATATACACATCTCTTGGCATGACGGATCAAAAAATGCATGATGAATTGGAACCGGCGATTGATAAAGCGCTCCAGTAATTATTTTGTGGTTGTTGGAGAAAACTCCAACAACGGCGTTACATGGTTTGTAGCATCTAAAATTTCATTAATCTTGTTCTATGATGAAAACCATTTTCTCTTTAATAATATTCGCAGCCTTTTTCATCCAGCTCGCCTGCCACACGCCGGTTAAACTCCTGGATTACGATACAGCTATCAATGGCTGTCTTCCGGATACTACGAACAGGAATGGAAGTATAACCTATTTTTACTGGAGTGCTGATTGCCTGGTTGGTGCCCAGATCCCTGATTTCACGGCGACTACGATGGAAGGAAAGAAAGTAGATAAGAATTATTTTAAAGGTAAGGTCACCGTCATAAACTTCTGGTTCAAAGGGTGCATGCCTTGTCAGATGGAGATGCCAGCGTTCAACAATCTTGTTGAAAAGTATAAAACCAAACAAGTCAATTTTTTAGCCATTGGACGAAATACGCCGGATATTATTACTGATTTTCTTGTGGAGCATCCTTTCCATTTTGATCATATCGCTGATGGAGATCCGATCATCGGGGGTGCTTTTCATACGAAGTGGGGCTACCCGGTTACACTCGTGGTGGACAAACATCTCAAGATCATAAAGACAAACCGGAGTATGAACGAACTGACCATGGCGTCGGATCTGGTGCCTGTGATTGATAAAGCTTTGAAAGAGAAGTAACATTTCATTATCCTTGCAATATGAAATTGAAATTCATCTTTGCCGCATTTATACTCCTTTTACACGCCACTTCTTATAGCCAATCTACCTACTCACCCACAGGTAGAAACCGCATGGCCGCTGAATGGGAGCCAGCCCTTGGGACCATCATCACCTGGCCATTAAGTATCCCCTACAAACTTGTAATTGAACTAGCCACTGACAGTAAACTATACATCATGGTCACTGACGACAAAGCACAAAAGGAGGCCGTGACCTGGCTCAGCAAATGGCACCTGGATCCAAAACATATCAAATTTATACACTCACCTCAGGGCATTGATGCTTTCTGGGTGAGAGACTGGGGCCCTCATGCCGTTTTTACAGAAGATGGGACAATGAAACTGGCTGATGGTAATTACAAATATTCCACACCTGTATCCGGATACAAATGCGATGACCCGCTTCATTTTTTGTACATGACACCCGATAAGAAAATCATTCAAACCGATATTGACGATAAAGCACCACAGTTTATAGGACTATCTATGGATTTAGATATGGTTGAACTTCCATTCGCATTCACTGGAGGAAATGTGATCACCGATGGAATGGGCACCGCCTTTTCAACCTGTATCATCACAAATGAAAATCTATATGGCGGCGAACCGGAAGAGAAATTTCTCGCCGATACAAAATCCATGCTGGGCATTGATCAATACAATTTGATTTCCAATTTTGAACCTGATGGAATCCAGCATATTGATTGCTTTATGAAGATGCTGGATGATGAAAGGCTGCTGGTCATGCGTCCACCGATCGGACACCCATTATACACGGTCTATGAAAACATAGTCAATAATGAACTGTCAAAATTAAAAAATGTCTATGGTCGTCCCTACAAGATATTAAGACTTGATACGGATGCGTACTACGAAAATAAACTTGCCGCCTATTCCAATTCACTCATCCTTAATAAAACTATTTATGTCCCTTTGTTTGGTATAAAACAGGATTCAGTAGCATTATCGGAGTGGCGTGCAGCAATGCCCGGATATAAAGTTAAAGGATTCGAATTTCAGATCAATAAAGAACCAACGATATCAGATGATGCAAGGCAACATTATGGTAACAGGGGTTGGAATAACGGAGATGCTCTCCATTGCCGCACACGCGCGATGTGGGATCCAGAGATGTTGTACATGAGCGTAGATAATATTCCGGACAGTGTACAATCTGCTAAAGAATATCCGGTCTACGCGATCATCAAAGCGTATAGTAAAATGCCTCTAATCCCGGAAAGCCTAAAACTTTCGTGGAGAGTAAAGGGTATAACGGAATGGAATGAAATATTACTTGCACCTGCTACTACTCCTGATCTTTACCTGGCTTCAATACCCGGTGCAAAGACAGGGACAACGATTGAATATTTTGTAGCCGCAAAAGATAAATCCGGAAGAAACGAAACGATGCCAAGAACGGCGCCGGATGGGCTCTATTCGTTTAGTATTCAATAAATTTTGTCTCTCGGAGTTTGAAAGAAAAGTTATCCGTAGTTTGAAACTACGGATAACTTTTCTTTCAAACTATGGAGGCGCGATAAATCATGTCTCTACGACCAATTATTATTCTCAAACAAAACAATTACTTTTGAAACATGCAAAAAATCAAAATTTTATTCCTGATTCTTTCACATTTGATGTGTGTTCAATTCATATCCGGACAACAAGTTTATACAGTGAATGACTACGGAAAACCAGGCGATATCTATTTATACAATCGTATACCCTCAACCCTGAATGCGCAAATATTGCAAACTGGTGCTGATGTTACCTGGGATTTTAGTGCGAATGCAAATCTGAATACGCACGTTTCTCAAATCGTCACGCCAAGTGAAGGCATCGATCAGGTTACTTTTCTTGGCGTTTGTACCTTAGGTGGCAATACGATATTTGATTGCTTAAACGTCTGGAGCAACACAAAACAGGCACTGTTGGTACCAGACACTTTATCTCTATTTGCGTTTACATTGACCAAACTTCAACGCTATCAAAATAAAACCACAAATAAATTGCTTGAAAATTTCTTTGGCTTCACCACTGATCTCGGTGGCACAGAAATGAAAGCGGCCATCGTCTATCAGACACCGGATACAATTCTAAATTTCCCTGTGACGTATGGTGACAACTGGACCTCTCATATTAAATGGGGCATTGATCTGGCAGCAACCGGGCAAAACATCCAGTATCAGTCCGTACAAAGCCGCTCATCCGTAATCGATAGCTGGGGAACATTAATCACACCATATGACACCTTTACGAATGTGATCAGGCTTCGTTCTGAAATACGCAGACAAGATACACTGTATACCGATTCAGTTGCATTGCCATTTACGTTAACCCAGGTAGAGTATATGTGGTTTGATACAAATTATACACTTCCTGTCATGACAGCCAATGGTATAACAACAGATACCACGGACATGATCAATGCGGCTCAGTATATATACGATTCGACTTGTCCCGTTCCTTCATGGACTGTCCATTCTGAACACGACATCTACTATCTGGATTCATCAGGATCAGTCAACGTCAATTTTGTATTTACCAATCCCAACGCAAATACGTATACGTGGGATTTTGGAGATAACAGTTCGGGTATTTCCACAGGGAATATATCTCATACCTATTATCAGCAAGGTGATTATTCAATAGCAGTGACAGGATGTATGACGAATTGCCTGCCACAGAATAGTTGTACTTCTGAGATCATAGATTTTCAGATTCTTGATACCCTTACTTCTGTACTTGTTATACCCGGTGAGAATGCAGGTATAAAATTGTATCCCAATCCGGCTAAAGAATCTATCACGATCGATATTCCTTCTGTGTCAGGAGCACAACACTATCAAATTGTTGATCTTGCCGGGCGTGAAATTAAGTATGGATCCTTTACGACCGGCAAAAACACCATAGATGCAACTCAACTAGTAAACGGTATCTATTCGCTCAGAATGTGGGATATGAATGGACTAAAGAACAGGCTGATTGTGATGAGGCTGGCCGTGATTAAATAAATTTAAGGCATGGACAAACGAAGTCGTTTTTAAGGTAAAACTGATATTCCAGTCTCCTTTGACAACTTCATTCTGGACCTGAATTAATTGGCTGTCTTTTAACACTTATTGTCAACCTTTTTTCTCCTCCATTGTTTACCCATTTTTACACACTTAATTTTTAAAAATCCAAATTCCTTTACACTTATGTCAAATAAAACGAAATGGAACATCGATCCCATCCACTCAGAGATTGGATTCAAAGTCAGACACCTGATGATCACCAATGTAAAAGGCCTTTTTAAAGAATTCGAAGCCAGTATTTATACCACTGGAGATGACTTTATGTCTTCAGAAGTAGACTTCTGGATGAATTCTGCTTCAGTCGACACAGGTAGCGCTGATCGTGATAAGCATATCAAAAGCCCTGATTTCCTTGATGTTGAAAACTTCAAGCAAATCAATTTCATGGGCAATACGTATGAACAGGTAGATAACGACGGCAGCTATGAATTATATGGAGACCTTACCATCAAGGGAATCACAAAACGAATCAAGCTTGATGTTGAATTCGGTGGTGTGATGCGTGATCCCTGGGGCACCGTGAAAGCAGGCATAACCGTAAATGGGAAAATCAACCGAAAGGACTGGAATCTCAACTGGAATGCTGCACTTGAAACAGGAGGTGTCCTCGTAAGTGATGAGGTAACGATCAGTTGTGATATCCAATTGGTTAAATCTGCAGAAGACGTGGTGACTGCTGATGAGGTAGTAGTCATACCGGATACGCATAAATAAAAAAACATTAAAAATAGGACAGGGTCGATGTTTTACACATCGACCCTGTCTTATTTTAAAAAAAAGGGCACACGTTCTCCTTCGTATGCCCATTCACATTCAAAACAAACTCAAGCACGATATTTGTCTGAACTTCAACTTAGGGGTTTATGTGGGGGTTGGAGAATTCAATTATTAATTTGTTTTATTCAATTTAAGTGTAAACACGCCGGTGTTACCAAGTTTAATAGAAGCGAAGTATTGACCGGAAGGATATTTATTTGCATTCCAGGTCACTTCGTAATCACCTTCTACTTGTGATTCACTGACGATCGTCTCTACTCTCTGTCCTTTCTGATCATAGATAGTCACGTCTACTTTTCCAGATGATCTCAGATGGTATTTGATCAATGTCGATTCCATAAAAGGATTCGGTTGGCTTACTGCAAAAACATCAGGTGAACTCAAACCAATAACTGCCGTCGTGGATGGTGATAAGATCGCAGGCTGTGTATAATCGTTTGGTTCGCCTGAACAGAAGCTTGTACCTGAATGAGGTGCAGCCACATAAGGAAATACAGCCTGATAAGGCACATCATTCGCACTGACATTTGTATCATAGGATAAAACACCCAGAAGTTGTGGAGTCACAGGTGATGGACTTGTACCCGGTACATAGTCATCATACCAAAGACCAATTGCAGCAAGAACAACTCCGCTGACAGCCTGCAATTCAATCCGCGTCACATCATCCTCAAGACGTCGTCCATTCGGGAAGCCATCCATATTCGGAATGAATTGTACATCAGTTGTTGCTGTGTAATTCGGATCTGTCAAACCTAATACAGCTGCCCATACAAGACCAAGTGAACTGAAATTAGGATCATCTCGTGGAGTAGCAGGCACAGCCATATTCAATCTCAACATATCACCTCCGTTAGGAAGAAAGTTATTGATGAAAGGCTTGCCGGCAGCTAATGGATTTCCATTTTTACCTGTTGCTAATTGATAAGGAATGACATTGGGAACACCTGTGTGAAAAATAGGCCATAAGTCTACTGATCTGGGCGAACCAGGAGCAGGTAACAATAACGTTCCGAATATAGCATCGTCCAATGCGGTACCTGCAACAGCAGGTGAGCCTTTCAAATCATACAATCCATCTTTTCCATTTCTAAAATCAAAAGCACCTAATGAATTACTTTGTATACGCAACGGAGTAAATCCGGGAACAGCTCCACCGAATTGGCTATCATCCATATACAATGCGAGTTCCGGATTGTAAAAGAATTTACCAAAATCATTCAGGTTGGCCAGATCTTCATAAGGCGTAAGCGCATTCCAAAGGTCTTTGTAACCGATAGGAATAACCGCTTCATTTGTCAATGGCATACCAAGTCTTGAAACCTGTACCCAATCACCGCTATACGATTCACTACCTGCGATATTGAGTGTTCTGATCGTCTGACGTGAAGCCGAAGCCCACACACCAATTACAAAATCAGGATCAAGTATGCTTGTTGCCTGAAGTTCAGACTTTCCATTTTTCTGTAAAAGACTGATGGGGACTTTAATCGCGATAGTAGATACATTCAGACAAGCTACACCATCATAAGATTTTCCATCCTGACGAGGCATATCACCGAGATCAAATACACCACCGAGATCAACAAAGAAAGGATCATCTGTAGGCCCACAAAACACTTGCTCTCCGTCAGAAGCTGTCGTGATGGCATCAGTCATCAGTTGTGCATAAGTTGTATTGAGTCCTGCTCCACCTTCGATAGAACGTGGACCGATATTATTCGGAGGAACAATTCCATCTGTAATTACAGTTTCAAAAGTCGCACCACCATCTTTACTTTTCTCCAGTGTATAGGTCGTCTTATGATTCTGTGCACCCAGACGGATATAAAAGAAAGTCGTAGGATCTTCATTGACCTTATGAAATGTAAACCTGTAGATGATATCATCACCAGGTGTAGCAATATTATTGTCGAAATGAATTTCATATCTGATATTCTCGCCGAATCCATAATAATTAGGCCCGCCATGAGGTAATTGCATTGGTACATAAGATGCAATGATCGTCACTGTGCCCGGATCATCAGGACTTACAAAAGCGTAGAGGTCAGTGTTGTCTGCCAATGGGTCATTGGAGATCAATGGAGCCTCGCGATGACTTGATGCCATGATATTCTGCATCAATCCAAGAAAAAGGAGTATGAGGAAAATATATTTATTTTTCATGATTTTTATTTCAATAGTGGTTAGATAGAGTTATTTAGATTATTCAGTTGGTGCGTGTGTCTCCGTACCTCTCCATGGTTCAGCCAGATAAGGAAATGAGGATGTAAATGCAGCATCATTAGCTTCAACACCTGTAGAATACTGAAGTACGTTGACAAGAAGATTTGTCACAGGAGATGCAGAACTACCCGGTGCATAATCATCATACCACAGACCAATAGCCGCTAATACAACTCCGCTAACAGCCTGCAATTCTATTCTGGTCACATCATCTTCAAGACGACGTCCGTTAGGAAATCCATCCATATTCGGAATAAACTGCATGTCAGCTGTGCCTGCATATGTTGGATCTGTAAGACCGAGTACAGCGGCATAAACTAACCCAAGGCTACTGAAATTAGGGTCATTTCTTGGTGTCACAGGTACGGCCATATTCAAACGTAACATGTCGCCGCCATTCGGCAGAAAATTATTTATAAATGGCTTTCCTGCTGCAAGTGGATTACCATTCTTTCCGGTTGCTAATTGATAGGGAATCAGATTGGGAGCTCCGGTGTGAAATATAGGCCATAAGTCAACAGCTCTTGGAGCACCGGCTTTTGGAAGTAACAATGTTCCAAAAATAGCATCATCTAATGCTGTACCTGCTAATGCTGAATTACCTTTTAAACCATATAATCCATCATGACCATTTCTGAAATCAAATGCACCTAATGAAGCCGATTGTATGCGAAGACCACGGAATGCAGGCACTGCACCACCGAATTGACTATCGTCCATGTAAAGTGCCAATTCAGGATTGTAAAAAAAGTTACCATAGGTATCCAGGTTAGCAAGATCCTGATATGGTGTTTGGAAATTCCACTGATCCTTATATCCGATTGGAATCACAGCCTCATTAGTCAATGGCATACCCAGTCTTGAAACCTGTATCCAGGCTCCGCTATCATCTGGATCAGTACCATTTGTTTGCAAAGTGCGAATCGCTTTGCGACTTGCTGATGCCCATACACCGATGACAAAATCACCATCGAGTATGTTTGTAGCCTGGCTTACGCTCTTGCCATCTTTCTGAAGAAGGCTGATCGGGATTTGTAATGCAATGGTATGCACATTATATTTTGCAATTCCATCTCTGACGCGTCCGCTTTGACGTGGTGCATCACCGAGATCGAATATACCACCGAGGTCTACCCAAAACGGATCATCCACTGGACCACAAAAAACAGATTCACCCTGTGGGGTATTTTCAATGGCAGCGGTCATCAATGAACGGTAATCCGCTGCTCCAAGACCGGCGCCTCCTTCAATTGAACGAGGACCGATGTTGTTTGGAGGAACAACACCATTGGTAATTACGACATCGAAACTGACGCCTCCATCCGTACTCCGTTCCATCGTATAAGTGGTCTTAAGATTTTGAGCACCTAAACGGATGTTGAAAAACGTAGTCGGGTCTTCATTGACACGGTCAAATGTAAAGCGGTAGATGATATCATCGCCTGGCGTGGTCACATCATTGTCAATATGAATCTCATAGCGGATATTCTGACCAAATGAAAAATAATTTGGTCCGCCATAAGGAAGCTCTGCGGGAATGTAATTGGCTATGATCGTGATCATATCCGGATTGTCAGGACTCCTGAAGGCATAGAGATCGGTATTGTCTGCCAATGGATCATTGGAGATCAAAGGGGCCTCCCTGTGGCTTGAAGCTGATAGGGAGAAGGCCAGGAAAAGCAGTATACCACTCAGTAAGCTGGCCTTCCGGCTGATCAAATGAAGGTAATAGTTTGTACTCATCATGTTTGGTTTGGTAATAGGTGAAAAAATCAATTGAAATACAATGCGATTATATATTTGAATTTATATACGAGACGGAATAATGCCTTGGATTTAGAAAATTGAAATTTTTTGCAAAAGAATTTCGGAGTGATCCTTATGCTGGTAAGTTGAGTCCAACATTTAGTAGAAAGACCAATTTTTGAACATGGGCAAAGATGGAAACCTCGCCGCGTCTGACGATTATACAATTACAGAGTAAGTTTATATAATTCATTCGTTAGACAAAAAAAGGAAAAGTTAGACAGGCGATGATCTATTCCTTATAAAATAATTTCAAATGTTTTTTTTCAAAAAAAACCTCAATAAAATACTGGCTAAAAGTAAAACGTAGCACTTCCTTTTATAAAAAATGGAGTACCTGGAGTATAATGAAGTTCGGATACAGGTTGAAGTTCATCAAAGAGTCGGCTCTCTGTATCAAATTGCGCTTCATTCCAATCCACATTCAGAATATTTTCCAAAGAAATGCCAAACTCAGCCTTTTTGGTTGTATATGTGACTCCACCATCTAACAGGAAATAACCCAACGCTGTGACTGTATTGTTTTCATTCGCCGGACGATCTCCTACCCACCGATACCTGAGACTGGCATTAAGACCTCTTCCAAATTTTGTCGTAATTCCTCCAATACTCGTAAATGTGGGAGCCAATGGAATGAAATTTTCTCCTTCGACGCCTTCACGACTCCGAGGCACTGTATAATTCATATCCATATCGAGAAATAGCCAATTTTCCAATTGATATCTGGCAGAAAAATCCAAACCATATCTGCGTGTTTTGCCTGAAGGCTCAACCACTGCTTCATCACCCACATAGACAAATTCCTGATCAAGATCAAGAAACCAACCCGCGAGATTCAGTACCATCCTTTTCATTGGCTTAATAAATGTGCCCAGATCGGCACCGTAAGCTTTTGGTAAAATATCAATTCCGTCTTCAGGCACAACTACACGTGCATCATTAGAATGAAATCCGATACCTGTCTTCAGATAGATCTGTACATTCTCATTGGCATTGTAATAAAAATTTAGCTTTGGACTGAATGTATGGGCAGAAACAACAGGATGACTATACAGGCTGTCCAAAAGATTGACATACCCGAAATTGAATTGATCAACACGTACGCCAGCATTGATGGATAAATGATCACTTACTTTAAGGACTTCATCCACATATAGAGCTGCATTCAATTCATCAATGTCACCCAATGCATAATCACCAAGGAAAGTGTTGCGCTTAAAGGTATGCGCAAGCTCGCTGTTCTTTGTTTTGTCAAAACGAATATTCATACCGGCTTCTGACCTCAAAGGCATATTGCCCAGATTGTTTTCTTTGACATAGGATAGATTGTACCCAAACATATCTCTTCCTTCAGCCTGGTGTATTTCATCCCCATGGACAGGATCATTCAGGAAAAATGTGAAGTTTGAAAAAAGGCTGAATTGATATCGGGTGTAGTAAAACTGATTGCGTAATTGATCACCATTATCAAGGATTTTCAGGAGTTGAATATTCGCATTAGTCCTTGTCGTGTTACCGCCTTCATTATCATCAATGGCTCCAAATCGTTTGATCAATCCGCTTTTGACAGCTCTGTCAGGTATCTGTCCTGAAGCTTCCCATCGACTTGTAAATGTGGAAAGTGAAATTGTCAGCACTTCTTTGTCACCGATCAGACCATTGTATTTCCCCAGCAGATTAATTCGATTGAAGTGTTGCGGGCTGTCAAACGGACCATTGGTGAATGAAAGATCTGAAGCAAAAAAAGCATTGTTATGATTATCCGGATTGTTACTCAACAAATCAATCAGCCCAACTGTACGATAAGTACCAAATCTGCCTGCTTCTATTTTTACAGAACTTCGGTCGAGTGCATTTTTTGTATTAAAATTAGCATATCCGGCAGTAGTGAAATCTCCCTGCTGGGTATAGTAAGGACCTTTATTAAAATCAACATAATCAATCAATTCAGGTATAAGAAAATGAAGATCTGCATAGCCTTGTCCATGGGCATGACTGACCATATTGACCGGCATACCATCGACTGTGACACGGATGTCCGTACCATGATCAATGTCAAAACCGCGTAAATAAATCTGTTCTGCTTTGCCTCCGCCTGCATGCTGTGCAGTCACGAGACCGGGTATCATCCTCAGGATATCCTGAGAAGAATGGGTAGGCCGCAATTCCAAATCTATTTTGCTGATGATCGTCATTGTCTTTGACATATCACGTTGGTTGTTGACGACGACCTCTGACAGATTAAGGACTGCCGGTTGCATTCGGATTTCAATATTCACATTGGAAAAGGCATGAACATTTTGTGTTTCAAAACCAAGAAAAGAAATCGTGAGCTCGTACTCCTGATCAGGAAGATCATTGATTTTAAAATTTCCAAGTTCATCCGTGATTGTTCCTCTCTGAAGAGATGGGACAAATACAGTAGCACCGGTGATAATCTCTCCGGTAGATGCATCTGAGACACGACCCATGACGATATTGTGTGCGGAGAGAAAGAGGGAATGAAGGAGAAAGAATAAGGACAGGAGTATTAGTCTGGTCATAATGGGAAAGTCGTTTGAAATTGTGCCTGAGAATTCCTGAAAATCTTCCTTATATACGCGTTACCAAGGTTATTGGTTTTAGCCTTTTAAAAATAAATGATCTGGCAAATACCGGGAAATAGTATATCGTCTAAGGGATCTTAAATATACTAAAGCTATGATTGAACCCGACTAGCTCAAGACCATCGATAGACGAAGCTGACGAAATGAGATACGTGATCCCCATATTCTTCCATTTCACAATCATTTCGGCTGAAGGTGATGAAAGAATTTCTGTTGTCTGCAAAGAAAAGTCCACACCTGATTTTTTAGACTCCAGATCATAATCATATACACTGCCAATTCGTTCATACCATTCTTTCAGAAAAGTCTCATTGTGAATCATTGCTTTATAATCCACATACAGACTACGTTTAGAATACCATCTGAAGGCCGTTAACTCGGGAGGAATAATAAATACTGCATTTTCAGGCGTCATTTTTTTTGCCATTTCACTTATGGCTACTTCATCGGATGAAGCAGAAGACCAGGGAAACATATACTCTGGCTTCTGTCCAAAAAATCCGGACAATCTGTATAGGCTGACAAAAACCAAAAGTAAAAGCGGTAATCCGAGATTAATCCTTCGGCTAAGATTATTAAGAAAATTGATTTTTTCAATTTGCGCAAATATCGCCACAAAGGCAAAGGCTTCCATCCAAATTGTAGTCTTCCACCACTGTGTATACAAAACTATCGGCCATCTCAACAATTCAACACCGATTTCATACCCAACACATCCAATGACAATGAATATAAAAATCCACTTCATTTTACCTGAATAGAAAAGGATAGATAACAATCCGAATAATGCACCAAGCAGCAAATTGATCAATCCAAAATAGGAAGCAAAAAAATGATGGGACAACCGGAACTCCATGATGTTCATAAAAGTCGAAGGATCTGAATGGCTTCCATTATTTTTTGCTAAAGCATAATACCATGGGATACTTGCAATAATGTATACCAGGATGAAACGCCAGGGAATCGGTTTGCCATTGCTTTTTAATACTTTATCTAAAATCAAAACAACAGTTGTAAGCAAAAAAATCTGTATGCCGACCAATGGCTGCACGTATCCGGCAATAATCAACAGTACCGACCAACTAAAATATTTTTCTTTCAGCCAAAAATAAAATGCCCATGATGCCAGTGCTTTTGCAGGAACACTGGGGATAAAAAGATTGTAGTAAAGCTCATTGGATCCTGTAGATGTATGAAATCCAAGCGTAAGGATCATAGCGATACACAACCATATCAAAACTTTATTTTTAATGAAGATGGATGCAATCGAAATCCACACAAGGATCAGCGCAATCGATGATAAAGCATGCCATATCCATATTAACCATGGCTGATCATACCCAAGATGTCTAAGCAGAAAATGAAAAATTGTCCTTTCGTTTGTTCCGCTTGATACGTATTGTTGAACATAATGATCCTGAGCATAAGCTCCGGGATGATCCTGGGCCCAAAGGCAAGGAAGAATTTGTGTTTGATCACCCTGCCCATACTGATAGCCTTGATAGACAAGCACGATAGCATACAACAAGATTGCAGCCGCTATATTTAGTCTTAAGTCCTTTGTCAACAATGTCATTGATGACTAAAGGTAAGCCATCAATAGAAAGAAATTGCTAAAATGAAAATAGTCGTCCGCAGTTTGAAACTACGGACAACTATTTTCATTTACAACTTAGCGCCTAAACTGACATAGAAGGTTCTTCCATCACCGGGTAAAATGCCTGGACCCGGATACGTACTGATCCGTCGGGTAAAATAGGCTTCATTTGTAAGATTGTTAATTCCAAAATTCACATTGAATTTTCCAAATTCAACCACACCACTCAAATCGAAGACACCATAGCCAGGCACAATACCACTTATGCCTGATGCAGCAAATTCAGTATTGGCAGCATCACTGAATATTTCACTTGTGTAACTGTACAGCATGGTAAGCGAAACTCGTTTATAACTATAGGTTAACCCCGTCCTGGATATAAAATCAGGTGCATTTTCGAGTCTGTTTCCACTTATATCTTTGTTTTCACCACCTATGATGATATGACTTCCAGATTTATAAAGGGCATGATCCGTTGAGGTGGATGTAAAGATGCTGATATCCCCGATGGATTGTATTCTGGTAAGATTAAGTGGATGGAATTCCACGTAAACTTCGATTCCTTTTGCTTCAGTAGTGCCTGTGTTTGTTTTGTAATTATATTTTACACCGTTGGTATCCTGCAAAGTTATAGTCCCGATCCTGTCGATGTAGGACAGATAATAGACGCCTGCATCAAACCGCAAATAATCCTTAATGCTACCCCGAATCCCAAGATCTGCCTGATAGCCATGTGAATCCTTCATATCAGGATCAACCAGATCGATTGAAGCCAAAGGAACAAGGTCACTATATTGAACGGGCCGGTAAGCCTGAGATACATTAGCATACACATTGACATGATTAGAAAGATTGTACTGAGCACCGCATCCCAAAAGAGGTATGTTCCTGTTCTTAGCAACGATCAAATCACTTGGCAGATAATTAAGCGTACCTGTAGAAGTTGTGTTTAGAATATCAAGACGGGCTCCGGGGGTAAGTGAAAAATTCTCTCCGATGTGAAATATATTTTCCCCAAAAATGGCATAGTTTATTGTTGTAAAATCAAGATCTGTCAGATAAGGTCCTGTCACCGACAGATCAAAATCCGATCCTGTAGTCCCCTGGCCACGTTGCTCACGATGGGTCTTACTATCAGAATAGCGCACTCCGACGGATAAGGTACTGGTGTGTTGAAGGAAAGAATATTTTTGTAACACCCTGATTTCATTTGACCAGCTATTATACCGGTCCCGGTCCACTTGACGGGGCCCATATTGAAGCGTTAATGGATCTATTACATCAGCGATTGATGGAGGCTGAATGAACATCACACTATTTCGTTGCCCAAGAATAAAATTAGATACAAATGAAATAGATGTATTATCGCTTAAATTAAAATTGACATGTAGCGCAGGAATATTAAAGTGGGGTTGAAAATAGTTCCTTGTCCTTGTACTCTGGTATGGATTTTCATTGAACATTGAATCATTTAACCCGCCGGCCAACTGATCAACATAATCAAGAAAGGAGTATTCAATCTTTACAGAGATCTTATCTGAAAACTTATATCCAATGGAGGCAAATGCAGAATAATTATTATACGCACTGTTTGGCCGATACCCTGTCGATGTACGAGAATTGAAATATGAATAATAATTCCATTTGCCAATCGTACCCCCTACAGAGTTGAATGTAGATACAAGTTTTTCTGAACCAATAGTTTGTTGCGTTTGAAAAGTGAATTTTTTATTTTCATCACCTTCCCGCATGATGTAATTGATCAATCCACCAAACTGAGCCCCATATTGCAATGCTGCACTTCCCCTGATCACTTCAATTTTTTCGACGCCATCCATTGCAGGCGCATAATGAGCTTCAGGATAACCAAATAAATCGGAATTAATCACGAACCCATCCTGTCTTACATTCATTTCTATGCTTCGATGAGGGTATAGTCCCCGTGTGCCGACACTGATTTGATTTCCAGATCCATCAAATTCCCAAAGATTCATACCCGGTACCTTTGAAAATATCTGGCGTTGGACGACCTGTGCGGTATTACTGTTTTGCCTGTCCATCAGAATCACATCATTTCGTTTGGCAGCGTATATCATTGTGCCTTCTGTTTCAGGCATCCTTTTCACCGTATTTACTTCTTTATAACCGATGATCACAGCCTCATTAAGTAAATGGAGGTCAGGTCCAAGTACAATTTTAATGGGTTCAGTGCGGGGGTTTGTAACGATTATTTCCTGTTCGAAAAGATTGTAGCCGAGATAAGAACATATGAGCTTATACGACCCGGTCTCAACGCCTTTAATCACAAATTCTCCATCGGAGCTGGTCAGGGTTTGGTGATCCGTATCTTTTAATAAGACCAATGCGCCATCCAGATTTTCACCGCTTTTAGTTGTTACTGATCCTCTGATTGTTGTCACAGAATTTTGTGCAGACAAGCTCATTCCGAGCAAAGTAGTACAGAAGATAACGACAATGGAAATGGAACGTGGCAGAGTGTATAGCATTTTCATGCATTTCATATTTATTTGGCCTAAAATATAAAAATTCGCAAGTGTCTTTTTTTTTCCAATATTACTTAACCCTTCCTTAACACGACATTAGAAAATCATTAGAAAATCATTAGCATGTGATTAATCCATATAACAGACTTTTCTGAAATTTATAATGATACTTAGAAACATTACCAAAAATGAAAGTTCATATTACCATAATCGAGAAAACAACAATCATGATTTAGATTAGGGTATCTATTTATTTTGTTTGTGTGTTCCTTGATGTAGACCCTAAAGGTGAATATTCAGAAAAGAAATGGATATTATTCGCTTATTTCGTGTCCAATGAAACAACTTTCGATGGATGAGCTCCAACGACCAGCTCTTGAAGAATACAAATCTTTGGAAAAGATGCGTGTGGTCGTCGTCCTTGACAATATCAGATCAGGATTGAATGTCGGCGCCATCTTCAGGACATGCGATGCATTTTCGGTAGAAGCGATCTATCTCTGTGGCATCACAGTGAAGCCACCCCATACAGAAATATTGAAGACAGCGCTTGGTGCAACATCTTCCGTCACCTGGTACTATCACGAATCCACTAAAGAAGCAGTACAAATACTTGCCACAAAGGGATACAATCTTATGCCGGTGGAACAAACAGATAAATCCATTCATCTTGAGCAACTGGATATAATTGCACATTTTCCGTTGGCTTTGATTTTTGGAAATGAAATGCGGGGTGTTGATGCAGAAGTGCTCTCTATGTGTACCACAAGCCTTGAAATTCCGCAGGATGGAATTAAACACTCACTGAATGTCGCTACTACAGCAGGAATTGTAATCTGGGAATGTTATCGTCAATGCCGTTTACGCAAAAATTTCTCTTTGATCGAATAAGTAATACGCATTCCAAAACCATAGTACAAATAATCATTCAATTTTGAGGTCGTACCATCTTGATTTAACCCATCCCAATCAGATGAAGTTAAAAATGTAACGGAGATCATCGGTGTCAGGGTCAGTTGCCTAAAAATCCCAATATCAAGGCCAGCTGCTCCACCAATTTTTCCAACAAAGTGCTTACTTTGAATGGGCAATGGCAGATGATCACTGAGCCTGGAATCTACCCGTTCGAATTTTTGTGCACTTATACCTGGTGTCACTTCCAGAAAAAATCCTTTTTTGAACAGCTCACCTTCTTTTGAAAACGTCGGGCAATGACAATCACCGGCAAAATCAAATGGATAAATGGCAACACCTAAATCCAGATCCACCGCCGAGAAATGTCCGTCTCCGAACTCCCCATTAAATGTAGTCCGGTATCCAATACCAGGTCTAAACTCCAACCGTCTTTGCTTAAGTCTGAAATTATATTCAAGCGAAACATGCTGACCATTCTGATTGATAGATTCCTGTGCGAGGACATCAGACTGGCCTAAAACATAACGTGCATTAATACTAAACTGGGCCTGACTAATGCCCGGTAAAGCAATGAACAACAGGAGTATAAGGCATCTCGCCATGTTTTTGAAAACGTCTGACCAGATCTGCATAGTATCTGGCCTGACCGCCCCCTCCAAGAGGTCTTGAATTTGGAATATCTTTGCTTTATCTATCATTAGCTTCAATACACTTGCGCACTAAATCCATACATCCGAAAAAAGTTAAAATAATAACGCTCGGATGCAGTAAAAATATCGTCGATTCTGAAGTTCTAAAATCTCAGCTCGAAGCTAATCAATTTAATGTGCAGCATGAAACAGGCCGGCATGCCCCCGTCGTCATCATCAATACATGCGGATTCATAGATCTTGCAAAAGAAGAATCCATCAATACCATCCTTGAATATGCCGGTGAAAAGAAACAAGGCCGGCTCGAAAAACTTTACGTCACCGGCTGTCTCTCTCAGCGATATAAAGATGACCTCGAACAGGAGATCCCTGAGGTAGATGCCTATTTCGGAACCATGGAGCTTCCCTCATTACTCAACACGATGGGCGCTACCTACCGGGATGAACTTCTCGGCGAACGAAGCATCGTCACTCCGGCTCATTATGCTTATCTGAAAATATCAGAAGGTTGTAATCGCACTTGTTCCTTTTGTGCTATTCCAATCATGCGTGGTCAGCACGTCTCACGGACAATGGAAAGCCTGGTCAAAGAAGCTACACATCTGGCCAATCGCGGTGTCAAAGAATTAATCCTGATAGCACAGGAACTCACGTATTATGGTCTAGATCTTTATCAACGCAGAGCTTTACCTGATTTGCTTGATCAATTGTGCGAGGTGAAGGGCATAGAATGGATTCGTCTTCACTATGCCTATCCACATAAGTTTCCCCTGGATATTATTGAGGCGATGAAACGCCACCCACAAATCTGCAATTATCTCGACATGCCATTGCAACATATCAGTGATCCGGTGTTGAAAGCGATGCGCAGACAAATCACAGGCGATGAAACAAAGCAATTGATCGAAAAAATCCGGGTGATGCATCCGGAGATTCGGATCAGGACTACATTTTTAGTTGGCTTTCCGGGAGAAACGCAGGAAGATCATGAAGCCCTTTGCCGTTTTGTAGAAGAAACAAAATTTGACAGGGTAGGGGTTTTTGAATATTCGCATGAGGAGGGTACGAGAGGGTATGTCCTGCCCGATGATGTACCTGCAGTAGTTAAAAAAGAAAGAGCTGAAGAAATAATGGCCATACAGCAATCTATTTCATCTGCACACAATACTTCTCTTGTAGATCGAGAATTGAAAGTATTAATTGACCGGAAAGAAGGTGGTCAATATGTAGGCCGGACGGAATACGATTCCCCTGAAGTGGACAATGAGGTATGGATTGAATCAACAGAAACTAAGCTTCAACCCGGAGAATTTGTAATTGCCAAAATCACTACAGCTTCTGATTATGATCTCACAGGTGTGTTAGTAAATGAATGGAAATGACGGAGGAATCAAGATTAATCACCATATTTCAAAAACCCCTCAACCAGGTTGCTCTTGTAGTCGGCATCATGATCGTCTTCAGTTTAATTGACAAAATCATGCCGCATCACTACGAGCTGCTTGAGGTCAATTCAGGCACATGGATCATCGGTACGTCGATGATATTTTGTTTCATCATTCTCAATGCCATCGTAGCTTTTCGTACGGATATCATTTTACCTTACTGGAGCAAGTCCATCTCCTTATTTATTGGACTTCTTGTTGTTACCTATGCATGGTGTTATCTGTTGTCAGGAAAGCATATTGATGATGCAGGAGGCTTCAGTTGGCTTTGGATCGTGTTGACCATGGCATACCTCGTATTTTTTGTTATTGCCCGATCGATGAAGCGTATCGTTGATCTGGCCAATGATCAGGATAAGAAACTTCGTGGGGAAGAGTAACGATTTACGATTAACGAATAACGGGTATCGAATTTTGCAACTCCCCCTTTTTCCAGGGATTGGGGGGTAGAACGGAATACTATTTTGAGTATAGAATATAAATACAAAATCTCTCGGAAGAATTGCACAAAAAATTCCAACGACGCAAAAGCATCATTTCTGTTTGGCTGGGTGCGGTCGTTTTGTGTACTCCTGCTTTTGTCAATACATTCCCTTTTCTCTATACAGATACGGGCACATATTTGCATTGTGGATTTCAGGGCGTCACCTCTGATATCAGACCGATGCTCTATGGCCTTTTTATAAGGCATATAAGTTTAAAAGAAAGTCTGTGGCTAGTTGTTTTTGTTCAGGCCTTAATTGTTTCGTGGACCATACATACATTTTATTCTAATTTTTCTCAGCGGGCAGCAGGCATGCCCCCATTGGTTGCTATTGTTATTTTGACATTGATGACAGGGATTGGTGAAGTGACAGGGATGTTGATGCCTGATTTTCTTATGGCGGTTATGTTGCTCATTGCCTGTATTTTTCTTTTTGGAGGGACACAGCCTTTGGGGAAGAAAATAGTAATGGCTATCCTTTTCATTTTTGCTGTCGCCAGTCACCATTCGAATGCTTATATTCTGATTCTTGCAATGCTCCTTTTTCTTCTTTTAAAAATGATATTTTATTTCAGAAAAAAATCTTTTGTTTTTCCGATGCGTCGCTTCCTCTTTGTAGCAGGATTTGCTTTCATAGGATATTTTAGTATTCCATTGTTTCATGCTTTATACAGCGGAACATTTTATTGATCAAGAGTCAAAAATGTATTTATTACAAACCGAATCAATCAGATGGGTCTATTAAAACCTTTCCTGCATGACTATTGTGCTAATCATCAATATCGATTGTGTGACTCGATTGACAAGATACCGTATGATTTATTTTGGAGTCCGGCGAGTCCCATTCGAAAAACAGGAGGTCTGGCTGCTAACGATGAAGAATATGTCCATATGTTGAAAGATTTTTTTACATGACCCTTATTATTTAAAGAAATTTGCAATACATACAATCGAAAATGGTATCGTTCAGTTCTTTACGATTGAAGGACTTGTCATGACGACTGAACGTGAAGAGGGGTACCATTACCAAATTTTTGAAGATGAACTTCCGGAGTTTATCCCGCCGATACGAAGGTCTGTTCAGTTTTCAGGAAAATGGGACAGTCATCCCACCCAGCTCGCACAGCGGTTTCTGGTTTATGCCAGTTTTATATACCTTTTATACTTCTTCCTGTTTAGAAAAACAAAAGACGATATTACGTCAACGCAATTAAATCTTGTTCGCTTTCTCATCATTGCATTGATAGCCAATGCATTTATTTGTGCCGGCATTTCTATGGTGGATGTCCGGTTTCAGTACAGAGTGGTGTGGATTATTCCTTTGTTTGCAATCTTTATTTTTACAGAACAGTTTCCATATTTATTGTTAAGGCTGAAAACATTTCTAAAAGGCGACGATTCAGGCAAAGGCTGAGGAAGAAGGCTGAGGCTGAGGCGAAGGAAAAAGGAAAGCGCTTTCTTTTTAACGGGATTCTACGGATTTGATCATCAGATCTAACTCATCGATGACACCTTTGTAGCCGGATGTTAGATTTTCTTTGTCATTCTGACTCAGCTAATTCAGTGTGTGCGATACGAATAGTTGACTAATAAGTTCGTAGGAACTACCTCTTGATATTTTATAAAAACGAGTCTTGTCTTTATGTTCGAATCGTCCGAATCCTCCTGCAATATTATGTCCTACTGAATTTACAGCCCTTCTCATATCAGAAACCATCCCGAATCTTTCATCAGCCGGAAACTCTTTTGTTACCCTGTAGATTTCAGGGAGCAGATTAACTGCGTTTTTCCATACAGGCAACTCGATGAAGTCTTTAAATGCCATTGTGTTTTCAACTCAAAAATAAACCTTCCAATTATCTTTACTTCTCCATATTCCTTCGCCTTCGCCTTTCTTTTTCCTTCGCTTTCGCCTCGAAAAAGAGCGGGAGATGGGAATCGAACCCACGACCCTTAGCTTGGGAAGCTAATGCTCTACCCCTGAGCTACTCCCGCTGATGAGGTATAAAAATTGAACTGTGAATTTGCTCTTTTTTTACGATATTGAATGCTATAAAATATAAGCTCATGTACAAATTCTGCATTTTCATATGGTTTGCGATTACGTTAACCGTTGCCTGTAGTCCCAAAATCGCTCAACCAAAAGATGCCACGGTGTGCGAACCTATAGGTAAGCCCATACCGGTTGAAAAAAAAATGTCATCCATCCCCAAAGACCCATCTGTCAGAATAGGCACATTAGCCAACGGCCTAACCTATTATATCCAAGCTAACCACAAGCCTGAACACCGGGCGGAACTACGCGTCGCAGTAAAAGCAGGCTCCATGCAGGAAGATCCTGACCAGCAGGGTCTTGCCCACTTTACAGAACACATGGCTTTCAATGGTACAACTCATTTCTCAAAAAATGAATTAGTCAACTACCTTGAATCCGTCGGAACCCGTTTTGGACCTGATCTCAATGCGTACACTAGTTTTGATGAGACAGTATATATGTTGCAGGTCAGAACCGATCTCCAGGATCAGTTTGATAAGGGTATGCTCATCCTTCGGGATTGGGCAGGTGGTGTCACATTCGATGATCAGGAGATCGATAAAGAACGCGGCGTGGTCATCTCTGAATGGCGTAGCGGACTAAGTCCTTATCAACGAATGTCTCAGCAGTCACTTCCATTTGAATTTTATAAGTCGCGCTATGCTGAGAGATTGCCTATCGGCGATCCTGAGATTGTGAAGAACGCACCTTATGATGTAGTACGTCGCTTTTACAAAGACTGGTATCGCCCTGATCTGATGGCCGTAGTTGTCGTCGGTGATTTTGATGTGGACAAAGTAGAATCCCAGATTAAAACACAGTTTGGCGATCTGGTTGCTCCACTTGTTATTCGAACGAAAGAACCAGGGACTTTTCCTCCACATGATGAAACATTTGCGAGAGTCATCACTGATCCCGAAGCCACTAACAGTGGCATCCAGTTAACGTATAAGCATAAATATAACCAGATCGTAAATATTCTTGATTACCGTGATCGCATTGTTTACAATCTGTATAACCGGATGCTGGGCAAAAGACTCACTGAAATATCACGCCTGGCAAATCCACCTTTTATTTATGGATATTCCGGATATGGTCATGATGTGGGAGAATTGGCTACATACAGCAGTTTTGCATCAGCAGAAGCAAAAAATATTCAACGTGCGTTTAAAACATTGCTTGAAGAAAATCAGCGTGTATTGTTGCATGGATTTACGGATACAGAACTTGATCGTGAAAAAGCCTCTTTGATGCGCGAGGCTGAACAGAATGTATTGGAACAGGACAAACAGGAATCCGGCCGTATCATCGGAAGACTCATCAGTAACTTTCTCACTGATGCACCAATGCCAGATGTCAACCAAACGCTGGAAATGTATAAAACACTGATGCCTACAATTACCAATTTTGAGATCAGTCAACTCGCCTCAAAATGGATAACCGATAAAAATCGAGTCATCATTGTCACCGGACCGGATAAAGACAAAACATTACTTCCTGATTCAGCTACGCTGGTGACGATGCTCAAAGATATCAGCCAGGAACAAATACCAGCGTATGTGGATATCGATGTTTCTGCTCCTTTGCTGCCGGGATCTTTTCCGCCGAGTCCTGTTTTAAATACTACACACGACACTGATCTCGATGTCTACCATTGGGAATTCGCAAATGGTGTGCGTGTCACAGCCAAACCAACGACATTCAAAAATGATGAGATACTTATGTCAGCGTATAGCCCCGGAGGCACTTCATTGTATGACCTGACTAAATACCCTTCTGCCCGCAGTGCCTCTGCTGTCATCAACAGTAGTGGACTAGGCACATTTGAAGAAACGGCTTTGGATAAAAAACTATCGGGTCTGCGTGTTGACGTGACGCCTTTTATTCAGGAAAGGTTTGAAGGGTTGAGTGGCTCATCCTCTGTCGCTGACAAAGAGACCATGATGCAATTGATTTATTCCTATGTGACTGCATACAGAAAAGATACTGTGGCTTTGAATTCATATGTCAGTCGTGAAAAAAGTCGCTATAGTAATCTACTGGCGAATCCTCAGAATTGGTTTTTTGATAAACTGGCCCGTATCAGGTCAGGCAATAATCCGCGCAGAGGATTTCCACCTATAGAATCGTATGATCAAATAAATATGGATGACATCATCACGATATATCATGACCGTTTTGCCGATGTCAGTGATATGGATTTCTTTTTTGTGGGCAATTTTGATGTTGATTCTCTTCAGCTTTTGACCAGTAGATATCTGGGGGCATTACCCGGTGGTGGCAGAAAAGAAAACTGGAAAGATGTCGGAGATCGCTTTCCTTCAGGAGTTGTGGATTCGACCTTCAATCGGGGCGAAGCACCGAAGTCTCTTGTGCAGATTATTTTTCATGGTGCGGATACTTACGATCCGGATTCAGCCTATGTATTGCAATCTTTAATTGATATCGCACGGATAAAACTCCGTGAAGAATTGAGAGAAGATAAAGGCGGAGTATATGGTGTTTCCGTGGGCGGTGGCCAGGCAAAATATCCGATCAATCAATATTCCGTACAGATCAGTTTCAATGCAGATCCCCCAAGGACAAAGGAACTGATAGACGCTGCAAAAGAAGTAATTGCAAAAATGAAAGTGGAGATTGATCCTGTGGATATCGAAAAAATCACGGAGACACAACGGCAGGGCAGAGTAAAAGATCTGCAACAGAATCAATTCTGGATGGGTAATTTCATCAATAGTTGGATGAACGGTACCGATCTTGCGCAACAAGTACAGCAGGCCAAACTAGAAGAGCGGATTTCACACCTTAGCAAGGATGTGTTGTTAAAGGCTGCAAGGAAGTATTTTAATGACAAAGAGGTAATTAGCATGTCGATGTTTCCTGATAAATCATGAGTAAAATGAGTATGTAAAACGAAGATTAAAATTCTATAAACTTAAACTATACCCCCATGAAAAGATTATTATTTACAGTTCTGATTTGTCTGTTTTTTTCAGGCAGCATTTTGTATTGTCAGTCGTACAGTGTTTCAGTTTCAAATGAGCCTTTTACGTTCCTTGAAAATGGAATACCTGCGGTGACAAAAGAATGGGCTGATCCTGCATTCACGATACCTATCGGATTTAAGTTTCATTTTTTTGATGATGCTGTTGATAGTTTGTATTCATTTGATTTCTTTGCAGGAACCTATTTCACAACAAAATCCGATCTGGGATCTGTAAATCTGCTTCTTGCCTTGAGTGCTGATCTTATAGACAGAGGATATTTTGCAGATACCAGCTTGTCACCGATTACATACAAGACTGAAGGTGCACCAGGAAATAGAGTATTTACATTGGAATTCAGGAATGCAGGTTTCACTTATGGCGAAACAAATAATGACACGCTTATAGATTTTATCAATTTACAATTAAAAATACATGAGGGAAGTAGTGCTATTGACATTCATATCGGACCTTATTCTGTAGGAAACGTGACATTAGATTTTGATGGGTTTTCTGGTCCTACCATTGGCTTAGCTGAAGATTTTGATTTTATCAACGATACGATTCATGGTGAATTATTACTATTGACAGGAGATCCGCTAACACCGGAAATCATCACTGAAAACACATTTTCAAATTTGGAGTGGCCAATACCTGAAAATACCTTATACGCATTTTCACACAACCCAACACGTACTAAAGAGATTAACTCTACCGAATCAAATCTGTTTTATTATCCAAATCCGACTTCAGGTAATGTCACTTTATCATCTGTTGTCACTGACAAAATTGTATCGCCTGTATATGTAATGAACTCCCTTGGTGAAATCGTACAGAAAGTTTATACAACTGATAGAATAGAACTTGAGAATTTACCTGCCGGTATCTATGCATTAAAGTTTCAAACTCTCTATCATGATGTATTGCAACGGATTTTACTGATACGATAATTTTTTCGGGAGAAACCCTGACTGGTTAGTTTAACAGAAAACTCAGGGTAAACAATGAATTTAGACGTTGGGGGTAACCTTTTTAACCCATTTCTGTTAACGTATTTTAGAATAACCCTAATCCGGAAAAATTACACTTATGAAAATTATATACCCAATATTGACGGTGTTTATCCTCATGGCCGAAATTCAATCTGTTTCTGGTCAGACCTATCATTTCTCAGCGACGTCAAAGCCTTATGTCGAGATAAGTGATGGAACACCCCTTGTCACAGATACCTGGGACGACCCGGAATTGGTGATTCCTATTGGTTTTAATTTCCAATATTATGGTTTAACGCTGAATACACTTTATTTGCCTTCCACCTTTACATTGATCACATTGATTGATGATCCATCTACAGACATCATTGGCAATATGGTTTTGTTTGGGGCAGATCTGATCGATCGTGGGTATATCAATGGCCTTCTATTATCCCCCATCACCTATAAGACTGATGGCAGTGCCGGGCACAGAGTACTCACCGTACAATTTAAAAATGCGGGATTTTTGGGAGACCTGTCGAACTTTGGATTTTCAACAGATTTTATCAATTTCCAATTGAAGCTACATGAAGAAGATGGAAACATAGAATTTGCGTATGGCCCATCAAACGTATCTCATCCTACTGAAGATTATGGGGCTAACGGGCCTATCATCGGTTTGTTGGAAAGTTTAGATTATATCAATGATGTTAATCTGGGTGAAATCATTCTTCTCGCCGGAAACCCTTCTAACCCTTCTATAGTGAATGCCTACCAGGAGACTCATCTTAATGGAACAATGGCTGACGGCACAAGCTATATTTTTTCCAGAAATACAACCGCCGTCACTGATGTCAGCAATACAGAATTAATTCCATTCTATTACCCGAATCCTTGCAAATCTTACGTCACACTTAACCAGGAAATGCAGGACAACGTAATTCCTCCTGTGATGATAACAAATCAATTGGGCCAAGTGGTAGGCATAGACCTTTCACCTGAAAAGATTGAATTAATGGGTTTACCCGCAGGTATTTATCAACTGAGATTTCAGACTTCTGCTGGTCATGCAGTACAAAGGATTTTAGTGCAGAATTAAACTTTAATTTTTATCATCCTTGAGCATTACGTAAAAGGCTAAGCCTTGAGTTCGTTAGAACGTCGGTCAACCGATGTCAACATTTATCATTATTGTCTCACGCTCTCACTGTTCTCACGCTCTACTCCTCAGCTATCTTTTTTAGTTTGGATAACATAAGCATACATTCAATCGGTGTCATTTGATTGATATCTGCTTTGTTCAATTCATCAGTGAGTTCTCTTGCTTTGATATCTGTCTGATCAAAAATACTAAGCTGAAAAGCAGTCTGTTCTCTGAGCTCTTTGATTTTTTTCTTCCCATCAGTGGTTTCCTCAAGACTTAGGTTTTTTGATTCAAGCTCATGCAGGATTTCATTGGCACGTTCCAATAATGATTTAGGCATACCCGCCATTCTGGCGACATGGATTCCAAAACTATGTTCGCTACCACCGGGTGTAAGCTTACGCAAAAAGATGACTTTATTACCGCTTTCCTGTGTGGCTATATGATAATTGTGAATCCTGTCGTATCGATCTGCCAGTTCATTCAATTCATGATAATGTGTTGCAAATAATGTTTTGGGTTTATACTGCGGATGATGATGCAGATATTCCGCTATGCTCCACGCCAGACTGATACCATCGAATGTACTTGTGCCTCTACCGATCTCATCCATGAGGATCAGGCTTCGTGCTGATATATTATTGAGGATGCTCGCTGTTTCATTCATCTCTACCATAAAGGTGGATTCACCGGAAGAGATATTGTCAGAAGCCCCGACACGTGTAAATAGCTTGTCTATTATACCAAGCGTTGCAGCTTTAGCAGGAATATAACTTCCCATCTGAGCCATCAGACAGATCAATCCAGTCTGTCGCAGAAAAGCGGATTTCCCTGACATATTAGGTCCGGTGATGATAAAGATTTGTTGCTCCTCATTATCCAGATAAAGATTATTCGAAACATACACTTCTCCCGGAGGAAGATGTCTTTCGATGACTGGGTGGCGGCCTTCTACAATATTGATGGCCATATCATCATTCATTTCAGGTCTGCAGTAATTGTAGGCCAATGCAATGGAGGCAAATGATAAAACACAATCGAGTTGAGCTATAGCTGATGAATTGATTTGGATCGGACCTATGTATTCCTGCGCTGCCAATACAAGATCATTGAATAATCCTTCTTCAAGCGCGCCTATTTTTTCTTCTGCAGTTAATATCTTATGCTCAAGTTTTTTCAGATCATCCGTCACGTAGCGTTCACAATTAGAAAGTGTTTGTTTCCGCACCCATGTATCCGGTATCAAACCCTGGTTTTTATATTTATTGGTGACTTCAAGAAAATAACCAAATACATTATTATACCCGATCTTAAGATTTGTGATACCCGTTTTCAGCGCCTCTTCCTGCTGTATAGTGATCAGAATTTCTTTTGAATTCTGGATGATATCTCTGTATTCATCGAGTTCTTCATTGTAGCCTTTGCGGATTACATTTCCTTTGATCAGAATCGCAGGTGCATCTTCCTGTAAGGCCAGTTCAATCGTCTGCCGCAGATGATCGCAGATATTGATCTGATCCGCCAGACGCATCAATCCTTCCTGTCGGCTGTCATGCATCCATTCTTTGATAGGGTGGAGCGCCGTCAATGCTCTTTTCAACTGTACTAATTCCCGTGGATTTATTTTTGACAGTGAGACTTTAGAAATGATTCTTTCAAGATCACCGATGACTTTTATCTGATCGCGCAAATCTGATGCCCAATCCGTATTCGCCAGAGCATAAGAAACCATATCATGTCTTGATCTGATTTCTTTAAGATTGATCAATGGCAGTGCTATCCATTTCTTTAGCATCCGGGCACCCATCGGAGAGATGGTTTTGTCCATGATATCCAGCAGGCTTGTTCCCGTATCATGCGCCGCCTGGAGTAGTTCAAGATTCCTGATCGTGAATCTGTCCATCCAGACATAATGATCTGATTGTATCCGGCTGATCGTACGGATATGTTTCAATCCATCCTGCTTCGTCGTGGTGAGATAATGAAGCACTGCACCTGCTGCAACCTGGGCATATTGTAAATGATCAATACCAAAACCTTTAAGCGTGGCTATTTCAAAATGCCTAAGAATTTTTTCATTTGTATAATCAGTGGTGAATACCCATTCTTCAAGGCCATAGGTGTAAAATGAATTGCCGAATATTTTTTCGAAGCGGTCTCTGTTTGATTTAGAAAGGACAATTTCAGAAGGTGAAAAACTTTGAAGCAATTTTTCAATTTCACGTTGTGCTCCTTCACTGATTACAAATTCACCTGTGGACAGATCAAGAAAAGCGATCCCAAAATGCTCATTTGATATAAAATGAATCGAAGCCAGGTAATTATTGGAATGACGATCCAGAAGCGAATCCTGGGTAGCAATCCCCGGCGTGATCATCTCAAGCACCCCGCGGTCAACTATTTTCTTCTCTTTAGATGGCTTTTCGAGTTGCTCACAAATGGCCACTCTATAGCCAGCCTGGACAAGCTTAGGAAGGTACATATCCATGGCGTGATAGGGGAAACCGGCCAGCTCGACGTTATTCCCTCCATTGTTACGTGAGGTCAGAATAATGCCCAACGCCTCAGACGTCCGGATAGCATCCTCACCGAAAGTTTCATAAAAGTCACCTACCCTGAATAACAACAGGGCTTCCGGATGCTGACTCTTGATTTTTAGGTATTGCTTCATCAGGGGAGTCTCTTTCCCCTGGTCTGTGGACACTGATGCTGGCTTATTCTTCAAGATGGTTGCACTTAATAGATCTGCAAAGGTAATATATACATTATAAGTATACGTTCAGACTATAAACCTCTTAGAAATCGGGCAAACCGGTATAAAGAAAGTTTTCAAAAAAAAACCTTTTCGAAGATCATTTTTAGTGTAACATTGTTCCATAATAGAAGAACCTAATTCTTCATCTTTTTTTAATTTATTAATATCAATTAAACCAAACTAAATTATGGGACTATTTTCTTTTTTAAAGGGATCAGGTGCAAAACTCTTCAATAAACATGAAGAAGAAACCGTCAAGACTGTATCTCCTGATGTTGCCTTGAATATGAAAAAAGATGCAATGTTGAAGGGTGTCAATGATTTGAACCTGCCCGTGCAGAATTTATCATTAGACATCAATGATGAAACCGTGACCGTCTGGGGACAGGCAGAAACCCAAATGGCAAAGGAACTTACAGTACTGACTTTGGGTAATAATATAGGCATCTCCTCCGTTGATGACCGTATGAGCGTGATCGCTACAGATCCTGAACCAGAGGCGGTTTTTTATGAGGTGCAATCAGGTGATACATTGTCAAAAATAGCGAAGGCTCAGTATGGCAATGCATCAAAATATAATATTATATTTGAGGCCAATAAACCCATGCTGACAGACCCTGATAAGATCTATCCAGGTCAGGTTCTCAGGATTCCTCAGCTGTAGTAAAGATTGTTTTCAACTGGTGAAGTTGGTGGAAGCGCAGGCCGCCGGGCCGGCTTCCACCTTTTTTTTGCCCCGGCCCATAAATCCCCTAAAGCATACTTAGGAGCAAAAAGACACTCCTTATTCTTCCTCAAGTGTCTCCTCCAGATCTGTCTCGATATTTCTAAGTTTTGATCTGCACATTTTAATTAGCTCCATTGCAGCCTTCACTTCATTGCGCATTTCTTCAAGACCCATTTCGCCATTTTGAATACGCTCAACCAGCTTTTCCAATTGCTGCATCGCCTTATCATAATCATTCTGATTCTTTTTCATTCTACAATACTTTTTACTGTTCCGTCCTGAAATGTTGTTTGAATTGACATGCCTCTGTCGAGCTGTGAAGAATGGTTGACAGGTTTACCATCATGTGTTGTGATCGTATATCCCCTGGCCAGCACACGGTCAGGATCAATAGCTGTCAATAGTGAATGTATAAACTCAATACGCTTGATGTGACTGCTGATCATATTTTTCCCTCCCTGGCGAAGCATCAACACCGTATGATTTAATTTATTATTCTCAAATAAAATTCTTGATTTCACTGCATATTGAAGGCTGCCGGCAAGATCTGTCAGCCTTTGATTTTCAGATCTTATTCTGTCCATCGCCTCATCCTGAATCCACTGCCAGACTTCATCGAGATGACTTTCAAAAGAAGCATTGTGTTCGATGACAAAATCAGCTACTGCAGTTGGCGTTTTTAAAGATTTGTACGCCACCAAATCTAGCACGGACTGATCTATTTCATGCCCAATACCAATCAAAACCGGAATAGGAAATTCAGCGATACGAACAGCTAAAGGGAGATTATCAAATGCCGCAAGATCAGTTCGACCGCCACCACCGCGAATGATCGCCACAGCATCAAAATGATCTTTATTTTTTGCAATCTTCCCGAGACAATCAAGTATCTCAGATTCCACCTGCTGCCCCTGCATGGCCGCCTCAAACAAATCTATTGAGATATCATAGCCATACAGATTGTCTTCAATATGTTTTACAAAATCCTTCCAGCCGGCAGCCCTGTCTGAACTGATGACCGCAAGACGCTGCACTACTGATGGAAGATATGTCTCTGCATTTTTTCGCACAAGATTGCGTTCTTTGATAGCCTGCAGTATAGCCTGTCGTTGCATTTCAAGTACCCCAATCGTAAAACTGCTGTCAATATCTTCTATGATCAGTTTCAACCCATATCGCTCGTGGAAGTCTACATTGACTTTGAGTTTTACAGCCATTCCTTGTTTGAGAATCTCTTCCGGTGGAATAGGGGACTTTCGTTTGAGATAGGCATATACATTAGCCCATATGGCTGCCTGGCATTGTGCAGCGATAGTTTCACCTTCCTTTTGGATAAGATCAAGATACCAATGGCCTCTTGATAGTGAAGCCTGTCCTATCTCACATTCAATCCAGATCGGTTCATCAAAATTGAGCGAGATAACCCGCCTGATGTATTGATTGAGCTCAAGTAAAGAATATGTATATGGACTAGCCATAGAATATGCCACTAATTATACTGCTTTACGCAAATTAGATTTTCACCAATCCGGTTAAATCCGCTATTAAAATTAAAAGATCTTCCGTTGTTTATGCCGCTGCTCTTTGCTCTCTGCCCTATGCCTTTTTAAGAACTTCTTTCACAAGATCCGCAGCTTCCTGGAGCAGAATCGCTGACTTGACATCCAGTCCACTTTCATCAATGATTATTTTTGCAAGATCTGCATTAGTTCCCTGCAGTCGAACAATGATGGGAACCCGAATCTGACCTATGGAATGATACGCATCGACAATTCCCTGAGCAACGCGATCACATCGAACTATACCACCAAATATATTTATCAGAATAGCTTTTACGCTCGGATCTTTGAGAATAATCCTAAATGCATTTTCAACACGTTTCGAATCAGCTGTTCCTCCGACATCCAGGAAGTTGGCAGGTGATCCACCAGACAATTTGATGATGTCCATAGTCGCCATTGCTAAGCCCGCACCATTGACCATGCATCCGACATCACCGTCAAGATTGACATAGTTCAATCCGAATTCTTTGGCTTCAAGCTCCGTAGCATCATCTTCGAATGGATCATGCCATGCTTCGATATCCGGATGGCGGAAAAGAGCGTTGTCGTCCATGGATGCTTTACAATCAACCGCTACCACTTCACCGTTTCCATTTACGATGACAGGATTAATTTCAAGGAGGGTAGCATCGCTTTCTACAAATGCCTTGTATACTTTCGCCACAAACTGGGTCATATTCTTAAGCGCTGTACCACTTAATCCAAGATTGAACGCAATTTTTCGTCCTTCAAATGCCTGAAGCCCTAAAGCCGGATCTATAAATTCGGTATGTACCAGGTGAGGTGTCTTTTCTGCTACACCCTCAATGTCCATGCCTCCTTCAGTAGAATAAATGATGACATTGCATTGCTTAGCTCTGTCTGTCAGAATAGAAAGATATAATTCTTTGCACTGGTCATATTCAGGAATATAGACATCCTCTGCGATCAGGACCTGCCGCACTAGCTTACCAGGCCCTTCAAGACCTCCCGGTGTTTGAGGCGTCTTAAGCATCATACCCAGGATTGTATTTACTTTTTCTTTCAGATCATCGAGATTCTTTACGACTTTGACACCACCGCCTTTTCCTCTCCCTCCTGCATGCAGTTGAGCTTTTACTACAGCTATAGGGCTTCCTGAGTCTCCAGTAACTTTCTGATACGCTTCAACGGCATCAGCTAAGGACCGGGCTACCACACCACGTTGAATTTTAACTCCAAAACGACTGAGTAATTCTTTTCCTTGATATTCGTGTAAATCCATTCCTGATTATCTTTTGATTTAGGGTGTGAAACTAAGTAATCCTGCGGCTTCAGAGAAGCAAGGACCTCAACGCCTCTACTATAATCTCGCCAGAACAGTGTGGCACACCTAAGTGGGCTAAACTGTCTTAACCAGCTGATAGTAAGGGCATTGGAATACTTATCTGCATATGCATGCGAATAACTTTTCTGTCCACCTGATAAATTCGAATTAAATTCTAAGATCCAATCTATTAATTCTTCAATAATTCCATGGCTTTCATGACATCATCTGTCGGCAGCTTACAGACTTTGTTTTGACAAACGTAAATAAGCGTCTGATTGTCAGACAACTTACCTTTCAATAGAGGCAAATCTCCTTCTTCTGCACCGCCAATAAATAGGGCATCGGGCTGGTAGGTCTTTTGGATTTTGGCAAGTATACCTGCATAATCCTTACCCACAATAGCCACTTCTTTTGGCGATTGGGCAAAATTTAGCATCAGTTGACACCAGTTACTATAGAATGATGGCTGACCGTCACGCTTGACAACAGGCCACACCTGATTGAATATTTTTTGGGCACGGTCGTTATAGTTCTGCTGATCAAGAATATCACCTAGCACAAATAAATTTCTGGCCATTGTACTGTTGGCTGAAGGAATGACATTATCGCTCACTTCGAGCCTCCTGGCAATCAGAGGTGGGTCAATATCTGATGTGAAATAAAATAATGCCGTAGAGTCACTTTCAAAATGCTGCAGGACATGATCAGTCATTCCTTTTGCCAGATCTAGCCACTTGGTATCAAATGTGGTCTGATACAACGAAAGAAAAGCCTGGATCACATTAGCATAATCATCCAGGAATCCATTTATAGATGATTTACCATTCTTGTAATTCCGATCCATCCGGAAATCATCTTTAATCATTTGTGTTTTTAAAAACGTGGCATTTTGTATAGCTCGGTCAATATATTTCTTGTCGCCACTTACACGATAGGCATCAACATATCCTTGCAACATGAGACCGTTCCATGAAGCAAGTATTTTATCATCAAGACCCGGAGCAACACGTTTCTTTCTTTCTTCAAGCAACACCTTGTTAATCTTTGAAATCGTTGAAAAGAATTCTTCAACTGTCATATTATTTTGTTTCGCAACTTCCTCTGCCGGCCGATGGCGGTTGAGTATATTTTTTCCATCTTCCCAATTTCCACGTACCCCAATATCATAATAGGTAAAGAACATTTTTCGCTGATGCTCATCCGGTATAAGTTTAGTCAGTTCATCAGCGTGCCATACATAATATTTTCCTTCTTCCTTTTCGCTGTCAGCATCATATGAACTATAGAAACCACCTGAAGGATCACTCCAATGGTGATCCACAAAATCCAGTGTCTGCCGCACAACATCCAGGTATTCTGTTTTACCTGACCATGCATAAGCTTGCGCATAGAGAGATACCAATTGGCCATTGTCATAAAGCATTTTTTCAAAATGAGGTACAAGCCACAATGAATCAGTGGAGTAACGCGCAAATCCACCTTCAAGCTGATCGTATATTCCACCCATCATCATTTTGTCAAGCGTCGTCATCACGATGGATGCAGCTTCTTTGTTATTGTAACGCTGTGCATAATACATGAGATATTGCCAGTTGTTGGGCATCGGAAATTTTGGTGACCCACGTCGGCCGCCCATCTGAGGATCCATACGGCTCATGAATAACTTACTGACGTCGTTGATCTCTTTCTGATTGATGATGCTTTCTACTCCCGGAACCACATCATCAAGTCCGTGATCTTTTACACCTGCTACCAGTCGCTGCGCATATTCACGAAGTTTTTCAGGTTCTTCTGCGTATACTTTTCGAAAATATTCCAGCACTTCTTTCCATTTGCCCGTTGGAAAATACGTACCTGCCCATACAGGCCTGCCATCAGGAAGTGCAAAGGAATTCAAAGGCCATCCGCAACTACCACCTGAAGACAATTGACATGCAGCCATATACACGTCATCAATATCCGGCCGCTCTTCTCTGTCAACTTTGATGCAGACAAAATTTGCATTCATAATAGCCGCTACTGAAGTGTCCTCAAACGATTCATGTTCCATCACATGACACCAGTGACAGGAGGAATATCCAATACTGATGAGGAGTAATTTGTTTTCATCCTTCGCCTTTTTCAGCGCTTCATCATTCCAGGCATGCCAATCGACCGGATTATGGGCATGCTGCAACAAATAGGGACTCGTCTCGTGGATAAGATGGTTAGTGTATTGATGTTGCATTTTCGTAGGCTGTGCCTGACAGGCCACTATGAGCATAGCGGATGAGATCAGGATAAGGGTTTTAGAATAGGACACGAAAGTTAAAATTCGTTTGCGATTAGAGTTGTAAAAATAAGGTTTTAAAAGGGGACATTCCTTTTTATAAACATTGACCCGTAAAGGATGTTCGTTTTCATCAGGGTGAAGAATGATCCTCAAGCTCAGAATCCAATTATGACTTTATTGAACAATATGTCTATCCATTTAAACTTCGGACCTTATTGAAGCAGGGCTATTTTATTGTACCCTATCCCATACTTTTGCCATCCATATGACTAAAAGACAGGAATCAAAGATGATCGTCATGAAATTTGGTGGAACCTCTGTAGGCAGTGCTGAGCGTATCCATCAATTGGTAGATATCGTCCGTCGACGTTCACTTGAAGGGCCTCTGGTGGTGGTGGTTTCCGCCATGTCAGGAATCACTAATCTCCTTGAAGAAGCCTGCACAAAGGCCGCAAACAAAAACGAGGCTTATCATTCAACTCTGGATACTATCATACGGCGCCATGAGGAATGCATCGGTTCGATTCCTTTTTCAGCTGCGATGTCTGCTGAATTGATCAATCAGATCAGAGAACCGCTCAATCGGCTGGGCATCATTTGTCGTGGCTTAAGCCTCGTGGGTGATCTAACGATGAAAACAAAAGCACATATCATGAGTTTCGGTGAACTTTTGTCTTCACGGATTATAAGCGCCGCCATGGAATCTTATGGACTTAATGCAGAACTCATAGACAGCCGGGATCTGATATTGACAGACAATCAATTTCTCGCTGCCCGTGTTGATTTTGAAGAAACAAATAAACGTATACGGCAGCACATTGATGCTTCCAATAGAATCTATATCGCGCCCGGATATGTATCAAGAAGTGACACAGGGGAAAGCACGACCTTGGGACGCGGAGGTTCAGATTACACGGCAGCTATATTTGCGGGTGCACTTGACGCATCACGTCTTGAAATATGGACGGATGTCAATGGAATGCTATCAGCTGATCCACGATTAGTACGGGACACGATTACGATCCCGACCATGAGCTATGAAGAGGCCATGGAGCTTAGCTATTTTGGAGCAAAAGTTATTTATCCGCCTACTATTCAGCCTGCCATGACCAGGCAGATCCCGATCATCATACTCAACTCTTTCGATCCTGATCATCCCGGCACGACGATTTCAAACCATCCCGATCAGAATTCCCATTTCGTTAAAGGGCTTACTTGTATTCAGGATATTGCACTGGTGACATTGACGGGATCAGGCATGATAGGTGTACCCGGTGTTGCACAACGATTATTTCAGGCGCTGAGTGAAGCTAATATTAATATCCTTTTCATTACACAATCTTCATCAGAACACACCATTTGCTTTGCGATCAACAGGCAGGATGATTTGATAGCGAAGAAAGCAATGGAGAAAACATATGCATTTGAAATTAATCTTGGAAAGATTGATCCCATTCATGTGGAATACGATCTCGCACTTGTAGCTGTAGTCGGTGATGGTATGCGGGAACGTGCAGGTATCGCCGGAAAATTATTCAGCCTGCTCGGTGAAAATGGTATCAACATCCGTGCGATTGCCCAGGGATCAACCGAGCGGAATATTTCGTTTGTTGTCAATCAACATAATGTAAACAAGACCTTAAATGTATTACATGAAGGATTTTTCCTGTCCAAATACAAAACTGTACACCTCTATCTGATGGGAACGGGTAATGTCGGTGCTACTTTAATAGAACAAATCGCGGTAGGACAAAAAGCGTTTAAAGAAGCAGGCAGTCTTGATCTAAAAGTATGCGGAATCGCTAATAGTAAGTATATCTATCTTGACCCGCTGGGCATCGATCTCAAAGACTGGAGAACAACATTGAAAGCGCATGGAAAAGTGTTGAGCTTGTCAGATCTGAAAAATGAGATCAAACAATTCAATCTTCGCAATAGTATACTTGTGGATGTGACAGCTTCAGAACATGTAAGTAAAATATATGATGACCTGCTCGCTTCCAGTGTGCATGTCGTGACTGCAAATAAAATAGCTGCTTCTTCTCCTTATCCGATCTATAAAAGACTAAAAGAATTGTCCGCTCAACATAATGTGAAATTCCTAAATGAAACGAATGTAGGTGCGGGACTTCCCATTATAAAAACGATTCGGGATCTGGTACTGACCGGGGATCACATCCATCGCATACAAGCTGTACTATCCGGAAGTCTCAATTATATATTTGATCGGATAGGCAGCGATGGTTGTTTGTTTTCTGTGGCTGTCACTGAAGCACGGGAGAAAGGATACACCGAACCAAATCCAGCACTCGACCTTAGTGGTGTAGATGTAATGAGAAAAATACTTATCCTTTCAAGAGAAACCGGATTAAAACTTGAGATGGAAGACATAAAGAACATTTCATTTTTACCTCCGGGTACATTAGATGCAAATGGATGGGAAGAATTGTTAACCAATTTGAAAACACTTGATGTAAAATTTGAAGAAGAACGTAAAGCATTAGCCGCTGCTGGAAAGCGATGGCGCTATATGGCTTCGCTTGATGAAGGTGTAGTTTCTACAGGTCTCGAAGAAATAGATAGCACTCATCCTGCTTATCATCTCAAAGGAACAGACAATATCATACTCATGTGGACAGATCGCTATGCAAATCGTCCGATGGTCATCGCCGGTGCAGGTGCAGGTCCTGAGGTGACGGCATCAGGAGTACTCGCAGATGTGATATCGATATCCAACGTCTGATACTATGAAATATATAAGCACATCAGGGGCTGAAACAAAACTTGGATTTAAAGAAAGTGTTCGATCTGGTCTTGCACCGGATGGAGGATTGTTAGTTCCGGAATTTATTCCCACGTTGCGTCCGGATATGGTAAAGAATCTGCTTTCACTAGGTGATCACGAGCTTGCTTTTGCATTATTAACTCCATTTGTCAAAGAAGATCTCACAGTCGAACAGTTGAAAACTATAATCGATCATACATTTCAGTTTGAAATTCCGCTTAAGCGAATTGGAACCTCAGGCATCTATGTACTGGAATTATTTCACGGGCCTACATGGGCTTTCAAAGATGTCGGAGCTCGATTTTTAGCCGGTTGTCTTTCAACATGGACCGGGGAGAAAAATGAAGTCACTATACTCGTTGCCACTTCCGGCGATACGGGAGGTGCTGTAGCAAATGGCTTTTATAATCAACCTGGTACGAACGTTGTCATTCTATATCCAATAGGCAAAGTATCACCATTGCAGGAGCAACAAATCGCAGGTCTTGGCGGTAACATCACAGCGATAGGAGTGAGGGGAAGTTTTGATGATTGTCAGCTATTGGTCAAACGTGCTTTTTCAGACCAGGAACTGCGGACATCGATGACGCTCACCAGTGCAAACTCAATCAATGTAGCGCGCTGGCTGCCACAGATGATTTATTATGCATTTGCATTGAAAGAAGCTATTCGGCAAAATGTCGAATTTGTATTTTCTGTTCCCAGTGGTAACTATGGAAATATCACAGCCGGTCTAATGCTTCATTCCATGGGCATGAAGCTTGAAAAATTTATTGCAGCTCATAATGCGAATGATACGATTCCGCGTCTTCTTGAAAATGATATATATGAACCGCATAAGACGATTGCAACATTAGCCAACGCAATGGATGTAAGTGATCCGAGTAATTTTTTACGATTACAATATTTATGGGATAAATATCCTGATCTCATTGATGATCATTTTACTGCAGTCTCCATTTCAGATGAAGAAATTTTGGATAGCATCGCTGCCTGTTGGAATGATCATCATTATTTACTAGATCCGCATACTGCCACAGCATGGAAAGCATTAAATGATCAGGGAGCCAAAGGAATAATTCTCTCCACAGCACATCCCTATAAATTTGAAGATGTCATCACTCAAGCGCTTGGCTATTACCCTCAAGCCTGGAAAAAGGAATGGCAATCAGGAATGATCGAAAAAATTGAGATCGAAGCGGACTATGATGAGCTAAAAAAAATATTGAATTATGAATTATAAATGACAAAGAAAATCTGTTCTTTACCCCTAAACCCTCTGAAGGGAAGATTATGAATTCTGCAAAAAGAATATGGCTTAAAGAATTACAAAGGAAATCCTGAATACAGAATAAAGAAGTTGGAATCAGGCAGGAAAAATTAGACTATTGAATAAAGAATTATAGCCACACCTTAAGAATTTATCATTCCTCATTCCTCATTCAAAACTTTACCTCCTTGCTCTGAATTCAAAATTCACGATTCGCGATTCCCTTCCCTCATTTTCAATTCTCTATTCCTCATTCAAAAAAAAACCACCCCATCCGTTAGAATGAAGTGGCCTTCAGATTGGTTTTAACAGTCGCAATGGCGATACTGTATTGAGTGCAAATTGTATACCAGAAAAAACTTTGCTTCAAAATATCCTGAAAAGGAGAGTTGATATCCAACGTTGATGAAAATAATGCATCTTTGCCGTCCCCATGGTACCTGAAAATGAAAAATACGATCTGAGAGGAGCGTCTTCCTCTAAAGCCGAAGTCCACCAGGCCATTCGAAATTTAGATAAAGGATTGTATCCTAATGCTTTCTGTAAAATTTTACCTGATGTCGCCGGCAGTAATCCGGATTTCTGCAACATTATGCATGCGGATACAGCAGGGACAAAACCAAGTTTAGCGTATCTCTACTGGAAAGAAACAGGTGATATTTCCGTTTGGCGGGGTATCGCCCAGGATGCCTTAGTCATGAACCTCGATGATATGGCGTGTGTGGGTAGTCTTGACAATATCCTTATTTCTTCGACCATTGGACGCAATAAACATCTGATCCCCGGAGAGATCATTGAAGAAATCGTTGAAGGCACGATTGCTTTTATTGATAAAATGGGTGAAAGAGGTATTTCAATCAAACATGCAGGTGGTGAAACAGCAGATACAGGTGACATCGTCAGAACTATAGATGTGGGTATCACAGCTTTTGGTCGCATGCACCGGAAAGACCTCATCATCAATCAGATCAAACCTGGTGCAGTTGTCATTGGATTGGCTTCCGATGGTCATGCTAATTATGAAGAGGAATATAACAGCGGAATTGGAAGCAATGGACTGACATCAGCTCGACATGATATGCTGGACAACATGTATGCTGCTAAATATCCTGAAAGTTTTAGCCCGGAGACCGATCCTTCCCTGGTCTATAACGGCCCATGGAAACTTACGGATACAGTTGATATCAATGGACAACAAATCACGGTTGGCAAACTTCTTTTGTCACCAACAAGAACATACCTCCCGATATTGATGCCGATCATAAGGGAATACCGTCAAGGCCTTCAGGGAATAATCCATTGCACAGGCGGAGCTTATAGTAAAGTTCTGAAATTTCTGTCGCCTGGTGTAGCTGTTCATATTGATTCTGTTCCACCGACTCCTGTTCTATTTGAAATGATCAGGAAATCCTCCGGCACATCACTTGCTGAAATGTACAAAGTGTTCAACATGGGGATCCGCATGCTCCTTTTTGTGGATCAGAAATCTGCCAATACGATTCTTGATCTCGCTTCCGCATTTGGAGTTAAAGCCTACATCATGGGTCAGGTAAAAAGATCGCCGGATGAAGCTAAAGTTGTGATTCAGACCGGTGATGAAGCCGAGCCGATTGTCGAGTACAAGTAGTACAATCAATCGGCAATAGGAAATAGGAAATTAGCAAAAAGCAAATCAACCCTGACGTTTCACGCCTAACGCTTCAAGAAGAAATACTCAGCGCTACTTACTCATTACTTCTTACTGATTACTCACTAACCATCAGCCTCTCTACCAGTGTTCCATTTGCAGAATGCAACATCACAAAATAAATTCCCGGAATAAACTCAGCAGTATTAATCGTTTGTTGTGATGTACCTGATGGAATGGATATCGATTGTGTAGATAATATCTGCCCGGAAGAATTTGAAATTTTCATTTCTGCATCAAATTCTTTTATGGATGTAATCGTCAGAACCGATTCCTGATGCATAGCCACAGGATTAGGACTGATCGAATAGGTATTGATTTCTTTAATCTCATTGACACCTACTCCGGTACCTACCTTGAAGTTTTGCGTTGCACTGTACATCGCTCCTGTCTGAGATTCGTTGTATGGCCAAACTTTCCAATAATATGTCGCACCTGCAGGAAGAACAACATCTATTGTAGCCGTAGACTGTGTCACAAAATATTTGTGCGTGTTGATCGTGAATCCCTGATTTTGAGCTATCAATACCATATATCTATTGGCGCCTGGCACATCATCCCAATCTAAAACAATGTCAGAAATTCCATTGCTAAATTCACCATTGATAGGTGAGATATAATTGACAGGACCTGTTACTGGTGTGGTGTTAGGAACTACATTTGTACGGATATAAGCACGTTGTGCAGAAAAGAAACTGGCATTGATCAGTGTCTTTTGATTCGGCGTAAACACATAACTTCCGCAATTTGTATAGTAGCTCATGAAATTATTTGTAATGGGCGTGATGAGCTGATTGTTTTTATCCTTGATTTTAGTATTCGCCGCACAATCGGACTGATATATTAAACCAAGATTATAATCCGGCGGAGTATCACAGATATGATCACCTGCGATGTTGCAGTTGGAACCATCCTGTAATTCAATGAGTGCTGATCCACTTCCATTACTGCACGGAAGTGTAAAACTGACATTCACAGGATTTGTATACTCTGTATCCGTATATGGATGACAATCCCAGCCTGAGAAAGGGTGAGGTAAACTGAAAAAATGTCCAAATTCGTGCGCAACGGTTGAAGAGACGGAGCTGATCTGATCTCTTCTCGATACTACCCAATCCTCATTTGGCTCATAATACGCCAAGACAACACCTGGTGTTTCATTTCCGCTTTCTGCCTGATTCGTGATGAACAGATTCAATGCATTATTATCCCTTCTCAACCTCATCTGCGTGACGGCAGCCGGCGAAGCTGGTGTATTATAGACCGCATCATTATCAAAGTAATTGAAATGATCTATATAAAAGACAGCCTGTTGATCACCATATTGGGCGTTGAGATTTGCGATTTGCTTGAGCACATCTTCCTCCTGAACCCTTCCCGTACCTCCTGCATTAGCTACAAGATGAAAAGTCACCGGAATATATTTCTGTGCACTGCGATCACTGGAAGTTAGGTTTTGTTTCAACTCGTCCACTCTGTCCAAAAGAGGTTGTTGAGGAGTACCACAGTATTGGGCAGAGACCAGAGTCGTCAGCATGAATCCGGAAAAGGCTAAAAGGAATCTTAACATATCTATTTTTCTTTAAGGGTGCAAAGATACTCATTGAATTGGGGCTGATTAAAATTTGATGGTGAATTCTTTTTAGTTTTGCCGACATATTACACGATTTCCTGATCAATAATCTACTATCATGTCAAAAGTTACTGTTGTCGGCTCCGGAAACGTCGGGGCTACTGTGGCTAATGTTTTAGCCCACCAAAACATTGTAAATGAAATAGTTCTGCTGGACCTTATGGCCGATATGGCCAAAGGAAAGGCTTTGGATACCTGGCAACAGGCCCCCGTTGATGAATACTCTACCAGGTTAACAGGCACTGGTGACTACGCCCTGACCGCAGGTTCTGATATTGCCGTCATCACTGCAGGCGTCCCCAGAAAACCGGGTATGACCAGAGATGACCTGATCTCAACGAATGCCAAGATCGTTTCCGCTGTGACCAAATCGATCCTTACGCACAGCCCAAATGCCATATTGATAGTCGTTTCCAATCCACTGGATGTGATGACGTACGCTGCTCATGTAGTTTCGGGTCATCCGGCAAGTAAGGTTATCGGCATGGCTGGCGTACTGGATACGGCTCGTTATCGTGCATTTTTAGCAGAAGCCCTTGATGTCTCACCACGTGATATTCAAGCTATGCTTCTGGGTGGACATGGCGATACAATGGTTCCCCTGCCGCGTTACACGACAGTCTCTGGTATCCCTGTCACAGAATTAATTGATTCAGCAGCATTAGATGCTATCGTAGACCGCACTAAGAAAGGTGGCGGTGAACTGGTACAATTGATGGGAACATCCGCATGGTATGCTCCAGGTGCAGCTGCTGCCCAGATGGTGGCTACTATCTTAAGGGATGAAAAAAGGATTCTGCCTTGTTGCGTTAAACTTGAAGGTCAATATGGCCTGAAGGATGTCTATCTGGGCGTTCCAGTCAAATTGGGTAAGAATGGAATTGAATCCATTATCGAATTAGATCTGACTAAAGAAGAGATGGCACTGCTACATGAATCATCCGGACATGTCAAGGAAGTAATGGCCGCTTATGACAAAATGGGTCTTTCCTGATAATCGAATCAATTGAACAATCTCACCTTTCTTCAAAATGTCAAAACGCAAAAGGGTGATTCCATTTGGGATCTCTCTTTTCAAAGCCCCGTGCTGGTTGTCCTGTTAAGACATTTTGGATGTGTATTTTGTAAAGAAGCCCTGGCTGAACTCGGCAAAATTCAACATATCATTCGAAAACAAAACACACACCTTGTTTTGGTGCATCTTTCAACGAATCAAACAGCCGAACCGATATTCAAAAGTTATGGTCTGGAAGACGTCGATTATATATCAGATCCCGATGCAACTGTTTATCATGAATTTGGTTTATTGAAAGCCAGATTACAGCAAATGATCGGTTTGAAAGTTTGGTTGCGCACATTTCAACAGGGCGTCATCAAAGGCCATGGATTAAACAATCCTTCAGACGGCGATGTATTTCAGATGCCAGGCGTTTATCTGATCTGGAAAGGTCAGGTCAAAGAGGAATATATACATGGCACAATAGCCGACAAACCTGACTACCTGAAAATGTCAAAATGTGAGGATTGTACTCCTTGATTTAATTTTGATGCTAACATTTTTTTGAAAATTAGTTTCAACCTCAAGTGAATTTGACAACATGGCTATCGACAACAACAAAATAGTAACTGCTTTAAGTACGGTGAAGGATCCGATCACGGGCCAGGACATCATCAGTAGAAGAATGATCTCTGATCTCAAGATCAGTGACCACCAGGTTCAGTTTCATCTTGCTACAGCCGAACTTCCTGAAGCCCAAAAATCAAGTTTGAATTTTGCATGCATCGAAGCAATACAGGCTGTCTATCCGGACGCTGATGTTCATATTCATATGCAACGCGGTGAAAAAGTATCAGCAAAACAAGGACCCTTACCGCACGTAAAAAATATTATCGCCGTAGCATCCGGCAAAGGTGGCGTAGGAAAAAGTACAATCTCTGTCAATCTCGCTTTAGGCCTTCAACAATTAGGTTATAAAACCGGCTTGCTTGATGCCGACCTCTATGGACCTTCTGCCCCCACGATGCTGGGCCTGCAAGGCGAAAGGCCTAAAATCCAGGTCGTACATGGCGAACATAAAATCGTTCCGTTGGAAGCCTTCGGAATGCCTGTCATGTCGATTGGTTTTGTAGTCGAACCTGAACAAGCAGTGATACTGCGTGGACCAAGACTTGCCGGAATCATAAAGCAATTTATCGGCGATACAATTTGGCCTGCTCTTGATTATCTGATCATAGACTTGCCTCCGGGCACAGGTGATATACAATTGACATTAGTTCAAACCGTTCCACTCACCGGCGCGATTATCGTGACTACTCCACAAGAACTTTCAGTGGTCGATGCAGTGAAAGCCATGAACATGTTTTTACTTGAGTCTCTTAATGTTCCCATTCTGGGTGTGGTTGAAAACATGTCCTGGTTTACACCCTCAGAACTTCCCGACAACAAATACATGATATTTGGCAGTGGCGGAGGAGAAAAATTAGCAGCACTCGGACATACTAAATTATTAGCCCAGATCCCACTTGTTCAGTCTGTTCGTGAAAACGGAGACACGGGCAACCCTGCTGTACTTCAAACCGAATCGGCCGAATTGCAAGAGCGATTCCTGAATCTGGCGAAAGCTCTCCACGAACAAACGACCTTGAGAAATGAGCAGCAGGCCCCCACGAAGATGGTGGAAATGAAAGCCTGAGTCTGAAAAGAAAGGGTACTTTTGCAAAACAATGTCTGATCTGGAAAAAACTCACTTACTTCATCAAATCGAGCTTGCTTTAGATGATGTACGTCCGCATCTTGCAGTTGACGGTGGCGATGTAGCCGTCGTAGAGCTGACCGAAGAGATGACTTTAAAAGTGCGTTGGATGGGTGCATGTGAATCATGTGCCATGTCAGCTATGACAATGCGGGCAGGTGTCGAGCAAATTGTAAAAACCAGATTGCCTCAAATCCTCTCAGTGATCGCCATCAATAGCGCTAAGTCCTGAAATGCTGAAATCCAGAGAATACCTGGCTCGGTTCATCAGCCAACGGCAAACAATGCTGACCGTTGGATTAGATACGGACTCTGCCAAAATTCCTTCAATCCTAAATGGTGATGTTCTGGCCTTTAATAAAGAAATTATCGCCGCGACACACGATCTCTGTGTTTCCTACAAATTGAATTTTGCATTTTATGAATCATTAGGTGCCTTAGGATGGGACATTCTTGCAAAAACAATTGAGTTGATTCCTCCTACACACCTGATCATAGCGGATGCTAAAAGAGGCGACATCGGCAACACGTCTGAAATGTATGCACGCGCAGTTTATGATTTACTAGGATGCGATGCGATCACAGTAAGTCCATATATGGGAAGTGATAGTGTGAAACCTTTTTACAAAGATGGAAAGTGGGTAATCATTCTCGCACTGACCTCAAATGAAGGCAGTGTTGATTTCCAGCAACAAGAATTGAAGAGTGGTAAAAAATTACATCAGCAGGTGATGGAGACTTCATCCCGATGGGGTAGTGCAGATAACACGATGTATGTTCTCGGTGCTACACATCCCTCAGAAATAAAATCAATAAGAGAAGAATATCCTGAACATTTCTTTCTTGTTCCCGGAGTAGGTGCACAGGGTGGAGACCTTGATGCGATATGTGAATCGGGAATGAATCAACAGGGTGGATTACTGATCAATGCCTCCAGGAGTATTTTGTATGCAGGTCATGGAAGTGATTTTGCAGAAAAGGGCAGGCATGAGGCAGAACGATTAAATAAAATCATGAATAAATATTTTTAGCTATCATAACCTTACGATTGAAAATGATAAAATACAAAACCTCTACACACAGCAAGAAAACTAATTGGTTATTACCGTTGATTGTATTGACTATAATAAGTTTCTATTGCTGTAAGCCTGATTCTACAAAACAATCCGACGCAGGCAGTACAGCACAGACGGTAACAAACCCCGGTAATCAAATGGCAACAGAGCAGCAACCGTCGACCTTTCTGAATGTCACCAAAATAGCAAAGCAACCTAAAAATGTTGTGGATGCTTACCTGGGAAGTCCGAATTTTCATGAAAGTATAAGTCCGGCAAATGCACCTTGTCCCTGCGAAAAGTATTCCTATAAGGAGAGTAATATTGAAATTGTGTTCATGAACAATAAGGCTGATTGGATCACGGTATACAAAATGGATGAAATAAAATATGATAGTGCCAGCATTTTAAAGTCACTTGGATTGAAATATGTAACGCCGTTTTTGCAGGATGACTATGTGATCAAGTGGAATGACTTTGATGGTTTTGATGAATTGAGTGCATTTGGAAATGGAAAAGGAGGACTTTCGTATATTTATCTTAAAGCGATCACACATTGAAATAATCTCTACATCGATATTCAGTCCTTTCCTATAAAGTTTGTAGTCCTGAATGGTGCGGTAAAATTGAAATTTTGATTGTAGCTTTCGTCTATCTAATTCATATCAGAAATGAAAAAGATTCTTCTGGCCTGTTCCTTCATTTCATGCTTTAATTTCGCATGCACTTCAAATACTAAAGAAAATACTACATCCCAAAGTCCTTCTCCTCAAGATATTGAAAAGGGGAAACAAAACGAAAGTGGGTCTGCATCTAAACCTGCAATCCTCAAACTTGTCAAACATCAGGTCATGGATATAGAAGGTACCGGGATGGTAGCCTCTACATATTTATTACCCGCTGACTGGACTGTGCAGGACAAATTGTATTGGGAATATCGTGATCCAACTGTTCCTATTCGATTCCAGTCATTGATGCAAAATTCCGATGGCTCAATGCATATTCAGATTTATCCTGATGTGAGAGCTTCCTGGTATACGGGACCTTCAGGCACAAATGGGTACAGACCTCCATCTGACATCATCACAGGAATGAAGGATTTAATCAAAGCAGAACGCAAAGGAAAAAATATCAACTATGTAAGTCAGAAAATCTTATCTGATGCGGACAATCATAATCCTTCCGCAAGACAAAAATCTCAGTCTGGTGTGATCAACATAGAGTATGATGATAATGGACAAACTTATGAGGAGGAGTTTTATGGAAGACTGGATATATCTGATGTCGTCACTCCCACAGTTTATGGAAATACGGAAGCAATCATATGGGGAGCGGGCGGGCTGGTATCTTTCAGAGCTCCTAAAGGTAAGTTAGAGGAGTCAAGAAAAATAGCCCAGACAGTTTCTTCATCTGCGCGGTTGACGAAGCCTTTTTACAACAAGCTTGCACAGGTCTTGCAGATGTTGTCGGATCAGACCTATGCGCAAATCTATCAGGCAGGGCAGATCAGCAGGATCATCAGTCAGACCAATGATCAGATGATCGCTAACATAGATGCGAGTTACAGGCAAAGTCAACAGTCCGCTGATCGTGCCAAAGCACAATTCAGTGATTATATCAGAGGTGTGGATCATTACTCGGATGCCGGTTCTGATGTGCAACTACCCTCAGGCTATGATCATGCATGGGTAAATGACAGGGGTGAGTATATCCTTACGAATTCAACAGGGTATGATCCTGGCAGAGATTATTCTGGCAATTGGAAACAATTGCAGAGACAGAATTAACTATTGAATCTGATTCATTTAATTATTGGATGATTTCGATGTCAAAATATTTAATTCATACCCTAAACCATCCCAAATTTTTAATGTATCGGTATTAAAATTGTCATTTACTTTTTTCAAATTTTCACTACTCACTAGAATATGATCACCGGTTAAAAGATTATTAGTGCTGTCTATGACTTTCACTTCATTTCCGGTTTTTTGAAAAATAATTTTCCTGTAAAAATCCAATTGTAATCGATGCTCCGGTGTTTGTACCGGCATGAAAACTTTGATAGCGTCTACATCTTCAATTTGCCTCAACATGGCACCTTCATATTCAAATGGATGCCGTGGCTGTATGTCACTTCGGATGAAATCTATCTTTCGCCATAGTATCAATAGAATCGGGAGAAGCCAAATGTATTGCCATCGCTTAGACGTAGTGCTTGTCAGTTGACCTGCAAGTGTTCCCAGAATTAAAGCAAAGAAAGGATACACAGGAGCATCATACCATTCAAGCTTGTCCGCCGGAATCGAGATGAGTAACATGTAACTTAGGCTTATGATGATCCACCGCACCAAATGATCTTTGGCGGATTTGTTTTTTAAAATAAATAAAGAATATCCAATGCCCGCAAAAAGGAAAAAAATCCATGGCGTATAGGTATGAAGTGAAACAAAATTTTTAAAATAATAACCAAACCCATGTTCATGCCAGGGCATCACATTTGAAAACATACGCAGATATTCTGAATGCCAGGCTAAACTGATAAATCCTGGCTGAATGTTTTCTCTGCTGATGTAATAAAACAAACATATACCGGCTGTCAGTATTCCTCCCAATAAAAATTGTTTTGACCAGAATACTTTTCTCATTGGTGATAATATCCAGATGATTCCAATCGGGCCAAGCATCATCCAGCCTGCAATGGATTTAGCATAAAAAGAAAATATGACCATCAAAAAAAATAAGATCAAATGTTGTTTGCTCCATCGGTTAAAATGTATAGCATCAAGGACGATCAAAGAATAACCAAGAACAAAAAATGACATTACCGCATCAAGGTCACCGGTACGAGCTATATGGTGACGGATAAATCCTTCATTTCCCACAAAACAAACAAGCACAAATATTCTTGTCCATTGTGTAAATCCCCATCTCTTCAAAGCCATACCCAGCATGATCAGTATCCCTGTCACCGACAATGCAGATGGCAAGCGCACTGCAAATTCCGGCCATGGCAATAATTTTAAAGAAATAGCCTGCAGCCACAAGCCTAAAGGTGGTTTGGTATTGTAGGCCGCCTGAACAGGAACCCACCAATGTTGACCCTGGCTCATATCCAGGGAAGCATTCACATACACAGCTTCATCCCAGATATAAATCGCTGGACTCCCCAATAAATAAAATGCAGGCACCGAACAGATCAGAATGGCGATGTAATCCCATGGACACAAATCAATTTTCGGAATTAATAATTTCATTTTAATAATGAAGTAAATACTATAAAAAAACCCTTTCAAACTGTACAGGATCGACGTCGACGTTCGAGTGTCTCTGACCTCGAACCAGGATCGACGTTCGAGTGTCTCTGTCCTCGAACCAGGATCGACGTTCGAGTGTCTCTGACCTCGAACCAAGATCGACGTTCGAGTGTCTCTGTCCTCGAACCAGGATCGACGTTCGAGTGTCTCTGACCTCGAACCTGTATTAAACGTTCAAGGTCAGAGACAATCGAACGTCCTGATAAATTATTCCCTGCAAATCTCCTGGTGTAAAGAAGGATCAATATTGCCACCACAAAGTATCACAATAGAAGTAGTATCGCGTTCACCAAATGAATCTTTCACTGCAGCCGCCATCGCAACACCCGCTGCACCCTCGACGACCAAGCCATGATTAGAATAAAGATATTTGATAGCAGCTCTTATTTCATCTTCACTGATCAAGATGAATCTATCGATCACATTATTGCAAATACCAAAAGTTATACTATCCTCTTCCAATGGTCCTGCTGAACCATCAGAAAGCGTCGGCCTCGCATCAGGCGCAGTGACAACATGACCCGCAAGCGTGCTCAGATACATCTCCGGGGAATTAGCAGGCTGACAGCCGATAATCTCAGCATACGGCTGAAAGTGCTTCAACCATGAACCGATACCTGAAACAAGCCCGCCACCACCAACTGTGACATAAACCTTATCTATCAGTGGCAACTCATTATCAATTTCATACCCAATCGTTCCCTGACCTGCGATCACATCGAGATCATTGTATGGACTGACCCATTGTAATTTATTTTTTTCAGCAAATGCCTTTCCGGCTAATTCTGCTTCCAATGAATCACCATCTACAAGAACTACATCAGCGCCGGATCGCTGCAACCGTTCGATTTTTTTTTGCGCAGCAGATGAAGGCACAAATACTTTTGCATGAAGGTCATACAACTTTGCAGCGGTTGCAACGCCCAGTCCATGATTGCCTGTTGAAGCCGTGACAATGGACTGACCAGGTTTCAATAAGCTTAATTTTGAAAGTGCGCCACGCCATTTGAAGGAACCTGTGTTTTGTTCATTTTCACACTTAAGCCACAATTGAAATCCTTCATCCTGGATAAGACGAGTTGGTGTGAGATGTGGATGGATCCGAAGATATGCTGCAGCGATGCGCGAAGAGATTTTTTCAGGACTGGTGATTTCTTCACTATCATCCTTGATCTCATCGCTTCTCATACGGTCGCATGTACACCGCCTGCAAGAATCCCTGAGATCTGGTGAATAGCAAAATCAATATCGTCTTTCGTTGTGTTGCGGCTGAATGAAAATCGAACAGCCGTGCGATCGGAAGGATGACCAATGGCTTCAAGCACATGCGATTGTGATTCTGCTCCGGAACTACAGGCACTTCCGCCACTGGCACTGATACCCGCTATATCAAGCGACATCACCATCAATTCCGTTTGCGGATCAGGTGGAAAAGAAGCATTTAGAACGGTATATAAACTTTCAGAAGGATGTCCATTGAATAAAACACCGGGACATGCGGCGATCAATTGATCCTTCATATATTGCTTTATTCCACTTATGTGCTCTTTGTCTTTCTCCAATTCATCATAAGCCAGTTGCATCGCTTTGGCAAGACCGACAATGCCACATATGTTTTCTGTACCGGCTCTCATATTTCGTTCCTGTGAACCCCCATCAATGTAGGGATGAATATGACACCTACTGTTGATGTATATAAATCCGATTCCTTTCGGACCATAGAATTTATGTGCTGCACCCGATATAAAATCAATAGGTGTTTGTTTCAGATTGATCGGAAAATGACCCACTGTCTGCACTGTATCTGAATGAAGCCATGCTCCATATTGATGACACAAATCAGACAATTTTTGGAGATCAAGCATTGAGCCAAGTTCATTATTAGCATGCATGAGTGTAACCAGCGTCTTTCCTTTATCTGTTGCCAAAAGTGATTCAAGATGACTAAAATCAACAAGGCCGTATTTGTCAATCTTTACAAAATCAACATGAACTGCTTTATTTGCAAGCAGATGCTCAACCGAATGTTTGACACAATGATGTTCGATAGGTGAGGTGATAATTCTTGTAACCCCCAGGTCAGATACAGCACATTTGACAGCCATATTGTTCGATTCTGTCCCACCTGAAGTGAAAAATATCTCGCCGGTTGAGGCGCCAATAAGATTTGCAACGGTTTTCCTTGCATTTTCGATGGCAGCTCGCGTTGTCCTCCCGTCCGCATGAATAGAGGATGGATTTCCAAAATGACCCGTCAGGTAGGGCATCATGGCCTCCAGAACTTCAGGTCTTAGCGGGGTAGTAGCTGCATTGTCGAGGTATACTCTTCTTCCCATGGTTGTAGATGTAGGGTCAAAGTTAATGAAAAGGTAAAAGGGTCAATAAGTTAAATGGTTAAAAGAACAAGTTCGTCTTATGACAACCTACTTTTAACCTGATTCACCAGGTCCTGTGCCTCCTCAGCTGTCCTGGCTTCAGCATAAATACGGAGAATAGGCTCCGTATTGGACTTCCTGAGCTGAACCCAGGAAGATTCGAGATCAACTTTTAGTCCATCGCGATGATCAAGTGCATGATCTTTGAAATGTTCAGCTACTTTATCCATCAAGGCAGTCGCTGACTGCGTTGGATCAAAGGTGATCTTGTCCTTCACCATCACATACTCCGGATACGTTTTCCTGAGTTCTGAAAGGCTTTTTTTACTGGTAGACATATGCATTAAAATCAATGCAATGCCGATAAGGGCATCACGGCCATAATGCAGCTTTGGATCAATAATTCCTCCATTTCCTTCACCACCCAGTACAGCATTTCTCAACTTCATCTCCCGGACAACATGAACTTCACCTACGGGGGCATAAAAGCATTCAACACCTCGGGATTTAGCCAGATCTCCCAGAGCTCTGGATGAGGATAAATTAGTAACCAGTGCACCCCGGGTATGATTAAGCACATAATCTGCTGCACAAACCAATGTGTATTCTTCACCGAAAAATTCACCATTCTCACATACAAGAGCTAACCTGTCAACATCAGGATCTATACTTATCCCCATGTCAGCATTATGTTCAACTACTGCCGAAATCAAGTCTTTCAGATGATGCTCCAGTGGCTCAGGATTGTGCGCAAACTGGCCATACTGCCCATCATTCAAAAGTGTATACCTGACTCCTAGTTTTTCGAGTAGCGGAGGGATGCTGATATTCCCCGTACTGTTGATACAATCCACGACAACATGTAATCCTGCATTTCTGATTATTGAAGCATCAATCAACGGATGTTTAAGAATTGAATCTATATGAAGTTGAATTGCATCGTCTGCAAGACTTAACGTACCATAGCTGTTTACATCCGTATAATTGGCATTTAGGCTCCCGGCTTCAGCCATACTCTTGATTTCTTCCCCGGCCTCCTGGCTTATAAATTCACCAGCGTGATTTAAAAATTTCAATGCATTCCAGTTGGCAGGATTATGACTTGCCGTGATGATGATACCACCGCTGACGCCTGAAGCGATGACATACATTTCCACGGATGGAGTGGTAGAGTAATCAAGATCGATCACATCAATGCCCATCGCTCGTAGCGTACCTATAGCGAGATTTTTAACCCCTTCTCCTGAGATTCTTCCGTCTCTGCCGATCACCACGGACGGTTGTATGAACTCTTTACGCAGCCAGGTGCCATATGCAGCTACAAAGGCTATAATATCCGGTGGAGTCAGATTATCTCCGGGTTTTCCACCTATCGTTCCCCGGATACCGCTTACTGATTTGATTAAAGACACCGTGCTTGAAATTGAATTTGTCGGGCAAAACTATACATTTGATTGATGATGGAGACATTGCTTCACTGGGACACATCTTTGTTTCATTGGATTAATAATGATTGGAGCAATGCGTTGTTCGATATTATTTTTCCGGCTGTACGTAATAAGTTTTTCTGGCTCCCGCTCTATGTCCTTGTTTTTTGCTGGATTATGTTCAATCATCATATCCGTGGCGCGTTGTTAATCATATCCTGTCTGGGGCTTTCCATTTTTGCATCCGACACGATCAGCTCAAAACTGATTAAAGACCAGGTGCAAAGACTCAGGCCTTGTCATGTGCTTTATATGGAACCCCCTGTCATTGAAAGAGTAAATTGTGGAAGCGGGTACAGTTTTACCTCTTCTCATGCAGCAAACCATTTCTGCTTTGCGGCCTTTTTCATTGCTGTGTTTGGCAAATATATGCGGCGATGGAAACACTGGTGGTGGGTCTGGGCGGCAATAATTTCAATCGCACAGGTGTATGTAGGACTTCATTATCCTTCAGATATCATAGGAGGAGCTATAGTGGGTATTATCGTTGGGACCTCAATGGGAAGATTTTGCTATCGGTATACCCCTAAATCTCCCAGGGAGGCCTTCAATTAATCCATTAAAAGACAGAGAATCATAATAATCTAGCGTATGAAAATCATTGATGGCAAAGCACTTGCCGAAACAATTAAATCAGAACTACGAATTAAAGTTCTTGAAGCAACTGCTTCGGGAAAACGACCTCCTCATCTTGCTGCAGTACTCATCGGCGACAATCCGGCCAGCAGATCTTATGTAACGAACAAAGTGAAAAGTTGCGAGGATGTAGGGTATAAATCAACACTTATCCAGCGACCTGCTGAATTAAGTCAACAGGCTGTGCTTGATATAGTCCACGAATTAAACGAGGATCCGGAAGTTGATGGTTTCATTGTTCAGTTACCATTGCCTGAGCACATTATTGAAATGGATATTACGCTGGCTATTCGCCCGGAGAAGGATGTCGATGGATTTCATCCAATGAATTTAGGATTGATGACACTGGGTCTGCCTACATATCTACCGGCAACTCCAATGGGTATCATGCAAATGCTTGAACGATATCATATCGATACGGCTGGTAAGATGTGTTGTGTGATCGGCAGAAGTAATATTGTCGGCACGCCTATCAGCATCCTTTTATCCAGAAAAGGAAATCCGGGTGATGCTACCGTGGTAATGTGTCATAGCCGAACTCCGGATATTAAAAAGATATCCTCGGAAGCGGACATCCTTATTGTTGCCCTTGGAAGACCTCAATTTGTTACTCCGGATATGGTCAAAGAAGGTGCAGTCGTAATCGATGTGGGCATCAACAGAATACCAGATCCGTCAAAAAAATCCGGCTTCAGATTGGTTGGCGATGTTGATTTTGAAAGTGTATCTCCCAAATGCAGTTATATTACGCCTGTCCCGGGTGGAGTTGGCCCGATGACGGTCACATCACTCTTACTTAATACCTGGAAAGCATACTCAGGTGAAATTTATCCAAAGACCTAATGAATCCTGAATATCTGTCCTTAAAGTTTATCATGGGCGTCCATGATAGTGAAATCTGGCTTGCATTACTCAGCGAATGGCCCTTTGAATCCTTCCATGAAGAAGAAAATCAGATCACAGGCTACATCCTTCAACACGATATCACTGAACCTATGGCCCGGTTTATATCTGAACATGAAGGTGTGAGCTTTGAGGATTATGAACTGACAAAAGTTCCGGATAAAAATTGGAATGAAGTATGGGAAAGTTCATTCAATCCGGTTGCCATAGATGACTTCTGTTATATCCGGGCCGAATTCCATGGCAACATTGAAAACAGCTTTAAGCATGTCCTGACGATTTCCCCCAAAATGGCATTTGGTACCGGACATCATGCCACCACATTTATGATGATTCAGGCGATGTCTCATTTGGATTTTAAAGAAAAAAACGTGTTTGACTTTGGCTGTGGTACTGGCATCTTAGCAGTTGTAGCAGCGCTTGAAGGGGCATCAAAAGTTGTAGGTGTAGACATTCAACCGGAAGCTATAGAAAACAGCGATGAACATGCTTCAATGAATGGCGTCACTAGTCAATGCCAGTTTTATCTGGGCGGTATTGAAAAAGCAAATTCAGAAACGTATGACATCATCCTGGCTAACATCAACAGAAATGTAATAAAGGATAATCTGACTGAATTAGTCAGTCTGCTTCATCCAAATGGATATTTACTGATATCAGGTATCATGTTTGATGATGTAAAAATCATTTCTGAAGCTCTGGGTTTAGATAATATGACAGTATTGAATTCGAGAGAAAGAGATCAGTGGGTACAGCTAAGTACAATGAAATCTAATCCTTGAAAAGAGAAAATTGAGTTCCCTATTGGATAATTTGTCAATATTGAGAATGGAGAAAACAGAAATAAGAGATCCGACCGATGTGACATAAGAAGTGACTCAATTTGAATAATGTTGACTATTATCAAAACGGACATAACCTGTAAAGGGAAGGCAAACTTGGCTACCTGAAATTTTTACACAATTTTTCTCACTTCTCTCACTCTTCTCCCTACGCTCACATTGGTTTAGTTACCTTTGGCTGCATGTTTCGGAATTACCTCTCTTGCCTCCTGATTGTCCTTTTGACAGGGACACTTTTTTCTCAAGCTACCATTAAAGGTATCATCAAAGATGACGCGACTAAAGAGCCTATCGCAGGTTTAGTCGTACGTACCTCATTACCAGACAATACGGTAACCGATAGCGAAGGAAAATTCACTGTAAAACACGCTAAAGGAACGGACATCCTGCTCTACCTGGACTGGAATGGCCATACCACAGAATTCAGCGGAACGACTACCACGCCTGATGCAACTGACCTTGGTGAGATACTGTTCAATACCAATATTAAAGCAGAAAAGGACAAAGAACTCCCGACCATCATCCTGGACGAAAGTGATGACAATGGAAGCATGAATATTTCAGGTCTTCTCCAATCCGGGGACGATCTGTTTGGTTCTATGACTAATTATACGTTTAGCCCATCTCGCTTTGATCGCCGCGGCCTTGAAACGGAATACAGTGATGGATATCTCAACAATCTGCCGATCAATGATTTGGAATCTGGAGGTGTTTATTGGAGCAATTGGGGTGGCCTGAATGATGTCATGAAACAGGATGAAGAACTTATCGGTGCTGAACAATCTGACTGGGGTTTTGGAGGTGTTGCAAGCACTTTCAATACAAACCTTCGAGCCGCTACACAATGGCGTCAAAAACGAATCAGCTATGCGGTCACCAACCGCAATTATCGTAACCGGATTATGGCTACATGGTCATCCGGACTTTTATCTTCCGGATGGGCTTTTAGCTTTTCCGGATCACGCAGATGGTCACAGGAAGGATATGTTCCGGGTACATTTTATGACGCATGGTCTTATTTTGCTTCAGTAGGTAAAAAGCTTAATGACCGGCATAGTATAAATCTCGTTGCGGTCGGTGCTCCATACAAACGAGGAGGCAGCAGCACAGCTATCCAGGAAATGTATGATCTCGCTGATGATCATTATTATAATTCATTTTGGGGCTACCAGCAAGGTAAAAAACGTAGCTCCAGAGTTTACAGCGGACATCAGCCATTGTTTATTTTAACACACGACTGGACGCTGAATGAAAAATTAAGTATCACAACTTCACTTGGATATCAGTTTGGTCAGAATAGCTCTGATGCTTTAGATTGGCTCAATGGAAGTGATCCTAGACCAGATTATTACCGCAAGTTGCCCAGCTATATTGATGACCCCACGCTCAAGGAACAAGTCAGGTCACTTCTTACATCCGATAGAGATCTTCTGCAGATACAGTGGGATGAATTGTATGCTATCAATCTGAACAATCATGCTACAATTGAAAATGTGGATGGCATTGCAGGAAATAATCAAACGGGTTTGCTTTCAGAATACATTCTGGAGGAAAGACATGGGGATATTGATAAAAAATCAGGCAACATCGTTCTTCAATATCAGCCCTCCGAAAAAAGCCAGGTATTAGTAGGTGTAAATGCGGTGATACAGAATACACACAACTATAAATCAGTGGGCGATTTACTTGGAGGTGAATATTATATTGATTGGGACAAATTTGCTGCGCTTGATTTTCCGGGCGACGATAATATTAAGCAAAATGATATCAGGCATCCCAACCGGATTCTGCACGAAGGTGACAAATTCGGGTACAATTATTTTTCAAGGATTCGCCAGCAATCTGCATGGGCGGCGTATAAGCTTGAAACCAGAAAATGGGAAATCGGACTCGGAGGTTCAGTAAAAAATCATATTTACTGGCGTGACGGTCTAACGCAAAACGGAAAATTTCCGGATAACTCTTTTGGTGCAAGTGCTAAAAACAAATTCATTTTACCAGGAGGCAAAGGTTTGCTGCGATACAAATTTGACGGACGAAATTATCTGACAGTATCAGGTATGATCACGCAGATGGCCCCTAGTTTCAGAAACGCCTATGTTTCTCCACGTACGAGAGACAATGTCGTCGCAGGTCTTGAAAAACAGGATGTGCAATCTGCAGAGATCCGATATGATCTGAAAGCACCTTATGTGAAATTTTCTTTGGCCGGTTTTTATATTACGACAAAGCATGGGATAAGATCCACCAGCTTTTACAATGATGATGCCCGCACATTTGTCAATTTCAGTCTGACCAATATAGATAAAAAGAATACGGGTATAGAAGGTGCATTTGATTATGTCATATTGCCCGCTCATGGCCTCAGCATTCATGGAGCGGCCTCGGTAGGGCAGTACATATATACGTCAAGACCAACGGCTACTGTGACGCAGGATAATGACGGATCAGTTCTCCAGCAGAATATCACGGTCTATGCAAAAAATCTTTATGTTTCAGGAACACCCCAAACCGCTTATACAGGTGGTGTAACGTATAAATCAAAACATTTCTGGACCCTGTATGTCGATGTAAATCGCTATGAGAACAGCTGGGTTGATTATAATCCGGTCAGGAGAACAAGTCAGGCTGTCGATCTTGTCGCCCCTGAGAGTCCACAATGGACTGAAATCTTAAAGCAGGAAAAACTTGACCCCGCGTGGACTGTGGATTTATCATTTTATAAATCATGGCTTGTCAATTGGCCACACGACAGGACTTCATTTGCGCTTAATATCAGCGTTTCCAATTTATTGAATAATACGGATTACGTCAACAACGGATATGAGCAACTGCGGTATGATTTTGCAGAAAAAAATCCAAATACATTTCCATCAAAATACTCATATATGCAAGGACTGAATTTTTTCGTTCAGGGCAGCATGAAATTCTAAATCTGAAAACAATATTACCCTAATCCTTAAGATATCATGGCAAACCAAAATTTCACATTGAAAAATATACCGCACATGTTGAGAACTAAAATACACTCGCTTCCTATATCCTTTTTATTGTTGATCACTCTGTTCACAATGAGCCCTATGGCTTGTGTAGATCTTGAATTTGATCAGCCACCAGCAGGCGGTATTGATCCAAATATTCCGGTGACCACTACAATCGCAGAGCTCAAATCAAGGCATGTGCTGGGGAAAAATGAAGCAATCACTGATGATGTGGTACTCGGCGCAGTGGTGATCTCGGATGATGCAACAGGTAATTTTTTCAAGCAACTTGTGATTCAGGATGCAACCGGTGGAATTGAAATTCGTGTGGACATGACAGGTATTGGACTTCAATATGCGGTGGGAAGGAAAGTGTATATTAAAGCAAAAGGATTATGGCTTGGAGATTATAATGGATTAACTCAACTCGGCGCAGGTGTTGATGCCAGTGGATTGCTCAGAATTCCATCAACATTAGTTACCCAGTATATTATTTCTGCCACATACGGCAATGCAGTTGTACCTGCTGTGAAAACAATTGACGCACTAAGCCTGGGTGATGTAAGCACACTTGTCAAATTTGAAAATGTTCAATTCATCTCAGCGCATGTAGGAATTAAATATGCAGAAGCCACTTTACTGGGTAATTTAAATCTTGAAGATTGCGCCCGTAAAAGAATCATCATCAGGTCAAGTAGTTACGCCAGCTTTGCCAATGATCTTACACCCGGCGGTAATGGTACCGTAGTAGGCGTGCTCGGCATCTTTGGATCAGATTATCAATTGACGATCCGCGATCTTAATGACGTTACGTTGACAGGAGACAGATGCACAGTTGTGATTGATGAAAGCTTTGACAACATCGCCAATAATGCTAACGTAGATTCACCTGAGTGGTCTAACATTGCTGTGAAAGGAACTCGTCTTTGGCAAGGAAAGATATTTATGACAAATCATTATGCGCAGGCAACTGCATTCGGAGATACATCACCTGAAATGGAAACATGGTTAATTACGCCTTCCATTACGACAACGGTGCCTAAGAAAATAACTTTCGAAACAGCTAAATCGTTTTATGTGCAGGATGGACTCTCTGTATGGATCTCTTCCAATTTCAACGGAACAGATGTCACCGGCGCTACATGGACGCAATTGTTTCCGACATTGGCAAATGCATCTTCTGCAGACAATACATTTATTCCGTCAGGCGATGTCATCCTGACAGGCATGCAGGGTCCGGTACGTATTGGATTTCGATATGTGGGAAGCGGACCTGATGGCAACACAGGAACATTCAGAGTGGATAATGTAAAGGTTACAAATCTGTGATTAAGCCTTACAATATCCGTTTTATCGGAAGAGTAGTTTTTTCTTGTTTTCTATTTCTTCAGCTGACAAGTTCCTTTACACAGCAGACAATCGCTGCTGCAAGATTCGCGTCGGTAGGTTCTGTTATTACGACTACAGGTACGATTACTTGTGGTAGCGAATTTGGACAGATCAGGTTTATGCAGGATAAGATTGCAGGCATTTCCATTTACTCCTCTACACTGTCCAATACAAAGGCAGGCGATTCTATTGAAGTCACCGGAGTTTTGACAATTTATAAAGGTCAATTGGAAATCACTCCGGTCAATTCATTTCATATCATTCAGTCCGGACGTCCACTGCCTGAGCCTAAAATGATTCATTTGAATGATGCCGGATTATCATCTTTGGAATCTATGCGCGTTAATCTGTCATGCATGGGTGTTGCAAGCTGCGAACCAAAATTCGATTCCTATTGGTACACGATTTTTGATACAAGAGGAAATACATCAAAACTGGTGATGGGTCAGACAGGAGGTGCAATACCAACTGCCTCAGTTTCAGCTATAGGTATATGGGTAAATGTTGATAATGCATTTCAACTATGGTCTCAGTCATTAACATCCAATACACAGGGCGGATGTAAAATCATTCCAAAAGGATTAGTATCATTTTATGCGCAGGCTATATCCTTGAACTGGGAAGTAAGTCCTGAACCAGATTCATGGGTTGAATATGGAACAGATAATTTCGATCATGTAGTATATCCGGAAAAAGGCGTAACACTAACATCAATATTATTTAATAATCTGATTGATGGTCAACTATACAAAGCCAGGCTGGGTCAATTGTCTGTAGCAACGGATACTATTTATTCTCCGGTTGTATATTTCTCATCTCCATCTGTTACTTCAACGCCGATAGAGATCTTTTTTGACAAATCCATTGATGCCTCATTTTCTGATGGAAGCCATCCTGCGGCAACAGGTTCTTCTGTCATTGAAAATGATGTCATCGCCAGAATTGATCAGGTATCCTCAACCATGGATATCGCGATGTACAATGATACACGAACATCAATCGTAGATGCTATCAAAAGAGCTGTTCAACGCGGTGTTGCGGTCAGATATGTTGCTGAAGAATCAACTTCAAATTCAGCTTTAAACGGAACACTTCCCTTCCCCGTTTTATACAGGAAGGGTAGTGGTATTATGCACAATAAATTTATCATCGCTGATGCTGAAGTTGCCGGCAAAGCCTGGCTTTGGACAGGTAGCACCAATTTTACAACTGCTCAATTATCAACAGACGCCAATCATGCTTATGTCATCAAAGACCAGGCGCTTGCTTTAAATTACCGGCACGAGTTTGATGAACTTTGGGGTACACAACCAAATAATACCGGTGCGAAAGAAGGAGAACAAAAATCAGACAACACCGGACATCTGTTCAATATAGATGGTATCAATATCGAATCCTACTTCTCACCTTCGGATGAAACAAACTGTCACATTATTGATGCGTTGAAATCTGCTGATCACCAGGTGTTGATCGGGTTATTGCTGATCACTAAAGATGATATCGTAGATGAAATCATAGACTTACATCAAAAGGGTATTGAAGTCAGACTCATCGTAGAAGATGCAGGAACCTCATCTCTTGCATTGTCACGATTAATGCAGGCAGGAGTCAACGTTGAAATTCATGATCTGTCAGGTCTTTTCCATCACAAGTATGCGATCATTGATGAAGGCTATCCGGATTCTGATCCTACGGTGATCTCAGGTTCACATAACTGGACATTGAGTGCTGACATCAACAATGACGAAAATACATTGATCTTTCACGATCAATCGATCGCCAACATCTTCCGACAAGAGTATGAAGAGAGATGGAGTGAATTGAATCCAACAGGCACGATTTCCATCTCTGATAATCCATCTCTAACTCTTCATCCTAATCCGGCTTCAGATCATGTCGAGATAACCAATCCGATAGGGGAAAAATGCAATGTCACGCTGATAGATGTAAATGGAAATATCGTCGGAAAGCTGAAGCTGAATTCTCATGAAGCTATCAATTTTCCGATTGACTCATCGATACCTGACGGCATTTATTTAGTCCATTGGTCATGGCTGAAAGATCACGCTGTTTCCAAACTGGTGATCCATAAATAGTTAAGCTAATTTTCTTAAACTGCTTCTCGAAATCCTGGTGCATTCAATGAAAACATTGTAAAATCTCGATGAACTCCGTGTTCTCCCTGGGCAATTTTTTTTCTTAACTGGAAGCTGTATCCGAACTACTTGTCGATGATTTATTATAAGCCTCTGTCATTTCTTTTGAAATAGAGCCTTTGGTTATTCTGACGAAAGTCTTTTCCGCTATTGTCAAGGTGACAATACTACCATCGATTTTGTTGATGCGTCCGATAAGGCCACTCGCGGTGACAACTTCATCACCCTTATCAAGTGAATCAAGAAACTTAGTCTGTTCTTTTGCCTTCTTTGCCTGAGGGCGTATAAAAAAGAAAAAGATGACGACGAACATAAGAAGCAATGGCCACAAAGATCCGATAAGTCCACCCGGTGCACTGGCCTGTAAAATGAAAAGTGATATCATAATTTGTTATTTAGATTTTACTACCGTCCCCTTTATATTAATCTTACTATGGTTCGGTAAAGTGTTCGCAAAGATAGTCACCTCTTTATTTTGGGCACCTTCTTTATTTTTACTATTAAATCTTACAGTGACTATGCCTATACTATCCGGAAGGATATGATTTTTTGGCCATTCAGGAATGGTGCATCCACAGGTAGATGTTGCATTGAGGACAACAAGGGGCGCTGTACCCACATTTTTAAATCTGTACTTCCGTTCAATTACTTCACCTTCTTTGATCGTACCGAAATCGTACACATCCTCTTCCCATTTCATGATTGGCAGATAGCTGCTGTCGATCGATCCATCCGTTCGGACAGGATTGTACGCCATATCCGCAAGGTTACCTTTCGGAATATAATCCGGATCCGATGGAAGAATAGCATGGCCCGTATCTCTTTTGCATCCTGCCATTAACCAGATAAGGCTCAAAGCGATAATAAAACTATAATGACGTACTTGATTATATTTCATCCGGAAAGTATCAATGATTATGGCAAAGATATGACTTCCGGACACAATCCTTCTACCTTTGATCCATATGCGCATCTATCTTATCGGCTTTATGGGTACAGGAAAATCTACACTAGGTCAGTATGTGTGTACTAAATTGAGTATTCCATTCTTTGATACTGATGTCGTGATTGAATCTCAAACCGACATGTCCATAACCGGAATCTTTGACACGCGGGGGGAAAACGAATTCAGAGAACTCGAGGCAGATGTCATCCGGCAAACAAGCATTTACGAAAAGGCCCTGATCTCCACAGGCGGAGGATTACCATGCTTTTTTGAAAATATGCAATGGATGAATGATCATGGCATCACCATGCATTTATCATGGAAAAAAGAAATATTAATATCTAACTTAATCAGCCAAACATCATCACGTCCTTTACTAAAAAATTTAAACCCACAGGACGCAGAAATGAAAATTGATATGATGCTTGAAGAGAGAATGCCTTATTACGAAATGGCTGCGATCACCCTCGAAATGTCAGGCGAAATTGAAAACGATAAATTAGTGTTGGAGAAAGCTTGTAAGTACATCTGGTGAAACGAATTTTCGATTTTCGATTTTCGATTTTCGATTTTCATCAAAATATTAATATCAATTAATTAGTTCATTCCTTAAATTTATCCTCTAATATTTCTCACGTCTCACGTCTCACAAGACACTCTGTCTCACATCTCACATCTCACATCTCACTAATCCATCACTTTCTCAAGTGCATTCGCGGCCTGTATCAGTCTACCTGAAGATTTTCCATCGGGAAGGGGTTTCCCTGTATCATAGAGAATTGTATAAACCTCTTGTGTATTGAGCTCTGGCCGGAATGCTTTTAACAATCCAACCAAGCCAGCTACCATTGGTGTAGCCATTGATGTACCATCTAGTTCCTTGTATTCTCCATTTGGATAAGTAGACATGATCTTCACACCAGGAGCTGCGATCCCATATTGCACATCATTCACGGTGTTCGAGAACGAAGCTTTTTTCTGATCAGGTCCAATAGCAGAAACGGTAATAATTCCTTTTGCATTTGCAGGTGCATAATTTTTTGCATTCTGACTGCTGTTCCCTGCAGCAGCGATGACGATAGCGCCACGTGCATTGCAATAAGCTACAGCTTCCTCGTAGGCTTTTTGTTTTGTATCTGAAGAAAGTCCACCTAATGACATGCTGATCACATCTGCACCCATATCAGCTGCTTTGATCATACCCTGGATAGTGGCTATCTGACTTCCGATGCCCATTGCATTCATGACTTTAATACTCGTCACCTGTACAAATGAAGCATCCGGTATCAATGAAGCAATTCCAATTCCATTGTTCGAGATAGCACCGGCAATACCTGCACAATGTGTACCGTGACCCAAAGGATCTGTGTCATTATTATTTCCTCCTGATAAATATTGATCCTTCAGATCTGCATGTGCACCGTCAACACCTGAATCGATTATTGCAATTAAAACTTTTTTCTTTGGGTGAGGATTCGAAGAAGAAATCAGTCCATGCACCTGATCGCCCTGGATCATATCCCAACCCCATTGGCCACTGACCATGGGATCATTGACATGTTGTGCCGTTACTTTTGGTGTAGTTACCTGTACTTCATTTTCTTCAAGGGTTATGGTCTCATTGTATTCCACATTTTCTGTCCCATTCAATCGCCGGAGTTCACGCATGATCGTCTGTATATCACGTTCAGCATCATCAGGTATTCCTATCGCGATGAATTCGTCGAGCTTACTCAGTTTCACCTGGACGGGATTGAAAGGCTTTACAATGACGAGTCCATACTTTTTTATCAGCCTGTCATATGATTTTGGAACAACACCGTCTTTAGTTTCAACGAGCAGTTCAAGCTGGTCATCCGCGGCACTGATGGATTCCGTAACTTGCGGAAATGTATCATATAACATGCTAAAGCCGATGAATTGAATCAAACCATACACGCCAATAGCTAAGACGAAAACAATAAGGCTGTTTTTTCTGACATAATTGAAAAGTTGTGAAACAATGGCCAGAATCGATAAATCTCTGAAAAGCATCAAAAGCTTATAAGCCAGTGTAGCTTCCGTAAATGCCAGAGAGAATAAATAAACCAGGAAAGAAATAAGGAAAACAGAACTCATCTTACGGCTTATAGATCCGTTTTCTTTAAAATAAAACCAAAGTATCAGGCCTGTAAGGCAAATAAGATAACTGATGGGATAAATAAAATCTAACATGGTCTGTATTTAATGCCAGGACAAGTTAATCCATCCTGATGACGATACTATAATCTTTAGACTAATGCTTGGGGAGGAGCATTTAAAGGGTAAAAAGGAATCACTTACATTTACGGACATAACCATAACCTATTTGTCTTTTTTTGGTTTAACAGTCAGAACAACCTAAAATTCATAAAAATTCATCATCATGAGTTCAAGAATCCACTGCCTGATTATTGGTAGCGGCCCAGCCGGTTATACTGCAGCTATTTATGCAGCCAGGGCAAACCTGAAGCCTGTACTTTATACGGGTATAGAGCCCGGAGGGCAATTAATGATCACCACTGAAGTAGAGAATTACCCCGGATATCCAAATGGATCCATGGGACCTCAGATGATGGAAGATTTTCGCATGCAGGCTGAGCGATTTGGCACGGATGTCAGATATGCCCTGATTACGAAAGTTGACTTTACAGGTCCTGTCCACAAAGTATGGACAGATTCTGATGAAGAACTGGAGGCAGATGCCGTCATCATTTCCACAGGAGCCAGTGCACAATGGCTGGGTATTGAATCAGAAAAGACATTCGCCAATAAAGGTGTCTCTGCTTGCGCCGTTTGTGATGGTTTTTTCTTTAAAAACCAGGATGTGGCTATCGTGGGAGGCGGAGATACTGCGGCAGAAGAAGCTTTATATCTGAGCAAACTCTGTCCTGTAGTCCATATGATCGTACGCAGACAGGAATTGAGAGCCAGTAAAATCATGCAGGAACGGGTCTTAAAAACGGCAAACATCAAAATTCACTGGAATGCAGAGACAGAAGAAATCATCGGAAAGGATGATGTGGAAGGCGTTGTTATTTTTAACAATCAGACAGGAGCCCGAACAACATTAGCAGTGAAAGGTTTTTTTGTGGCCATAGGCCATAAGCCCAATACAGATATCTTCAAAGGATGGCTGGATATGGATAAATCAGGCTATTTAATCCCACAACCCGGCAGCACACGAACCAAAGTTGAAGGCGTATTCGTTTCCGGCGATGCAGCCGACAGAATTTACAGGCAGGCAGTCACTGCAGCAGGTACAGGATGTATGGCAGCATTAGATGCAGAACGTTACCTTGCTTCAAAAGAAATTGTTTAATTTTTCAAAAACATATTCAAACCATAACTCATAAAAATATGCTCACTTCCGCTTCAACCAAATTCAGGCCAGGTGTATTATATGGCGAAGAGGTTTCCGAATTACTGGCTCATGCGAATGACAATAATTATGCGCTTCCGGCTGTCAATGTAATCGGTACCGACACCATCAACGCCGTCATGGAGACTGCAGCCCTTGTGAAGTCTCCTGTGATTATACAGTTTAGTAATGGAGGTGCAGCATTTTATGCAGGAAAAGGATTGACTGGTGGTGGCCAACGCGCCGCAGTATTGGGTGCAATTTCAGGTGCTCACCATGTTCATCTGCTGGCAGAGGCTTATGGCGTGACTGTACTGATGCACACTGATCATTGTGCTAAGAATTTGTTACCCTGGATGGATGGCATGCTGGATTACCAGGAAAAACATTTTCTGAAATTTGGACATCCTTTATTTAGTTCGCACATGCTGGATTTATCCGAAGAACCCATAGAAGAAAACATCGAAATCTGTGAGCATTATTTTCGTCGGATGAAAGAGCTGGGTATCACATTAGAAATCGAACTTGGCGTCACGGGTGGTGAAGAAGATGGTGTAGATAATACAGGAATCGATAATTCAAAATTATATACGCAACCTGAAGAAGTCGCTTATTCTTATGAGCACCTGATGAAGATCAGTCCCAATTTTACCATTGCAGCGGCATTTGGCAACGTACATGGTGTATACAAACCGGGTAATGTCACATTGAAACCAGTGATCCTCAAAAACTCACAGGATTATATCCAGGCGAAATACAAAACTGATCATAATCCTGTCAATTTTGTTTTCCATGGTGGATCAGGCAGTAGTCAGGAAGAAATTCGCGAAGCCATTTCCTATGGAGCCGTAAAAATGAATATCGATACGGACATGCAGTGGGCTTTCTGGGATGGCATCAGGGGTTATTACAAAAAGAATGAAGGCTATCTGCAAGGCCAGATCGGAAATCCGGAAGGGGAGGACAAGCCGAATAAAAAGTTCTATGATCCTCGTGCGTGGCTACGCGCAGGAGAAAAAACATTTGTTGAACGATTACAACAAGCGTTTAAGGATCTCAACTGTATTAACAGAAACGTGTAGAGGATTTTCGATTTTCGATTTTCGATTTTTTTAATTTCAATTTATTTGATGAGTGCCAAAGTTCACATTTGGATTATTAATAATGATTACTCTATACGTTGCAATCATAAAATTGAAAATCGAAAATCGAAAATTACTTCATTCTTCCTCCCCGTCATCATACAAGATGGCATTTAACATCGGTAGCCCTATCCATTTTTTTTCTTCAGGACTGATGGTAAAGAACGAAAGGAATCCACCTGATGATTTTGCTATCCTTTCTGCAAAGCTCAGAAATCCTTTGTATAGATATGCCCCGATATAGGGATCCAGGGAAGAGAGGACATGATTTAACTGTGCAAGCTTTTCAGAAATCATCTTGCTTCTGGACGACACATCTTTTGGCAATTCGTTGATAAGGGTTTCAATTCGGGCATGCAGATTTTTATCTACTTCTTCATGAAATGCTTTGAGGCGCTCATCACCAGCGAACGTCCGGATATGGGCTATCTTTTCTGCCCATGTGATTTCCTTTTCATCAATTTTGCCATCAGCACCGGCTATGAGGATGGTGATATATGCAAAAGCATCTTCCAATTGAGTCAATTCTTCCTTCGATAGCAAACCAAGGTCCTGATCCATGTAAATTCTGTTTTATCTGATTTAAGCCACAATATTAGGCATTTTGTTGAAGTACCATCCATTTGCTAAAGTTCTTTAAGCCAAATTCCCGGATCGTGTGTCGGGGCATGATCAGATCGGGTATAAATGCGGAAAATAACCCCTCAAATCTATTCTTTTCCTTCATATTTATGTGAAAATGAGCTTATTACAAATTCGTTGCATGGTTAATGAGTGTAGTCGGAGTAATAGCTATATATTTGCCCAGTTTTTCAGAAACTATTACCTAATAAAATCAATATGCAAGGCAAAGGAATTATCAGGTTTTTCCTGATTCTACTGACAGCGGTTTGTTTGTTACAATATCTTTATTTACTTCCTACACGACAGGTTGAGAGAGATGCCGAGAATTTTGCCGCCAAGGCAACAGCCGGTCTGACTGACGAAAACGCAATTATTACCGCTCATAAAATAGCCAGGGCCGAATATCTGGACTCCATGTCCAGTGAACCCGTTATTTCGATACCGCTTCTTGGCAAATTCAGTTACGAAAAACTGAAACGCCAGCAAATAGCTTTAGGTCTTGACCTTAAAGGTGGTATCAGTACTGTACTCCAGGTGAATTTGAGACAATTCCTTGAGACATTGTCCAACAACACAAAAGAACCTGCATTCAAGCAGGCACTGGATAATGCCGATATAGTGCTGAAAAAAACACAGACAGACTATGTCACATTGTTCGGCCAGGAATGGGCTAAAGTATCTAATGGCCAAAAGCTTGCGCCTATTTTTACCAGGAATGCAACCTTAAGACAAGAAATCACTTTCGAAACATCTGATGCAGACGTTCTTACCATCCTACGGAAAAAAGCCAATGAAACAGTTGATCTGACCTTCAAACGGCTTAAAGATCGTATCGATAAATTAGGCGTTGTTCAACCAAACGTTTCTCTTGACAAAGCAAGAGATCTTATCCTGGTAGAATTACCGGGTGTAGACAATCCTGAACGCGCAAGAAACTATCTGCAGTCAACTGCCAAACTTGAATTCTGGGATCTTTACCGTGTATCTGATCCCGGTATCATGGAAGCATTTGCAAATGCAGATGACAGACTCAAAAAATTAGAGGCAGGTGACACCACAACAACGACAGTCGATACAGCACTGACAAGAATAGATACCATATGGAGTCCTAAAATGGATTCTACTGGCACAGTGATTGATTCAGAAATGACAACCAGGGTTGTTCCCATCTCTAAGGATCCTACTGCCAATAGTGGCCCTCTACTGTCTCTTTTGAAGTTAAATTTCTACGATGGTAAATCTATTCAATATCCGTTTGCCGTAATGGGTGTTGCGAATAAGAATAAGATCAATGCTATAGATACAATGCTTTCCAGGCCTTCGGTAAAGGCTGTTTTTCCACCAGACGTCAAACTGATGTGGAGTGCTAAACCCACGACAGACAAGGATGGAAAAACTACTGATGAGTATGAGCTCTATGCTATAAAGATGAAACGTGGTTCTGAAGTTGCACCACTTGAAGGAGACAGAGTTGTAACTGCAACATCAAACCCTGATCCTGTAACGAATCAAGTAGCGGTAACCCTAAGAATGGATAACCTGGGTGCAAAAACCTGGGCTGACATGACCACAAAAGCTGCACAGGACAACAATCGTGAAATCGCAATTGCGCTGGACGGTGAAGTCGTTTCAGCCCCTCGTGTAAATGAAGCAATCACTACAGGGGACAGTCGTATCTCCGGAAACTTTTCGATTCAGGAAGGACAGGATCTTGCTAATATTCTTCAGATCGGAAAATTACCTGCAAGGACTTCAATTGTACAGGAATCATTAATCGGTCCATCTCTTGGAAAGGATAATATCAACAAGTCCATGATTGCCTTGATTGTGGCTACATTACTTGTTTTACTCTTCATGGTATTCTATTATGGTGGAGGAGGTATAGTAGCTATCATAGCCTTGATTGCTAATATTTTCTTTCTTTTTGGTGCTTTGTCATCTTTGGGTACTGTACTGACACTTCCTGGTATTGCTGGTATTGTATTGACGATAGGTATGGCCGTAGATGCGAATGTGATCATTTATGAACGTATTAAGGAAGAGATCAGAGAAGGAAAGAGCCTTAAAAATTCGATAGCAGATGGATTCAGGCATTCGTATGCAGCTATCATTGATGCGAATGTGACAACGATACTTTCCTCCATAGCCCTTATCTATTTCGGATTAGGTCCGATAAAAGGATTTGCAGTGGTTCTGTTTATCGGTATTCTTAGTTCAATGTTCACCGCTGTTCTCGTGAGCCGTATGATATTCGATTGGTGGCTTGCAAAAGGACGATCCATCACATTCTGGATTCCACCTACCAAAAACTTTCTGGCTCATTTGCATGTAGACTGGTTATCGAAAAGAAAATATGCCTATTTCGCTTCTATCGCTTTTGTGGTGATAGGCACGATTTCAATTATCGTACGCGGTTTTGATTTAGGTGTGGATTTTAAAGGAGGTTACTCCTATAATGTAGCTTTTGATCAATCCGAAAAAATTAATGATGATGCCTTGCGTGCCGTGCTGACCACGTCATTCGGGAGTGCACCCACCGTCAAATCAATTGATGCTGTCAATACCTTTAATATCACGACCAGTTATCTGATTGATGATAATAGTACTGAAGCTCATAATCAGGTAAGTGCAAAATTATTTGAAGGTGTAAACAACCTCGTAGGTGGAAAACTCGACATGGCCTTATTCATGCAGACGGATTCCAAGGGAACACATGTGACGAGTTCTGCCAAAGTAGGCCCAACGATAGCGGATGATATTACGAAGAGTTCAATTTATGCCAGTATCCTGGCAGTATTCCTGATTTTCGTTTATATTCTTATCCGCTTTACAAAATGGCAGTATTCACTTGGTGTTGTGATAGCAGCTCTTCATGACGCCTTATTCGTATTGGTTTCATTTTCGTTGTTCAGAGGATTACTTCCTTTTTCGATGGAATTGGATCAGACGTTTATTGCTGCCCTGCTGACGATCATCGGATACTCCATCAATGATACCATTGTAACATTCGACCGAATTCGGGAGAATTTCAATCTGTATACAGGCAAAACAAAGCATGAAATTTTAAATATCTCGATCAATCAGACAATGAGTAGAACATTGATCACTGTACTTACTGTTTTCCTTGTTTCGCTGGCATTGTTATTCTTCGGAGGTGCCAGTATTAAAGGATTTGCTTTTGCACTGGTCATCGGTCTACTTACAGGAACGTATAGTTCTATATTTGTGGCTACACCTTTACTGGCTGACTTGTCAGGAGATATCAAACCGAAATCCTCAGCTATGCATAGCTTCAAACGTACTACGAAAGTGAAATAACATCTCAGATTTGATTTGTTGAAAGGGGAGAATTGATCTACATCGGTTTTCCCCTTTTTATATTTAGCATTGAAAATAGAATGCAACAGCTACTTGTCATAAATCGTTATACCCTTTATGCGTAAATATTTTTGGATAGCCCTGATCCCTTATTTATTGTTATCCGCCTGTTCTTTCACGCAGAAAGTGCAGACCGGCCAGCAGGCTTATGATGTTAAGCAGTATTCAGTTGCAGCTCAGTTGTTCGAAAAAGAATTTGAAGCAAGTCATACCCCTAAAGAAAAAGCACGTCTTGCCTTCTTTACCGCTGAGTCATATAGTTATCTCAATGACTATGTTTCGGCTGGCCAATGGTATCTGAAAGCCAATAAAGAGGGGTACGGAGATGAATCAATGGTACACTATGCCGATGCCCTGAAGCACCAGGAGAAGTATGTAGATGCTGCATTAGTTTATGAAGACTTGTTAAAAGCAAATCCTGGAAATGCCGGTTATCGCTCCGGCCTTACACTTTGCAAACAGGCAATGGCCTGGATAAAAGATTCAAATAAAGCCTACACCGTAGAACCTGTTTCATTCAATAGCCCAGGTAACGATTATTCACCACAACCAATTGGCCAGGGCCAGGTCATGTTTACAAGTGACAGAGGTTCGAAACAAAACTCAGATACATACCTGTGGACAGGAAGAGCATATTCAGATATTTTTATTTCAAAGTCGAATTCCACGACACCCCAGGTTTCTGAATATGATGATCACATTAACACAGAGGACAACGAAGGGACAGCTGCGCTAAGTCCGGATGGAAAGATGCTTGCTTTTACACGTTGCTATGTCAGTGGATCCTATGATGCTTGGTGCAAGCTAATGATGAGTTTCAGACGAGACAATGCATGGTCTGAGCCTCAACCATTTCCATTTGTAAAGGAAAAAATAAATTATGGGCAACCTGCCTTTGCTGCCAATGGGGCGACGATTTTCTTTGCGTCAGATGCACCGGAGGGAAAGGGAGGGCATGATATTTATTTCACCCAGCCTGATGGAAAAGGAGGCTGGATAGAACCTGTCAACCTGGGTCCTGTCATCAATACAATCGGAGAGGAACAATATCCCACAGTATATAAGGATACATTGTATTATTCGTCGGATCACCTTGCAGGTCTCGGCGGACTGGATATATTCAAGACCTATCTCGATGCCAATAATCAATGGGTGTCACCGATCAATCTCGGAGCTCCGATCAATAGTGGTAGTGACGATTTTGGTTTTGTGGTTGATACATTTACCAAGCCAGGAAATGGCGTTCTGATGACAGGCTATTTTACCTCATCAAGAGAAGGGCCATCCAGCCATGATGACATTTATTCATTCTCACTTTCCGGGGAATCAAAAGATACAAGTGTCACACCTGTGCTTCCTGAGAAAAAGAAAGAAGTCCAACTCGTTAATTACAAGCTCTTCGTCGCGATCAGAGTATTGGAACCCGAATATGCAACAGTCGATGATCCTAACAGTAGAGTAGTAGGTAAGCGACCTTTGCCTAATGGACCTATCATTCAGTCTGAAGGATTGATGGACCAGCGATTTGTCACAGATGAATTAGGACAGATAATTTTAAAGCTTGACTGGGATAAAGATTATGTTTTTACGGCAAGGTATCGGGATCATCTTGCCGATACATATACTTTAAATACCCGTGAAGTCAAAAGAGATTCATTGAATCCGATCACGACCATCAATCACATCATGGTGCTCGATCCTGTTTTTAAAAACAAGGAAATTGTATTGGAAAATATTTTTTATGATTATGATCAATGGGCGATCAGGGAAGACGCAAAACCATCATTGAATACTCTTTCGAATATCATGAAGACAAATCCTGCTATCCGGATACAATTATCATCGCACACCGATTGTCGCGGTACGGATGAATACAATCTGGAACTTTCTCAAAAAAGGGCTCAGGCTGCTGTTGATTATCTTAAATCGACAGGTATACCCGCAATAAGACTTCAGGCCCAGGGCTATGGAGAATCAAATCCCGCAGTGATATGTGAATGTGAGAAGTGTACGGAGGATCAGCATCAGAAGAACAGAAGGACTACGTTTAAGATCATCGATTAAGAAATAGACCTGCTATTTTTCTAAGCGTACGGACAGGACGAGACCTGTCCGTACACTTAAAAAAATTGCAATGGGAAATTCAAATCACCATGTTGATCATCTTATCCGGCACGATCACCACCTTACGGATTGGTTTTCCTTCAACCCATTTAAGTATTTCAGGCAAATCCATTGCGGCTTTTTCAATATCCGCATTTGTACTGCCAACAGGTAAATTAATTTCACCTCTTTTTTTGCCATTGATACAGACAGGATAGGTGATCGATGTCGTCACAAGCCATTTTTCATCATAGACCGGAAAATCAGTAAGATGAACGGAAGATTGATGTCTAAGCAGAGACCACAATTCTTCAGCAAGAAATGGTGCGAAGGGAGCCATAGTCCTTACTAATGGATCTAATATCTCCTCAGAATGCTCATCAAGCTTACGTAATTCATTTACACAGATCATAAACTGACTGATCGCTGTATTAAATGAAAATCGTTCAACGTCTTCATTTATTTTTTTGATAGTAGCATGTATTGCCTTTTGTGCATCATCAGTTGCACTATTCTGATTGACTATCAATTCGTCCTGCTCATTGAAGAATAAGCTCCACAATTTTTTCAAAAACTTGCTCACCCCCTCGATCCCCATGGTGTCCCATGGTTTTGATTGTTCTATAGGACCCAGAAACATTTCATACATCCGGAAACAATCTGCCCCGTATCGTGCGATGACATCATCCGGATTAACAACATTGTGATATCTCTTTGACATTTTTCCGATCTCAGAGAGCGTGCGTAATTCAACATTATGTAAATCAGGAAATTGCTGAATTCCGCTTTTTGTTTCGAAATATGCATCGCTATAATCAGGTCTCCATTTTATAAACGAAGCGATGCCATGCTCATCCAAATGCGAATCCGGATGACCATAATCAGTGACGAAATCTATATGCACCGGAATGGAGGATAAAAGCTCTTTTGGAATTTTTCGTTCTGCTACAAGTTCTGCACTGATAAAATGTGCCTTGCTATCTTTTTTCTCTTTGAATAAAAACAGGCTCTCCACAATACCCTGGATCATTCCCTGGTTGACCAATTTCTTAAATGGTTCTTGTGTGGGTACTCGCCCGAGATCATATAGAAATTTGTGCCAGAATCGTGAATACATGAGATGTCCCACGGCATGCTCGACACCGCCTATATATAAATCCACATCCTGCCAGTAATCAATACTTTCCTTTGAAGCAAAAGCGCTGTCATTCGTCGGATCCATATAGCGCAGAAAATACCAGGATGATCCTGCATAGCCGGGCATCGTATCCGTCTCACGTGTAATCCCCGGAAGTGGTTGTGTCCATTCCGTCAAACGTGCTAATGGCGAGCGTCCATCAGGTGATGGTTTGAAATCATCCAGATCCGGCAATTCCAATGGAAGTGATTCCTCATCAATCGCATGTACTATGCCGGCGTCATCATAAAATACCGGAAAGGGCTCACCCCAATATCGTTGTCTGCTGAAATTAGCATCTCTGAGCTTATATTCAACATTGCGAACACCGAGGTTATTTTTTTCAAGATAATCAAGCATACTTTCAATAGCCGCAGGCACATGAAGTCCATCTAAAAATGAAGAATTGATCATGATGCCATCCCGATCACCCATTTCAGCATCTGGTAACAGCGAACGATCAATAACCTCTACTACAGGAAGCTGGTAATGAACTGCGAAAGTCTTATCTCTTGCATCATCGCCCGGCACAGCCATGATCGCACCGGTGCCATAATCTCTAAGCACATAATCAGCAATCCACATCTGAATTTTATCTCCTGTAATGGGATGTATCGCGTATGAACCCAACCACATTCCATCCGGAGTTTTTTGATTCGTGGTTCGTTGTTCAGCAGGTTTACTTTTTATTCTTTCTTTGAAAGATTCTACTGCTTTCAACAAGTCAACAGAAGTAAGCGCAGGTACCAACTCATGATCCGGAGCAAGCACAATAAATGTCGACCCAAATATCGTATCAGGCCTCGTCGTAAAGACTTTTATTGATACGTCAGATAGATCAGCAACCTGAAAACGGATAAATGCACCCTCCGATCTTCCAATCCAATTACGTTGAACAGTTTTCATACTTTCACTCCACTGAAGTGTTTCCATTCCATTAAGTAATCTTTCGGCATAGGCTGTAATCCGTAGCGACCATTGCAACATTTCCTTCTGCACTACAGGAAATCCTCCACGTTCACTTAATCCATCCTTCACTTCATCATTTGCAAGCACAGTGCCTAAAGCTTCACACCAATTAACATATCCGATCTTCCGGTAAGCCAGACGATAGTTCATCAACATCTGACTTTGTTCGGCTGGAGTCATCGCTGACCATTGATCTCCTGTGAATGGAGTATGTGAAGCACCGGCAGCATTCACGCCTACACTTCCCTTATTTTTAAAAATGTCTATAAGACGACTGATGGGGTAGGCTTTATCATCAGTCTTGTCATAATAATGATTGAAAATCTGCAGAAAAATCCATTGTGTCCACCGATAGTAATCGGGATCATCGGTACGAACCTGCCGGCTCCAATCGAATGACAGACCTATATTGTCGAGCTGTGATCGATAACGAATGATATTATCAGATGTGCTCTTGGCAGGATGTACACCTGTATCAAGCGCATATTGTTCTGCCGGAAGCCCAAAAGCATCATATCCCATCGGATGCAGGACATTGAAGCCCTTCATCCGCTTATATCTCGTATAAATATCGCTTCCCACATACCCTAATGGATGTCCGACATGCAATCCGGCACCGGAAGGGTAGGGAAACATATCCAAAACATAATATTTTGGCCGTGTGGTGTCTTCTTTTACGTTATAAAGATGAGTCTCAGCCCAAATCTCTTTCCACTTTGATTCAATATGTTCAAAATCCAGTTTCATGGTGCAAAAATAGGATGTTATTTCAATGTATAGAATGTGATTCGTTGTCTCAGACAACGAACAACTCTCATTTTATTGATTTTAGTTTTGATCTTTTAGAAAATCAATAGATGTCAAAGCGAATTGAGCGAAAGTGCTTAGCAATTTTCTTTCATACGTAATCAACGGACATCCCCGCAATAAGGCAAGACCTGCATATTCACAATCATATGCACTGCAGGTTGTTTGGTTTCCCAATGTCAGAATAAGATTGGATGGAACTTCCTGATCATGATATTTGAATTGATTTTCAATTTTAGTCATCAATTGTATGGCAACCTCTATTCCGATTATTTGTTTTCGAACCTGAAGCAATAAAACACTTTGCAATTCACTTTTATACAAAGAAGGAACCCACCAATCAGGATCTTTTATTAATAATTCCCTTGACTTAAAAGATTCATGTCCGGGTATCCAGAGGTATGAAATGATATTTGGATCAACAACAATCACTTCCTTCTTTCCCTGATTGCATTTTCTATACTTTTCCCAGATAATGTATCTCTAAAATGCTTTTTAAACTTATCGATCTCTTTAAGAATGTGCTTAGGATCAAGAGACCTTGTATCAGCATATCTATCGAGCAACTCAATAATTTCCTTGTCAAAACTTCTGCTGTTTTCAGCCGACTTTCGTTTGATGAGTTTGAGGGTATCTTCAGTGATTCCCTTAATCGTTACATTTGGCATCGGATAGATGAATTTGAAATATAGACAATGGTACCGGATATATGGCTCTAAAATGGTGCCACTTTACAAAATGCGAATTCAACAAAATCCATTGGAAGAATCTAAAATTTGTAGATTCATAAATAAATTAAAAACTTCTAATCTTATTACCAGAATATGAGCAGACTTATAGGAATTATCGTCATTATCCTGGCCGCCATAGTAGGCTATATGTATTTCTTTGGCAAGGAAGATGATAAAGTGAAAGCCCACACGATCGTCAACGAAACAAAAGAACTGGGTAAATCCGTTGGCGATTTCATATCACGACAAAAGGAAAAATATGACAATGGTGAATTTGATGCTCTCCTTAAGAAAGTCGGAGATGGGATAGCCAAACTCAGAAGTAAACCTGAAAACAAATCGGTTGAAGTAAAACAAGATCTGCGCGACCTCGAAATTAAACTCAAAGAAATCGACCCACAAAAGCTAAGCGAAGAGAATCGCGAAAAGCTGAAGAAATTGATTCAGGACCTCGAGAAGGAACTGTAGTACCCAAACATAAAGGCAAAAGAAAGTTATCCGTAGTTTGAAACTACAGATAACTTTCTTTTTGCTTTATGATTGGTTTGAAACTACCGACATCATATTTTCTCCGAAGTTTGAAACTATGGTCATTCTCTTTCTTTTATTTTAAGTTTTGTCACAAGCGGTGATTGGCCTCACTCGATCAATCAAAATATTTCCCTTATACTGAAATGGTTGTTCGCTATGGAATGCTTCAATGAGTATATATCTGTAGTCACCATCAGGTGTGAATCTGAATTGATACGTTCTCCAGTCCTGATGTTCGATCAAAGGACTTTCATATATCAGTTGATCCTTCTGACATTTAAGTTTTGAAGCCCATATCCTGAGTTTAATCGGCTGATCATACCCTGAATATGTATCTGAATGAGCAAGATCGAGGGCCCAGGTATAACATTTCCCTTTTTCAAGATTAGCTGTAAGTCGCTGTCCGATGCTTTCCCATGTATTGTTTTGTCGGGTGATCAGCCCCACATACGTATCTCCGTCAGAAGGCTCATTATAAACACCCCAGAATCCAGGCAAAATATCCGGTGTTGTGCCTTCTTTGCAGGCCATCCATCCCTGAGGTACAGTGGCATCGCTGGGTTCTCCCTCAAAGGAGGCATTCATAAGTTCGATGTATTGACTAAACCCGGTGAGACACAAACACTGGCATAAAAGAATTATCAAAACACGGACTGGATTCATAAAGGAAAGATACAAGGAAGCTGAATATCGCTCAAAAAGGATAGAAGGTGGGAAATTCAGCAATAAAAACTCCTCTGAAATATTTTTTATTGTAATCCAGGACACTGTAGAACTTAAAGACTATAAACCCAAAACCTAACTATCCGCCCCAACTTATGCCTAATGACCCTTTTCATTTATATTTGCCTCCCGATGGGTGCTGGGAGAATCATTTTATCCGAACAAAAACTTAACCTCGTTCTGGACAGGCTGACACATCAGCTTTTAGAGCACCACGGTGATTTCAAGGATACCTGCATTATAGGGATTCAGCCACGGGGAATACCTCTCTCAGACCGGATTGTGCGCCGGCTAGGCACCCTTGGAAACCTACACAACCTTCAATACGGCCTCCTCGATATCACTTTCCACAGAGACGACTTCAGAATACGTCATGAGCCCTTAAAAGCCAGTGTCACTAAAATTGACTTCCTGGTTGACGATAAAAAAGTGATACTGATAGATGATGTATTGTATACCGGCCGAACTATACAGGCGGCAATTTCTGCTTTACAGCATTTTGGCCGTCCGGAGAAAATTGAGTTACTGGTCCTGATTGACAGGCGGTTTAACCGGGATTTACCTATCCAGTCAGATTATGCCGGCATGGCTGTGGATGCCCTTGATCAGGCCTACGTCAAAGTGGAATGGCAGGACGACGGTGGTGGTAAAGTGAGAATTTATCCGAGCAAAGAGGACGTAAAATAATTGTATGGCTAACAAACAACTGAGCACGAAACATCTCCTCGGGATAAAGTACATCACCCGCGATGATATCAATCTCATCTTTGAGACGACGGATCAGTTTAAGGAGGTGATCAACAGACCAATCAAAAAAGTACCCTCGCTCAGAGATATCACGGTAGCAAATCTTTTCTTTGAAAATTCAACCCGCACACGTATATCTTTTGAACTCGCGGAAAAAAGATTAAGTGCAGACATTGTCAATTTCAGTGCTAGTTCTTCTTCAGTCAGTAAAGGAGAGACATTACTGGATACCGTCAATAATATCCTATCCATGAAAGTGGATATGATCGTCATGCGTCATCCCGCGCCGGGTGCCCATATGTTCTTGTCAAGACATATCGATGCAAATATCATCAATGCAGGCGATGGTACACATGAACATCCCACACAGGCATTACTTGATGCGTATTCTATCCGCGAAAGATTGGGTAGTGTAAAAGGAAAAAAAGTTGTGATCGTCGGTGATATCAAACATTCTCGCGTTGCACTAAGTAATATTTATTGTCTCAATAAACTCGGAGCTGAAGTAAAACTGTGTGGGCCTCCTACATTAATGCCCAAACATATTGAAAGCCTTGGGGTAACCGTTGAATACAATCTCAAAAAAGCATTAGAGTGGTGTGATGTTGCAAATGTATTGCGCATTCAACTGGAAAGACAACAAACAAAATATTTTCCGAGTCTTCGGGAATATTCCATGCATTACGGCCTGAGCCGTCAGGTGCTGAATACATTATCTAAACCCATCGTCATCATGCATCCCGGACCAATCAACCGTGGTGTGGAAATCACCAGCGATCTTGCTGATTCCGAACATTCTATTATTCTGCAACAGGTTGAAAATGGGGTAGCGGTGAGGATGGCTGCTTTATATCTATTAGCAGATAAACGGGATTGACCCCTAAATCCCCTGAAGGGGACCCTTTTCCTAAAGTTGTCCACAGTCTAACCGGCGGGATTAAAAAAGAAAAAAGTTGTACGTAGTCTGAGACTATGTATAACTTTTTTCTTTTTTAATTATGAAATCTGCGTACTTATTTTTTTGTTGCTCTTGATTTCTTTTCCACTTCCTCTTTTAATTCTGCCTTATATTTTATAACCCTCTTCATCATTTTTTCGTCAGATGTACCAATAATCTGTGCTGCCAATATCCCTGCATTCTTCGCCCCATTGATAGCAACTGTTGCAACGGGTACTCCACCCGGCATTTGAAGAATCGATAGTAGTGAGTCCCAGCCTTCAGTACTATTAGATCCAGATTTTACAGGAACACCTATAACCGGCAGGGGAGTGAGACTTGCAATCATTCCCGGCAAATGTGCCGCACCACCTGCGCCTGCTATGATCACCTTGATGCCACGGGTATGTGCATTCTTTGCAAAGTCCACCATTTTTTCCGGTGTACGATGTGCTGATACAATATCAAGTTCGAAAGGAATTTTAAAAAATGTCAATATTTCAGCAGCAGCTTTCATGACCGGCAGATCAGAATCAGATCCCATCACAATACTTACCAATGGATTTTTCATGAGATGACTTTGATTTGATCTTTAATAAAATTAGCCGTTTTTATCGCCTGGTTTATACTTCTGTTGGCTACTGTCACATGTCCCATTTTTCGAAAGGGCTTGGTAATATTTTTTCCATACAGATGTACATACACATTACCCATCCTCAACGCCTGTTCTACCCCTAAATATTTTGGCGGTCCTTCAAAACCATCTTCACCCAGGATATTGACCATCACTGCAGGAAAATGCAATTGCGGATCAATCAAAGGCAAATTACATATCGCCAGAAGATGCTGATGAAACTGACTGACATTACAACATTCAATCGTATGATGACCACTGTTATGGGGACGAGGTGCAACTTCATTGATCAGCCAATCACCGTCTGAGGTCAGAAATAATTCAACCGCCAACAATCCACATACTTCAAGTGACTCAATCGCTGCCTGCGCTATCTGTGTGGCCTCGAGTTCAAGAGCAGGACCTAATCCACTAGGACAGTAGAGATAATCCACCAGATTAGCCTCGGGATGAAATGACATGGCTACCGGTGGAAATGTTTTTATTTCACCATTTAAATTTCGTGCTGCGATGACAGCCACTTCTGCTTCTATTTCTATAAAAGGTTCTACCAGACTTGGGCCATCAAGGAGAAGCAATAAATCGGATTTTGATTTAATGATTGCTACACCTCTTCCATCATAGCCACCTGAACGAAGCTTTTGAACAAAAGGAAATTCAATACCATCATTCCCTATTGCTCTGAGGATATCTGTTTTTGATTCAAAGAGTATTTGAGGAGAAGTCGGTAAGCCCTGATCGATAAAAAACTGTTTTTGTTTTGCTTTATCCCGAATGATGGCAAGTGCTTTTGGTGAAGGGTGAACAATCTTACCCATCGCTTCCAGTTCAATCAAGGCCTCTAGATTTACTTTTTCAATCTCTATTGTGATCAGATCAACAGACTGACCAAATTGAAGTACATCATCATAGTTCGTATAATCTCCTTGTACAAAACGATGAGCCATTTGCGCTGCAGGATCATCAGGATGTTTGTCCAAAACGGCTGTCTTCCAGTCCCAGACTGATGCCGCTTCACAAAGCATCTTCCCCAGCTGGCCACCACCACATATGCCAATGATTGTTTCGGTATTAGCAAATGGATTTAAAATGTGCATTGGATTCAAAATTGGAAGCGCAAAACTATATATTTTTTGATCAGTAGCTTCTGAACTCCTTCCGCCTCTTCTGCCCTTTCCGCCTCTTCTGCCCTTTCCGCCTCTTCTGCCTTTTCCGCCTTTTCTGCCTCTTCCACCTCTTCTGCCTTTTCCGCCCTTTCCACCTCTTCTGCCTTTTCCGCCTCTTCCGCCTCTTCTGCCTCTTCCACCTCTTCTGCCCTTTCCGCCTTTTCCGCCTTTTCTGCCTCTTCCGCCTCTTCTGCCTTTTCCGCCTCTTCTGCCTTTTCCGCCTCTTCTGCCTTATCTTACACCCATGAAGGATATTGTCTTCAAAGAGGCCCGCATCATCAACCGTGGCAAAATAACAGAGTGCGATTTGTGGGTCAGAAATGACAGAATCGAGCGAATTGACCCTAATATTCAGTTGAAAGGTAAAGTCACTGAGGTTTCAGTCAATGGCAGGTACTTAATGCCCGGTGTCATTGATGACCAGGTTCATTTCCGTGAACCCGGTCTTGAATATAAAGCCACTATTTATTCAGAATCCAGGGCTGGAATCGCAGGTGGCGTGACCACCTTCATGGAAATGCCAAATACAAGGCCTCCTGCACTCACTCAGGAGCTTCTGGAAGACAAATACAGGATTGCCTCAGCGAATGCCTGGGGCAATTATTCATTCTTCATGGGGACAAGCAATGACAATCTGGACGAAATCCTTAAAACGGATCCCACCAACGTATGCGGTGTAAAAGTGTTTATGGGAAGCAGCACCGGGAATATGCTCGTAGATAATATGACCGTTCTGGAAAAATTATTCGCATCCTGTCCCACTCTTATTGCAACGCATTGCGAAGACGAAGCAACTGTCCTTGCAAATCTTGAGGAAGCTAAATCGAGATATGGAAGCTCAATACCTCCATCTGCTCATGCGTGGATCCGCAGCCGTGAAGCATGTTACAAAAGCTCCAGTCTTGCGATTGATTTAGCTAAAAGATATAATACAAGACTTCATATTCTCCACATTACGACAAAGGAAGAATTGAAATTATTTACCAAAGGAAATGTTCAGGATAAAAGGATAACATCTGAAGCTTGTGTTCATCACTTGTATTATTCCGAACAGGACTATATTGAACTAGGCAACCAGATAAAATGCAATCCATCGATTAAAACAGCAGAGGATCGTTCAGCTATTCTGAAAGGCGTGCTGGATGATCGTATTGACATCATTGCCTCCGATCATGCACCACATACATGGGCAGAAAAATCTGAACCTTATCTGAAGGCCCCTTCAGGATTACCGCTTATTCAGCATTCACTCCTGATGATGCTTTCACACTGGCATGATGGTAATATAAGTCTTGAGAAAATCGTGGAAAAGATGTGCCATGCACCGGCATTATGTTTCCGCATCGCTGATCGAGGATTTCTTGATGAAGGCTCGTACGCTGATATTGTCTTATTGGATACACAAAAAGAAACTAGTGTTTCAAAAGAAAATATTCTTTACAAATGCGCATGGTCTCCACTTGAAGGAAAAACCTTACCCGGTAAGATTGAAGGCACCTGGGTCAATGGAAATCTTGTTTATGAGAATGGGGTAGTGATAAGTGAGCCTTCTGGAAAAAGATTGACTTTTACTTTAATGTCATAGAATATTAAAAGTCTCTCACTTTTCAACTTCTGACAATAAAATCAATCATGTTGACAGAAATTGATCCTCTTTTTTCTTAAAAAATCTGCGTCCTCTTTTTTGCTTTTTGCCTATTGCTCATTACCTTTTGCTTCGCCTTAGCCTTAGCCTTGTTTTTACTCCGCCAAATGCATCTCTACCTGCCGCTCGGTTTCAGCCAGTGTTCTCTTCTTTATTCTGAACAATAATAAGAGTGGTATACACAATGCAAAAAATACCCCGACGATCATAAACACATCATTATAGGTAAGTACCATAGCTTGTCTATATACACTTGCCTTTAAAGATCCGATCGCTGATAATTGAGCTGAATTTATATCCTTTCCTTTTGACATAAAAAAGCCGGTGAAACTCTGTAACCTTTCATACGTCAGCGGATTGTATACCGAAATATTATCACTGAGACGATTATAATGAAATACACTCCTTGTGCTGATATAGGTTGTAGCCATAGCGATTCCAAAAGATCCTCCCAGTTGTCTCACCATATTCGACATGGCGGTTCCCTGTGGTATATCCTTAGGTTTTAAAGGATTGATCGTAATGGTCAGCAAAGGAATAAATATTAATCCCAATCCAACTCCACGCAATATCAACGGCCAAAAGAAATTATGTCCACTCGTGTTGAGACTCATGCTCGAAAGCTTCCAAACAAATAAAACAAATAAAGCAAAACCGAGGCCGGCAAGAAAAACAGGTGAAATTTTAGTCTTTTTCATAACTATAGCTACAACCGGCATCATAGCCCCCGCAGCAAGACTACCGGGCATAAGTATCCATCCAGTGTCCTCTGAAGTTAATCCTAACATCGATTGACAAAACACGGGAATAATAAAAACGGATGCAAATAATCCCATGCCCTGTATAAAAGAAAAGAAATTCCCTATCGCATATTGGCGATTACTGAGCAAACTAAGTTTTAGAATCGGATGCTCAACAGTGAGCTGTCGCCAGACAAATATGATTCCTGCCAATGCAGAAGCTATCGTAAGAAAGGTGATATACGGCGTTTCAAACCAGTCTTCGCTTTCACCTTTTTCAAGAATGACCTGGAGTGCACCAATAAAAACAATGAGCAAGACCAAAGCAAGCCAATCCATCTTCCCGATTTTTGTGATATGTTTTGATTCTTTGATATACAAAATGGAAAGAATCGTCGCTGCGATACCGATAGGAATATTTACAAAAAATACCCAGTGCCAGGAAAGATGATCTGTGATATAACCACCTAATGTCGGGCCTATCGATGGCCCGATGATCACACCCATACCAAAAATTGCATTTGCCATCCCGATCTCTTCTTTCGGAAACGATTCAATCAATATGGCCTGCGCAGTAGAGAGCAATCCTCCTCCTCCAATTCCTTGTATAATCCGGAAGATAACAAGTTGCGTAATCGTAGTAGACGTACCACAAAAGACAGACGCCACTGTAAATAAAATAATAGAGGCCGTGAAATAATTTTTACGCCCAAACTTAGCACTCAACCATCCCGACATTGTAATCATGATGACATTGGCAGCTGCATATCCGGTCACCACCCAACTGATATCACCCAGTGTCGCACCGAGATTGCCCATCATCTGCGTTAGCGTGACATTTACTATCGACATATCGATGAGTTGCAATAGGGAGGCTGTGACTACAGTGATGATCACTATCCACTTTTCAAGTGTTATTTTGGCCATGAATTAGGTATGGAAAATTAAGAATTACGCGCTCAATAGTTTAACGGCTCGCTCCTTCTGTCGTTGATTTCTCAATAGGTACGGTTGTTTCTGATGCTGAGGATTCTCCAAGAACAACTTTAACGTATACACTCATTCCGGGTTTCAAATCAGCAAGCTCATTATTTTCATTATCCAATTCAATTTTAATAGGAATACGCTGTACCACTTTCACATAATTACCTGATGCATTATCTGCAGGAATAAGTGAAAACCGTGACCCTGTCGCCGAAGAAAATGAAGATACTGTGCCTGTTATTTTTTTATCCGGAAATGCATCAACTTTTACGTCGACCTTCATGCCTGTTTTGATATTACTGACCTGCGTTTCTTTGAAATTGGCAACAACCCATATACGTTTTTCATTTACGATTGAACATAGAGGTTGGCCCGCCTGAATTAACTGACCAGGCAATGCATTCTTTTTTGAAACAATGCCGTCAAAAGGAGCGACGATAGTAGCATAGGAAAGTTGCAGCTTTGCGTAGTTAAGATCTGTCTCACGTTGTTTGATAATACTGTTTGCAACAGCTATCTGTTTATTTGCTGCACCCGTCTTTGAAGAAGATTCTTTTTGAGCCTGTTTAGCCGTTGCTACCTGTTTTTCCCAGGATTCCATATCCGTTTTGACTTTGTCATATTGTTGTTGTGTGACTGAGCCTTCGCTTAGCATCTTTTTATAGCGATCATATTCACTCTTTGCATTGTCAAGACGTACGTTAAGTTCATCAATCTTGTATGTGCTGATATTTGCGCCTTCTTCTACCGAATAGGCACTCGCTTTAGTGGTGCCTAAACCCGCCTGTGCATTTTCAAGAGCAGCTTCTGCCTGCGCGACTTTAATCGCGAGGTCACGATCATCGAGGACGACAAGTGTGTCGCCCATTTTTACAGACTGGTTATCTGTAAAATAAACCTTGGCTATATACCCTGATACCCTTGACGTCACCGGACTGATATCTGTATCAAGTTGTGCATCATCAGTGGTTTCAAACCCCTTGGACTCACGGTATTTCATATACCCAAATACAGCTCCTGCAACCAATATCGACAGGAATATAATCCTCGTGATCAGTTTTCGACTGCTTTTATTTTTGTTCGTTTCTTCCATAATTCGTGCTGAATATCTATATTAATTTCCTGTGGTTATATGAAGTGTTGCTATGGCTATGCCGAGTTGTATTTGATGCATGCGTTGGGATAATGTTGCCTGTTTTTCCTCATTCAATTCGCTGAGATAATCTGATGACGTGATCGTTCCATTATCCAGTTGGTTTGCTTTTGTCTTACTGATCGACACCCGTTTGGCGATGATGGAGTCATCTATTTTTGACACTTGTTTTATTCTTTCGATTTCTCCATTTTGCTGGATTAACGATGAATTCACATTCAACTGAAATAATTCTCGCTGTTCATCGATCATTTTTTGTTGGATCATCAGGTTGTTTTTATCATAGGATAGGTTGTACAGGCTGCTGACATTCCATGTAAGGCTGAGTCCCACAAGGCCAAATAATCTCATTTTCTGATTGAGGAAATCAAATCCGGGTCTGCCGAAAACGCCCTCCCCAAAAGCTGAAAGTTTCGGATGCGTTTTACTTGCAGATAATTTAATTCGCTCTCCGAGAAGTCCTTGCTGAAATGAGAATAATTTCAATTCTGGCCTGATGATGTCACTATTGATGCCTTCAGTACGCACTGGAAGATCAGCAAACATGGTATTTTCATCCACTGTGCGATTGATGAATAATGAAAGCATCTGGCAAAGCATCTTTAATCTGGAAGCGACATCAATTTTGTTTTGATCCGTCTTCAGCATTACAGCGTCCAGTTCATCAAGATCACTCTGAAGCATGAGCCCGTTGCGTACAGATGAAGACATCTTCAATTGCCTGCTTTCAATATCGCTGGCATATGAATTCAGTACTTCTATATTTTCTTTGGTCAATAAAATATTTCCGTAGAGCTGCAGGATTTTTTCTTTTATTTTATACAGTTCAACTTCATTTTTTTGAATTTCCGTTACTGTGTTTGCTTTGTCTGTATTTTTTTGTTGATGGCTAAGTCCTCCGTCAAAAATGGTCTGGTTCACTTGTAAACCAAGACTATATTGGTCTTTCGGAAATACAATAGTTGGAAAACCCTCAAAATTAAATGACGGTACTTCAGATTGATAGGTAGCTTTCAGATTGAAGTTGATCTGTGGCAACCATGAACCGTTAATGCCCTTTTGATTATTTTCTCCTATGGCCAGGAGGTAACCCTTTTGTTTTGCCAATGGGTAATAATCTGTCGCCAGTTTAAGGCATTCATCAAGTGTGATATTTGTTTCAACCTGACCTGAAACAATTGGCGTAAAGGATATAAATAAAAAAGCGATAAAAAGGAAATGCAGACAAACAGACCGCAGGGTATTCGTTTTCTTCATGGTTTTGATATATTAATTCTTCTAGACTGTTATTCCTTTTATGAAAATGGAGGCAAACATGTTTGTTTGTTCTTTTAACTTTTGATATTTCTGAGGAGAGAATTCAATAGTATCTTCATCGGAATGTTCAGAAAGAATTTTTTTTCGGATGCTGAGAAGGGTATCGATAAAAAACTCGGCGTGCTTGTGTGTCGTATCTATTGAAAACTCTTTATTCTTCACGCCATCGTCAAGGATATCGCCTATCATCTTTTTTTCTTCTTTATTGAAATCCTGAAGAAGGCAGTGTATCTGTGGTTTTATATCCATTAAACTTCCAAAACTGAACTTACCCAGGGTGAGCATTTTCTGCAGGAGTGCTATTCGGAGATTTACGTATTCAGTTAACTTTTGTTCGGCCTTGACAGGGGCATCGATGATTTTCCGCATTTCATGTACGAATAAGACCTGCTCTCTCTCCATGACAGCCGTGAAAATGGTTTCCTTGTCTTTGAAATAATAATACAATGATGCTTTTGACATACCGATATCACTAGCGATATCATTCATCGCTGTTTTAGACAATCCGTAATGGCCAAAGCGTTTTTGGGCAGCCGTCAAAATCTGCTCTAATTTCACCTGTGACCGATCTGAGTCTTTTTCAACCATTTGACTTTTTTGGAATAAAAGTCAAAGATATGTCGGGTATTTTGAATTTCCAAGTACTTCTGAATCATTAAATTTTAGCCCCGAAATATCCCTCAGAATGGTGTGGCACACTTTCATAACACATTTATGACAGGAATACAGAAAGATTTACAAGCTTTCAAAATGATCCGGATTTGTAAAACCGTGACGAATCTAACCGGCGAGTCTATAAGGGAGGGGAGTTATATATGTTGAAAAATATAGAAGTTTGAGAAAGCTTTTAGTTGATGCATAGCAGGTAGAAAAATGAGACAACTAAATTTTAAACAATGGTTTTGTATCAGCTCAATTTAGGATTCAACAATGTGAATCTATTGTACTATACCATTCTCAAAACTAAACCATTGCAGTGTGGTCATTCTCTTTTCCCGGATGGATCAGGAATTATTTATTTGCAAAAATTTGAGTTGGGACGTTAATTTTCAAGACCACGGAAGCAGTTCCGAAAGTGATAATCGTTTATCCACTTCAGGCCTTCCACGGGCATCCAATGTTATGGATATACACTCCGTATCCTCATCGTGCTCAAGGAATAAATAATATCCTTTTTCAGCTACCTCTTTCAGGAAAGGAGTTTTTTCCTCTAGTGTGACCAGCGCACGGATATCATATCCCATGATGTAAGGCAATCCGACATGATGCGCAGAAGGTATAAGATCTGCTGCATAGATAAGGGTCACTTCATCATTCACTTTAATTTCAGGCAACATCATCGATTCCGTATGCCCATACGAAAACCTGATCTTTATGAAATCATTCCATTGATGACCCTGTACTTCCGGAACATAATGCAATACGCCTGCATCTTTCAACGGAACAAAGTTTTCTTTCAAAAATGATGCACGCTCTCTCGCATTAGGTTCATTAGCCCAATCATAATGCTTCTGTGTTGTCCAGTATTTTGCATTTCGAAAAGTAGGGGAGAGGTTGCCATTTTCATCCTTGCTGACTGCCCCGCCTACATGATCAAAATGAAAATGAGTGATGATCACATCCGTGATATCCGAAGTTTCATACCCTGCATTGCGCAATGAACTAATAAGGGTTTCATCCCCATGAAGGAAATAGTGGCTAAAAAACCGCTCATCCTGTTTATTGCCAAGTCCTGTATCAATCAATATGCGTTGATCACCTTCTTCTATCAGCAGGCATCGCATACCCCAGCTGCAGAGATTATTATCATCTGCCGGAATCATTTTTTGCCATATGGTTTTGGGGATGACACCAAACATGGCCCCACCATCCAGCTTAAAGCGGCCTGTTTCAATGGGGATGATTTTCATACTAAAACCCGATTTTCTTTTTTTCAGACTTGTCGCCGGATTTTATCTGGGCAAGCTGTAGCGCCGCTGTGGCAGCTTCTGAACCTTTGTTACCATAGGTTCCTCCGGCCCGGTCACGGGCTTGCTCATATGAAGTTGTGGTCAGCACACCAAAAAGTATAGGGATGCCGGATGCAATCGAGAGCTGCATAATTCCATTTGCGACTGCCGTCGCGATGTATTCATCATGCTTCGTTTCGCCCTGTACGATGCACCCCAGGCAGATGATAGCATCTTTTTTATCCGCTTTCATCAATTGTCGTGCGCCCCATGGAAGCTCGAAAGATCCCGGGATAAAAAGAACTTCAATGTGCTCAGGAAGTACCCCTGCTGACAATAAAGTAGCTTTAGCGCCTTCAAGAAGCGCATTCGTAATGTCTTCATTCCACCGTGACACTACAATCCCGATTTTGAATGGCTTGCCATCAGGTAAGACAGATGGACTTGAAGGGGCATGTTTTGAAGCCATGATTAGCGTGCTTCAGCTCGTGCTATATATTTATCGATAGACAATGCCTCATTACTGTTAGGATACTTTGATTTGATCTTTTTATAGATCTCCAGAGCTTTCGTGTATTCGCTCTGCGTTTCATACAACATAGCTAATTTCTTCAGGTAATAAGGGGTCAGGAGTTCATTCTCAGAAGCCTCTGCAGCTTTTTTATAATTGTCTACGGCCTTGTCCATTTGATTCAATTCCGAATAGACATCACCCAGAGCACCATGCTTCATGACCGGGCCAATAATTCCATTAGGGCTGAAGTCATTCAGGAACTTAAGGGCTGAATCAAAATTTCCAAGATTGAGATAGGAAATACCGGCATAATAGTTTGATAGATTTGCTGCTTTGGTTCCCTTGAAATCTGAAATTATTTTCAAAAACCCGCTATACCCACCACCCGGATTGTCAAGGGCCAAATTGAATGAATCCTGCTCGAATTGAACCTGGGCCATCCACATCTGCGCCATTGCTTTCTCTTCTTTGGGCTCCATGATAAGGTTATGATATACAAACCATCCTCCGATGATGAGCACTAACCCACCAAGAACGCCTAAAATCATTTTCTGGTTACGCTCAAAAAATGTGGTTGCTTGTACCCTTGCTGATGCCAGGTTAATGAGTGTTTCGTCGTCTTTCTTAACCTGTTTTCTTTTAATAGCCATTGATATATGCGTTTTTTAAAAAGTGGTGCAAAGGTAATTATTCCTTTCACCCACTGCCCCTGAAAGGAGGTCGAATTTAAATAATTTGTTATTTGATTATTTGCACTTACCCCTGATGGCCAGATTTAAATCAATTCGCCCAGTTAATGAGCTGTAGCAATAGACTGAAGGGGTAGCAGGTCGAAGCATCAGGGGTAGGGGTAAAGTTGGACTTAATCTCTGATATAAGGATAGTCCTCCTGCATGTAATTGTCCGTAAATAACTCAGAAGCAGGCGGAAATTTTGAATCCTCTGCAAACGCCTCGGCTTCATCTATTTCTTTAAGAATAGCTTTATCAATAGCCTCTAAATCAGAGGCTTTCAGCAATTTATGTTCTTCAATATAGGCCTTCAGGTGATCAATCGGATCCTTTTCCTTATAATTCTCCAACTCCTCAGCCGATCTGTATTTTGCAGGATCAGATACTGAATGTCCTCTGTACCGGTATGTCTTTATTTCAAGTAGATAAGGTCCTTTACCTGACCTTACATAGGCAGCAGCATCAGATAATGCCTGATGGGTTTTCATCACATCCATGCCATCTACGGCAGAACTGGGCATTTCGTACGATAGGCCCAGCTTATACATATCTGTGACATTACTGCTCCTGGTCACAGAAGTCCCCATGGCATAAAAATTGTTCTCACAGATATACAAGACCGGCAACTTCCAAAGCATAGCCATGTTGAAAGCTTCATGCAATGCACCCTGCCTTGCAGCACCCTCCCCGAACATAGTAAGGCATATGTTGTCACTAGATCTATATTTCTCCGCAAAAGCTATCCCGGTTCCGATGGGTATCTGAGCACCTACGATCCCATTGCCGCCGTAATAATGATGCTCTTTCGAAAAGAAGTGCATCGAGCCTCCTTTTCCTTTGTTCACACCGGTTTCTTTGCCAAATAACTCGGCCATGCACGCCTGACTTGTAACACCTCTGGACAAAGCAATGCCATGCTGACGGTAAGCTGTAACAATTGGATCCGTGGGTCTGACCGCTGTCGTAATGGCAGCAGCTATAGCCTCCTGTCCAATATAGACATGGAGGAATCCCCTGATTTTATTGATGGAATACATCTTTAAGGCTCTCTCCTCAAATCGCCTGATTCTCATCATGGTTTCATACCACTTATGATATGTGCTGGTAGTCAGTCCATTGGCACTGCCATTCGCAGCAACTGTTGTCTTTTTTTCTTTAACCTGAGCCATAAAAACTATATTAGCCGGACAGCGAAGATAAGGTTATCCGCTTAATGTCCTGCAATGAAGCCAATGTTGATCCGGGAGGTCTCATTTACCAATTTTAAAAACTATTCAGAAGTTCAATTTCGGTTCGGTCCGAAGTTCAACCTGATCCATGGCTTAAACGGAACCGGTAAAACGAATCTGCTTGATGGTCTCTATTACCTCTGTGTAGGGAAAAGTTATTTCAATCCGCATGATCAGAAAATAGTACGGTACAATGAATCTTTTTTTCGTCTTGAAGGTGATGTGGCCAAAGACAATTCCATGCACAAAGTTATCATCAAGGTCAAGCCCGGAATCCTTAAGGAATTATCGGTTGATGGAGTTATACTGGAGCGTATAAGTGAACACCTTGGTTTTATGCCAGTTGTTTTTTCTGCACCGAAAGACATCGATCTCATTTACGGATCCGGCATTTCACGACGTCGGTACATTGATCATTTGCTTTGCCAGATTGATCAGGCTTATCTCCTTGCACTTGTTTCTTACAATCATTTACTTCAGATGAGAAATGCTGCATTGAAAGCCGGCTTCAAAGATCTCCGGCGGATGATCACAACTTATGATGAACAGATGACATCACATGCCAACCTTATTTTTGAAAAAAGAAAATGGCTATCAGCCCGAATTGAAGACATATTATTACAAACTTATCTCACACTTTCGGACAACAGAGAAAATGTGCGTCTGTCATATTCATCAAGGATAAGTGAATATCCTTTTGAAGTACTTGCGGATATGAATTGGGAAGCAGATAAAAACACGATGAGAACAAATGCAGGAATTCACAAGGACGATTACCTGTTGGGTATAAAGAATATGCCGGCAAAAGAATACGGATCACAAGGCCAGATAAAATCATTGATCTTCGCACTACACCTTAGCAAATACAGGATCTTGCGTGAAGAAATCGGGACCACGCCTATGCTTATTCTTGATGATGTATTTGACAAACTCGATGAAAACCGACTTGCCCGGCTTATGGAAATATTGACACTACCTGAATACGGACAGATCTTTTTATCCCATACGACCGGCAAAAGAGTAAGTGATTTTATTTCGACTGATCAGTTGCATGAAATACCGATGTGATTTTGTAGATTGTAAATCAGTCGTGGGATGTGGGATGTGGGATGTGGGATGTGGGATGTGGGATGTGGGATGTGGGATGTGGGATGTGGGATGTGGGATGTGGGATGTGGGATGTGGGATGTGAGACGGGAGTGAGATGTGAGACGGGAGTTGTGAGATGTGAGAAGAAATGGTGTGCGTCGCGAATCGAAAATCGAAAATCGAAAATTTTTATGAAGGGAGACAACAACCGGCCATTAAAGGATTGGTTACAAGTATTTGCACAATCACCTCAATTCAGAGCACGTCTGTATCAGACCAGGATAGAAAAAATGTGGCTTGAATTGATGGGGCCTGTCATCAATGGATACACACGAAAGATTAAACTCGATGGACAGGTGCTGATGCTCTATATAGATTCCTCACCTTTAAAAGCAGAATTGTCCACTATGAAAGAGACAATCATAACATCAGTCAATCAACGCCTCGGCGAAAACTTCGTTAAGGAAGTAAGGGTTCTTTGATAAAATATTTCTTGCCTGATCTTCCGTCCTTTACCTATTGCCTTTTTGCCTATTGCCTTTTGCCTATGTTTTCCCATTCGGACGGACATACTCAGCACGCATATTAGCCGCTTTTCTTTTCCCTTTCATTTGCGCAGCCATCTTCATCGCAGCAGGCATATCCACAGCACCTGAAACGCCCAATTTATCTGCAGATACCATGTCGTACGTCCCCGGTTGAATCACTTTAGCAGGTAACTTTCTTGCACTTCGGATAAGGACATCTTTCACCTGTTCGGCTGACAATTTGGGATACCTTGATCTGATCATTGCTGCTACGCCGGCTACAACAGGTGAAGCCATACTTGTACCACTCGCATATTCATATTCGCCATTAGGTGTGGTAGAATAAATATATACTCCAGGTGCAAAGACATCAACATTCTTCTTCCCATAATTTGAAAATTCAGCTATAGATTGCTCTCCACCCTCTGGTGACAATGCTCCAACATTAACAAAATTCTTCGCTTTTCGGGGTCCGAAAAGACTCTTTCTTGCATACGTGTCATTTGGAAAACTCGGGGTCACATCAACATCAGCTCCTTCATTGCCTGCACCAGCCACAAGCAATACATCATGTTTGGCAGCATATTTGACAGCATTGTCAACAAGAAATTTTTCAGGCGAGTATCCTTTCCCAAAACTCATGTTGATCACTTCAGCTCCATTGTCCACAGCATATCTGATAGCATTGGCGACATCCTTATCTCTTTCATCTCCATCAGGAACAACTTTCACAGCCATCAAGGCTACATTATCTGCAATTCCATTTATACCAATTCCATTATTACGTTCTGCGCCAATAATTCCGGATACATGAGTACCATGAAATGAGAAATCACCGCCGACAATATTGTTGCCATAGGTCCGGTTTGCAAAATCAGAATAGTTATCACCGATGATTGTCCGGGCATTGTAATCAGGATTGTACATGAAGTTGATATTTTCTTCGTCCTTCTCCTTTTGAGACTTAAATTCCTGAGTAGCTACTTCAATCAACCAATCGATACTTTTGACTTCCATACCCTGATCCTCAACATTATGAATAATTTTCGCTGCTGTCTGGACATCTTCATTTGACGAATTTTCCAGCTTCTTTAGATTAAGTGTATCGCCATGCAATTCTTCTTTGGCCGCATTGAGTGATTTCAATACAATCGTTTCCATCTGCGTTACCTTGTCGATATCTGCATTGGCATTGGCAAGTTTTGTTTCAACGATTGATCTCATTTCAACAAATTGATCAAATTCCCTTTTCTTTTTTCCTTTCAGATGTAATGTGTCTGCATGCGCCCACATAGCTCTTTCCTTTCCATAAATTCTGGTGACCTCCAGGGCCTCTTTGACAACGCTTTTTCCATCAGGACCGCCCAGAAAATTCCATCCTGAAACATCATCCACATATCCATTACCATCATCATCTTTATGATTACCCGCTATTTCTCCAGGGTTAATCCAGATATTATCTTTCAGGTCAGGATGCTGAATATCGACACCACAATCAATAACAGCTACAATTACTTTTCTTGATTTTCCAGCGGACTGAGTAGCATACCAATCGGCAGAACCGATACCTGTGGGATAATGGCTATTCGCACCCTGTTGATGCCAGTCCTTCATTTCTTCCTGGCCCATCAGAGGCGACAATAGGAGAATTACGGATAAAAAGAAAAAAATACTCTTGATTTGCATTCGACCTGTGTTTAGCTAATTAAGTCTATACTAAAGACCTGCAATATTAGTTTATTGTTCAAAGCGAAATTATTATTTTGGATGAATCCATACTTATGATTGACAATATCCAACCATCAGGCCTTCTATCATTACAATACAAACACTTCCAACGATTGGGGTTCTATATCTTTGATCACACTCTTCGCCCCGACCCTTTGGTTTATATTAACAAAAAAGGAAATAGTTGAGATCAACACTTTTACAAACTGTACTCATGATGATCTGGCTCCCTTGCTCTACGGCTTGGGCACAGGGCGACATAGGTATAGTCGCAGGTATATCCAACTACCAGGGCGAACTGGCATCCTACAGTATTGCCCATGGCTTCAGGGCTAAAATAGGGCCAGTCCTGGGCGTTCACGCCGGTTATGAAATGAGCAGCAGGTTTCAGTTGAGAAGCGATCTTTTGTACATGCGATTATCAGGAGATGATCTGTTAAACGAACGCGAAATAACAAGGACCAGAAATCTCAATTTTTTTTCTCCGATCATTCAGCTTGCAGGTGGAATGGATTGGAATATAGTCGGCTTCAGTCAAAAAAATTCAAAATCATTTTCCCCTTATGTTTCATTAGGCGCCAGCATTTTTTATATGAATCCCATGACAACATACGAAGGAAAAAAAGTAGCTCTCCACCCTTTAGGAACAGAAGGTCAATATCTAACCGATTATCCAGATCAGAAACCTTATAGTCTTTTTCAACCATCCATTCAAATAGGCGGCGGTCTCAAACTATTCACCTCCGGCAAAGTGATCATAGCCCTTGAGGCCATGATGTCATACACCTTCACCGATTACATAGATGATGTCAGTACAATTTACATTTCATATGATGAGTTACTTGCTAAAGCCGGGCCTTTGACCGCGGCTTTGGCTAACCGCCAGGGTGAATATCTTAATTCAGAACCCGTCGTTGTGTCTACGGGCACCAAACGCGGAAACGATTCAACAAATGATTATTTCGGGACGATCACGATCCGATTTGGCATCCCGATAGAAATCACCTCGAATCAATTTAAAGTGAGACACAAGAATGGAAAAACGATACATTGTCCTAAATTCTGATTAAACTATTTTCACACCAGTTGGGCACGCCTCTTCACATATTGAAACAATACTGGGGTTTTGAAAACTTCAGGCCTCTTCAAAAAGATATAATTGATCAGGTAATTCTAAAAAAGGATGTGCTTGCCCTTCTTCCTACAGGAGGTGGCAAATCATTATGTTACCAGATCCCGGCTTTATGTATGGATGGAGTGACCATTGTTATTTCACCACTCATTGCATTGATGAAAGATCAGGTAGCCCGTCTGAAGCAATTGAAAATTCCTTGCGATGCTATTTATTCCGGTATGAGTAGCAGAGACATCGATCGCATTCTGGATAATGCCAGATTTGGAAAGACCAAGCTTTTGTATGTTTCTCCGGAACGCCTCAAAACAGAAATTTTTATTGAGCGTGTGAAAGCTATGAACGTAAGTTTAATTGCTGTAGATGAAGCACATTGTATATCTCAATGGGGCCATGATTTCAGGCCGTCTTATCTGGATATCGGCGAATTACGCAATATACTTCCTGGCGTTCCTTTACTCGCATTGACAGCTACAGCAACAAATGAAGTCACTCATGAAATCATTGAGCGATTGAACCTGAAAGAGGTCATAATCTTTAGGGATAGTTTTGCACGCCCCAATCTTCATTACCATGTCATTCCACGCGAAGACCAGTTACCCTATATTGAGAGATTACTTCTCAGGAGTTCTGGTTCAGCGATCATTTACGTCAGGCATCGTCGTCTTTGTCGTGAATTATCGGATTGGCTTCAGACCAAAGGAATTAAATCAGGTGCCTATCATGGTGGCATGGATATGCAGGACAGAGACACCATACAGGATAGCTGGATTCATAATAAAACAAAAGTGATCGTGGCTACAAATGCTTTTGGTATGGGCGTAGATAAAAGCGATGTGCGGATGGTGATCCATTTTGATTTGCCACCAGGCATTGAAGAGTATTACCAGGAGGCGGGCAGGGCGGGCCGAGATGGCCAGGAAGCCTATTGTATAATTGTAGTAAAACCTTCAAGTATTAAAAATCTTGTCCAGAAAGTTGAAAGCAGTTTTCCTGACATCACCGAACTTCGAAGAGTTTATAAATCAGTTCATATCTATCTTGACCTCGCGGTAGGTTCGGGTAAAGATGAAACATTTGAGTTTGATTTTCCTTCATTCATTTCAAGATTTGGATATAAAAGTGCAGAAGTATACCAGGCGCTTGATATCATCGCTAAAGATGGCTGGTTTGTCATTGATGAATCTGCTATGCGGGGCAGCACTGTACAAATACTGACGGATGCCGAAACATTATACAGTAATCAGATGGCTGATACGCATGTGGACCTGCTGACAAAAGCACTGCTGAGGGGATACGAAGGTCTCTGGTCATCAGATGTTCACATCCAGGAAAGCAGGCTGGCCCGTTTTCTAAATTGGAATGAAAATGAAGTTATAAAACAATTATCGCAGCTGCACACTCTGGGGTTGATTCGGTATATGCGATCTCAAAGTAAAAATCAGATTACGCTATTACGCGAACGAGTGCCTGAACAGAACTTTACAATCGATATGAAATCATATCTTTTACGGAAAGAAAAAGCTGTTTCACGAATGAACGCGATGGTGGCTTACCTTGGTGAAGATGTTCAATGCAGGGAAATGTTTATCCGAAATTATTTTGGTGAAAATCAAACAGAACCATGCGGACATTGTGATCGCTGCAGACAAAGAGAGAAACAGAAAACATCATGGGGTGAAACAATTGACCAGACATTAAAAGAACATGATGGTATTACTGTAAAAGATTTTCTTTCACAATATCAAATCGAGCAGCAGGTGAATATCAAAAAAGAGCTCCGGCAATTGGCTGATGAAAACAAAATCCGGATCTTCGAAGATAAAATCTACAGAAGAAAATAATCTATGCTCAACAATAAACACATCATATTCACGGTAACGAATGATCTTACACATGATCGACGAATGTTTCGCATCTGTAGTTCACTTGCGGAAGCAGGCGCAGAGGTCATCCTTATCGGACGAAGGTGGAAAGATTCTAAATCATTTGCGCCACCCGGATTCAAAGCTGTACGATTGAAATGTATTTTTAATACGGGACCTCTGTTCTATATTGAATACAATAAAAGATTATTCTTCCACTTGATCACACATAAGTATGATGTCGTCTGTGCCTGTGACCTGGACACTGCGCTGGCCGTTCGATGGGCTTGTTTTTTGAAAAAACGCAAATCCGTTTACGATGCGCACGAATTTTTTACAGAAGTTCCGGAGTTAACAGGTCGTCCATTTGTCAAACGGATTTGGGAGTGGATAGGCATGATCACTATTCCGCGTTTTGAACTCAGATACACAGTAGGGGAGGAACTGGCATCCATCATGGATAAAAAATATAATTCTGAATTTAAAGTCATCAGAAATATTGCGCCTCATCTTGCATCATCTGTTGAACTAACCCCTATTCATCTTCGAAAAAATATTCTCTTATATCAGGGGGCGCTGAATGTTGGACGCGGCTTACAGGAATGCATTAAGGCTATGTCAAGCCTCGATAGTTGGGAGTTCTGGCTTGCAGGTGAGGGTGATATTACTGAACAATTAAAAGATCTGGCAAAAGAACTTGGACTGGACACGAGCGTAAAATTTCTGGGTTGGGTACATCCGGATGATTTACGTTCATTATTGAACCAGGCAAAAATTGGTATCAACGTGCTTGAAGCAGGAAGTCTTAACTATTATTATTCCCTGGCCAATAAATTCTTCGATTACATTAATGCCGGCATTCCGGCCATCAACATGAATTATCCTGAATACAAAAGAGTGAATGATCTATATCCATGCTCCATATTAATTGATGAGCTTTCACCCGAAAGTATAGTACATACAATTCAATATCTCAATCATCATCCGGAAGAATTGATTCGCATGTCAAAAGCCTGCACCGAAGCTGCAAAAGAATTCACCTGGGCGAAAGAATCTGCAAAACTTGTGCAGCTGTATGAAGATATTTTGAGATAGTAGTAATACAAAGAGGAAGATACTGAACACAGATAAAAAAGTGTTGACGTTTGTAAAAGAAGATGACGTTTGTAAAAGAAGATGACGTTCGAGTGTCTCTGACCTCGAACCTAGATACTACAGATTCGAGGTCAGGATAAAAAAGTGTTGACGTTTGTAAAAGAAGATGACGTTTGAGTGTCTCTGACCTCGAACCTAGATACTACAGGTTCGAGGTCAGAGACACTCGAAGGTCACTAGATAGGGCAGGGGGATATAGTAAACTCACCCTTTCAATTCATCACCCAACTTGCCTGCCAGATCCAGAAGAAATGCATATTCTAAAGCCGTCTCTTTAAATTGCCTGAACCTTCCTGACGCACCACCATGACCAGCTTCCATATTCGTAGACAACAGTAAAGGATTCTGATCAGTCTTCATGTCTCTAAGCTTTGCAACCCATTTAGCAGGCTCAAAATATTGGACCTGTGAATCATGCAGCCCTGTGACAACCAACATAGGAGGATAATTTTTAGCTTCTACATTATCATAAGGAGAATACGTCATCATGTAATCATAAGATTCTTTCTCCTTAGGATTCCCCCATTCATCAAACTCACCTGTAGTCAAAGGAATACTTTCATCCAGCATTGTAGTGACTACATCCACAAAGGGTACAGCAGCTATTATTCCTCCCCACATCTCAGGTGCCATATTATAGACAGCGCCCATCAACAGACCGCCTGCTGAACCACCCATGGCATACAATTTTTTCGGATCAGCATATTTATTTGCAGTCAGGTATTTACCACAATCAATGAAATCTGTAAACGTATTTTTCTTTTTCAACAACTTGCCATCTTCATACCATTGACGTCCCATTTCTTCACCACCTCTGATATGAGCGATTGCAAAAACAAATCCCCTGTTGAGCAAACTCAATCTCGTCAAGCTAAAATTAGGATCCATGCTGATGCCGTAAGATCCATATCCGTAAATAAGACAGGGGCTTGTACCATCAAGGGGTGTATTCTTATGATAAACAATGGAGACAGGTACCGACACACCATCACGCGCCTTGACCATGATCCGCTCACTTTTGTAATCAGATGCATTGAAACCACCTAAAACTTCCTGCTGTTTTAAAAGTGTTTTTTCACGCGTATTCATATTGTAGTCGTACGTCGTATTGGGCGTAGTCATGGATTGATAATTCAGCCGCAATATGTCCGTATCAAATTCCGGGTTTATCGACGTTGAAGCCACATAAGCGTTCTCACCAAACCCGATATAATGTTCTTTCCCTTGATTTGGAATGACCCTCAATTGTGTAATACCCGCTTTTCTTTCAGACAATACAAGGAAATCTTTGAATACATCTATTCCCTGGAGCAACACATCGTCCCTATGCGGAATGACTTGAGTCCAATACTCAATACCCGTGGCCACCTCCGGTGCTTTCATTAACCTGAAATTCTTTGCGTCTTTGTTGGTACGCACATACCATATATCTCCATAATGTTCGATATCGTATTCAAGATTACGAATACGAGGCTGAAAGATTTTAAATTCACCATCCGGGTTGTCTGCTCTGAGTACGCGATATTCCTGGCTCAATGTGGATGATGATCCGATGACGATATATTTTTTCGATTTCGTTTTGTACACGAAAGCGCTATATGTTTCATCATTTTCTTCAAAAATTAATTTATCATCACCTACTGATGTACCGATGACATGCTTCCAAATCCTGTATTCCCGAAGCGTGGCTTCTTTGGTGGTATAAAAAAATGTTTTGTTATCAGCAGCCCATGTTGCTCCGCCCGATGTATTGGGTATGACATCAGCCAACAACTCACCAGTTTCCAGATTTTTAATTTTCAATGTATATATCCGTCTGCTCAGCGTATCTTCTCCATATACTAAAAGTTTGTTATCAGGACTTACGCTGCGGCCTGCAACGGCATAATAATCGAATCCTTTGGCCAATTGGTTGACATCAAGCATGATTTCTTCTGGGGCGTCCATAGCTCCCTTCTTTCGACTGTGTATAGGATACTCCTGGCCTTCTTCATATCTCGTGATATAGAAATACCCATTGTCCTTATAGGGCACCGACATATCTGTCTGCTTGATTCGTCCGACCATCTCCTCATACAGCTTCTCACGAAATGCTTTTGTATGCGACATCATCGTATCCAGGTATGAATTCTCTGCGTTGAGATAATCGATGACGTCAGGATTGTCACGATCATTGAGCCAGTAATAATTATCTATTCGCGTATGGCCCAGGGTAATCAGTTCTTTTGGTTTTTTTGCTGCAATAGGGGGGTGGATGTTTTTTTCCATCATTTTCATTAAAGGACTTGATTCAGATGCAGTCCCGTCAACAGCGGGCGTGCAATTTACAACTGATAATAAAAGAGCTGTTGCAAAAATAGTTGGAATCAGGTGGGGAGGCCTCATTTTATTTCATAGTGCATAAGAATGAATAATTAAATATATGATTAACTTGCATTTGTAAAATTAGTGCATGGATCTCATGGGCTCTGAGAAACATAAGCTTTACAATAATTTGACTTCCGAAAAGACATTGACTCGAGTTTCCAATCATACCTTCGATTATTCAATCACGCATATAAACTACTGAAAATGAGAATTCTATTCCTAATTTTTTGTCTGATTCTTTCTTATTCTTCAAGGAGTCAAGGCACAACCTCAAGCGATATGAGAGGAATTGTAACTGATGCCAGCGGTGAACCTGTCATCGGTGCTACTGTATCTGCCGTGCATGTTCCGTCAGGATCAAGCTATGGAACTGCAACCAATATTGAGGGAAAGTATCAATTACCCGGATTAAGAGTAGGCGGTCCTTATACGGTTGTCGTTTCTTTTACTGGTTATAGTACTTTCACCCTTGAAAATGTCGAGCTACGTCTGGGTGAAACCTATCGCCATGATTTTACACTTTCTGAAGCCAATATTCAACTGGATGCAGTGATGGTCGTTGCTTCTTCCGGAGTCACCGGACAGACCGCAGGAACAAGTACCAACATTAGTTCAGATAAAATTGCTACTACACCTTCACTTAATCGTGATGTTTCTGATTATTTGCGTTTATCTCCGCAAGCCAACAGTTTTGGAGATGGTATAAGCTTTGCAGGCATTAATAACAGGTATAATGCAATCTACATTGATGGTGCTGTTAATAATGACGTATATGGTTTAGCTTCCTCAGGAACGAATGGAGGCCAGACAGGAATTAGTCCCTTTAGTATTGATATTATTGATCAATTTCAAATTGTTTTATCTCCGTATGATGTTTCACTTGGCGGATTTGCAGGAGGAGGAATAAATGCAGTGACGAAATCAGGGACTAACAAACTTTCAGCAACAGCTTATTATTTTTTACAGAACGAAGGCCTTGCGGGTAAAACTAATTTCAAGCTCGCGGAAAGACTCTTTCCTCAAAATCCGGATTCAATCAGAACCAAATTGGCAAATTTTTCAAAAAATATCTATGGTGCTTCAATTGGAGGCGCGATCAAAAAAGATAAAATTTTCTTCTTTGCCAATGCAGAAATTCAAAATGACGCGACACCTATTCCATTCGAAACCGCTCAGTATACCTCAGTTGCTGATAGGGCTCAAACCGCTGATCTTGACAATCTGAGAAACTTCCTAATCAATACGTATGGTTATGATCCGGGTGGTTACGGTGACACCAAAGATGAGCTGAAAGGGTTGAAATTATTCGGAAAACTGGATTTCAACCTGGGAAGTAATTCACGTCTTACTATTCGTCACCAATATACAAAAGCTGAACAGTATGATCGGAATTCAGGAAGTACCACAACCATCAACTACAATAATGATGGTATATTTTTTCCAAGTACTACAAATAGTTCAGCTATAGAATTGAAATCTCGCCTGGGTCAAAAAGTTTCAAATGATCTGATACTTGGATTTACAAAAGTGAAAGATGATCGTGGTACGATAGGAAGTAATTTCCCATTTGTCATCATCAGAGATAAATCCAACGGCACAATTCGATTCGGAACAGAAGAATTTTCCACTTCAAATCTCTTGAATCAAAGCACGTTCACACTGACTGATAATTTTAAACTTTACCAAGGGAATCATACATTTACTTTTGGGACAAATGATGAATTCTATTCATTCAACAATGTATTTATAGGCCAGAACTTCGGCTCATACACTTTTGACAGCCTCAATGATTTTATTACAGGTGTAAAGGCAACCTCTTACGTAAGAAGTTATTCACTCATAGATGAAGCAACGGGAGATGCTACACAGGCCGCTGCAAAATTTAATGCGATGCAATTGGGCGTGTATGCGCAAGATGAATGGACGCTAACCCCAAAATTTACTTTGACCGGAGGTGTACGACTTGATGTTCCGGTTATCACGACTGATCCAAAAGAAGATGTATTGTTTAATGACACGTTAAGTGTTTTTCAATCAACTTATCCGGTTGCTAAAGATGCAAGAGCAGGTAAAGCCCCTGATGGGCAATTAATGATCTCTCCTAGACTTGGTTTTGAATTAGATATAAAAGGTGATAGAAAAACTATTTTACGAGGAGGTGCCGGAATTTTTACCAGTCGCATTCCATTCGTGTGGCCAGGAGCTATGTTTACCAATAATGGCTTGACAATCGGTCGTGTTACACAAGCCGATCTTGGTGGTTCTGCTGCATTTGTTGCTGACGTTAACAACCAATATACTAATCCGAACTTTGCGATACCTTCAGGTGAGGTAGATCTCTTTGTCAAAGATTTTAAATATCCACAAGTATTTAGAACAAATCTGGCCTGGGATCAGAAATTTGGAAATGGATTTGAGTTTTCACTTGAAGGGCTATTTACAAAAACACTGAACAATATAGTCTATACACAAATCAATAGCGATCCTACCATAAAGTTCAATTGGACCGGAACGCCAGATACAAGACCTGTTTATGTAAATAAGAATCTCGTAAATATTTACGGTGGTGGTGTTTACTTAGCTTCGAATACTAATGAAGGTTATACGTATAACCTTACAGCATCCATTGCAAAACAATTTGGTCATGATTTTTCTGTTTATGCTGCATACAATTACGGTGATGGTAAAGCAACACAGGAAGGAACTTCCTCTCAAAATTCTTCACAGTGGAGAGGCCAGGTGGGAATAGATGGTCGGAATTTTCCAGTGCTTGGAAGAACAGATTTTGCCATCGGACATCGCGTGTTGACAAATCTTTCTTACAAGCATAATTGGACAAGTGGAATTACAACTTCTGTTTCCCTGTTTTATAATGGAGAATCTGGTGAAACTTTCTCTTATGTTTTTGCAGGAGGATCAACAGCACAAAATATAAATGCAGAAAGAGGAAGCACAAGCAGAAACAGGACATTGATATATGTTCCTCGTGATCAATCCGAAATCAACCTTATAGATTATATAGCGGCAGGAACAACTATAACTGCTGCTGAGCAGTGGGATAATTTCAACTCCTTGATCGAGTCTGACAAAGGGCTTAGTAGCCGGAGGGGAAAATATGCAGAGAAAAATGGATCTTTCGCTCCTTTCAATAGCACATTCGATCTGGTAGTTCGGCAGGATTTTGGTGCTGATCTTGGTGGGGATATCCACAAAATTCAGTTTTCACTTGACATCTTCAATCTGGCCAATTTATTGAATAATAAGTGGGGTGTTTTTTATTCTGTGCCCGGGACACCAAATGTGGATTTCAATAATTTCCAAATACTTCAATTTGAAGGTTACAAGGCAGATGGAACAACACCACAATTTACATACCGTCAGGGCAATAAAACTGGGAAAGATCTTTTCAACATCGGTGGTACTTCATCCAGATGGAGAATGCGACTTGGCGTAAGATACATTCTCAATTAAATGATTGTGACATAAATTATTAAAAGCGCTCTCTGGTACACAGGGAGCGCTTTACTTTTTGTGACCTTTCATTTTATTGTTTAAACTCGTTTAAGAATACCTGATATTACAGCTTAATTTTGAACATCATATGACCCAGGTTACTTCACATGTATTGATGATCAGGCCTTTAGCTTTTGGCTTTAATGTCGAGACTGCCGCCAACAATGCTTTTCAACACAATCCTGGTGAAGATACATCCGCCGTGATCCCTACAGAGGCCACAAAAGAATTCGACAGATTTGCTCAACTTCTTCAACAAGAAGGAATTGATGTTACGGTCTTAAATGACAGCATCGACCCCAAAAAACCTGATGCTGTATTTCCAAATAATTGGATTTCATTCCATGATAACGGGAAGATTGTGACCTATCCTATGTTTTCACCTTTACGCCGACTGGAACGTAGAGATGACCTTGTAGGGCAGATAGCATCCCGCTTCAGATTTAGGGATTGGATTCATCTTGAAGATTCTGAACAAAAACATCAGTATCTTGAAGGCACAGGTAGTATGGTGCTTGATCGGGTGGCAAAAATCGCTTATGCCTGCATCAGTGAGCGAACAGATAAAGAATTATTGTCAAAATGGTGTGATCTGTTGGAGTACAAAGCCCACACTTTTTATGCTGAAAGCAATGGCAAGCCAATCTATCATACCAATGTAATGATGGCTATCGCTTCTGATATTGCTATAGTGTGTCTTGAATGTCTGCCAGATCCAGATGAAAGGACAGCACTCAGGGAAAGTCTTTCACAGGACCACAAGGTGGTCGAGATCACTGATGCCCAGGTACAATCTTTTGCAGGAAATATGTTGGCACTAAAAAACAACAGAGGAGAAGAACTCATGGTCATGTCCTCAAGAGCTTTACAAAGTCTCACTGATGAACAGCGGTGTGCCATTGAAGAATATTGCAGGATTGTTGCTTCTCCAATCACCACCATTGAGGATGTGGGAGGTGGCAGTGCAAGATGTATGATCGCAGAAATATTTCTTGATCCGAAATAATTTTGCTTAATTTGTTAAAATCCTAAAATCAGCATTATGCGCATTAAACTATACTTACTTCTTTTTGCATTTGTGACTTTTTTATCCATTCGGACAAACGCACAAATCGTCATCAATGAAATCAGCTATAATCCTCCTGAATCAGGAAATGATTCGCTCGAATACATTGAAATCTACAATGCAGGTACCGGCCATTTTGACCTGACCGGATGGCATTTTACGGCTGGTGTTGTCGATACATTTCCGGCGATTCAATTGAATGGAGGCGATTATTTTGTCACCGCCATTAGTTCAAGAGCCATGAAGAATATATTTGGTGTCAATGTGCACCAATGGTCAAGCGGAGCTTTGAAAAATGGTGGCGAATCGATTATCCTGGTTGACGCTGCCGGAAATTTTGTTGACAGCGTAGCCTATAAAACCACTGACCCCTGGCCAACAGAGGCAAATGGCACAGGTCCATCTCTTGAACTAACTGACCCATCTTCTGATAATAATGATGGTGCTAATTGGCATGCAAGTACAGGTGCAACCGGTATGACCATCAATGGCCATGAAGTCTTAGGAACTCCCGGATCTGACAATTCAGGGGGCGGCAGCACAGGTGGACCCGCAGTGACTATCAATATTGCTGATTTCCAGTTTACACCTAAAAATGTTGTTGTTGCTGTCGGTGATTCAGTGCGTTGGATTAATAATGAAGCTATCCCACATAACGTGGATGGAAAGCAAGGTGTTTTCTCAACCAATACTAATGACTTTTTTAGTGGTGCCCCTGCGGCCGGGCCATGGCAATTTGATTATCAGTTTAATAATGCCGGATTTAATAATTATCGCTGCGATCTCCATTTTGGGGGTGGTATGACCGGAACAGTCTCTGTATATGATCCAACAACGTATACAGATTTCACATTAGAACTTTTACGCACCACCGATGGGGCAAATGGTGTTAACATATTTAAAGGCGTTCCGACTCGTGTTACGGGTGTCGTACATGGCATCAATTTTTTGCCCAGCGGTTATTCGTTCTATGTAATCAATAATAATAACACAGGTATCAATGTATTTTCATTTAATCCCGGAGCCTATACGGTGACGGAAGGAGACCTGGTGACTGTATCCGGTACGATCGATCAGTTTAACGGATTACTTGAAATTGTACCTGATGATATTCACGTTGTGTCTTCAGGCAATGCCTTAGTGTCACCGGATCTGGTGGCTAATGTTTCGGAAGAAGTTGAAGGCAGTCATATTGCATTCGGTCCTTTCACCATTGATAGCATTGTAGCTACAGGGACGAGTGGCTTTAACGTTTATGTGGAGCATGCCCAGGGTGCCAAAGTGCTCATCAGGGTCGATGCTGATTCAGGCATTGATCAGCAGGCTATTGAAGCATCCAATTTTGTTCGTGGCGTAGGTACACAATTTGATCCCACTTCTCCATACACATCGGGCTACCAGATATTAGCTTTTGAGCTTCAAAAGGTCAATGCCATACCTATCCTGAATCAAGATGCGATCCAGATGACTCCGAATCCTGCAGATTATAACGTAGCATTCAAATCCGATTATAATTTGTCCAGCATTGAGATTTATTCAATGGATGGAAAATCTATTCGAAATGAAAAAGCAGATGGCCTTTATGCTGAAATAAATGTGGCCAATATGCCTATAGGCTTATTTGTCGTTAAAGCTATTACCAAACAGGGTATCTGGACATCATTATTGTCCGTCATTAGATAAATCCTTATTTGGATCTATGCATTTAGGAGTACGTACAGGTCGCGACTTGTCCGTACTCCTAAATGCTTAGATCATCATTGTCCGGATATTTCCTCTCCGTACTCTTTAATTTATTGATCATTATTGCCTTGGGCTTATCTGTCAATATTTTTTTTTGAGATGTAAAGTGATCTTCTATAGGAATTATTTTATTCCAGGTATATAGAAACGTAATTATTTTACTAAGACATTGGCAAAGTGTTTTACTAAGACACCGTTAGCTATAGGGCAAAGTGTTTTACGACGACACCGTTAGCTGTGGGGCAAAGTGTTTGACGACGACTCCGTTAGCTGTACGGCAAAGTGTTTGACGACGACGCCGTTAGCTGTACGGCAAAGTGTTTGACGACGACTCCGTTAGCTGTACGGCAAAGTGTTTGACGACGACGCCGATAGCCGTAGGGCAAAATGTTTTACGACGACGCCGTTAGCTGTAGGACAAAGTGTTTTACGACGACGCCGTTAGCTGTGGGGCAAAGTGTTTGACGACGACTCCGTTAGCTGTACGGCAAAGTGTTTTACTAAGACAGGGGCAAGCCCTGTCAATACTATTAATTGATTACAGGTTACTGATTTTTGGTTTCCACTTGCCTATAATTCACAGGTTATCCATTCAATAAATCCTTGTACATCGCGAGATATTCGTCCTTCTTCCTGAGCTTGTATTGCATGATCCAGCGTGGATGGGGTAGGGGGATCACTTCTTTCCACCAGTTGAACTCCTCATTTAATTTCTTTAAAAATTCAAAATTTTTCCCCTGACCCAGGCAGTAAACTTTGCGCAGATCCGCACCGAATTCGATTTGAGTTTCAATGTTTTTGATAATAAATGGTGTGACTGCTTCCGACAATGCCCGCTCATCATAATAATTATAGTTTTTTCCTCCCTTCACAAATCCTAACGGACTCAGTGAGGCGATATAAAATCTGGAATAAAATTTTTCAGGTCCGCCCTGATCGTTGATCATATCATATATGAACACACTGGATAATTCCTGCAGCTTTCGAAACGAATTCTCTATATCCAGGGATTCCAGTCGAATGGGATCTGTAAACGGAATTCCAGTAATGCCCGCCCCAAATCGTCCGGGATTGATACCCAAAATAAAAGTCCTCTTTTTTACGTCATTATAATATCTGTCATAAAATAAAGTCATGCATCGTCTTGTTTCTTTGTCTTCATATGGCAGCAACCAATCAATACCTGAAGGCAAATGACCTGACGGCTTTAGATGGAAATGATAAGAGAGAATTTTTTTAGATAACACCATCAGCTTCACTCATTTAGATAAAATATAGTTCTTTGCGGCACAATGTAATCGTACAATCGGTATGAAGGAATGAACGGTTCCAATTCAAATACATCTATTTTTACCTAAATGATTTGCATTAAAATGCTTCAACTCCTCTTTTTTATATCCTCCTTTTGGATTGCGCTTTCTTGCAATCCGCCTTTAAATATAGATCATACTCATTCACCAGACATGGATCATACACATCCGTTACTCGAAGTGATATCGTTGCCAAAGGAATTGAAGGAATGTTCAGGAATGGTTCAATTGGACAAAAATACATTCGTCGCGCTCAATGACGGAGGCAACAAACCAATCCTCTATTCCTTTGATCTTACACATGATCATGAAACCCGGAAAATCAAAATTGATGGCGTAGGAAATAACGATTGGGAAGAACTGACAAAGGATGAAGATTATGTCTATATAGGTGATACCGGAAACAATGGCGGAACCCGTCATAACCTGATGATCTATAAGTTGAGAAAATCAGAGGTGTTAAATCTGGACGAAGTTGTCCCTGAAAAAATCATGTTCCGTTACGAAGGCCAGACCAATTTCAATGATTCCAACAGGCATAATTTTGACTGTGAAGCCATCGTATCTGCCGGTGACAGCCTTTTTTTATTTACCAAAAACCGGGGGGATCTGCGGACTGATGTTTATGGAATACCCAAAACACCAGGATCTTACGTAGCCAGGAAACTGAAAAGCTTTGACGCTAAAGGACTGATTACAGGTGCTGATTACAAATCTGATCATTCTAAATCCGAACTTGTGCTGATCGGATACAATGTGAAAGGACATACACATCATCCCTTTTTAATCCATTTTACGAACTTCTCCGGCACTGATTTTTTTGGTGGAGTTTCAGAACGTATCACTATTGATCAGGATCTTCAAAGTGAAAGTGTGTTGTTTAATGGTGACCATAAGGTCTATATAAGCAATGAAGAAAACAAAAATGAAAAAGGATATGTCTATGAAGTATCCCTTTAATTTCAATCTACTTTGCCCATAATTTATATTATGTTAAGTAGAAATATTCTGCTTTCTCTCATAAACACAAGGCTAATGAAACAAACCAATACATGTCCAAAGTGCAAATCAACTAACATCGTCAGCATCCCACCTTTCAAAGGCCCCACTTCTTCCAATCGTATTCAGTTAACAAAATGGGGAACGAAATTCTGTTATTTCGATAGATACATCTGCACTTCATGCGGTTACACCGAAGAATATGCCGATATTCAGGATAAGAGTTGGCTATCCTGGATCGCCGATCAAATTAAAGCAGGATCCCTGGATTCAGACTTTGTTTAAAATAGCTACTATCTTTAAATCACAAATACGGTCCAGTCCTGCAGAGCTTCCATTATACCTATTGGCTCTGACCATAAACCTTCATTCCTGAGAATATCCTGAACTTCAGATTTTGCATGAGGACTTACCGCTATCAGCAATCCACCACTTGTCTGTGGATCGCATAAGATGAATCGCTGATCTTCTTCCGTAAGTTTAAGTTTACTTCCGTAGCTATCATAGTTACGATTAGTACCTCCGGGGATACATCCCTGGCTAACATAAAAGCGGATAGATTCATCGATGATCGGCAAATCAACAAAGTTGATCCTGGCTGATGTTTCACTCGCCTCACACATTTCCAATAAATGTCCGGCAAGGCCAAATCCTGTGACATCAGTCATCGCAGACACCCCGATAATCTTCCCGAGCTTCTCTCCTACTATATTAAGCCTGGTCATTACAGCCACTGCCTTTTCGGCGTCCCCGACATTTATGATTCCTTTCTTCTCAGCAGTCGTCAATATGCCTACACCCAATGGCTTTGTCAGAAATAATAAATCTCCAGGTTTGGCACCACCGTTTTTCTTAATGTTCCGGATATCAACCCGACCTGTAACCGCAAGTCCAAATATGGGCTCAGGTGAATCTATACTATGGCCACCAGCCAATGGTATACCTGCTGCAATACATGTCAATTGAGCTCCATTAACTACTCTTCCTGCAATTTCAGGATTGAGAATATTAACAGGCCATCCCAGAATGGCAACGGCCATTAAAGGTGTCCCACCCATAGCATAGATATCGCTGATCGCATTCGTAGCCGCTATTCGCCCAAAGGTCTCCGGATCATCAACAATCGGCATGAAAAAATCTGTTGTGCTGATTATCGCAGTTCCGTCCCCCAGGTCCATAACTGCTGCATCATCACGCTGTGCATTGCCCACCAGAAGTGAAGAATACTTTATTGTATCCTTTGGCACCTGCCCTAAAATGGAATCCAGTATAGCTGGTGATATTTTGCATCCACATCCTGCACCATGACTATATTGAGTGAGCTTTATTTGAGCGGCAACGTCATCCATCGTTCATTACTAATTTACTTCAACAAATATATATAAAACACTGTATATTAGATACTTCATATTGCTAATTCATTAGTATAGCATCCGTTATTCCAGAGATATCAATGCAATTCTGAAAATGAATGATACGATCCTTATTCCAATTCGCCACCTGGAAAGCATAGGCCTTGTCATAATACCATAATGCAATTGAGGCCGCTCTTTTTAAATCGCCGTCGGATAACGCCTGGATTGCATTTTTATACTCAAGGCCCCCTAATCGTTCCTGAATTTTAGTAAACGATTCTTTCAGTATTTCAGTAGTTGCCGGATCTGAATAATATCGAAGTACCCTGTTCAATCTGATTTCTTTATCAACTTCAACATTAAACAATACTGAACTTTTCATTTTCCGCCAAAGGCCATCAGGCACATATACTTTACCAATACTTTTGGATTCATTCTCAAGCCATATTGGATTAGTTCTGTCCAGAGATAAAAATGCCATGAACAGATTATTTTCAAATTGCTCATTTGAAGGTTGTTCCTTCTCTCCTATCGAACCAAACGCACTTCCTTTATGATTGGCAAGATTCTCCAGATCGATCACCTGATGGCCTCTGGTGTGAAGCTCTTTTAGAACTTCCGTTTTACCAGAACCTGTAAATCCCCCAAGGATTTTTAACTCATTCGGAATGGAATTGAAATATGTAATTGCGGAATTCCTGAAACTTTTATAACCACCTTCGAGCCTCTTTGAGGATATACCGGAGAAATTGAATAACCATTGTACAGATTCACTTCTTTTTCCTCCACGCCAGCAATGGATGAGCATTTCTTTTTTTATATCCAATACATATGGAGCTGCCTGTTCTAAGAGGCGATTCATTTTAGAGCCTGCTATATCAAGTCCTTCCTTCATCGCCGCCTCCGGACTTACCTGTTTGTACAACGTCCCTACCCTTGCTCTTTCTTCATCAGAAAATAAAGGAATATTTATGGCCCCCGGAATATGACCGGCCTGAAATTCCATTGGTGCCCTGACATCAACGATCACCCAGTTGTCCATATTCGGCAGCACCTGTTCTATCTTTACCACTTCATTCATCAGTGTCAAAGATACATGCCTATAAAATGAAAAAAGGAAGCTAACTTCTTAGCTTCCGTTAACAAAAGACCAGATTAGTATGAAAAAAACTCTACTTTCCTTAGGATTCGAAATCTGTGTTTGATTTCTTACATGGAAACGTTTGAACATCTGTCATTGGTACGGCTAATGGCTTTAGCCCGACTTTCAATCTACTAATGAATGCTATTTCTCGACAGGCGTCAAATGAAGCCAGGGAAAGGATAAATTTATTAATCTGCGGACAAAAAAATGTTCCTCATAAATTATTCATGTCATCATGATCATGTAAATATTTTCCGATGATATAAAGCTTGACTAAACAATCAATAAAAAACTTGACTAAACATTTGTGCTGAATCTGAATCAAATTTTACAACTTCTTGTTCCGGTTGTTGAGTTGTAGCACATGGATGCGTGTCAGCTGGTCATGGCATCTTTCTTCCTTTCAATATTGCCACCTATCGAGATATTGCAAAAAGAGTTTTGTTGTATTGAAAGCATCGTCAATGGCTCTGTGTGGCGATCCCTCAAATTCAATAGATGAATACTCCAGAGCCTTTTGAAGTCCGGCTTCTTTACTCAGTTGATGTATTGAAGCATATTGATTTTTCAAATCAATACTATTTGGTAAAAACCTGTTATCAATGTCGTGCGCCCGACATTCATCTTTGATGATCGACATGTCTTTGTTGCCCCATGTACAAATAAGCTGAGGTTGATCATGACCTTCCAGCCATTCCTGGAAATCCGGAAACACCCTGTCAAAATGTTTGGCTTTATTGATCTGATCTTGTTTGATCCCGGTGAGTTCAATACAATAAGCAGACAACCTGGGATGAGATGTTGGTTTGATAAAGCGTTGAAAGCTATCAATCCAGTCACGGTAGCCGTTTACACTATAAGCGGCGAGTTCAATTATCTCCTGCTCTCGATTCATAGCATTACCCTGCCAGCATGTAGCCTCAAGGTCCAGTACAATAAAGGTCATGTTCTGATTTGGATTATACCTGCTCTTCAAGTTTTTCGCGGGCCTCATGGATTTTTTCCTGATCCCAGCTGATCATATTCTCAATCTCGTATCCAGCGAGCCTGTTGTGATAATAATAAACAAGAGATGGATTTTTTAGTAAAATATTTCCTTTATTCCCAAACTTAAGTGGAAGTATTGCATGAAAAGTGCCCAAATGCTTGATGCCATGACGAATGACTTCATCGAGAGGCAACGTATGTAATTCTGTCTGTAACCTGATTTCTCCTTTCTTTTCCATTTCTTTCAATAGATCAAGAAACCTATTAAATGTTTCCTTAAAAAGTGGAAGCGGAATGGATAGCAAATCCACAGGTAGTCGAAGCAAGGCATATAAATCCATCGAGGGATGAATCTTTCGCATCAATTCAAATGCTGTAAACGCCGCAAGATGACTCGTCAGCACAACATAATATCGTTGATAATTATCAACAACTTTTTCAGCGAGCTTCCGCGTATACACAGATTCACGCTGACGGTTCGCTTCAATCTTTCCATGTAGAGAAAAGAATTCCCTGATGTCCACTTCCATACCCCGGTCATCAACGCTATGTGCATCTTTATCCAGCCGGTATCCCAGGACATCCATGGGTTCGCCAAATGAAAGATGAATCTCGCTGGCTTGTGAAAAGAATTTCCATGAAAAAGATAAAATACTTTTTATCGTTAGGGCTTTCCTTCTGGAACCTACATATTTCTCTTCGCCTGTTGATTTCAGATGGCTATTGATCAGGGTCTGCGCTTCCAAAGTACAGTGATACCCAATGATCAGGGGAACTACAATTATCTTTTGTGTTCCTCCTGTCTGATAAATAGATCGCTGTGCGGAAAGCAATGAATTGAGCAAACCGTATTTCAATTCCCTCTCAATTTCCCCAGACCGTGAACGTGTCCCACCGGGAAAGAACAAGCTGTTTGTACCGCGCTCCAACATCACCTGAGACATAATCTTAAGACTATCCAGGTAAATCGGATTTTTCTTTCGCCTGTCAACGCGATAGGCACCTAATCTTGTCATGTAGAATGCAAAGATTTCGGATTCGTACAAATTGAGTCCTGCTCCATAGGAAAAAGCCGGAAGACCAACTACAGCATCAAGGGCATACCCGATCATGATGCTGTCAAGATTAGACAAATGTGTAGGCAGGATCACAACAGTACCGTGCTTGAACATTCCCCTCACTTTGTCCACATCACCATGAATTTTTATCCGTTCATACAACTCCAGTTTCGTACTCCATAGCCTGCGGAATTTTTTACTTGCAGCGGCATTAAGCAATCGCTTAAAAAAGATAGTGAGGAATTTCCTTGCAAAGAGAAAGGTACTCTCTTTGAAATTGCCGGCGATCTCTGCTGTGTATCGATGAATTATTCTTTTTAGTAGCTCAGTATTATTCTGAAGTTGCTGCTCGGGGCGAAGTTTTTCATTCCCGGTGACTTCATTCCGCACTCTTTTCCAAAATTGAACTTCATTGGGTGGATCAACCTTCCAGGGTGTTTCCTTGAGGCGGATTAATTCAAGATAGCTTACACGGGAGATGAGATCTCCGATTCGTTCACCATGTTTTTCAAGGATATGATCTACTGTCTGTGCATCCACGGTATTGATGAGCCCCTCCCTATCCTCATAGAGCTTGTGTATCGGCCAATCCCTTATCTCAGGGACTAGAGGCGGGTATATTTTAGTTGTCGTTTTCTTTTTCACAGGGCTTGCCTTGCAAAAATAGTATTGATGCTTTGGATATATTTCAATATGTCTACTCTTCCTGACTTTGTGATGCTACTAGTGACAATGAAAGGAGGCAATACCTCCCATTCCTTCAAAACTTCTTGCTTGTAAGCATCGAGGGCATTATCAAGTTCCAGCGGCTTCAACTTATCTGACTTCGTGAATAATATACAAAAAGGTACCTTTTTAGATCCAAGGTAACTCATAAACTCACGGTCATTGTCCATCCTGGGATGGCGAATATCCAATAAAAGAAATGTACACATGAGATTTTCTCTGGAAACAACATAGTTATCTATCATAGTTGACCATTGTCCCCTGGTCGATTTTGAAATCTGGGCATAACCGTAACCCGGGAGATCGGCGATAATCCATTCGGGATTTTCCATAACCTTAAATAAATTGATCGATTGCGTTTTACCCGGCTTCCTTGAGGTACGAGCGATTTCATTTTGAAGGGTGACCAGATTGATGATGGAAGACTTACCAACGTTTGATCGTCCAATGAAGCAGTATTCAGGCAAATCCATCACAGGGCATTGCCGGACATCTTTATAACTCCCAAGGTATTGAACGTGTAGTGGCTTATCCTCCATTAAATTGAGTTATAAAGTATTAAATCGAGGTTAAATTTACTACTCCCTGCGTAGTGGATGTAATGGTTGACGAAATAAGGCGTTACTTTTGATATAGCGAAATACCCTTCTCTAATGAATTGCATAAACGCCATGAGGTTACTTTCGATTTTAATTTCGTTTGTTTTGTTCAGTCAGCTTGCCAGTGGGCAGGTCCGGCCGGGTATAAAATTTGGGTTATCTACACCTGATATATCGCCAAAAGATTTTATCATCACAGATGATCATGGCGTTCAATACTATCACCTTTTTGTTGAAAATGCCCGATATGGTGTCCATGCGGGTGCCTTTATACAAATGCAAATGGGTGGCTTTTTCCTTCAACCTGAAATCGTTTATAACTCTTCGAGCATTGATTATCGCCTCGATTCTCTTTTTAACAGTGATAATGGTAAAACAATAATCAGAGATTCATACAAGAATATTGATTTTCCGATAATCCTTGGCCTTAAGGTTGGGGCCGTAAGATTAGGCGCGGGACCTGTAGGCCATATTTTTATAAATAATAGCGGTGGCTTTGGAGATTATCCAAACTTCAAAGCTTTTTTTGATGACCTGACCTGGGGATATCAGGCCGGAATTGGCCTGGATTTATGGAAATTGCATATTGACGCTCGCTATGAGGGAAATTTTTCCAACCTGGGTAACTATATAACTTTCTTTGGTAAGAAATTCGATTTTGATACTAAGAATAATAGATTAATCGCTTCTATCGGGTTTTCATTCTGACATTTTAATGGTTTACCCTATTATGTTTTTTGCGGTATTTCATTTCTACTGTTAAAATATAGTCTTTTTACATAATATTTAAAACTTTGCAAACCAAACGCGGTTCCATTCTCGTTATATGTTCCAATATTAATATAGTATTTGAAGAGAGCTCATTACATTAATCCAACTACCATGAAAAAATTACTTTTTGCAACAATCACATTTAGTTTCCTTTTGATTTCCTCTGTTCAAAGCCAAGACCTGGTGATGACCTTTTCGACAGGCGCTTCCCCTCAGCAGTCTCCTACTACTCATTTTATTTTTGTAAACCGTTCTTCACCAAGGGATGAATTTACGTTTGACCTGGCCGAAGTAAAAGCTTCCTATTTTATAGGGTTCGGTGCAAAGTATGACCTTAAACCTTTTTTCCTTGAAGCTGAAGCCCAGTACAATAAAAGAGAATATGTCTACAATATTGAATATACATTTCCCGGATTCGGCAGATCTGAACAAAAACAATTGCTGACAGAATCAATGAATGTTATCAATGTACCTCTTTCGTTAGGTGTTGATCTTGGTATTGTAGATGTGACCAGCGGATTTTTGCCACAGATTATTATCTCGCAGACTTCAGATCTTAATTCCCTTGAAGGATATAGCCAGAATCTCAAATGGCTGCGTTTCGGCTGGCATACCGGTCTTGCTGCCAATATCGGAGATCTGCGTTTAGGCGTAAGCATGCAGATGGATTTTAATAATTATGCTGACCATGCGTTCATCAAAAAGCAAAATTTAGCCCTCCAGGGAAGATCAACCCGAATGTTGGGAACACTGAGCTATCAGTTTTAAAAATTATGCACGTACATAAAAAAACCGGAAGACATCATCTTCCGGTTTTTTTATGCTTTTGTTTATTCAATTCATGTGGACGAGCAATAACGCAGCGGATAATTGATCCATGGCCTTTGAATTGAGCCTGTCATGCAGAAGCCTGATCGTTTCCTTTGACCGGCTTTCAGTCCAGGCTGCTAATTGTTTATTTTTTCCTTTTTGCATTTTAGATTCGAAATACACTCTTGCTTTCTCCGTTATATTTCTAAGATATTGCTCATAATCATGTCTTGTTTTTTCGGCACCCTTTCGTAGAATGGAAATTAAAAAGCGATTTCCATTGTAGGTCCGAATGTCCTCTTCAAGATCTTCGATATCATCATGGATTTCCGTGATCATGTCGTAATACCACCATGCTTTTTCCTTCCACAAATTTTCAAGATCCTGATGCGATTTATAGATGAGATGCCTTATCAACCTGACATCACACGATTTGGTGGTGTAAAAGGTTTTAAAGGAAACACCTGTTGGCCAAATATCTTTACGGCAATCCCTTTCAATCTGCTGGTATTCTTTAATCTCAGTCACCAGGGAGGCGATTTGCTTTTTCTTATATCCCATCTGAAGCAGTGAATCTTTAATGGCGTCCCAATAAACTTCCAAATCTTTCTTGTGGATTTCCCATTGACTTTCAAGATATCCATCCAGCATATAAATCTGGTATTGCACATCGATCAGTTGATTGGTAAATTTCACATCTTTAGCCATGTTACTAAGGCCGAGCAAATCAGTCAGTCTACGATACGCAAACAATTCTTTTATCTTCTCTTTCGTCGCTTCTTCTGCAGGGTATTTTTTTGTTGGCATATGTTGATTATAAATTGGAGTGTCTTCTCAAAATTGATAAACATTTATTCAAAATCCAGATTGAAAATTTATGCATGCATGCTTCGCCAGAAATATCACACTTACAAACAGATGATCTTCACTTCGTTATTATTTTTTGTCTTCATATCCAGATCACTGCAGTTTAACAATCCGCCGGACAGTGACATCTTCACCTGAATGGAGGGCAACAAAATAAACACCAGCAGGATACGCCCTGAGGGACAATTCCCCTTTATACCGGTCATTGTATTTTACGACAGAACCATTAAACAAATATTCGCCTGCACTTGAAAAAACTTCATAATCGATGAACAATGATTTTGAGGTGAATTGTCCATCGATTTGAAATAAATCATTTCCAGGATTGGGTGAAATCTGTATGAAGTTATGTTCATTTAGATTATTTGTTCTGACCATAGTAGAAATTGTAACCGAATCCGTCCTTTCACATCCTATACTATCCCTGGTGACAACAAGATAATTACCTGGCTCCAGCATTTTAAAAATGGTATCAGGCACAAATGCACCACCATTCAAACTAACGAGCACCTGACCTATTCCGCCCACCGTTGAAACACGAATTTCGCCCATATCGCCTCCAACAGCAGGCAGCGCAGAAATTAAAGTCTCAAGTGAACATGCCGGCACGGTAAACTCTACAGAATCCCGGCAACCGGCACCGTCAACAGCTAACATGGTAAACGTACCTGGTGAAATATTAAGAAAAGTTCCGCTCAATTGAAAATGTGCCCCTCCTGTCAGACTGTACATGATTGTCCCAAGTCCGTTAGATACATTTCCGATTACATATCCATCGGCTATTTCGGGCATTGACGTTGGTCCCACGCCTACTTCAAGTTTTAAAAGGCACGATGAAGTAATACAAAATGTATTAGATTCTTTATTTCCAAAATTAGGTTTAATAATGGAAGCAAGCAATCCACCATCGTGATTTAGAATATGGTATGCACCCTGAATACCTTGGGCAGACATCCCATCTCCAAATGCGTCATGCACAGTAAAGGTGTAGCACATCTCAGGGTCAACACATAGCGTGCTTGTATACAAGTGTTGCTGTGTACTATAGGGACCACCAGTACCCAGCACCTGCTGCTGATCACCAACTAATTCCCAGGTTGTTTCCTGCGGAAAATTATCAGTTAACAAATTTATCGTTATCTCTTGTCCATTTGGTTGGGCATTCAATGTCCAACCTATTTCATTGTTATTTGGAATTTGATCTGGAGTGTTATTAACTTCAAGGAGCGTAACACGTATATGATTAAGTCCTTCAAGCATTCCTGCTACGGTAAAGATGAAAGTAGATTGCTGGCCGAAAGCCAGATTTCCTGTCCATTCAATAGTGTCCACAGGTATATCTTCAAGAAATACCTCAAGTAATGCAGAAGTGATCGTGTCGGCCCCCACATTGCGAAACAGTAAAGTATTTGTGCTTGAAGACGAACAAAAAACAGTTTCAATATTGGGAACAACATACTCAAGAGCTATATCCTTATAGGCCGGTTTGTTGATCAAAAATGAAATCGTATCATTCTTGTGATTTTGATCTGGGTCAAGTATAGTAGCAACAGTTAAATTATAATTTCCAGGTGCAATGAAATCAAGACCCGTCATAAACGTATGACAATAGGTACTATCTGGTGGAAGGCTATCCATGACAGCAGACTCTTCAACCCATGGCCCACCATTAAACGTATACGCAACCATAAAACTATCTACAGTACGGAGTCCACGATTTAATACGCAAACAGTCAGGGGTTCATTTGTACTTAAATCCGGTCTATTTACGGGATTGTAGAGTGTAGTGGGAAATATATCTGTTGAATCTCTTCCTCCATCAAAGGCCACAATTCGTGTTGCCCAATTACCATTGGCAAGAACATATTCACCGGAAAACCAAAACGTATGATCATCAGCCGGATCTACCGACATCGCCGCATAATCACCAAACCGATCTGTGGAAACGCTTCCCGATCCGGTAGCAAACTCATATTCCTTAAATGACATCTGTCCCAAAGGATCACTGGAATATCGCCCGGTGTATCTTAATGAAGGAAACTTATCAGGCCCGGAAATTGAATATGCGAGGCCAATATTTCCCTGGCCATCTATTCCGATAGAAGACATAAACCTGTGAAGGCCATCATCACTACCTACTGTCCCTTCCTGGTATAATGTCCATTCCTGATCACCCACCTTTCTGAATTCCATCCATCGTATGCCTGCTACATCGCCACCTGTGACGTCCACCAGGAAACTTAATACAATAGACTCATGATCACCAAAATTGCGGTACATAGCTTTATTTGTAATAATCCACTCTGCGCCATCAATTCCCTGTCCATTAGGTTGAGGCACGCATGAGAATCCGCCTGTATTCTGATTGAGACATCCGTCCGTGTCAAATGGTGCAGTAGGTATTGAAAGCACATCCACATGCGAGTTTGAAGCGTTGGTCCAATCAATATTCAATTTATAGACTACGATTTGGTCATGATCAGTTTTGCCCCAGTCGTCATCATTGAGCTTTACTACAATGCCGGGACTATTGTCAGGAGGGGCTCTGAAACCATCCCAATCAACAGGCTGCCCCACCTCGAAAGAAACACCATTTATTTTAGGGACCGTAAGACGTTGAAATCGCACTGTGTCTAATCCATCTAAAAGATCATGCCTGTTAATAGCATAAAGTGGTGCATTAGATCCGGATTCATTGTCTGTCATGAAATAAGAATCTTTCCAGATAGCATATTTAGGAAAATCAGGAAATCTTGGAGTTTGAAACGTATATACATCCCAGCTGCCTCTCGGATCGCCGGTATGTGAAATACCAATAAGAATTCTATTGCTGGAAGGAAATTCGGTAAGAAACCATCTGTCAACTTCCTGGTCATATAAAAGAATCGGATCTCCGGCGGAGCTTTGCTGCACCTGGCTCCATATTGTGTTAGCAGATATCTGGTTACTGACCGGATGGCCTGTCTTATCAAATACGCGAAAGAATGTGGCATTGACAATTTCTACATAAAAATCTTTGCCAACATCACCGTTTACATCAGGTGGTTGAGAACCCGAATTAGCTTCATTCATACCTTCAAAATTCAGCGAAGGCAGGATTTCATTTTCTGACAGACGATCCGTATTCTTTATAAAAAGAGGGTCTGCACCCAGTGGCAATGCATTAGGAGTATGAACATCCAGCCGCCTGCGACCGGCAAAATTTGGAATAACGATTGGCTTATTGGCTTCCTGTTTTTCAAGCTTTTCAGGGTCAGTAGCCCCGATCAAAATAGATTCACTCAGTGGTTTGGTCGTTCCCAACTTCAGTACATAACTCCGCTCAGCGGTGAAATATTTTTGAGCCATGATTGAATCCAATGGAGCCAAAAGTATTAACAGGCACAGGACGAGAGAAAAGGAAGAATGCACTAGTGCACAGCTAATTAAGCCGGGAGCTTTTTTCATACCTCAAATCTATTGAAAAAGATTAAATCGCTACGGCTTCTGTCTTTAATTTAAAGTATAGGAATCAATCAATTGGGCACCAATATGGCAATCATTTCAAGTGCCCGGTCTAACAGTCACCCTGGAAAAGAAAGACCGGAGATAATGGGAAGCAATACGTCATGAAAACATAAGCATGATGAGCCTATTTTAAAAAAAATGAAATTGAATTTTAGTCCTGCGGTCTTATGTCTGTTGAAAAATATGAACTAAGATTTGCCTGAAATGATTACTCCAAAATCGAACATTGGCAGTTAAATATTCCTGTTCATATTAATTTACAATTATTGCATTGGAATACATTGGCGTTAATTAATTCTTCTAATAAATGAAATAATTAACTATTTATTCATGAATAGTCCAAGTTTTTAAAACCCATACTCTATTTATTATGTTTAACAAAAATTAGTAAAGAATAATAATCGTGTTTACCTTTGCCGATATAATGAAAAGTAACAGAAGAAAAATTAAATCCATGATTCTATTCTTGTTGCCTTTCAGAATAACTATTTTTTCACTTAACTAAACGTATCATGAGTAATGATCCAGAATTGAAGGCGATGTCAGAAGTATTTGATGCTCTGTCAGGCCTTAGTGTTGACACCCAAAAAAGAGTTGTAGAATGGGTAATGGCTAAATTGCAAAGCTCCTCTATCGGAAGCGCCACTTCTTCAGTGGCGAAACGAGGTCCAAAACCAGGCAAAAAAAGAGGACGCAAACCAGGCGCAAAAGCAGCAGTCGCTAAAAGCCCAGGTGCTAAACGCGGTCCAAAGCCAGGCAAAAAACGTGGTCGCAAACCAGGGGCAAAGAAAGCAGCCGTAAAAGCCACTGGCGCCAAGAGAGGACCAAAGCCAGGCAAGAAACGTGGCCGTAAACCAGGCGCTGCAAAAGCAGTCGCAACTGTTGCAAAGAAAACCGGTAAACGCGGAAGACCTGCAGGTTCAGGTAAAAAATCCACCGGAAAGAAAGTCACTTCAAAAGGCGCAGGTCGCAGAGGCAGACCACGCAAAGCGGCAGTGACTGCACCAGGTGCTACAGCAACTGCCTGATTGGAATTTGTTTAATAAAAACCAAAAGCCCGGTAATAACATCACCGGGCTTTTTATTTTATATCCTATTTTTATTGCGCTTCATTTATTGCGCTTCGCATCAGAGTACGATTAACTTGAACGGATATATATGTTTATCCTGTTTTAGTAACACAATATAGAGCCCTTCAGTAAGTCCAATTGATGAAAGTTCCCATTTTCCTGAAGGAGAAGACATCATGTGTGATGCGATCACTTTTCCATCAACAGACATTACAGAAATTGATGCATTGCCAGAAGGCAACTCTGACCATTTAATGATAGCATCCCCTTTCGTAGGATTTGGTGTTACAGTGATATATTCTGGCCAGGTAGCTTCTTTTATACCTGTCGCGAAATTTACGATGACAGGTGCAGGAGATGAATATGTACAGCCATTTGCATCTGTGATAATATAGGTGTAAGTACCCGGAATAAGATTAGTAATGGAAGTCCCGGTTGCACCATTACTCCATGTAACAAGATAGGGTGCTATTCCACCTGACACCTGTAACTCTATAGCCCCATCACTTTGTCCGGATCCTGATGCATCAGTTACGCTGGTTGAATCCAAAATTATTTGTGATGGTTCAAAAATAGTATAAGGCCCTGCCAACAAAACACATCCATTTGAATCTGTCACTGTTGCCTGAATAGATCCACCGGGAAGTTGATTTAGAAAATTCTCAGTCTGAGGTGCTGAACCATTAAATGAGTACAGATATGGAGCAATGCCCCCGAAAATATCAAGGGTTATCGAACCATTTGACTGACCAAAACAACTATTGTCGATGACCGTTGAACCTCCCAACGTAAGTGCAGAAGGCTGTTCAACAGTATATCCATTAATAAAAACATTTCCCTGATCGTCAGTTAACACTAATTGATAAGAGCCAGCTGGAATGTCCTGCAGGGAAGACGTTGTATATGTTGTATCTGTACCGGTCCATGCATATGTATATGTCCCTGAGCCACCATTAACAGACAAAAATATACTGCCAGTTGACTGTCCAAAGCAAAGAACATTAGTCACAGTGGCATCAACAAGAATTACGCTTCCTGAAGATGTTACTTCAACCATCTGACATGATTGATTGATGCCACAACCATTTTGCACGGAAAGACAAACTTCATAGGTACCTGCAGCAGAATATGTATGTACTACATTCATTACTGTCGATGTGCCTCCATCTCCAAACGTCCAACTCCATCCTGAAAGATTACTACCCGTTGAAATATCTGTTCCATTAATTGTCAGACCACTTGATACATACTGAAATGCAGAAGAAGCAGGATTACTTCCATTAGAGACAAGCATGCTGTCCTGATTCGAACAGTTAGTTGTTGGATTTGTAACCTGGATATAATATATACCTGGGGCATCCGTAATCGGATGGTAAGAATTTCCACCTGACACGATATGTCCTCCGGAAGTAGACCAGTTTATTGTATTCAAAGGATCACCGGTTCCTTCAAGTGTTACCTGAAGATTTTCACAATCGATTTGCATTTGTTGGCCTGCATCGACATCAGGAACGGCAATATTAGATTGTACTTGTTCGGATTCAATGGTCAAACATCCAGAGACATTATCCGTGACCTGCAATTGATATGTACCTGCTGCATCAACAGTAATAGTTGCTAAAGTAGCATTTGTAACAATATGACCATCGGCAGTAGTCCATTGATAACTAAAATCACTAAACCCTCCGGAAGGATATCCGGAAACAGTGGTTGAAAGTTGAGTACAACTCAGATCTGGACCTTGTACCAGGTCAAGCGATGGCGCATCCTGAAAACCGATCACGATATTTTGTGACCATGCGCATCCATTTCCGTCACTCACACCCACACTGACAAGGCCTGCCGGAAGATCTATTATTTGATTCCCATAAACTGTTCCTACTGACGAGGTGACTATATAATTCCCTGCCCCGCCTTCGATAGATAAAGTAATCGTACCATCGCCCTGATCACAATTATCAGGCGTCGTATCCGCAGTGGCTTCCAATGGATCCGGTTCATTTACAGTATAAGATTGAATCAATTCGCACCCATTATTGTCTGTAATTGTGATCGTGTATGTATCAGCAGCAACATTCTGCAGATCCTGGCTGCTGGCACCATTGCTCCAGTCATATTGATAGCCCGGTGTACCTCCTTGGACATCAATGTAAATGCTTCCATTTGTGGATCCATTACATAAGGCTGGTTCCACGCTTGCACCTGAAATACTAACAGGAGTAGTTGCTCCGGGAATAACAAAATCAACTTTCGATATTTTGCCATTGCCTTCAGTAACGGTTACGTGGTAAGTACCCGCATTAAGACCGCTGATAGTTTGTGTATTTCCTCCATTGCTCCAGTGATATGCGTACGGCAAATGACCTCCTGAAACATCAACTGTGGCGGATCCCTCTCCAACACACAATGCAGGCTCTACATTCCCTTCCGCTGCTTCCATATTACAACTCTCAATAAAGTCACTCCAGACGCTGGCCGGAACCTGACCCAATTCGTAGAGTGAATGATCATGGCAGACAGCATATAGAGTTGGATAATAATTGATACCATATTGACTGGCTGTGTTCACACCAGGGGCAAGATCGATGATGGGGAATGAAATATTAGCTACCCAATTTCCCTGTGAGGATGGTGTCAGACCTAACAAATCAGCCATTCCTGTACTCCAGTCAGCTTCGATATAGAATACCTGAGCTGAATTATCCCCATTAGGACCATGTTCATCCCAAAAGGTCTCAAGGGCTCCTGTCTGCATATAATTCCAGCAAGGGCCACACCATGTAGCTGAGAATTCAATTACAACCATTTTGCCCTGAGCAAGCAGACTGTAAAGGGTGTATGTGTTTCCGTTTATATCCGAAAGTGTCCAGTTTGGAGCTATTGATCCATCAGGAAGCTGACCATAAACATGGGTCTGAAATGACAAGAAAAGAATGAACAGAAGTGTAAGTAATTTTTTCATAAGCGTGGTTGTTTCGTTTCTGCTGCTAAAAATAGTAATCAATAATTAAATAGCCTAATTTTTGTTAATATTAAAACAATTGAAAGCCAAAATTGTAGTTATCCTACAGCTCACTAATTTTCGGGAATGATTCGATTTCTATTTTTTTTAGTTTCTGTTTTGCCTGTTTTAGTCTTTGCACAACGGCCACCTAATTTCCTATCTACCGGATCAACATTGCTAGGTTCTATAGAGGGCACCCTGCTTGATAGTATAACCAGTGAACCTGTTGATTATGCCTCCATTGGCATTATTGATGCCCAGTCCGGTAAAATCATAAACGGAGGTATTTCTGATGAGCGCGGGGTTTTCCACATCAGCGAATTGCCGGTGGGGACTTATACTTTGCAGATTAGTTTTATTGGCTATAGCGTAAAAACTCTTGAAAACATACAGCTGAGTCTTAAAAAACCAGATGCAGATCTGAACATAATAATCCTAACTCCTGAAAGCAAAATATTAAATGAAATAAAAGTAGTGGGTGAGGCCGCCCTGGTGGAGTTCAAACCAGACAAAATAGTATACAATGCCGAGCGTGATGTGACTAGCGCAGGTGGAGATGCCAGTGATGTATTGCGCAAGGTACCCTTGCTCACAGTTGATTTTGATGGTAATGTATCGCTGCGGGGTTCCGAAAATATTAAAATCCTGATCAATGGCAGACCATCAGGAATGTTCAATTCGAATGTGGCTGAGGCATTGAAAATGATGCCGGCTGATCAAGTCAAGTCTGTGGAAGTGATCACCGCACCTTCAGCAAAATACGACGGTGAAGGAACGGCAGGAATCATAAACATTATCACCCGGAAAAAAAATATTGAAGGCCTTGCGGGTTCTGTAGACTTCACAGGCGGAACCCGATCCAACAGAGCAAGTGGAAATTTAAATTATGGCCGGGGCCGACTGGGATTGAATATTTCAGGCGGAGGCAATTATAATCCGTTGCAAGAGGGCAAAACAACTTTTCTCCGAAATGATACTGGTAACGGATCACTAAATAAGCTCACACAGGAAGGAACGAGCGCTTCATCCAGATTGGGACTCAGAATGAATGCAGCAGCTGAATATAATATCAACGCCTTCAATAGTATCAATAGCTCTATCAATTTCAGAAGATGGAATAGTGATAATGATAATCATGTCAAGTCCATTTACAATGTAGATAATACTTTAATTGATTCCTATATCAGGACAGTGGACGGTTCTAACGGACGGAGTGGCTTAGATTGGGATCTAGATTATAAACATAGTTTTCCAAAAAATGACCAAGAGTGGACGATCAGTTTAGAAGTAGATAAGGATCAGAATAAAGCCGATTTTCAGTATACAGAACAATTTGATTTTCCGGATCAACTGATGACCATGGAGAGTAATCTCAACAACGGCGATAATCTTGAAATCACAGGTCAGTCTGATTATGTGCATCCCTTCAGTGAATACATCACATTTGAAACCGGAATAAAAGGTTCAATTAAGAAACTTAAAAGTGATTTTCAATATATTGTATTTGATCCGGACATTTCTGTTTGGAAAACGGATCCTGAGCGAACAGATGTATTTCATTACGACCAGAATGTGTATGCAGGTTATGGAAATACAACGATTAAACTAAGTAAGAAAATTACTTTCATAGGAGGTGTAAGATTGGAGTTAACACATCTCCTTGGTGATTTTGATGTATTTCAAAATCCATTCCGCAATCATTATTCAAATCTTCTACCCAGTATCACAGTATCTAAAAAAACAGGTCTGTACAACCAATTAAAAATCAGTTATAACCAACGCATTCAAAGGCCCAATCAACGATATATAAATCCATTTATAGAATATAATGATAACAGAGACATTTCGTATGGCAACCCTACCCTGTCTCCTGAGCTTGTTCATCAGATTGAAATCGGTTCTACTATTTTTCTGAAAGGGAATATGATCAACACTTCCCTTTTCGTGCGCAGGACTGAAAATCTAATTGAAAATATATTGACGATCAATGATCTTGGTATATCAGAATCCACCTATTACAATTTTGGCCGACGGTCGTCAATTGGACTCAATGTTTTCGGCTCATTGAATGTGGTATCCGGATTATCATTGAGAGGAGGTTTTGATGTAAATGCATGGAAGGAAAAAGGAAGTCTGGGTGGTGAGTCTTTATCCAATACAGGTTATGATTATAACGGACGAATAAATATTACCTGGTCAATAAGCGAGTCATTGAAAATGGAAGGATTTACATTTTTTAGATCCCCGACGTTCACTGTTCAGGGTAAAATACCCAATTGGTCAATGATGAGCTTTGGGGTGAAGAAAGAATTATTTAAGAAGCGAGTCAGTATAGGTATCAATATTACAGAACCTTTCAGGCAGAACCTGGTCTTCGAAAAGGAACTTGAAGGAATAGATTTTTATCAATATAGCAGGACCTTACGACCTGTTCGCTCATTTGGGCTCAGTCTATCCTATCGTTTTGGGAAAATAGATTTCAAAGATAGAACAGGTAAGAAAAATAATGAACCCATGGAAGAAAACGCAGGAGGCGGTTACCTCCAGAATTAATGTTTAACTGTTAATTTAAATTATATTCGATGGCAAAACTTGTCATCTGAAATGAATACAAATGATTCCAATCCTGACGAGATTAATCAATCAAAGCAACCCGAAACGGTTTACCGGGAAATAGATTTTAAAAAAGAAGGCCTCAGCCTTCTGACCTGTCCGAGATGTAATCATATCGTCAGCGAGAACGATGTTGATGAAGAGCATACAAAAGCAAAATGCAGCAGTTGTGGTTATGAATTTGAATTTGCTTTTGACAGTGAAGGCTCAGCGCTGATACCTGAACTACGCATACCCGAAGGTATCGAAGAATTAAAGCTGAGGTCCGAGCTTGACCTCAGATTGCGGTGGAAGGAAACCACGTCGAAAGGCGGAAGATGGTTTATGATACTATTTACCAGTATGTGGAATCTCATTTTATTACCATTTGTCGTTGGTGCTATCGTATCGGGACAATGGGGCATATTACTTTTTATGGGGCTTCATTTGTTGATCGGTCTTGGTCTTTTATGGAATCTGGCGACAATCTACTTAAACAGTACTTCCATATCGGTCACTAGAGAGCGTATCCGGATCCGGACTGTTCCTTTTCGACATCCGGTATGGAGAGGCAGGGATATTGATGCCAGGACGATAGATCAGCTTTATGTGTCACGCTACGTCCAGAGCACAACCAATGGATCACCGAATTATGCATTCGCATTGTATGCTATCCTGAAAACCGGAGAAAAAGTATCGTTGATAAGAGGTATGAGCCTGGAAACGCAGACGTATATTGAAAAGGCTATTGAAGATTACCTGGGTATCAGAGATTTAGCCGTACCTGAAGAAGCTCAGCGCTAGAGAGTTGAAAGTTGATGTTCGATTGTTGGAAGGGACTTTGATAAAATAAAAAAGCTGGGTGATTCACTTCAGAACTACCCAGCCCTACAAATTATAATCCCATGAACATATCCGTTGTTGTGTTTAGATTATCTCAGGATCCTTCTTTTTTTCATTTTTGAAAGAGGATAGAAAGTTGCTTTTTAGGCAACCTTCTATCCATCAGAATTATAATCCCATGAACATATCTAAATTTGAATCCGATACTTCTACCGGCTCGAAAACTTTTTCTTTCAATTGATAGTACAATAATCAGGAGATTACAGGCTCTGGACAAGTACAAAAAATGATAATTGTTACAGTGATATAATTAAAATTAAATTTTAGCATAATGTATAATTGACTGATTTTAAGGTGTATAATATTTTTATAGTAATATTAATCATGTAGTTTGTGAAAAATAAAATAAATTAAGTCTTCAATAAATGAAAGAATACTGATAAAAAAAGGCAAATATTTTTGCGTTTTTGACTTAAAAGGGGCTCTTGTATGCCGGATTAGTCAGAACAGAACTATCCGTCAATGTTAAAATAAAGGAAATCAGGTCTGATTTCTGTGATTCCGTGAGATGAAGATTGTTTAAAAATGAGCTTTTATTGGGAGATTGCTTACCGCCGGACGTATAATGATCAACAACCTGCTGAATAGTAGTAAACCGGCCATCATGCATATAGGGAGCGGTAAAAACCAGATTTCTAAGCGTTGGCGTTTTAAACTTCCCATTATCGCTGGCTTTTCCTGTGATGGCCCCAAGTCCTTTGTCAGCAAAACCTTCAAGATCGGCTGATTCCTGAAGGCCGTTGTTAAAATAATCAGTAGTGCCAAACAAAGGCGCCGTATGGCAATGTCCGCACTGCGCATCGGGGAGAACCGGATCAACATTAAAAAACATGAGATATCCATTGGTTTCATTGTCATTCAGGAATATTTCGCCACGTGCAAAACGATCATAACGCGTATTTCCTCCGGAAATAATGGTTCGTTCGAACTGCGAAATGGCTTTAGTGGCCAGATCCCTATTTATCATTGATGAACTTTCAATTCCAAATGCCTTTCTAAACTCAGCCTGATATCCGGGATGTCGCCGTAGTTTCTTTTCCACATTTTCCCATGATTCACCCATTTCAATCGCATTCTCAATCGGCTGTAAAGCCTGAAGCTCCAGGGTGGCTGCTCTTCCATCCCAAAAGAAACCGTGATATTGAAAAGCTACATTCAAAAGGCTTAAGCTGCTCCGAAGGGTATTACCGGCTACTCCAGGGCTAAAACTAAGCTGGTCGGTAAAAGATTTATTCGGCAGGTGGCAGGAAGAACAAGAAATAGTGCTGTCTATTGATAATATCGGATCAAAAAACAATTTTCGTCCAAGCCTGATCCCATCTATTGTCATGGGATTGTCGACTGGTTGTTCTAATGCAGGAAAACCAGCAGGTACATCCGGCAAATATGGAATGGGTTGGTAAGGAATAGGTGTGAGATCAACATCGGCAATGCCTATAATATCAATCGTATCATGACAACGCAACAATCCAATACAGCAAATCAGGACAATGAAATAAAAACCCGGAACTTTTCTAATAAAATTCATTACTTCAAAGATAAGACCTATTGCACCAGAGTCAATGCACCAGATAAGTTTTGAACGAGGACTTTGATCTGAAGGCTATCCTTAGGATTATGGTTTTGTGGGTTAGATTTGATGTCTATCCCATCAAGGACTTTTTTATAATCAAGATCAATATCTATCTGTTTATTTTTTCCATCCTCTATGAGGATAGGAATGTTTGCCTCAACTATTCTGTATAAGTTGTCAGTGCCGGTATGAAAAGCAAATCCTGTATCAAATGAACCATTACCTATTGTATCAATCCTGCCTTCAGTTTTCATAAAAATGAAACTATCCCACGCAACCCAGTAATAGCTTGAATTGCTCAATGGACTGGAGGATGGATAATCGGCAGGTTTCTTTACGTTCATATCCGCCGGAACTCCAATTCCAAAACTGAGTCCTGAGTAGTTTTTCGCCGGCAGATTGTCGATGCTGATGGTATAGCCGCCATCGGCAGTATTGGCATCATCAAAACTGAGATCAACTAATTCAACATCTTTGAGATTCACCTTAGAGGATTGATCCAGCAAAACAAGATCAGATACCAGGAAACTCAGATGGGTGAATTGAAGTTGTTCAGGATTGGTATAAGGTTTTGTGACAAACATTGGCAACGATTGTCCGTCATATAATGCCTTAAAGTGGAGCGTCAAAGTTCCACCTGTGTCTTTCTTACACGAATTGATGCCGATCAACAAAAGGACTGATAGGCATAAGACCTGAATTTTCATACGCTATATGTTTTGATACCACTGGATAAACGAAATAAGAAAAGATTATGTTTTGGCCAACCCTGCTTATTGAGATTGAAAAAAACTATCCTTAATCCCAGCCTCAATTGAAGTTTGAAATGAATTAAGGTCAAAGATATCAGCAGTCGAAAACCATCTGCCATAATCAACAGTCACCTTAATTGAGGCTGGTATTCCAGCTTTAAAGCTGAAATCGTATGCAAACCCAATGTTCTGCGTCGTATGTATAAACAATGTATCAAAGGTCTGAACAGACGTATCAAGCTGCAACACCAATCGAATTGTAGCTCTGGTGCCCGATAGCTTATCCCAGAGTGGGCTACTGCTCGAAAAAACAGGGGGTATACCCGTTGAAGTGGCATCAATACAATCCAATTCTGGGTTCAAGCCCAATTTCAACCCAACAGAATCAATCACAGGAGATTGCCTTATGGTACCTAATGAATATTGGAACTGTCTTGAATCCACAAGGATAATATCAGGAGTATACGAAAGAAAACCTCCGCTGCATGATATCTCTGCACTGTCAACTGTATATAGTTGTAGATCAGAACCAAGCCAGTACCAGGAAGACAAAAAATATTTTAAATCATTGATCTTATAGGTCAACCCATTCTTATCCATTAGTGTATCTGTAGTTGAAAAATTCCTGTCATTCCATTTTTGGGATAATAAAATAGAGAGCAACGGATATGTACAACAATCTTCACAGGATCTGTCTGCACTAAAATCAAAATTAGAAGCAGCTACATCAAGACATCCTTCTACCCTACTGACGCAGCTCTCCTGAATGAGCATAAAGGACACCATCAGAAGACAGAAAGCAAAATGTTTCTTAAACAGCCAAATTCTTTTTATAATCTGAGACAAGGCGTTGAATTATTTTTTTTACCTGGTGGGAAAATTCCTTATTGAGTATCCAATGGTAATATTGCTGGTCATTGTAAAGTGTTTCGGCTACAGGCCGTCCCATGTATTTACCAAAATTAAAAACGACAATTCCCTGATGATCGTATTTCAATCGTTGAGTGGCATCAAGAATATTCGCATCATTTGTAAACGCATATAGTGATTCGACATCATTCTGAACAGGTGTAGGTATTACTTCTCCTTCTTCCGGAATAAAATCCATTCCGTCATATTTTTTCAACTGTCCATCAAGCACTTCAATTGTAGCCCTGACATCTTCCATTGCATCGTGTGCATTTTCAATACTTTTCTGACAATAAAATTGATACGCGGCAGAAAGTGTTCTGGGTTCCATCCTGTAGAAAATACGCTGCACATCAATACTTCTGCGGCTATCGATATCAAAATCTAATCCCACTCTCGCAAATTCTTCCATCAGGACTGGAATATCAAAGCGGTTTGAATTGTACCCCGCAAGATCTGCATCCCCGATAAATTCGAAAATTTCTTTAGCGAGAAGCTGAAATGTGGGCTTGTTCGCCACATCCTGAGGTGTTATACCATGTACAGCCATGGCTTCCGCCGAAATAGGTATGCCGGGATTAATAAGATAACATTTTTCAGCCGGAGGAGAACCGTCCTTATGATATCGGATCATCGCCAATTGGATGATACGATCCCGTATCACATTAAGGCCGGTAGATTCGATGTCAAAAAAAATAAGATTGCGATCAAGATGAAGATTCATTTCTATTTTGGTTTTCCCTGTTTAGTAAAAATACCTTCTGATTCAGCCTGCTCACTGATACCATGAAGTTGTACAGGGACTCTTTTTTTACGTAATCGCAAATTAAGAACTTCCACCATAAGTGAAAATGAAATAGCAAAGTATAAATATCCTTTTGGTACCTCTCCTATTTCTGAACCTGCTATTCTGACATCACCAATATGAGCTGCTTCTGCAATCAGCATAAAACCGATTAACAGCAGAAAGGTTAACCCAAGCATTTGGATAGTTGGATGCTTATTGACAAAATTGCCTACTGGTCCTGCAAACGCCATCATGATAAGCACTGAAATGACTACAGCTATAATCATGATTATAATGTCATGGGTGAGACCGACAGCTGTGAGGATGGAATCAAAGGAAAAGACAATATTGATCAGTGAGATCTGAATGACAGCTTTGGCCAAGGTGGTTTTTACAGAGGTTGGTTTTATAACCTCTTCCGGGCTTTGACCTTCAAGCTTATGGTGAATTTCTGTAACACTTTTATACAAAAGGAAAATACCACCACCAAAAAGGATTAAGGACTGACCGCTGAGCGCAAATGAAAAGAAACTTCCATGACCTATTAAGATAGGTTCGGAAAGTGCTATGAGGGCTGTAATTCCAAATAGCAAAATAATCCTGAACACCATCGCAAGAATGAGACCCAAATTTCTGGCTTTTGGTCTTTGCTCTTCAGAAAGATGATTGGAGGTGATGGTAATAAAGATGATATTATCGACCCCCAGTACGATTTCAAGAAAAGTAAGGGTAATCATACTGATCCAGACTTCCGCTGAGGTAAAATCAGGCATTGAAAGTAAATAGATTAGTCTCATTTAATGGGTTCCTTGTTGTTAAGCGGCTAAGATCGGAAATTTCGACACTTCCGGCCTTTGTTATTAGGCGATAATCAGATTGTATCTTTGTGTCTCTTTACTAAACCTCTCTAATATCAGAAAAACTTAAAAATCAGGATATGTCAAAATTGATATTTCTAATGCTCTGTATTTGTCTTTTTCAAGGATGTAAGGATAAATCAGTGGTACAAACACCTTCTGCAACTGCCAGTTCTCAAGCTGCAAATGCAATTGGGCCCGCTGTTAGTGCAAGGTTTTCACTGATTTCACCTGACAATTCAGGGGTTACATTCGCCAATAATTTTAAGGAGGATTTCACGTATAACTTCTATAATTATCCTTATATCTATAATGGTGGCGGGGTTGCTGCAGGCGACATCAACGGAGACAGTCTTCCCGATCTTTATTTTACGGCGACGTTTGCACCCAACAAACTTTACCTAAATCTGGGAAATTTCAAATTTCTGGATATCACAGATAAAGCCGGTGTCTCAGGATCTGAAGGGTTCAAAACCGGAACTGTGATGGCGGATATCAATGGGGACGGGAAACTTGATATATATGTGTGCCGAACCAGCAAAACTGATGATCACAAGAAAACGAATTTAACTTTTATCAACATGGGGAATAAAATGGAAAACGGAGTCGCCATCCCCTATTTTGAGAACCAGAGTGTGAAATTGGGTCTTGATGATAATAGCAATACCAATCATGCCTGCTTTTTTGATTTTGACAGAGATGGTGATCTTGATTTATTTTTATTGAGTCATAAAAGCGATTTTTCAGAAACTGCAAGCATTCGTTTGAAGCAGGGAGAGGATAGTTCGATCACCAGACTGATCACACATCCATCACCATTTGAAACCAATAAACTATACAAAAATGAGAACGGTCATTTCACAGAGATCACTCGCGCTGCAGGACTTGAATCCACTGCTTTTGGTTTGAGTGTCACTTCAACAGACATTAACCGTGATGGTTGGCCTGATCTCTACGTCGCCAATGACTATATTGAGCCAGACAGGATATATATTAATAATAAGAATGGCACGTTCACAGATAAATATGTGCAATACCTGAAGCACTCTTCGCAAAATGCCATGGGTTCGGACCTCGCGGATATCAACAATGATGGCCTTGATGATATTATGGTACTCGATATGAAACCTGAAGATCCTATTCGGTATAAAACGCTGATCAATGTGATGCAATATGACCGGTATAACATGATCAATCAATACGGCTATGGACGACAGGTAGGAAGAAATGTCCTGCAATTAAACAATGGAAACAATACTTACAGCGAAATCGGACAATATGCTGGTGTAGCTGCTACTGATTGGAGTTGGGGAGCGTTGTTGGCAGACCTTGACAATGACGGGTGGAAAGATATTTTTATTACCAATGGCTATCGGAGAGACGTCACAAATTTTGATTACCTCAATTTTGTTTTTGATTCGCTTAAACAAACTGGTGGCGTTTCAAATACACGCTTTTCAGATATAAATATGGTCCTTGATCTTATTCCTTCGGTTAGAATTTCCAATTACCTCTACATTAACAATAAGCACCTCGGATTTATTAACGCTTCCAGGGCCAGTGGTGTAGATAAACCTTCTTTTTCCAATGGAGCTGCTCTGGCAGACCTTGATCGCGATGGTGATCTTGACCTTATCATCAACAACTTTGTAGATCCTGCTTTTATTTACCGAAATGATATTTCCGGCAAACATTGGTTGCAGATAGACGTACAGGAACCCAAGGGAAACACAGATGGAATAGGTACATCAGTGGATCTTTATGCGGGAGGTATTCATCAACATGAAGTGATGATGACGAATAAAGGATTTTATTCCAGCTCAGAACCTATTCTTCAATTTGGTCTGGATGAAAATACTCTTGTAGATTCAATTATTCTGCAATGGCCGGAAGGAGCAAAAGAAATCCTGATATCCATTAAACCGGATAAAAGAATTGTCTGGAAAAAAGGAACCGGAAAACCGTATGTAAATCATACTCAACTCAAACCTACTCCACTATTTGCTGATGGTACTGATATTCCAAACTGGAAACATCAGGAAAGTAATTTTGTAGATTTTAAAAGGGAAAAAATAGTACCGTATATGCTTTCCTCCGAAGGACCCTGTATCGCAATCGGTGATGTCAATGGAGATCAGTTAGAAGATATTTATGCAGGAAACGGAAGTGGATATGCTAAAGCTTTATTCATACAGAATAAGAATAATTCATTTTCAGTCAGCACCAATCCTGCATTCATCCGCGATTCCATCTATGAAGATTGCGGATCAATCCTCGCAGACTTTGATGGGGATGGGGATAAAGACTTGTTTGTAATATCCGGAGGTAATGCCTTTAACGCAAATGATCCTCACTACATGAGCCGATTATACCTGAATGATGGCAAAGGATCATTTACGCGTGCACTTGACTTTCCGATTATTCGAACTAATGCAGGTGCTGTGTTGTCCATAGATTATGATAATGATCAGGATATGGATTTGATTATCGCAGGAAGAAGTACACCTGGACGCTTTCCTGAGTATCCACGCAGTTATTTACTCCGAAATGATAAAGGCAAATTTGTAGATGTAACGCATGATGTTTTCCCAGACCTTGAAAACCTGGGAATGATAACGGATATTAAATCAGGCGATCTTGATGGAGATCAAAAAGACGAACTGGTCTTTGTGGGTGAATGGTTACCGATAACAGTATTTAGCTATTCTCAGTCCAAATTCAAAAATGTCACTGCCAATTATGGATTGGAAAAAACAAGCGGTTGGTGGAAATCAGTAACACTGGCTGATATGGATAATGACGGCGACCTCGATATTCTCGCCGGAAATATGGGTCTCAACAATAGATTATCGGCGAGTGATCAATATCCCGCCACGCTGATCAGTAAAGATTTTGACGGCAATGGTTCCCTTGATCCAATTCTGTGTTATTATTTTAATGGAAAATTATATCCGTATGCAGGGAAAGATGCATTGATCGCACAAATCCCTCGCCTAAAGAAAAAATTTGTTCGCTATACACCATATGCCTCTGCTACTATTGAGGATATTTTTACACAGGATGAACTCAAAGGCAGTACGATATTGACAGCAAATACCTTTCAAACGATGTACTTTGTCAATGAGAATAAAAAGTTTGTTTCTCATCCGCTGCCTTATCAGGTTCAGTTGTCTCCTGTATTTGATATTGTAGTCGATGATTTCAACGGTGATGGAAAAAAAGACATCCTCATGGCAGGAAATTTTCTTTATTCGGAAACAGAAACAGGTGAAATGGATGCCGGAAATGGAACACTACTAATACAAAACAATGACGGTACGTTTCAATATGTTCCAAATACAGTGCATGGATTCTGGGCGCAGAAAGAAGTAAGGGAATTAAAAGAGATAAAAATGGCTGATGGCAAAAAAGCTATTTTGACAGCAAATAATAAAGGACCTATCGAAATCCATATTATGCTGAATCAGGATCAGTTACTAAAGATAAATTAATACACCACCATAATCTCATTTTTCCTAAAGGATCAGGGGTAAAGATCACTTCATTCGCATCGCGTGGTTCCTTTTTAAATAACGAAAATAGATTTAAGAAAACATTGAAACAACTTCACACTAAATTGATTTAACCATGAACAAATATATTTACATTATTATGTTCTTCACCCTGTCACAGAGTTGTCAGCATAAAGAAGAACCCATGGATGTGAATACTTCTCAACCGGAATCAGTCCCTACCGATGTAAAAATAAACTCAAAGTTTACACTGATTCCTCCGGAGAATTCAGGTGTGACCTTTTCAAATCTATCCAATGGATTCAGGGAGGATAGCAATTACAATATTTTTCGGTATTCATACTTATATAATGGCGGAGGAGTAGCTGCAGGAGACGTCAATGGAGATGGGCTGCCTGACCTATATTTTACATCAAACTTTGCTTCCAATAAACTTTATCTCAATTTAGGGAATTTCAAATTTCTGGATGTGACTGAAAAATCCGGAGTTGCAGCGAATGCAGGATTCAAGACCGGTACTTTAATGGCTGACATTAATGGAGATGGCAAACTGGATATATATGTTTGCCGGACCAGCAAGACAGATAATGGACTGAGGACAAATTTTGTGTTTATCAATATGGGAACCCGAATAGAAAACGGTATTTCGATTCCCATCTTCGAAGATCAAAGTAAAAAGTTGGGGTTAGATGATAATAGTAATTCTAACCACGCGTGTTTCATTGATTACGACCATGATGGAGACCTTGACCTGTTTCTTTTAAATCACAGAAATGATTTTGGAGAGGTCACCCATATAAAATTGGAACAACTTCCGGACGGAACAAGTACCAGAAAGATATATAAACCTTATTCATTTGATTCCAACAGATTTTATAAGAATACCAATGGCCATTTTACAGAAGTGACGAAGGAGGCTGGGCTTGTGGCTTCCGCTTTTGGTTTAAGTGTTACGGCTGCTGACTTGAATGGTGATGGGTGGATGGATCTTTTTGTTGCAAACGATTATATAGAACCAGACAACGTGTATATCAACAACAGGGATGGAACTTTTACAGATCATTATTTTGATTATTTCAAACATTCTTCCGAGGATAGTATGGGTTCAGATGTGGCTGACATTAATAATGATGGCCTCGATGATATCGTCGTCATGGATATGAAACCAGAAGATCCTTTCAGATATAAAGAACTTGCTAATTTTATGCAATATGACAGATATAATTCTCTTGTCCAATATAATTATGGAAGACAGGATGTCAGGAATGTTTTACAACTCAATAACGGAAACAACACATTCAGTGAGATTGGACAATTTGCAGGTATAGCCACCACAGACTGGAGCTGGTCAAACCTGGTAGCCGATTTCGATAATGATGGGTGGAAGGATATTTACATCTCAAATGGCATTCGAAGAGATGTCATCAATAATGATTACATCAATTATACACTGGATTCAATCAACCGAAATCCAAGCGCTATTCATGATATTAATGAATTGCTAAGACTGATACCCGAACATAAAAGTCAAAATTATCTTTTCATCAACAACAAAAATTTAACCTTTATAAACGCTACAAAACAAGCCGGTATGGACAAACCTTCGTATTCGAATGGTGCAGCCTTCGCCGATCTTGATATGGACGGGGATTTGGATCTCATCGTAAATAATATCGAAGACCCTGCTTTTATCTATCGAAATGATATCACCGGTCATCACTGGTTTCAAATCGATGTACAAGGTCGCACAGGGAATACTGAGGGAATAGGCACTATTGTTGACGTTTTTGCGGGAGGCAATCACCAACACCAGGTATTAATTACCAATAAAGGTTATTTTTCAAGCTCAGAATCCATTCTTCAATTTGGTCTTGACAGCACAACAACAATTGATTCCATTATTCTGCAATGGCCTACTGGAGGTAAAGAGATAATGAAATCTGTTCACGCTGATCAGCGATTAGTCTGGCAAACCGAAAGTGGTACACCGTACAAAGAATATCAGAAAGCGAAGCCAGTACGATTATTTTCTGACGTTACACAAATTCCCGGATGGATACATCAGGAAAATTTATTTGTTGATTTTAAAAGGGAAAAATTATTACCCTATATGTTATCAACTGAAGGTCCATGCATGGCTACCGGAGATGTAAATGGGGACAAACTGGAAGATCTCTATGTAGGTAATGGGAGCGGCTTTCCCAAAACTTTGTTTCTTCAAACCTCAAATAATATATTTATTGAAAGTTCAAACCCGGCTTTTGTTCGTGACTCTGCCTATGAAGATTGTGGTTCTATATTAGCCGATTTTGACGGAGATGGTGACAACGATCTGATCGTAGTTTCTGGAGGGAGTGCTTTCAATCCTAATGATCACAACTACATGAGTAGATATTATCTGAATGACGGGAAAGGTAATTTTTCACGAACATTTGAATTCCCTATCATTCGTACAAATGCAGGAGCTGTGCTGGCGATTGACTATGACAAAGACAACGATCTCGATCTCATCATCGCAGGCCGGAGCACTCCGGGAAGATTTCCTGAATCGCCCAGGAGTTATTTACTTCGAAATGATCACGGAAAATTTGTTGATGTGACACACGATGTATTTCCTGACCTGGAAACTCTGGGCATGATTACGGACATGAAATCAGGTGATCTGGATGGTGATCAAAATCCCGAGATTGTATTTGTAGGAGAATGGCTTCCGATCACCGTGTATAGTTTTGATAAAACGAAATTTCAAAACCGGACAGCTGCTTTTGGATTGGAAAAAACCTCAGGATGGTGGAAATCTGTTTTACTTGCGGACATGGACAATGATGGCGATCTGGATTTATTCGCCGGAAATATTGGTACAAATAGCAGATTGACTACGAGTGAGAAATATCCGATCACACTCCTAAGCAAAGATTTTGATGGAAATGGTTCTCTTGATCCTATCATGTGTTACTATTTTAAAGGGAAACTCTATCCGTATTCCGGCAGGGATGCAATGATCGCCCAACTGCCATTGTTGAAGAAGAAATTCGTCAGGTATACACCTTATGCATCTGCCTCCATCAATGACATATTCTCCCCGGAAGAGATGAAAGGAACAACCACGCTCACAACAAATACATTTCAAACAGTTTACCTGGTAAACGAGAATAAGAAATTTATAACCCACGCTCTACCCTATCAGGTTCAATTGGCTCCTGTGTTTGATATGGTAGTTGAGGATTTTAATCGGGATGGTAAAAAGGATATTTTAATGGCTGGTAATTTTAGTTATGCTGAAACGGAGACCGCTGAAATGGATGCAGGTAATGGTACACTTTTATTGCAAAATCAGGATGGCAGCTTCACCTATGTACCGAATAAGGAACATGGTTTCTGGGCACAAGGCGAAGTCAGGGAATTGAAAATGATATCAAGAGCAGACGGCAAACGTGAAGTAGTCACTCTAAATAATAAAGGACCTGTTCAGTTTCAAACACTCCTTTTAGGAAGTAACTAAGTGCAGCGGTTCGGCGATATACTTCTGACAAATTGGGTTTACTAAAATAAAAAGAATGCCCAGAGCTATTTTTATCCTTATTGTATTCTGTCTTTTGTACAGCTGTAAAAAAAAACAGGAAGACCACCCTGCAAACGCTGAAGGGACACCCGTTTCAAATATTAAAGCAAAGTTCACATTGATGTCCTCCGATATGACAGGCGTTACGTTTTCAAATTTAGGAGGAGATTTCAGTGAGGATTACAATTACAATATTTTCAATTATGAATATTTGTATAACGGGGGTGGTGTGTCAGCAGGAGATGTCAACGGAGATAGTCTTCCCGATCTTTATTTTACATCTACATTCGGTTCGAATAAACTATACCTTAATTTAGGTCAGCTTAAATTCTTAGATGTTACCGATTTATCCGGTGTGGGGGCAAAGACGGGATTCAAAACCGGAACTACAATGGCAGATATCAATGGTGATGGCAGAATGGACATTTACAGCTGTCGCACCGGAAAATCCGATGATGGATTAAAAACCAATTATGTCTTTATCAATTTAGGCAATAAAATAGAAAATGGAATTGCTATACCATTATTTGAAGATCAGAGTAAAAAATTAGGATTGGATGACAACAGCAATTCAAATCATGCCTGCTTTTTTGATTTTGACAGAGATGGAGATCTTGATCTTTTTGTTCTGAACCACCGTGTGGATTTTGCCGAGTCACCAAATCTAAGATTACAGCAGGGTGAGGATGGTAAAATTCATAGGATTACAACACCTGTCTCAAAATTTGATTCGAATAAACTTTATCGCAACGATAAAGGTAGTTTTACTGAAATCACCCAACAGGCCGGGATGATTTCGTCTGCCTTTTGCCTGAGTGTCACTGCCGGTGATTTCAACAGGGATGGGTGGATGGACCTTTATGTGGCAAACGATTATGTTGAGCCTGATATGATTTATATCAATAACAAAAATGGAACATTCACGGATCACTACGCAGATTATCTCAAACTTTCGAGTCTCAATAGTATGGGATCAGATGTCGGAGACATCAACAATGATGGCCTGGATGACATCATAGTCCTCGACATGAAGGCAGAAGATCCCATTCGATACAAATTGTTGATCAATGGGATGCGTTATGATCGGTATCAATCACTCATTCAAAATGGATATGGGCATCAGGCGGGAAGAAATGTATTGCAACTCAACAATGGAAATAACACCTACAGTGAGATCGGACAATTCGCGGGCATTGCCGCTACTGACTGGAGCTGGGGATCATTGATTGCAGATCTGGATAATGACGGCTGGAAAGACATCTATATAGCCAATGGCTACAGGAGAGATGTCGCTAATCTTGATTACCTCAATTATACGAGAGATTCACTCAATCAAAACGGTGGTCTGAATTCTACTCGATTTCCGGATATAAATGACATTTTAAAATTTGTACCTGAAAAGAAAATTTCAAATTATCTTTTTATCAATAATAAACAGTTAGGTTTTATTAATACCACAAAGCAAGCAGGTATGGATCAGCCCTCTTTTTCTAATGGAGCTGCCTATGCGGATCTTGACAGAGATGGCGATTTGGATCTTGTAGTCAATAATATTCAGAATGTCGCTTTCATCTATCGCAACGATGTCACCGGAAATCACTGGTTCCAAATATCAGTCAAAGCGGCCAACGGAAATACAAACGGTATTGGAACAAGTGTTGATCTGTATGCCGGAGGAATTCATCAACACGAGATGCTGATCTCGAACAAAGGATTTTTTTCCAGCTCTGAACCAATATTGCAATTCGGCCTTGGAGATCTTCAACGAATTGACTCGATTATTCTTCAATGGCCTGAGGGTTCTAAAGAAATCATGAAAAATGTATCCGTCGATAAAAGGATAACATGGAAACCCGGATCCGGCGAAACTTACAAAGGCTATGCGAAGCCTAAACCTCAAACCTTATTTTCTAAAGCTCCTGATATTCCCCAATGGATTCATCAGGAAAATGTATTTGTCGATTTCAAACGCGAAAAATTAATTCCATACATGATATCTGCTGAGGGTCCATGTATTTCGGTAGGTGATGTCAATGGTGATAAACTCGAGGATATTTTCGTAGGGAATGGAAGTGGGTACCCTTGTGCATTATTCTTCCAGTCGGACAATAATACGTTTAAGCAATCTGTGAATCCGGCTTTAACACGCGATTCCATATTTGAAGATTGTGGGTCCATCCTTGAAGACATGGATAGAGACGGAGACAAAGATCTGATTGTCGTATCAGGTGGCAGCTCCTTTAATGCTAATCATGAAAATTATATGACGAGATATTATGTGAACGATGGCAAAGGCTCCTTTACACGAATGATGGATTTTCCGCTTATTCGAACCAATGCAGGCGCTGTACTGGCCTTCGATTATGATCACGACAATGATTACGACATCATTATTGCGGGCAGAAGTACGCCCGGCAGATATCCTGAATTTCCCAGAAGCTATTTGTTACAAAATGATCATGGTAAATTTAAAGATGTGACGCATGATGTATTTCCTGCTTTAGAAAATCTGGGTATGATCACAGATATTAAATCAGGTGATCTTGATGGTGACCATAATCCTGAAATTATTTTTGTAGGCGAATGGATGCCTATCACTGTATTTAGTTTTGATGGGAAGATGTTTAAAAACCTGACTTCAACTTTTGGATTAGAAAAAACAACCGGCTGGTGGAAATCTGTCTGTCTGGCGGATATGGATGGTGATGGCGATCTGGATCTGTTTGCAGGAAATATAGGTCTGAATACCCGAATGATCACTTCTGAAGTTTATCCTGTAACGCAGTTCTCAATGGATTTTGATGGAAATGGTTCGCTTGATCCTATACTATGCTTTTACGATCATGACAGATTATACCCATATGCGTCCAGAGACGCCCTCGTAGAACAAATCCCTATGATAAAGAAAAAATACACCAGGTATACTCCTTATGCATCAGCAACTGTCCAGGATATATTTACAACTGAACGACTACAAGGAAGTACAAAGTTAAAAGTCAATACTTTTCAAACATCCTATTTTGTCAACGAGAATAAGAAACTTATTTCAACGCCTCTACCCTACCAGGTGCAACTAGCGCCTGTATTTGATATGATTGTGGACGACTTCAATCACGATGGGCTAAAAGACATATTGATGGCCGGTAATTTTCTCTATTCTGAAATTGAGACAGGTGAGATGGATGCCGGAAATGGAACTCTGTTGGAGCAAAATACTGATGGTACATTCCATTATGTGCCCAATGAAGAGCATGGTTTCTGGGCGCAAGGGGATGTAAGAGAATTGAAATCAATAACACTTGCCAGTGGCCAACATGCTATCCTCACGGGTAATAATAAAGGTCCAGTTCAAATTCACATTAATAAAATGACATCCGGCAATGAGAAGTGATGCACATGTGCAAACTGATCCTTTAAGAGGCGGAGTAGCGCCTTCGACAACTCACCTATCAAAGGAAGTTCTTGATCTATCGGAGTATATCAAAAATCCCGCGCATTCACTTGTCGATCGTCTGGAATCGTATGAAGACATCATGAGCATTGAAGTGGGTGATACGCCTTTAACAAGAATGCGAAATGTAGAACGTGAAACTGGATTACGACAACTTTTTATCAAATTTGAAGGCGGTAATCCAAGCGGCACACAAAAAGACAGAATTGCTTTCGCACAGTGCCTGGATGCTTTGCGCAGAGGTTTCAATACAATAACGATTGCAACGTGTGGTAATTTTGGTGCAGCCATGGCGCAATCCGCATTTCTGGCAGGATTGAAATGTATCCTTTACATACCCGAAACCTATCACACTGATCGTATTGAGGAAATGACTTCCTATGGAGCTGATGTGATCAGATATCCGGGAAGCTACGAAGACAATGTATATTATTCGCAAAATCAGGCCAAGGCTTATAAATGGTATGATGCTAATCCGGGAGGCAAAAATGCAAATCTTCAGATCAGCGCCTATGCAGAGATAGCCTATGAGATATATGATGTACTTCGTGATGCGCCTAAAATCGTAGCAGCTCCAGTAAGTAATGGTACTATGCTGGCCGGTATTTACAGAGGATTTGTAACTCTATTTCGCAGAGGACGCACTAGTAGAATACCTATAATGGTTGCAGGCTCGTCATATCGAAAAAATCCTATTGTTGAATCATTTCGGCTGGGATATGACAGCTGTGTAGATTTAGAGGAACGTAAAATCACCGAAACGAAAATCAATGAACCACTTATTAATTGGCATAGTTTTGATGGCGATGAGGCACTGTATGCTATTAAAAAAAGTAATGGATATGCCGCAAATGTGACTGATGAGCGAATGATGCGATATGCAAAAAACCTCAGAGAAAAAGAGGGCCTCCAGGTCCTGCCTGCATCAACTGCCGGATTGATCGCCCTCATGAACATGCATAAAACAGAGCCTCTTCATTCCGATCGTTTTGTCGCAATCATTACGGGAAGAAAATAATCACCATCAGATACGGTGGTAAATAAAATATAAGCAGAAGAAAAAATAACACAAAATGAAAGCCATTGTCTATTGTGCCGGAGCATTCAATACCCCGAATGGAAAAACAGCTCATGGCCTTGTACGATTTACAGAACGATACGAAGTACTTGCAGTCATTGATGCACGGTATGCAGGTCAGGATGCACGTGAAGTTTTAGATGGTGTCAAGACAGGAATACCTGTAGTCAATGATCTTGATGAAGCTTTAGAGATCGCAAAGAAAAAAGGTGGTGCTGATGTATTCGTAGTTGGACTCGCTCCCGATGGAGGACGATTGCCTGATGATGCAAGGGCAGTTGTAAAACAGGCTGTCGGATTAGGTCTTGATGTAGACAGTGGTCTTCACGATTTTCTATCAGATGATCCCGATATTTCAGCATTGGCACGTGAGAAAGGTGTCAACATAAAAGACATACGTAAACCACCTGAGCGAAAAGATCTTCATTTCTTCACCGGCGAAATAGAAGAGGTTGATTGCCTTAAACTTGCCGTTTTGGGAACTGATTCTGCAATTGGTAAAAGGACTACAGCATGGATCATTGTACACGGTTTGCGCAAAGCAGGTTATAAAGCGGAATTGATCGGTACAGGTCAAACAGCCTGGATGCAGGGTGCTAAATATTCAATCGTTCTGGACTCCCTGATCAATGATTTTGTTTCCGGCGAAATTGAACATGCAGTACATCAAGCCTGGAAAAATGAAAAACCGGATGCGATCATTCTCGAGGGACAGGGAAGCCTTATGAATCCAGCTTATCCGGGCGGATTTGAGCTCCTTGCTGCCGGAAGACCGGACTATGTTATATTACAACATGCCCCCAAGAGAGTTGAATATGACGGTTTCCCTGGATATCCACTACATCCACTAGATCATCAGATAAAAGCCATCGAATTTATTTCAGGAAAAAAAGTAATCGCGATCACTGTCAATCATGAAGAAATGACCCCGGCCGAAATTCCTGTAGCTTGCAGGCAGATCACCGAGCAAACAGGACTGCCCGCATTTGATGTGCTTTTCAGTGGCCCTGACGAATTGATTCAAATCATCCTTCCTTATATCCGTAAACAAATTTAATGTACTTCGCTTAAGGAAATTCAGAAATTCAAACTGCGAGTCAGTAGAAAAATTAACCCGTTTCGGATATGAAAATAACAGCATCAAATTGTTGGGTCCAGCATTTTATTTTGAAAGAAGGCTATTCTATAGCTTACGAAGACAATATCGATTCATGCGATAATGTCTTTCTCACACTCGAGACAGATGAGGGGATGATCGGATCCGGTATGGCAGCTCCTGATATGATGATCACCGGTGAAGATGCTGCAACGGTTTTGGAAACCTACAATAGCCATATCGAAGCTGTAATGAAAGGTGAAGATCCTTTTTATTATAGTCGTTTATATGAAGAATTAAAAGAAGCTATTCCCGGACAGTCTTCGGCGCTGGCCATGGTGGAAATAGCGCTATACGACCTCATGGCCCAAAGAGCAGGTGTTCCGCTCTATAAATTCCTCGGCGGCTATAAAAATAAGATTCTTACAAGTGTCACCATAGGTATCATGGACGATCGCCCCGCATTGAAAAGGGCGAAGGAACTTTTAAAAATGGGTATTAAATCCATAAAGATTAAAGGAGGAAAAGATGTCGAACGTGATATACGACTTATAGGCCTGATGCGTGATTTGATCGGTGACTCCATTGCCCTCACCTTTGATGCTAACCAGGGATACAGCCTCATTGAATCAGCCCATTTCATCAGAAACACAAAAGGTGCTAAACTTGAACTCATCGAACAACCCACATCACCTGAACTCACATCACAATGGCATCTTCTGAGACAGGAAGGAAATATCCCTATCATGGCGGATGAGAGTCTTAAAAAACTTTCTGATTCATTTTCCCTTACAAGCAGACAAGCTGTTGATTTTTTAAATGTTAAGTTGATGAAAGTTGGAGGGATTACACCTGCACTTCAGATTAATTCAAGTGCACGATCAGCGGATGTGCGCTGCATGATGGGCTGCATGGATGAGAGCAGTCTTGGTATTGCCGCAGGACTGCATGTTGCTCTAGCCAGGCCTAACTTCAGCCATGCAGATCTTGACAGCTGGCTAGACATGGAAGATGATCCATTCGCAGGTCTGGTGATCCTTCAAGATGGTTATTTATATCCAAGACAAACACCTGGACTTGGCGTACTAAAATAAATCGATTTTCGATTTTCGATTTTCGATTTTTGATTTTTGATTTTTGATTTTTGATTTTTGATTAGTAATATATTGTTCTAATCCCTATATACTTAATTTGTGTAGCTAAATATTTCTCATGTCTCATGTCTCATGTCTCATGTCTCACGTCTCACTTTTCACTCCAAGGTCCGTTCTTAACAAATCATCAATCGTTTCCGCACGACGGATCAAAGTTGCTTCTCCATTCTTAATCATTACTTCTGCAGGTCGAGGTCGTCCATTGTAGGTTGAGGCCATCGAATAACCATAAGCACCTGCATTCATAAGACAAAGAATATCTCCTTTGCGTATTTCATTGATAGGTCTGTTTAGGGCGAACGTGTCCGTTTCGCATAGATATCCTACGACATCATAAATTTGAATTTCTCCATTCGAATTTGAGATATTGATCAAATGATGATACGCACCATAATTCATTGGACGGAGAAAATGATTAAATCCTGATTGAACATAGACCATCGGTACACTGCCTTCTGTGCGAACATTTGTTACTTCCATCAATAAATACCCTGCAGCACTCAACAAAAATTTGCCTGGTTCAAATACCAACGTAATATCTCTTCCAAGGTCAGCGCAAAACCGTTTAAACCGTTCACTTACCCTTGCACCAAAAGAAATCATATCAATCGAATGATCATCCGGATGATATGGAATCTTAAACCCTCCACCAAGATCAACATGATCAATTGTATCTGCCCAAATCTGTGCTACGGAGAGAAGGTACTCATAGGCTTCATCAAAGCTTACTGAATCACTGATATCAGATCCAAGATGCATGTGCACACCTGTAATCTTCAGCGAAAGCCTTTTCGTAAGCGAAATTATATTTTTTACCTGCGAAGAGAGGATTCCAAATTTCGAACCTTCTGCACCGACCTGCAATTTTGTGTGTCCACCCGCACGAATGCCGGGGTTGAATCTGAGTGTCACTGCTGTCCCTGGATAATGTTGATCGAGCCATTCAAGGATATAAGGCTGATCAGCATGAACATGGACACCATGTTCAATCGCAAATGCATATTCGTCTGTAATGACACCACTAGGCGTAAAGCTTATAACTGAAGCTGGAATACCCGCCTTCAACGCCATGACTATTTCACCAGGAGAAACGGTATCAATCCCACATCCCTGATGATAAATATGCCTCAGGATCGAAATCGTATTCTGAGCTTTACTCGCATACCGGATTTCAAGTCTGGGTACATCAAAAGCTGACCGAAGTTTTTGTATTTGCCCATTGATGACATTTGTATCATACACAAACAAAGGCAGTCCATACGCTTCGGCGAGTGAAAGAAGATTTTCAGTTGGAATAGTTGTCGTCATTTGAGCGCAATGCTAATAATTATCGCGGAGGTAAGCGAATAAATGTTCCATAGATAATTTTAAACGGGCATTATCACCGGGAAAATCATTGTTCATCCAGGAAAAAAGTAAAACATGACCCGATTTTGGGACAAGTATCCCTGTCAGACAATATGTATTTTTCAAGGTGCCGGATTTAGCAAAAATATAGGGGCGTCCGTTTTTGCCTTTATAATCTCCTTTTAATGTTCCCGAAACTCCGCCCGCAGGAAAAATAGATTTGACATACTCCAATCCCTTTAATTTTATGATTTGACGCATCACCCATATCAGTGATCTTGGCGTCATCAGATTATATCGTGATAGCCCGGAGCCGTCAAGCCATTGGATACTATCAGGAAGATTTTCCAATGGACCTGTCAGAATTTTTTCAATAATATCGGCTTCGTTCATTTGATTTGTTTCCTCCATCGAACAGGCTAAAAGCAATTGTTCAGCTATAAAATTGTCACTTCCCTGAATCATTATTTTTAAAAGTGAATCTCTGTCGGATCCTTTTATTTGTGTAGCATTGCCTGTCAAGGGGATATGTTTCCATAAAATATCTTTTCCGAGAGCCTCTGACCATATCAGTCGTTCATCATTTTCAAAAAATGAAATGGGTATAGTGACTTGCGCCGTCTTCACGACGGGATTGTAATGATAGAAATACGTGTTACCCCAATCATTTCTTCCTTTACTTTCCGCCGTGTCTTTATTCACACTTAAGATTTGGTTGAAGTATTTTGGTGACACTGTAATTGTATCTTGTCTTCTATCGATCCAAAGTCTGTTGCCATAAATTGGAAACGGAGTCCTCTCACATTGAAAACTAAACGCATAGTCATCCCAGGCCCACCCATCGCCATACCGTGTTGTTTTAAACTGCGCATCTGAAAAGATGATTTTTTTATCCGTTGATTTCAGGAAATCACATAATGTGGATGATGATTTAATGTCCGGATACAATGTCCCGGGGTCTCCTCCTCCCCAGACAATCAATGTATCTCCTTTACCTTTGTAATATGCCGCAGGAATCCGTTCATCCAGGTAACGCAAACTGGCATACATGGTCAGTATTTTTGCACAGGATGCAGGGGTAAAATAATTATCATCACGATAATTGAACACCCAGTTACCTTTATCAAGATCATACACAGATAATCCTGTATGATGTCGGGACAAAAGCTCAATATTATCCCAGACCCTGCTCAGAGAATTGTCCTGCGCTTGTACATTTTGTTTTGAAGACACGCATGACATTGCCAGCAAGCAAACAAAAAAGAACATTAATGCTGAAATCCTTGTTTTCATTCGGGCACTAAGTAAATCAATCAATCTGGAAATTTTAAGACCTGAGTCCTAATAAGAAGTAAATACCTTGAATTCTGAATACGCAAACATTATCGAAAAAATTAACCCAAGATGGATTTTCAAAAAGAAGTTCTGGACAAAAGCTATACTATCCCCGTTGTGGTTGACTTTTGGGCGCCATGGTGCGGACCTTGCAGGGTATTAACCCCCATATTGGAGCAAATAGCTGAAGAACAAAAAGACCGGTGGATACTTGTAAAAATTAATACTGAGGAAGAAGAATCTCTTGCTGCGGAATACCACATTGTAAGTATTCCCAATGTAAAGTTGTTTTACAGGGGCGAAGTTGTACAAGAATTTTTAGGTGCATTGTCCAGGCAAATGATTCTGGATTGGCTTAAAAAGATGCTGCCGGGAAGTGGCTTAATAGCTCTTGATCAATTTCTTGAAAAAAATGAACAGCCGTCTACCTCAGACCTCGAAAACTTGCTGGCTATGCATCCGGATAGCAAGGAGATTGCTTTCGTCCTCAGTCAGATATATCTCTGGGATGATCCGGCACGTGCTCTGGAATTAGTCACGGACATTAAATATGGAAGTCCATTTTTTGATAAGTCGAATCATCTTCGGGATATTGGAAATTTCCTTTTGGCATCAACTGAAGATGAAAAGTTGACCCACATTAAAGACCTTTTAAAAACATCTGAAATTGAACCTGCCCTGCTGGAGATGATTGAAATTCTTCAGAAAAATAATAAGGCAGGAGACGGAGTAGTTTCAAAAGTTGCCATCGGCGTTTTCAATTTACTGGGCACGCAACATCCATTCACAAAAAAATACAGAAAACTATTAGATATGGCGCTTTGGGTGTAATTAATTTACTCGTTCGCCAAATCTGACGGACTGTTAATTTTAATAAAATTTGGATCATACTTCACCACCAAATGTATCCAAAGAGACCGTGTGAATCTAAGATTCCATATATAGATGATAGCCAGGATGGCCAACAATATCAAAAAGGAAAGTTCGACCTGTATCCCCAGAATAAATATACTGATGCCCACAACAATAAAACTCACTAAAGCAATAAAGAGATAGGAGATAAACATCGCACCATAATAAAAACCAGTTTCCGGTTCAAATTTTTGACCGCATACTTCGCATCGTTTATGCATTTGCAGCGGTTTCTTCAACTGGAAGGGCTTGACAAACATAGTCCCTTTTCTACACCTCGGGCAAGTCATGTTAATGGTACTGCTAATCATACTCATAAACGCAAAGATAGAGTATTAGAATTAGCTACTACTATTCCACCCGAATTGACTATTCACAAGTTATAAAATCACTGATTAGATTTCCGAAAGCCAATGGTCTGACGCTGGAAGCCTAACAAATTTTTATCCCGGGCAAAATCCCTGACATCTTCAAAGGTGATCAGATTCGATTGGCTTTTACTATCGACATTCGCTTTAGCAAGTCTCAGGTTCTGATTCTTGATCACATCCTGAATGATCTGGCGAATGCTTCGCGCATTTCCAAAATATTTATCCCGGTAGTCGTAGAGAAACTTGAAATAAGCTGTAAGATGTTCGAGTGCCTTTGGTGAAATTCGCATTTCCTGCCCGGTGATCATACTTATAGCGATTTCATTCAATTCTTTAGGACTATAATCCTCAAACCGTAATATCTTATCAAATCGTGAGCTCAGACCTGGGTTAGCTTTGAGAAATGCCTCCATATTTTCAGGATACCCGGCAGCAAAAACAAAAAATTGTCCACGCTTATCTTCCATCCGCTTCAGAATAGTCTGAATCACTTCATTGCCAAAATCATGTGCGTTGCCCGGTGAATTAGATAAGGCATAAGCTTCATCAATAAACAAAACACCACCCATCGCTTCTTCTATTTTTTCTGCAGTCTTCAATGCTGTTTGGCCTACATATCCCGCGACGAGTCCCTGTCGATCCGTTTCCACCATATGCCCTCTTTCAAGAATACCCAATGCCTTGTATATCCTTGTCAGAATACGAGCTACAGTAGTTTTACCCGTTCCAGGATTTCCGATAAAAACCGTATGCATATAAAATTTATTCAACACACTTCGACCAGTCACCTGGTGATAACGAACGATATCAACCATCTCTTCGATTTGCTTTTTAACACCCTCAAGCCCTGTCAGTAAATTGAGATCTGCAAGTGCCAGTGAGAGTAATTTCTCATCTACCGGAATCGTCGGATTATCTGCTGTGTTTAACAATTTAATATGTTCAATATCCGCTGCAGAAATGATTGACAAATCATCCCTCGTGGGATCAAGTGCATAAGATGAATTCATCACGCGCAGACCAAGAGATACTTTTGCTTTTTCGATCAGATCATTGACAAAGCGTGCATTGCCAAACGTTCGGTCCCTGTTACGATACGCTTCAATGATCATCTCATCAACTAATATTTTAGCCTCATTCGACAGCACAACTTCTTTATCTCTGCAGGCATACTGGCTGATCTCGGAAAGATCCTGTGGGAGGTAATCTGAAAAATGATAATGAATTTTAAACCTTGATTTCAGCCCAGGATTAGAATCCAGAAAATATTTCATTTCCTTCGGATAACCGGCGACAATCACCGCCATATCACCTACTCCATTGGACATTTCTTTTACCAATATTTCAATGACCTCACGCCCGAAATCTTTTGTATCATCATTAGCCCTTGCGAGACTATACGCTTCGTCGATAAACAATACACCGCCCCGGGCTTTCTCTATGGCATCCTTTGTTTTTGGCGCAGTCTGACCGATATATTCACCGACAAGATCAACTCTGTCAACCTGGTGAACGTGTCCTTTCGTCAGTAACCCCATATTTTTATACAACTTACCCATCATCCCGGCAACAGTAGTTTTCCCTGTACCCGGATTACCGACGAAAACAGAGTGTATATTGATGTCCTGTCTTTCTGCAAATCCATTTTCTTTTCTCAACTGAAGAAACTGGAGATACTGAGCGTGTTCGTAAACCTGCTTTTTAATTTCCTGCAATCCAATCATGGCATTAAGGTCAACCATGACTTCCTCAAGGCTCTGAACTGCGGTTTCTTCAGTAGTAAATTTAGCAGGTCGATAATCAGGCAAAAGTACCTGGCTGTTTCCTTCCTTGAAATCTTCACCTACTTCAAATGGAACAACAGCTACAAGTTTATCCATGAAGACAATCTCTGCGGTATATTTTCCTTTCCTCCACGATCCTTTGACATTTGATCCCCACCCTGCTGTCACTTTTACTTTCTCATCACCTTTTTTGATTGTCTGCAACCTGGTGACCTGGCCTTTGAGTTCCCTTGCTTCATTGTAAAACTTGGTAAACAACTCACATTGCCATGCATCCTGTGTTTGCAAATTCTGAAACACAACCTCCGAATAGATATATCGCGTTTCAGCGCTACTGAAGGCAACATAATAATGACGGTCATCCTCTCCTACATCATCGTATTGTCCTTCATACAAACGAAGAGATTGAAGAGCTAGGTAACGTGGCTGTCCATTGAAACTCGTATCACTTTCTTCGATGTAGAAATATTTTGAACCTACTTTTTCATTATCGATGAAAGCTTCCCAGCAATATGCACCCTTTTTCCAGAAAGAGCCTTCCTTTTTATTTCCCCAGCCCTCCCGGATATAGACAATGCTGTCATATTTACTGACATTGCGTCGTATCTGCAAGCGGCACAGTTCCTTCCCAGCTCTCTTCATCGATAAGCAACGCAATGTCACCTCCACATCCCAACTTTCCAGGTCAAAGTGCTTATTGAAAAAAGAAAGTTCGGCGTAGACATAAGAAGCCTCAAGCCGGTCATAAACCTGCCTGTACTTTTTCTTATTGTCTGCCAACCATTCTGTGGAGGCATAAACCTTAAGTTCCTTGAATTTATAGGCCCTTGCATCCGGCTGCTGCTGTGAAGATTCTTCCATAATCTTTCTAAATATAGGCGATTCGACGTCTTTTTCCAAAAACACGTTGAAAAATAACTTTTATCACTTGAGGGGAGCATGAATATACTAAAACTCGGGAAACAGACTATATTCGACTTATCCGGATGATCAAAAACCTTCTTAATATTATTCGATGGCCCAATCTCTTAATGCTTGCGGTCATTCAGGCACTGATCTATTTCAGGTTATTAGATTCTGATCAGACAATACTCCGGCTTCCACTGTTTATTATTTTAGCGTTGATAACAATTATCCTCGGTGCAGGCGGGTATGTGATCAATGATTATTATGATGTCAACATTGATCTGGTCAACAAGCCGGATAAGACCATAGCCGGGCATGTCTGGACACTGTCAAAAGTGAAATTGACATATTTCTTACTTGTCAGCATCGGTGCTATTCTATCTGGTTTTCTCGCTATTGAATTAGACCTCCTAGCCTACATTTTTATTTATCCGGTGGCGGTCATTGGTTTATGGTATTATTCATTCGCTTTAAAATGCAAACCTATCATAGGTAATGTTTGGGTCTCTGTTTTTTGTGCAGGCGTAGTCGGCATAATTGTTCTGCCTGATATTTTTCTTCACCATACTTCACAGGTTCGGATTGAACTATGGTATTATATGGCCTTTGCGTTTCTGTCTACATGGTATAGGGAAGTGGTAAAAGATATTGAAGATAAAGAAGGAGACGAAGGCGCTACCTGCAGAACTTTTGTCGTAAAATATGGAGTGAAAGCCGGCAAATTTTTTGCCATCGCTCTTGGATTCTGCTTATTGACGTCAGTTGTTCTTTGGGATCAAGGGCAAGCAAACCAATGGATTAAATTGGGGCTAAATGTAATACAAGGTTTTACAATGGCATCAATGGCATTTGTATTTTGGGCAAAAAAAAATGTATACTATCACTACGCTTCAAATGTCATTAAATTAGTGATGGCATTGGGCACTTTCTTATTGCTTCTCTACTGAACCAAATGACATTTTTTATTCCAAAACCCAATTGGGGATTTAATATACAACCATGTCTTTACGAATAAGAACCTTAAACGATTATCATGACGCTTACAAAACAAGTGTAGATAATCCTGAAAAATTCTGGGCAGAACAAGCCGAAACCTTTACCTGGATGAAGCGATGGGACAACGTACTGGAATGGGATTTTCATCATGCGGATACAAAATGGTTCATTGGAGGAAAACTGAACATCACAGTCAATTGTCTGGATCGCCACCTTGAATCAAGAGGAGATCAGACTGCCTTAATCTGGGAACCAAATGAAACGGGCAGTGAGGGTAAGGAATTTACGTATCATGAGTTGTACAATGAGGTATGTCGGTTCGCCAATGCACTAAAAAACATCGGTGTGCATAAAGGTGATCGCATTTGTTTTTATATGCCCATGGTACCTGAATTGATGATAGGTATATTGGCTTGTGCACGAATAGGTGCTATTCATAGTGTTGTCTTCGCAGGTTTTTCTGCCAATTCACTTGCGGACAGAATAAAAGATGCATCATGCAAAATCGTCGTTTGTTCGGATTATAATTCAAGAGGCCAAAAAGTCTCACCAGTAAAATTGATTGTTGATGAAGCTATTGCTATGGGATGTGATAGCGTAGAAAAAGTGATTGTATTGAGTCACACCGGTGAAGGTATTTCCTGGAATAACCATCGCGATCTGTGGTGGCATGATATCATGGATATGCAATCTGCTACCTGCGAACCTGTCATGATGGATAGCGAAGATCCACTGTTTATTTTATACACTTCAGGTTCTACCGGAAAACCAAAAGGTGTAGTCCATACCATCGGTGGCTATATGGTTTATGTCTGTTATTCCTTTTTGAATGTCTTCCAGTACGAACCCGGAGATATATATTGGTGCACTGCCGATATAGGCTGGATTACAGGACACAGCTACATTGTATATGGCCCTTTGTTAGCAGGCGCTACCACAGTTATGTTTGAAGGCATTCCGTCATATCCGGATCCGTCCCGATTCTGGCAGATATGTGAAAAATACAAAGTCAATATCTTTTATACCGCCCCGACGGCCATCAGATCTTTGATGGCTGCTGGTGATAAATATGCGCAGGGACATGATCTGTCATCTCTACAAGTCCTCGGCACGGTGGGCGAACCGATTAATGCCGAAGCATGGCATTGGTATCATGAGTTTATCGGGAAAGGAAAAATTCCAGTTGTCGACACCTGGTGGCAAACAGAAACAGGTGGTATCCTGATCAGTCCAATTGCCGGAATCACGGATATGAAACCCTGCTATGCTTCATATCCATTACCCGGAATTCAACCCCTATTGGTCGATATTTATGGCAATGAAATTGAGGGGAATGATGTGGAAGGATTGCTGTGTATCAAATTTCCATGGCCATCCATTATCAGAACTACCTATGGTGATCACGGGCGCTGCAGGGAAATATATTTTAATGTGTTTCCTGATCTCTATTTTACGGGTGACGGGGCAAGACGTGATGAAGAAGGCCGATATCGTATCATCGGACGAGTGGATGATGTCATCAATGTAAGTGGACATAGAATAGGTACAGCAGAAGTTGAAAACGCGATTAATGAACATCCTCTTGTTGTAGAAAGTGCTGTGGTAGGTTACCCGCATGATATCAAAGGGCAAGGTCTCTATGCATTTGTGATATCAAAAGAAATTGTCCCTGATCTTAATGTTTTTCAAAAAGAAATAAATGACAAACTCTCTATTCTAATCGGACCCATCGTTAAAACAGATATTATCCTGATCGTAAGTGGACTGCCAAAAACACGATCAGGTAAAATCATGCGACGCATCCTACGCAAAATAGCAGAAGGAGATCTATCCAATCTCGGTGATATTTCCACCTTATTCAATCCGGAAATAGTAGATGAGATTATTACAAAATCTAAACGCTTAGTTTAAGAACATATTAAATCATGTTGAAAACACATCCTCCTCTTTTACTCGCCTCAAAATCACCAAGGCGTCAGGATTTACTTAGAGCTGCTGGCATTGATTTTAAATTAATTGATGTCGATGTTGAAGAAAACTTTCCTGATGATATGCTTGCTGAACTGGTGCCTGAATACCTCGCCCGTAAAAAAGCTGAGGCTGCAATGCCGCTGATAGAACCCAGCCATCTCATACTGGCGGCGGATAGTGTAGTCATCAAGGATGGTGAAATATATGGCAAACCTGAAAATAAAGATCATGCGATAGAGATGACAAAGATTTTGTCAGGTCATCATCATACCGTCATCACCGGCGTCTTTATATGCAATCATCACAAAGGAATTGGTTTCTCTGAATATACCGAGGTATGGATTGAACCCATGACAACGGATGAAATCGAATATTACATTGATCATTTTCTACCGCTTGATAAAGCAGGATCGTATGGTATTCAGGACTGGATAGGATGGGCAAAGGTATCCCGCATCGAAGGCTCTTATGCTAATGTCATGGGGCTGCCTGTCCACAAAGTTTACGAAGTACTCAATGATTGGGCGAACGATTAATACTGAAATGTTTACCTGTTAAATCCAGAAAAAAGCCAGCGCAATTGAAATAACTAATAGCCAAAGAGCCACAGCTACTATACCCATCACAAGTCCTGCAATGGCTAATCCACGCCCTTTATACAGTCCATCATACTTACGGATTTTACGTAGACTTATGGCACTGAAGATGATCGCCAATATGCCAAAAAGCAGGTTTAATAACAAAATACTTACAATACCTATTACAAAACCGGCTATCGCAAATCCCTCAGTTGATGATTGGTAATATTCACCTGATATGGTATGTCCCCTCTTTTCAGCATGCCTGATTTTCGATTTTAGCATAGAAAGTGCTATACGTTCCTTCAATTTTAATTTCCTCCCCAGTTGAGTTTCCAGTTCCGCACGGTCAAGTGGAATGGTCTGTTGCAAAATGCCAGTATGATCTTCAGTATTAACAGGAGCATGGACCGGCACTGAATAACCGGAATAAGTGAACAAAAAAGTCGCGAACAAGAAAGAAAGAACGAACTTTAGATACATAGTCTTGTTTTTAATTAATCATGTTAAGATCAAACTAATTTAATCTGGTTGCATTCGATTGTACCCATTTTAACCCAAGTTTATATTAAAAATAACGTTTGGTTAATTTCCGTCAGCTTGCCCATAAAATCAGATATTTCATCAATCTTCGTGGTATGAAATACCTTCTTCTATCCCTGATCACCTGTCTGTACATCCTGACGGTTTCTGCTCAAAAAGAATTTAACATAGCAGGGATTGCCTTTTATAATCTGGAAAATCTCTTTGATACAATCGACAGTCCTGATACAGATGATCTTGAATTTACGCCAAACGGTCCAAACCTTTATAATTCACATGTCTACTATGACAAATTATCGCATCTCTCAAGAGTCCTTAGTGAAGTCGCTACAGACTATACGCCCGATGGGGCGGCTATCATAGGTGTTTCTGAAGTCGAGAACAGGTCTGTATTAGAAGACCTTGTCAAACAACCGGCCCTCATCAATAGAGGATACAAAATACTTCATCAGGATTCCAGAGATGGTAGAGGAATAGATGTTGGATTCCTGTACCAGCCAAAATATTTTACGCCGGACACAGTGTTTTTCATCCCTTTACAGACCAATGGCCCGGGAGATTCAGTTCGCTATTCAAGAGATATTTTATTTGCTGTAGGCCGGCTTAACGGGGAGAAAATCGTGGTCAGTGTCAACCACTGGCCTTCCCGACGCGGTGGCGAACAAACCACTGCTCCACTCCGGAACAAAGCTGCAATGATCAACAGAAGAGTTCTGGACAGCCTGGCTCAATATCTTCACATCGAAAAAGCAGTTGTGATGGGTGACCTCAATGATGATCCTATAAATGACAGCGTGCACAAATACCTCAGGACAGGCCGGACAAAAGATCACCTTGACGTAAAAGAAATGTACAATCCTATGGAGGATTTTTATCGCAAAGGATTGGGGACTACAGCTTATCATGATGCATGGAGCTTATTCGACCAGATTATTGTGAGCAACACTTTGGCTAACGATACAAAGGGTTTCCGTTTTTATAAAGCTGGCGTATACAATCGTTCCTATATGACACAAAAAACCGGAGCCTATAAAGGGTATCCATTACGCACATATGCTGATGGAGTTTATGCGGGTGGCTATAGCGATCACTTTCCGGTATACGTCCTCCTGGTTAAAGAAAAAGCATGAAAGAACCCCTGATGTTGGACCAAACTTTCCAGGACATCCTGAATGAGCTGGAGAATAACCATCATCATTTTTTCATCACAGGCAAAGCAGGGACTGGAAAATCAACGCTACTTCAATTATTCAGAAAAACAACTAACAAAAAGGTAGTCGTTCTTTCTTCAACCGGAATTTCAGCTTTGAATGTTCAGGGTCAGACGATACATTCCTTTTTCCAGTTTCCACCAAAATTGCTCCTGGCAAAGGAATTGTTTGTAGTACGGCGATTGGAGAACTTATTGAAGGCTGTTGAAGTGATTATCATTGACGAGATATCAATGGTCAGAGCAGACGTCATGGATGCCATCGATGTATCGCTCAGAATGCATCGCCGATCAATGGTACCCTTTGGTGGTGTTCAAATGATTTTATTCGGAGACTTGTTCCAGTTACCACCTGTAGTCTCAAGCCAGGAAGAGAAACACTATTTCAGAACCGTCTATCCCAATCAGTATTTTTTTTCAGCATTCGTATTTCAATCAAAAGCAACATTAGAAAAAATAGAACTCACGAAAGTATATCGACAAAATGAAAGACATTTCATTCGTTTACTTGATGCTATTCGCACGCTTCAGTTTGATTATGATGATCTTGATATGCTCAATGAACGATATCTTCCTGATGCCACGATAGAAGAACCTTTCCTGACGCTGTGCAGCGTAAACGCATTGGCTAATCAGATCAATGCTCAACGACTTTCCGCCATCGATGAACAGTCTGTTTTTTTTGAAGCTGATGTCAAAGGGGATTTTAATCCAAAATTATATCCAACAGATTACAGGCTCGAATTGAAAAAGCATGCGCAGGTGATTCTTGTCCGCAATGATCCGGAAAAAAGATTCGTCAATGGCAGCCTTGCCACCATAGTAGATCTGAATCCCGAAGGCATTGTTGTTCAATTCAAACTTGATGATGGAAAAACGCAAAATTTAGATCTCCCGAAAATGACATGGGAACTCCAACGCTATAAATTATCAGAGACACCTGACAATCCTATCCAATCAGAAGTCACAGGGACATTTACGCAATATCCCGTGCGTTTAGCGTGGGCTGTCACGATACATAAAAGCCAGGGAAAAACATATGACCGGGTGGCTATTGACTTGGGAAGAGGCGCTTTCGAACATGGTCAGACATATGTGGCCCTTAGTCGTTGTAAAAGACTTGACGGCGTATTTCTCAAAAAGCCATTAACACCAAAAGATATTATGGTCGATGATCAGGTCGTTGAATTCTATGCGAGTATAAGATAATATTATTTTCCCCTATTGATCGGTTGTAGAGACGTCGATTTTGTTGCTGAGCTGCTCGCACTGAGCTGGATGTGTAAAAGGATGCGCGTGTCGATGTGTAGCACGAGGTTGTGGTAAAGCAAGTCGAAGCATCGCGTCTCTCTGCTCAACCCTTGCTCCATTCAGCTTTCCCCTTCCTGCTCCTCTCCTAATTCCCTGACAAGATAGACCCCAATAAGACCGCTGAATACATCAATCAGCGCATGGACGATAATGACGATCCATAAAGATTGACTGTATACAAAAATGCCACAGAACATGAGGGCGAGAAAAAATATCTTAAACATGGATTTCACACCCTGATAGCCATGTAAAAATGCAAATAGTGCGGATGAGAATACACATGCGATGATGACACCGCCGGCGGATACCCCGGTCCAATAAATAATGTAATGAATAAGATACCCTCTGAAAATAATCTCCTCCCCTATTCCTGCCGCCAGTGCCAGGAATGTAAAATGAAGCATTTCCTTTTTATCCACAGGAACGAATGAAAATACTTTATGCCTTTCCTGATATGTCTTCTCCCGCCATCGCCGGCTACCGTACTGAAAGAAAATATCAAAAAAATAAAACACACCTACAATCGCAAGGAATAAGAAAACATAAATATTAAATATGGGCCAATCTAATCCTAACGATGCAAGGGTGCGATTTGGCAATCTCCAGGTCGTAGCCACAATCAACCCAAAAACAATAAGCAGCAATCCATTACTGTGATATAATCGAATCTTGTCATCAGGCAACAATTTGATCTCTTCTGTCGAGATTTTCCTTGCCGTAAAAGCCATGATAGGCGCAAATACGCATATAATGAATGCCATGACATGGTCCCATGTATGCATCTCATATAAAACCATGGAGGGGTACATCAGATGTAAAAGTAACCATTGCTTTCACCTTAACACTCTCTTTTTAAATTAATAAGGTATTGCAATCAAATCATCAATTTGTATCTTAGGCTTTTACAAACCTATAAGCCAAATGACTGTTTCAAAAACCCGTATGAAAAGACAAGTGCGTGATCGCAAAGACCAAAAGAAGTTTTTTATGGTATTGGGTATCATCACACTCCTCCTTATTTTGTTCTTATACTTGATGTCAAGGTAGTCAGCCAGGTTTCTTGAAGCTAAATCTGGACATAGGAATTCCAAGCCCGGAAGGCTGGATAGATGCTGTATTGAGTGACTTTGGAGCATTCTTACAGGATCATGCCGATTGTGAACGCAAAGCTTCAGCTACAGCCATGAGCCTTGTCGCGAAATATCCTAATAGGCTTGAGATCATTCCTGAACTCATTGAAATCGCAGTAGAAGAATTGGAACACTTCCAGCAAGTCTACAATCTCATGCAATCCAAAGGCATACAATTAGCTCATTCGATTCATGAGGATCTGTACATCAAAGCCTTAATGAAAGCCCAGCATGATGGACTTGAAGAGCGCTTTCTTGACCGCCTCCTTATCGCCTCTGTGGTGGAAACAAGAGGTGCTGAACGATTTAAAATAGTAGCCGATCACATTAAGGATGAAGAGCTAAGCAAGTTTTATAAAATGTTGTGGATTTCTGAAGCCAAACATGGACACATCTATGTAAAAATGGCTTTACATTATTTCCCTGAAGAAAAAGCGTACAAACGATTGAATTGGTGGGTCGAAAAGGAAGCATCAATAATTAGTGAGCTGCCCTTAAGAGCTGCGCTACATTGAGATTCGATTTCCTAATTCGTGGAATGTACTTTTGAATTTGCTTTTGAACCTATTTCGTTTCTGAGGTTACTGTTTTTTGTATCCAGGCAAGCTTTCACAAATGCAACAAAAAACGGATGTGGCTTTTCAACCGTGCTCTTCAATTCAGGATGATATTGTGTGCCCAGAAAAAATGGATGATTCTCCAGTTCCATCACTTCCACTAACCTGCTGTCAGGATTCACCCCTGATGCTATCAAACCATGAGCTTCGAAATCCTTCAGATACTCATTGTTCAATTCGTAACGATGACGATGACGTTCATAGATCAATGTGGACTGATAAGCCTTATATGCTTTTGTGCCTTCTTTGATTTCACATGCATATGCCCCTAATCGCATGGTACCACCTTTGGTCCTGATATTTTTCTGATCTGGCATCAGATCTATCACCGGATGTGCTGCATCTTGTTTCATCTCCGTACTGAAAGCATCCTCAAGACCAAGCACATTCCTTGCAAATTCAACTACAGCACATTGCAATCCAAGACAAATACCAAAGAATGGAACATTATTCTCACGCAAATACCTGATCGCATTTATTTTCCCTTCAATTCCTCTTTCTCCAAAACCCGGTGCCACCAGAATTCCATCAAGATGACCCAGCACTTGTTCCGCATTGTCTGATACCTCTAATGCTTCTGCATGAATCGGCTCTACTTCGACCCGCGTTTCATTTGCAGCTCCCGCATGAACAAAAGATTCATAGATGGATTTATAGGCATCAGGTAGTTTATTATACTTACCCACCAGCCCAATACGAATGGTATGTTTTGGTTCTTTAAGTTTTTTCAGAAAAGCACGCCACGCGGTTAGATTCGGTTCAATTGATGCATCCAATCCTAATTTAGTCATTACGATTTTATCCAGGTTCTCATCACGCATCAGTAGTGGCACATCATATATCGTGGCTGCATCAATAGCCTCAATGACAGAATGACGATCGACATTACAGAACAACGAAATTTTTCTGCGCAGATCATCGGTCAGCGGATGTTCAGTACGACACACAAGCACATCCGGTTGATTTCCTGTCTGCAATAATTCTTTGACACTGTGTTGAGTTGGTTTCGTTTTCAATTCACCTGCAGCACTGAGATAAGGAATCAATGTAAGATGAATAATGATCGCATTGCCTGTACCTAACTCCAATCGCACCTGTCGAATAGCTTCAAGGTATGGGAGAGATTCAATGTCACCCACCGTACCGCCTATTTCTGAAATCACGACATCAAACTCACCGGTTTTACCCAAAGCCCGAATTCTTCTTTTGATTTCATCAGTAATATGTGGAACTACCTGAACAGTTTTACCCAGGTAATCACCAGCTCGTTCTTTGTTGATGACGGTCTGATATATCCGCCCTGTCGTGACATTATTATCCTGTGAGGTGGGATGTCCAAGAAAACGCTCATAATGACCAAGATCCAGATCCGTTTCTGCTCCATCATCTGTGACATAGCATTCCCCATGCTCGTATGGATTCAGGGTCCCGGGGTCAACGTTTATGTAGGGATCGAATTTTTGGATAGTCACGGATAAACCTCTGGATTGCAGTAGTTTACCTAATGATGCTGAAATAATACCTTTACCTAGTGAACTGGAGACTCCCCCCGTAACAAAGATGTATTTGACCATGGTTTTTGGATGTTGCTACGGAATACAAAGTTACTATTTTTAAGCAGAGGAAGAAATCGGAGATTTAATTGCTTCAGAATAGTTTTGGACGCGCGACATGGAAACAAAAGATGTTTTGGTACATTACATTATTCATTCGTTTTAAGGCTATCAGGAGAAGGTAAACGTCAATATTGAGTATGGTTGAGTTTGGATGGTATGGCATATTACAGGTTTTAGGTGCACTGGCACTGTTCATTTATGGCATGAAGGTCATGAGTGAAGGTGTACAGCGCATGGCCAGTATTCAATTGAGGGAAGCTCTGCAACGTGTAACACAAAACCGGATTTCCTCCTTTTTGACCGGTTTTTTTACGTCGGCTATGATCCAGTCAAGTTCTGCAGCTACAGTCATGACCGTAAGTTTTGTCAACGCCGGCATTATTTCCTTGACGGCTGCAGCAAGTATTATCATCGGTGCCAATGTGGGGACAACGGTTACCATCTGGATCGTGACGATATTGGGATTTGAGCTTAATCTATTTACACTTTGTCTGCCGCTCATTGCATTGGCCATGCCATTTTTATTTTGGAAAAATGGTAAATACCGGCACTGGGCTGAATCGGCAATCGGATTTTCACTCCTCCTGATTTCATTGCAGTTCTTAAAAAGTGTTGTTGCTGATCTTCAACAACACAATGAGATCATGACTTTTCTGGGCCACCTCGCTGACCATGGATTGATATCAATCCTCATCTACATTTTTATCGGAATTGTTTTTACAGCATTAATACAATCATCAAGTGCAGCCATCGCGCTCACCCTTACGATGTGCATCAATGGATGGCTACCATTCGATATTGGCGCTGCTATGGTCCTTGGCGAAAATGTTGGAACCACAATTACGACAGAAATTGCATCATGGGTTGGCAATAGTGAATCCAAAAAAGCAGCTAGAATACATGTGCTATTTAATGTGATTGGTGTCCTTTGGGTCCTGCCATTCTTACCCTTTATACTGCCTTTCTTAGGGTGGATGATGAAAGATTGGATAGGTATCGGTGACCCGTTCACTGATACAAAAGCAATGCCAATAGGTCTGTCCATTTTCTATACTTTATTTAACCTGGTCAATGCGGTTATCTTTATGGTGCTTTTACCTGAATTAATCAGGCTAGCTTCCCGAACCGTAAAAAGCAAATCAGATGGTCAGGGGAAATTATTTTTTATAGATACGGGAAGCAATACAGCTGATCTATCCCTGCCTATCGCACGCCAGGAAATTCTTCAACAATGTCAACGTGTCCGTCATCTCAATACCATTCTAAACCGCATAGCCAATTATTCATCTGAAACTGATTTTCACAATCAGATCAAACTAGCCAACGATTATCTCAAAACACTGAACGAAAACCAGGAAGCCATCAATGAATATCTGACCGGCATGGTCGAAGACAGAAGTTCACTACTGACATCAAAACAGATTAAGAGTCTGCTTAACATCAGCCTTTTGGTCGATCACCTTCGTACAAAATATGAGCGGGTGTATCAACTTCTAGGGGATAAACGACAGCAACGTATTTGGTTTGGTCCCACTCAACGTTCTATTTTACTCCATCGGATCAATGATGCCAATGTGATGTTGAAAAATTGTATTCAAATGTTACAAACGAATTCAATCAACAGAAACCAATGGAAGGGTCTTACGTACGATCTCAGCGAAAAAGACCAGGATTATCTGGATTATGAACGCGAGCTGATGCGCGAACTTGAAAGAGGTGAGATGAAACTTTCCTCAGTTGTCATGTATTACCGGATGTCTCAGTATATGGATAGTATCAATGAAGCACTTCGTAATGTTTTAAGCGAACTTATGGATGAACCGCTGTTGCACAAAAGTGTAATTGCATAAGTACATCTTTAATAAAAGAAAAAAGTTATCCGTAGTCTGAGGCTAGGGATAACTTTTTTCTTTTTTTATTTACTATTTAAAATTACCATTAATGCAGATCCACCCATCCCTGGTTATTGACTAGTGCTTTTATTCTGAAATCCATATCATCAAGGGGTGCAGGATCAAAACCGAGAGTACTGGAATTATAATAAAATAAATTTCCTCCCGAATGTTGACCCGGAGGAGACCCGTTACTGATCGTGACACCTATGAGATCTGACGAAACTATCGTAGGGGAAATAACTATATAATATTTTACGGCTGCATTTAAAAGAAAACCAGGAGGCATACTAATCGTATTCCATCCCAGAGTATTTAATACCACCTGAGCTTGTGTCAGAAAGGTACCTGAGCCCGGGGTGTCTCCAAGAAATAATTGGATTGTCATATTAAATCCGGGTGTCAGACTACTTACATTAAATTCAACATCCTGCATGATCCCCGAATGCAATGGCGTAAATGATTGCGCAATGTAATTCACATTGACACCGTCGTTTCCTATGAAATATGTAGCTGCAGAGACTTCACTTTTAGCTACGACAATCGTCCCTGAATCACCTACAAAACCCTGGAATTTCTGCGCATCCGTATTGTAGATCATCATACCTTCTGAAGCATCCAATGCATCTCTTTGCTGCATAGTCATTCTGGGCATCAGTAAAGCTCCGGTCGTAGATTTAATTTCAAGTGCGGCTGAAGGATTGAGAGTAGATGAACCAACACTCATATGCTTGGAACCCTTATCATATATAAATGCAGCATCGGCACCGGAAATACCCCCATCATTAAAGTTGATTTGCATGTCAGAACCAGCCACAGACCCTGGAGGTCCGGGAGGTCCTTGCGGTCCGGGGTTACCTGTATCTCCTTTAACTCCTTGTATACCTTGAGGTCCGGATGGCCCTGGATCGCCAGTATCCCCTGTTTCCCCTTGAGCTCCTGTAGCTCCGACTTCCCCCATATCACCTTTAGTACCGGGCTCTCCCTGTGGACCAGGTTCTCCTTGAGGACCTGTATCTCCCTGTTCACCTTTGGGCCCTTCAATACCTTGCGGGCCCTGGGGACCTTCCACTCCACCATTGGCAGCGTACAAGGCGTAGGGTACACTCAACAATTCGCTAGTACCTGAGATAGAATAATTTGTTCCACCCGTCAGATCAGTTTCTGATTTAATAAAATAAGGGCCTGCTCCCCAATCAATATCCGTAATACTTCCACTTATCGCAGTGCCTTCTCCAATCTTGAATGTGGCCAACCCATTTGAATTTGTCGTTGTGAGATGAGATTCCTCAAAAACCGGAATTCCATCTTCTGATCCCTGGAGCACACTGATCTTCACCCTGATGATGTGATCAGTGACAAGTCCATTAGAGACATCCCTGATGACCGCCTGGTAGCTCATCTTTGGCGGCGACTGAGCACCTAAACGGGTAACGAATGAGCATGAAAAAACCAGAAATGCTATTAAAACGGAATACTGATGCTTCATCACTTAATTTGTTTTAAATAATTTAAACGTCTTGACTTCCGCATCGTTTTGTTTGACGCGTAGCAAATATATGCCACTTGTAAATTCTTCCATCGAAACTTCTGTCAACACATCATTGATTCCTTTCGTTGCCAGGAGTTTACCATTGATATCATATAGACTATAAGAAAACTTATTTTTCGATAATGATGGCGTTTCTACCTCAAGCTTAAGATTGACGGCAGCATTTACCGGGTTAGGAAATGCATTTACGCTGACGGTAGATCCAGGGTCATTGGTTCCTACCATCATGATGATCAATGGTTGCTGTACACCGAGACTTATACGACCTGAATCACTGCTAAAATTAGTATAATCCACCTGCCCTATAGAGTAAGAAACAGATCCTCCGACACCACCGGCATCTTTGCCTGAAGTAAGCAAAGCCTGCTGCGCATGAATTTCCAAACTGCTTAAAGTAAAAAATGCGATGATTACAATTAATGTCTTGTTATTGTGCATATTAGATTAATAATTTTATTCTGATTTTGCCACCATCTATATATACACTCGTCATTCAGTACGCGGATGGAAATCTAAATTTACAATTTTAGATTTGATCCTGTTTACAGCACCTGGCACCCCTGGTTCAACCTGTTAAATGTAAAGAAAAGAGTTTTAACAATTTCACATTTTTGGAACGACCCAATTCGTAAAAAATACCAAAGAATCAGGGTTTCGCATTGCATCGCGATTAAGTGAATCATCTACTTTCATTCCCATTAGTATTTTCTTCACAGGGGCTTCCATTTTTTTTCCACTTATTGTATACGGAATATCATTCACCATGATCACATCATCGGGCACGTGGCGAGGTGTGCATTTTGTTTTCAATAAAAATGCAATTCGTTTTTTCAATTCATTATCTACAGAAAAGCCATGGCGAAGCTTTACAAAAAGTGGCATAAAATGTTTTCCTCCTTCCAATTCAAGATTTACGATGAGGCTGTCTTCTATTTCAGGTATTTCGTTCAGTACGCGATAAATTTCAGCAGTTCCGATTCTTATTCCATGTCGGTTGAGCGTAGCATCCGAGCGGCCATAAATAACTACTCCGCCTGTTTTTGTTATTCTGACCCAATCACCATGACGCCATACACCTGGAATCTCTTCAAAATAACTTGCCTTGTATCTTTTTTTATCAGGATCATTCCAAAAATAAATGGGCATTGAAGGCATAGGTTTTGTGATCACCATTTCCCCAAGCGAATCAATGACAGGCTGTCGATTGTCATCAAAAGCATACAGACTGCATCCCAGAGCTCTTGCCTGAATTTCACCCCGCACGACATCCTTTTCGATCACGCCACCTACAAATGCAGTGCATACATCTGTTCCTCCACTCATTGAACATAACCAAATCCTATTGTGAACCGCCTCATACACCCAATCAAATGCTTCTGATGGAAGGGGTGATCCTGTTGAACCTATACTCCGCATCGTCTCCAGCGCAAATTCCTGACCAGGCTTTATTTTTTCTTTCATGCATGCTATAAGGAAAGGGGCACTTGTCCCGAAATGATGAATTTGAAATTCTTCAGCAAGCCTCCACAAACCGGAAAGATCAGGATACGAAGGGCTTCCATCATATATCACTATTGTAGCCCCTAAAAGCATGGATCCTTGTAGAAAATTCCACATCATCCAACCCGTAGTGGTATACCAGAAAAATTTTTCACCCGCATGTACATCATTGTGAAATGCCAGATACTTTAAATGTTCAAGCAAACATCCTCCATGAGAATGTGTAATGGCTTTGGGTGCACCAGTAGTGCCAGATGAAAAAAGTATCCACAACGGATGACTAAATGGTACCGGCAAAAAAGCAGGCCTGCCTTCTCCACTATCTTCCAGGCTACTATATATAGTTATATCATCTTTTGCAATGGCTGAAATGTCTCCTGTGTACTCAATCAACAGGGTATTCTGAAGTGTAGGTAATAATTCAATAATGGACAAAATCTCATTCGTCCGGCTAAATGTTTTTCCATTGTAATAGTATCCATCTGCAGTAACAAACAACACAGGTTCAATTTGTGCAAAACGATCCACAACACTGCTGATGCCAAAATCCGGAGAACAACATGACCATACAGCACCCAAAGATGCAGCAGCCAGAAAGGCAAATGTCGCTTCTGGAATATTCGGAAGAAATCCGGCGATCCTGTCACCCGCTTTCACGCCATGAGCTAAATAATAAGCCCTTACTTTCGAAACTTCCCGCCACATGTCATCAACAGAAATCGATCGTCGGTCACCATTTTCAGAAGCAAAGAGAATAGCTGTTTGTTGTCCGGCCATTCCATTCCGGATATGTTCGGCATAGTTCACAGTAGCTCCGTCAAACCAAATGGTATCCGGCATTTCTCCTCCTGATAAAACACTATTATAAGGAGTATGCAATGTGACACCAAAAAAGGAAATCACCGTTTCCCAAAAAGTTTCAGGCTGATCTACAGACCATTTCCAAAGTGATTCGTAGTCATTCGTTTCAGGATAATGATTTTCCTTAAGCCATTGGCGATATTCATGGAGTCGCGACGAACTGATATCGTTTGGAGAAGGCTTCCAGAGTGTCTCATTGACAGGATTCATATATACTAATGTATTGGGCTTTAAGGTAAAACAAAAAATAGTATAGCAACGGTTTACAAATAGAGCCCGGGATAATAACTTTATAGTGATCGATTTTAAGTGAGCATTCATACTCCACAAAGAATATCCTAAATTGCGGCGATGATCAAACCCATTAATAAAATACTGATCGCCAACCGTGGTGAAATTGCAGCCCGGATCATGCGCACTTGTAAGCGTCTCAATATCAAAACCGTCGCTGTATTCTCGGAAGCTGATCGAATGAGTCCTCATGTATTGATGGCAGACGAATCTGTCTTTATTGGTCCTTCGCCTTCAAGAGATTCATACCTCAATGCAAACAGAATTATAAAAGCTGCCCTGGATACAAAAGCTGACGCTATTCATCCCGGCTATGGGTTCCTGAGCGAAAATGATGTCTTTGCACGAGCTGTTGAAAAAGCAGGAATAATATTTATTGGCCCATCACCTGAAAGTATTCACACGATGGGCAATAAACTTGCTGCAAAAGAAGCCGCTAAAGAATTCAATATTCCTCTGGTCCCGGGATCAGAAAGTGCATTGTCTGACCTCAACGAGGCCATTGAAGTCGGAAAACGTATAGGTTATCCGCTGCTTGTGAAAGCGGCTGCAGGAGGTGGAGGTAAAGGCATGCGCATCGTACAATCTGAAACTGAACTGGAATCGCAGGTTGAACGAGCCATGAGTGAAGCCTTATCATCTTTCGGCGATGGTTCAGTTTTTATTGAAAAATATGTATCCTCACCCAGACACATCGAAGTTCAGATTCTCGCAGATCAATATGGACATTGCATACATCTCTTCGAAAGAGAATGTTCTATCCAGCGCCGACATCAAAAAATAATTGAAGAAGCGCCATCCTCCATTCTTACACCGGAGAAAAGAGAAATAATGGGTCAGGATGCAATCCGCGTAGCCCAATCTTGTCAGTACAGAGGCGCGGGCACTGTCGAATTTTTACTTGATGATCAGGGGAATCATTACTTCCTTGAAATGAATACACGTCTGCAGGTCGAACATCCTGTGACAGAATTTATCACAGGCCTTGATCTCATTGAATGGCAGATCAGAATAGCTGAAGGACATCCGCTCACTCTTCAGCAAAAAGATCTGACTATTAATGGACATGCACTAGAATTGCGTGTCTACGCAGAAAATGCGATGAAAGGTTTCAGTCCTTCTACAGGAAAACTCATCCTGTACCGTCACCCAACGGGCAATGGCATCAGGGTTGATGACGGATATAGCGAAGGATTGGACATTCCGATCCATTATGATCCGATGATCAGTAAATTGATCGTCCACGCCCCCACCAGAATCGAAGCTATTGAAAAAATGAGCCGCGCCATTGAGGCATATCAAATACATGGTGTGGAAACCACACTAGCATTTGGAAAATTTGCCATCAACCATCCGGATTTTATTTCTGGTCATTTTGATACGAATTTCGTTGCCCAACACATGGATGAGTTTATTGATTCCCAAAAAGAAGCAAATTTTTTACTCGCCAGATTTGTGCATTGGCTTGATGAGCGAAGAAGCTCTCAATTGGTGTTACCCAATATGGATGACTGATTCAATTAATTGACTTTTACAAATTTTTCAACAGTTTTCTTACCCGAATACTGATCAATACCTGTTAGAAAATAAATGCCTGCAGGAAGTCCACTGATATCAAAAGGAATTTCATTTTTTCCAATATGAACGTCCACATCATGTGAAACAAAGGATTGGCCAATGACTGAAACAATTGTAAAATCCATCTTTGTTTCTTTATAGCTTTCCATAATGACCAGGAATTCATTGGCTGAAAGCGTGCGGAGTGAAATAATGGCAGAGGAATTAGCCTCTGTCAGATAATCTGCAGGATAGAGCTGGTATGACGGTATCACCTCTTCACCAAAATCCACACCTGACCATCTCAGTTTTATCTGCGCATTGAAATACCCATCAAACATTTTCATTTTTACAGGATACAAATGCCCGGATTCAAGATATAATGAACTCTTCTCTGTATGCACTCCATCCTCAAGTTTATCTACCAACACATGGTCATCGATTTTTAGAAAAATACCATCATCAGCAATAACCGTAAAATTATAAATACCCGAACGATATGCTTGCAAATATCCATCCCAGGTAATGCCAAAATTATCCGCAGGTACCAATGGATCAGGCTGTCCTGAAAAAAACTGGTGATTGATGACAGAATCAATCTTTATCAATATAGGATTGCCCTGAAAATTAATGTTGTCAAAATATTTTGCTGTGAGACCGATCCCTTTACCCCTTGTTATTCCATCAAAAGTTCCGATGATAAGCTGATCATCCTGTCTGGCCTTAACTTCCATATTCAGGATTTTTGAACCCTCATTCCAGTTATTAAAAAAATAAATACTATCGCCAAATATCTGTTTGACGGGCGCAGATAAATATCTGCTGATACCTTCCACCCCTTCAAACTCATATGGCGTTCTTGAGGGTGTACCATCAAGATTAATATTCAATCCATCCGGAATCGAACGTACCTTAATATTACCTAACTGTGGAAATATATCTCTATATTCAATTTTAGAAAGACCTTGGGTATCGGTAACTTTCAAATAGACTCTGTACCAAACATCGGAAGAAGTTTCTCCTGCAGAGGGTATCATCCAGGTGCCTGCTGAAACACCCGATAACCATGGCATGCCGGGATGCGAATGAGTCCCATGCTGAAAATCAATTCTCCAGCTCAGTGCAGATTCTGGAATTATTCCATCCTCTTCATCCTGACCAAAGCCGCCGAATGAAATTATTTGTCCACCATTATACGTGGATCCTTCAACAGGATTAGTAATTACCGCTTCGGGCCTATGATTGATGGTAACATTTAAGTATGCTGTATCGGATCTGGCTTCTCCAAATGAATTCCCGACAATCACAACGATTGAAGAGGAATCCTGATCAATAGTCGTATGATTTACTTCAAATGCAGGTTCATTATTGCCACTGATTTCATCTCCGTTCAGAAACCATCTGTATGAAAGAGGATTAGCACCAAATGCTTTTACGTTGAAAAAAGCATCTTCACCTGCACTTGTTAAGGCAGATTCTGGATGAACCGAAATGTATGGTTTCCCGGTGCCGATATATGAAACTTTCCACAATGCGCCTTCTGTAGTTGACGTATTGTCTTCCTGGGATCCGTCCCCCAGACCTTTCCGTTCCAGGTAAAATAAACTACCATCCGAGGATACACGCATATCGACTACCCTGTCTCCATCACTTATGAATATACCGTGATCGATTCCTGTATCCACATCGAGCATTCGAATGTGCCCTGTGCAATAATCATTGTAAAAAAATATGCCCTCAAACGAAGCAGGAAACTGGGCTATTTCGGGATCATAAAATGTGGCCCCTACGATGCAACAGTAATTGTTCTTATGTTCGTATTGATAGATCGGATCTTTGTATTCATCCGGTAAAATTTCACCATGTGCTTTTCCTTCCACTTTTGGCCATCCATAAAATGCACCTTTTTCAATCTTGTTTACTTCTTCAAATTTCATATTCCCCACATCACCGACATAAATTTCTCCGGTCAAGGGATTCATGACCATAGTGAAGGGATTCCGTAAACCATAGGAATAAACCATATTTGATCTTCCTGTATTCAAATCATACCAGGGATTATCTGGTACTGGAATTCCGGATTCATCAACCCTTAAAACTTTCCCGTTCGTTGATCCCAGATCCTCACTTTTCCAGCTTTGTGCCCCTTCTCCTGTACTGATGTAGAGATACCCATCAAGTCCAAAAAGCATGGCACCTCCATTGTGAATATCAGATCCGGTTTCGTCCATATTGATGATGATCAATTCACTACCCGGAATGGCCTTATCCCCATTGGCTGTAAATCGGCTTACACGGTTCAACCGAAGAACAGGAACAGTATAAAAAACATAGAAATAGCCATTGTTTTCAAAATCCGGGTGAAGGACAATATGCCCTAATCCACGTTCATTTGTATCATCCACTTCAAGTGATAGCAGAGGTTCATCGAGTAGCTTACCGTCGCGAATAATGCGAACTTTTCCATTTTTCTCTGTAATAAAAATCCGGCCATCCGGAGCCAGAACCATTGAGGTTGGATTCAGACCTGTAGCAATGCGCTCACGAATAAATCCTGCAGGAAGTTGAGCTGAAATTAATGCCGAAAGCAAAACAAATACAAAACAGATAAAAATCCTCTTAACCATTATGGCCCGTACAATATATTTATTTAGAAGTTTTAAGGTGGCTTGAATTGAAACCATCAGGAAAGTGTTTCAAATGAATCTATATAAACCGGCTCACCCCACATCATCGTGGTTTCAACATCGGCATGCCGGATTTTACAGGATACATTTGCACCGTCTTTCTTTAATTGGTTAGGCATATTGAGCGGCAGGAACTTTCGACCGGAGTGATCGATTATTCCATATGCGCCACCTTCCATTGTGATAAGCACTACTTTACCATTTATCTTCATGATGATAAAAATACGATTCCAAAAATGAATATACGATTAAGGATACAAATGAGGAATACCTACTCTGCTATCGTTTTTGTAAAATGATACTGCAGGTTTTCGAGCATCTTATGTTGTGCCATAAGTTGCTGAGAAATGGAATCTGTATTGACCCGGGGAGACGGAGGTTCAAAATGTGATGTAAGTTTCATTCTGACCTTCCAAACTTCAAGAATTTCTACTGCCGGAATTGAGTAAAGACTATATTCTTCATTGTCAGAAATACAATCAATTATTTTCTCGGTCTTGATGCGATTGATGATTCTTTTAATGATGACCTCCTGGTGAGTGACGATAATATAAAGTTGATGATTTTTGATCGCCTGATCCCAATATCGAGGTTCGACAAAAGCTGCGATCACAACATCATTCGGTCTGAAAGTCGGCTCCATACTGGTTCCTGCTATTTCAAATGATCTGTAGCTGCCCGACCTGAATTGAGGATCAGGTAGCTGGTATGAAGGAAGATCCTGTATATAAGTTGGATCATCTAGCAATTTCCCATAACCGGCTTGCGCAGGATAAGGTACATGGACGATCCTTTCATCACCTTTTTGATCGATGACAACGGTCAGATTTCTTAGCCGGAGCCCGTCATCCGGAAGAGCCCCGGAAAAAAGATTTCCACTTCCAGTGAAAAGATAATGCGGGTTAAAATGGAAAGTGGCTATGGCTTTTTCAACCAATTCAAGAGGTACATCCCTTCTGTGGCCACTCATTTCGGAAATACCCTGAGCATGATACCCAATGGATAAGGCAAAGTGTCGTTTTGACCTGACCTTTCGTTCCTCTACTAGTTTATCGAGGCATTGGAGAAACCTCTTTGTTACTTCTGATATTTCCATTCTGTGGGGTAAATATATGTAATAACTTAATATGTAGCACTCTAATAGTAAATATTTTACCCATTAATTGAAAATTGAATGTTGGGTTTAATTTGCAGTAATAAATTATGCAACTAGCTTAAAATCAGTAAGTTTGAAGAGATTTATTAAAGTGCAAGGCTGCAGATTCAAGTCAAATAAGGGCTGAAAAAATGTTGGCCTGTATTCTTCGGTCATTTCTGGGTAATAAAGAATACATGAAGTATCTTTTTAAACTTTATGAACAAATGATACTCGAAGACAAGACAAAAGGTACATGAGTCCCTATAAGCTATTTGAAGAAAATAAGATAAGAAACCAGATATCAACAGAAGTGGCATTTTTCGGTGATTGATCTCATAGAGATAATGACTCACAGTAGTATTCCCAAGAGGTATTGGAGTGATCTAAAAAAAAACTTACATGGAGAATAGATGCTATGAAAAAACCGTAAGGTTGAAAATGTTAGTTGAAAGTAATTACCTATGGAAACCTAATACTATTATCAAATGAGTAATATAAAGCTATTTGAAAACAGGCAAGTACGAAGCCACTGGGATGAAAATGAGCAACAATGGTATTTTTCGGTGATTGATGTGGTAGATGTATTAGCTACTAGTAGCAACGCCCGTGATTATTGGTTTAAAATGAAAATCAGGGTCAAATCAGAGGATGGGATTGAACTGTCGACAATCTGTCGACAGTTGAAATTGAAAGCCGCAGATGGTAAAATGCGTGAAACAGACGTTGCAAATGCACAGTCGTTACTTCGTATCATTCAATCTATTCCCTCTCCTAAAGCAGAACCGTTTAAATTATGGCTAGCTAAAGTTGGTTACGAACGAATGCAGGAAATAGGCGATCCTGAACAGAGTTTAGATCGGGCAAGAGAGAATTGGCAAAAGCTGGGCCGGAGCGAAAAATGGATTCAGCAACGCATGACCGGACAGGAAACCCGGAATAAGCTCACTGATTATTGGAAAGAACATGGCGTTGAAAAACCGGATGAATTTGCACTTCTCACCAATATTATTCATCAGGAATGGACAGATTTGACCGTAAAAAAGCATAAAGAATATTACAGCCCTGATAGCCTTACTACTGCAGACTACTACCCCTTCGGCCTCGAAATGCCCGGCCGCACTATGTCCTCAGAAAATCATAGATTTGGATTTAATGTGGAAAAATAGAAATCGTTGATTTCTTATTTTGAAATCCCGCCAATACAACTTGGTTGTGAGACGCGGGAGAAAGGAGAAAGACCCCTCCATCAGTTCTTTGACGCATTATGACTATGGCTTCCGCATCTATTGCATTCGCCGAAGCTTTGAGCCAGGATCGTGTGGAGGAAAGCGAAGGAGAACAATCCGGCGATCGGGAGGTTTTTGAGTGTGTTTCCATTGATAACTATTTATCCATTTTATTCTCCTTATATTTTTAGTGGGAATAAACCAATTAAGTTTATTGATATTGATGGATTACAAACCTATAATCCAGATGCTAACAGACCCACAGGCATAACTTTATTATCTGACCCAATTCTCCCTACTAAATTTAATATTGACAGAAATCATTTAATTCAGACTGGAAAATTTTCTTTATGTGGGGTTAAAAGTGAATCAGGAGAATGGTGGTTGGCGACCCAAAATAAAGGGGATAATTACGACGATTTGACCGCGGCACTAAAAGCAGGAGACATTACACCAGCTCAAATTCCAGTAGATTTTGTACTTTCCGAAGGCAAAGGAGTAATATTGAATACATGAACATCAGCCGCCTTAAATAATGCTAATATTCCTATGTCTGAATGGTTTGGAATTAATCAAACAGGTATCTTAGTTCCCGGTTATCCGATTAAAGGAACAACATTTGACGATCTGATGAAACTACAATTAAAAGACATACGCTCAACAGGAACACCAACAAAACCTAAATGATAAATGTAAGTAATCCAATTATAGTATTCGATCCAAATGAATGGTTACCGTCATATGGTGAGAGTCGTATCACTTTACAGTATGAAAATGATACTTTAATATTAAATGTGTTCTTTGAAAATGAGCAAAAGGTTGAAAGTTATCGGACAATAGTTTTCAAGAACCCAACATTTTTCCATTTGGCTTCTTGCCCAGGAGTAGATCCATTTAATTTTAAATATAGCAAAAGCAGTTGCTTATCCTGTTTACTTGAATATAGAAATTCCGAACTTTCAAATCAATGGGCAAGCCATTTTTCTTCCAATAAGAATGATTTTAGACACTATCTTATTCTATTTCATTCTACAAATCAGCGATTAGATGTCATTGCATCAAATGTTGCATTACTTTAAAATAAATTGTATACTATTTACAAGTGAAACTAAATTCTCATTTTAATTGTAAAACTCCCCTTTATTATCAATAGTAGGAAAGCTATCCCATTTAGTCAGGAGCGAGTTAAGTAACCCGCCGCCTCAGTCAATTGGGAGCTATCACTACGACGCAATCGGTAACCATATCGAGAATGAGAGTGAAGAAAATGAAATGACCTTGGATGTCCACAGGAAACTGAGAACTGTGACCGATACGCCAGAGGGCGAATTAAGTTATAGCTATGATGTACAGGGAAACCGATATAGGATACAACGCGGCGGAGAATTCACAAATGATATATATGTAAGGAACGCATCAGGAAACATTATAGCCATCTATGAGAAGGACTATCGACTCGGTGGAACCATTATAGATCGCATCAAAGAATTCGATATATATGGAAGTAGTCGCATGAATTGCGTTTTCTATTCCCTATTTTTCCCTTGATTTGAACTTGTACTTTCATCCATATATATCCTTGCGATGCCCCAAGTCAATCACTTCAACAATCAACATCTCGATTCTTAAGGTAATCCTCAAAAGAAATACGCTCACCATCATCATCTTTCATGGCTTCATCAAAAAGTCGCACATCTTCCTGATCTTCCAGCTCTTCAATCAAAGCCTCATATTCTTTAAATGGGGATCACTACGGAGACCCGATTGCCTGCTGCATCAGTTATAAACAGAGGATGAATATTCGTCATGGCGTTTGATTTAGAATATAAAAATAATGAAGATTTATCTATAGTGTTAAAATGAATTTGACGCGTTTCTTTCTGCCATGAATTGAACAAATTGACACTAATGATAATGCACATAAATTTATGCAATTCGCGAACAAAATTTCCGCGATTCGATCTTTGTCTCTTGCTTTCCAGACATGTGAACCTGAATGACTATTTTTACACATTAATACAAACCAAATGCAACTTTCGAAAGTCATCTTCTGGGACACGGATTACAATAAAATAGATTGGGAACAAAAAGCTCGTTTTGTGATCTCTCGTGTGGTGATGTATGGCACCATTGAAGACTGGAATGCAATCAAATCCTTCTATGGTCTTGAGAGAATTAAGACAGAAATGTTGCAGGAACGATATCTGGATAATAAATCACTTAGTTTTCTAAGCTGCATATTTGATATACCCAAAGAACAATTTCGATGTTTTACCGAGAAGCTGTCTTCCCAGGCACACTGGAACTTTTAAAAAAAATTATGGCTAAACCGGCATTAACCGGTTTTAATCTTGCAGAAGGTACATCTCTGGCATTGCAGATTGGTCACAGACTTTCCGTTGACCTGGACCTTTTTGGTATACGGCCATTCGAAGCACAAGAAATTTTGGATGAATTACACGATTTAGAACCCGTAAACATACTTTCTCAAAGTAAAAATATATTTGTTTTAAATGTCGGAGATGTAAAAGTTGATTTTGTAAATTATCGATACCCTCTTATTTCAGCGATTACAGAAATGGAAGGAATACGACTTGTTTCTATTCCGGACATAGGAGCTATGAAGCTTGCTGCTATTGCGGGAAGGGGAAGAAAAAGAGATTTTTATGATTTGGTATTCCTCTTACGTCAATATTCATTGCCCGAGCTTATGGAATTTTATCATAGAAAATTTGATGACGGATCAGAGTTTGCTGTTATTCGAAGCATGACATATTTCGAGGATGCTGATATGGATGATAATGTATTGATGATTAAAGAAGACCTTAAATGGAGTGACGTGAAAAATGTCCTATCGGCTGAGGTGAAAAAATACTATTAATCCGCTACCAATTTGAATGAATCTATGTAAACCTTTTTCAACCACACAGATTTATTTCACTTCAGAATTGTGTACTCAAAATTTGACCTTAATCTAAGGAATGATATCGGCCATGGATTTTTCAGGGAATATCTCCTTACTCAGGACTAAATAGTCATCCTTAATATGCGGGTATTTTTTAGCGAGTGCTTTAGCTTCCGATTTAAAAATATCAGTAAGGATAATTTTAAATTTCCTTGAGGAACTCACTGAATGAGGTTCCTTTTTTCCTGCCTGAGTGGATTTCGTCTGCTTCATCAAGGGCTTTAAGTATTTTGTTGGCTTGTCTATGAGCCTGCCTATCTGATAGGCTATCCTTAGCCTTTCCTGTTTTAGCAAATAAACCTGAATTAGCCATACTCTCTGACTTAACAGTCATTTCAGCATCAGGAGCCGCTTTATGTTTTTTTGCGCTCTTTGTCATGTTTAGTTTGTAGAATGCTTTACAAATATATATTTTAAACCAGAGTGACCGTACTCTCCTAAGCCGTAACAGAATTTTTATTGGCCAATAATAAAAAAAAAACTAGTTTCAAACTGAGACACTTCCTAAAAACCAGTCTACCCTTCCATAAGTTCGGACAAAGTGACTTTTCCTAAAAAATGGCCTTGTTTCAAAAAAGTCATAGATAATTAGCTTCAAAATGAGTGATTACCGAAAAAATTAATACCATATATAAATATAATTATATGTATATTTATTTGATATTCAAAATAATGTGTTGCAAATTAAAGTCATGGATTTAACCAGAAAGTTCGATACCATACCAATGAACCAATCCACTACAAAATTGTATAGTTTAATGTATACTTTTTTGTAACAGAATGACGAACTTTACACCCGCAACAGGACACTGGATATGAGTGATGATAGCATGCAGACCCTAGAGGTCCACACACAAACTGAGTATAAATACGGCTGGTCTACCCTGCTGGACATGGATACCTTCCCAAAAGGCCTGTCAGAAGAAACGGTACGCGCCATCAGTCTGAAAAAAGAAGAACCAGAATGGCTACTCGAATGGCGACTGAAAGCATACAGACTTTGGCTCACCATGAAAGAACCTGCCTGGGCAAATGTCCACTATCCGGCCATCAACTATCAGGACATTATCTATTTCGCTGCCCCAAAGAAGAAACTAAACTCTATCGATGAAGCAGATCCCGAACTGCTCCTTATGTTTGATAAACTGGGTGTACCTCTCGAAGAAAGAAAAATCCTCGCCGGAGTTGCTGTTGATGCAGTAGTGGATAGTGTTTCTGTCACCACCACATTTAAAAAAGAATTATCCACGCTTGGTATCATTTTCTGTTCATTCAGTGAAGCTGTAAAAGAACATCCGGAACTTGTCAAAAAATATCTGGGTAGCGTCGTGCCCTATACTGACAATTTCTTCGCCACACTCAATTCAGCCGTTTTCAGTGACGGTTCATTTTGTTACATCCCTCCAGGAGTGAGATGCCCTATGGAATTGTCCACCTATTTCAGAATCAATGCAGCCAACACCGGTCAATTTGAACGAACACTGATCATCGCAGAGAAAGGAAGCTATGTCAGTTATCTCGAAGGATGTACAGCCCCTATGCGAGATGAAAATCAATTGCATGCAGCAGTCGTAGAAATCGTAGCATTAGATGAAGCGTATGTAAAATATTCAACTGTTCAGAATTGGTATCCCGGAGATAAAGATGGAAAAGGTGGTATATACAATTTCGTCACGAAGAGAGGTATTTGCGCAGGATACAAATCAAAAATCACATGGACACAGGTTGAAACCGGATCAGCTATCACCTGGAAATATCCAAGTGTCATCCTCAAAGGTGATGAATCTGTAGGTGAATTTTACTCAGTAGCTGTTACAAACAACAGGCAGCAGGCTGATACAGGAACAAAAATGCTTCATATAGGTAAAAACACAAAAAGCACGATCATCTCAAAAGGCATCTCAGCAGGTTATAGTAATAATTCTTACAGAGGTCTTGTCAAAATCGGGAAAAAAGCGGACGGTGCACAAAATTTTTCTCAATGCGACTCACTCCTCATGGGTGATAAGTGCGGTGCTCATACATTTCCATATCTCGAAGTGGATAACCCAAATGCAAGAGTTGAACATGAAGCCACCACTTCAAAAATAGGAGAAGACCAACTCTTCTATTGCAAGCAAAGAGGACTGAGTGAAGAAGATGCGATCAACATGATTGTAAATGGATATTGCAAAGAAGTATTCAATGAATTACCCATGGAATTTGCAGTCGAAGCACAAAAACTCTTAGCGATAAGTCTTGAAGGAAGTGTAGGTTAAAATTGAAATAAAAGAACAACTTAATTAAGATAAAAGAGATGAAACCGTTATTACAAATTTCGGACTTGTATGTTTCCATTGCCGGAAATTCCATTTTGAATGGACTTAACCTTACAGTCAATCAGGGTGAAGTACACGCGATCATGGGTCCAAATGGATCCGGAAAAAGTACGCTGGCCAATGTCATAGCAGGTCGCGAAGAATATAAAATTGAATCCGGTTCCGTCCTGTATAAAGGCCGTGATCTCTTTGAAATGGAAGTAGATGAACGTGCACTTGAAGGAATATTTCTTGCCTTTCAGTACCCGGTCGAAATTCCCGGTGTGAGCAATTCAAATTTTTTAAAGAGTACGATTAATGTTCATAGAGTCCATCAGGGACTTCCTGAACTTAATGCATTGGAAATGCTCAAATATGTCAGATCGAAGATGTCTTCTCTGGAGATGGATCCGGACTTGCTGAAGAGATCGCTTAACGATGGATTCAGCGGTGGTGAAAAGAAAAGAAATGAAATCCTTCAAATGCTTTTGCTGGAACCAACGCTGGCTATACTTGATGAAACGGATTCTGGTTTAGATATTGACGCCCTTCGAATTGTGGCTGACGGCGTCAATCAATTGAAGTCATCGGAAAGATCATTTATCGTCGTGACCCATTATCAGCGTTTACTTGCTTACATCGTACCCGATTTCGTTCATGTATTATCAAATGGAAAGGTCGTCGCTACAGGTGATAAATCATTGGCGTTGAAACTGGAAGAAGAAGGATATGACTGGATAAAAGAATCGCCCGCAATTCCCGCTTAATGGCAAATCAGGTAATGACAGAACAAGAAAATATAGTTGATCATCTGGACATACTATTCCGGAATTTAGAGGCGGGCCTTAATGGTCAGTCCGGAAGTCCCATGCATAAATTTCAGCGCACATCTTTTGAAGCTTTAAAAGGCATTCGGTTTCCGGATAAAAAACATGAGGACTGGAGATATACTTCTGTTCAAAAGCTAATCTCCCCTAAGTATAAATTAGCAGAGCATCTGCCTATCTATAGTATGCCTGCTATCCCGGAAATGGATTCATATGTGATCCCTGTCCTTAATGGCAAAATAGTAATGAACAATATTGATCCCAGGCTGGCCAAAATGGGATTAAACATCATTCCATTGCATGATGCATTTCAAAATTCTGTATGGATAGAAAATTTTGGTAAAATCTTATCCACATCAATTCCCTCTTCAAACAGAGCTTTTGAATTGCTCAATTTTGCATTCAGTTCAAATGGTTTCTTCTTATCCATTCCCGCGAATACAATTGTTGATTTGCCCATTGAAATCAGGATCATTCACGATGAACATGAAATATCATTTTCACATCCGTTATTTTTTATCAGTTGCGGGAAAGGAAGCCAGGTTGAATTAATTGAAAGATTTGAAATTAACAGAGAAAGTAAAAACCCCACTGCAGAAGCCCTTATCAATTCCCTGGGTTATTTGCATTTGGAAAAAAACGCGATCGTCAGACACATCAAATGGCAGGAGCTCGCATCAACACAAAACCTGGTCTATAAATTATTTGTAACCCAACAAAGAGATAGTCGGTTTGAAACTTTCGCATTTGACCACGGTGGTCATCTTACCCGCAACAATGTTGAGGTAGAATTGGAGGAATCAAACACATACACATCACTACACGGAGGTTTCGTCGCTACCGGGCAACAGAGTATGGATCATCAGACGCGGATAAATCATAAAGCACCTCAATGCGAAAGCCATGAACTTTACAAGGGCATCATTGATGATCAGGCCAGTGGTGCTTTCAATGGAAAAGTACTGGTACATAAGGATGCCCAAAAGACAAATGCGTTTCAACAAAACGATACACTTGTCTTGTCAAAATTTGCACTCATGAACAGTAAACCTCAGCTTGAAATATTTGCTGACGATGTGAAATGCAGCCATGGTGCCACAATAGGACAATTGGATGAGAAAGCATTATTCTATCTTATGTCAAGAGGACTACCGGCCGGAAAAGCGAAACACATGTTGAAAAAAGCATTTATCGCCGAAGTTCTGGACAGGATGCCAAATGAAAACATGCGGAATTATATAAGTTCACAAATGGGAATTGGAGAATGAGCATCACGTCTTCAGGCACGGAATTGAAATCATTTGATGTAAAAGAAATACGAAAGGATTTCCCTATTCTCAATCGTACAGTCAATAATCATCCATTAGTATACCTTGACAATGCAGCGTCCAGTCAGAAACCTGACTTTGTATTAGACAAAATGGATTATTATTACCATCACCTGCACGCAAATGTGCACCGTGGAGTTCATCAACTAAGTCAGGAAGCAACAGAAGCATTTGAACAGGCAAGACGTCAGATAGCAGAATTCATAGGAGCATCTTCAGATACAGAAGTCATATTTACACGCGGGACCACAGAATCCATAAACCTGGTAGCCTATACATTTGGCATGTCTCAGTTAAAGGAAGGTGATGAAATAATTCTTTCCGGTCTTGAGCATCATTCAAACATCGTACCGTGGCAAATGATATGTGCTATGAAAGGTGCGCATATAAAAGTTATTCCTGTTTTTGATGATGGTTCACTTGACATCAATTGGTTGTCAAAAGCAATTAATGACAAAACAAAACTTGTAGCCGTCGCGCATGTCAGCAATGCTTTGGGAACAATAAATCCTGTAGAACAAATCATCAAAATCGCACATCGGAATGGAGTACCTGTTCTCCTGGACGGTGCACAGGCAACACCTCACTTGAAAGTTGATGTCACAGCTTTAGATGTAGACTTCTATGCCTTTTCAAGTCATAAAATGTATGGCCCTACCGGTATTGGTATTTTATATGGAAAATCAAACTGGCTGAATACATTACCTCCGTGGCAGGGCGGAGGTGAAATGATCGATCAGGTATCTTGGTCAGGCACGACGTATAACAAGATTCCATTCAAATATGAAGCCGGAACTCCTGACATAGCAGGAGCCATCGGCCTCGCATCGGCATGCGAATATATATCCTCCTTCGACAGAGAAAAAGTGATCCATCATGAGCAAATGCTTTTGAAATTATGCACAGAAGCCATGAGTGATATACCGGGCATTGTTCCTATAGGACAAGCACCCGAAAAAGCTTCTGTCTATTCATTCAATATAAAAGATCTTCATCCTTATGATATTGGTTCAATACTGGATCAACAGGGAATCGCTGTTCGTACAGGCCATCATTGTACACAGCCTTTGATGGATCGGTTTCAAATTCCGGGTACTGTACGTGCTTCATTTGCGATGTACAATACTGCTGATGAGATCGACAAGTTGGTGAAAGCTACATATAAAGCAATCAAAATCCTGTCATGATGCAAACGCAGGTATCCGGCATATCAAAAGAACAGGAACATGTCATTGAAGAGTTCTCTCAATTCACGGATTGGACGGATAAATATGAGTACCTGATTGATCTTGGAAAAGCTCTGCCTCCGTTGCAGGAAAAATATAAGACTGATCTCTTTGCTATAAAAGGATGTCAGTCAAAAGTATGGCTTCATGCAGAAGTCAAAGAAGGAAGAATTTATCTCAATGCTGACAGTGATGCATTTATTACAAAAGGAATAATTGCATTACTAATACGAGTGCTGTCCGGTCAGAAAGTTGAAGATGTGGCAAATGCAGAACTTTTTTTTATTGATGAGATCGGATTAAAATCTCACTTATCCCCTACCCGATCTAACGGATTGAAAAGCATGGTGCAGCAAATTAAATCTTATGCGCGTCACATACCCGAACATCCGGTAGAAAATCAACAAACAGATACAGATCAGAAAAGAGAATTGATGATCCAAAAAATAAAAGAAGTTTTTGATCCTGAAATCCCGGTCGATATTTGGGAACTTGGATTGATTTACACTTTGGAAATCAATGATCACGGAAAGGTTAATATCACAATGACTTTAACTTCTCCTGCTTGCCCTGTGGCAGGTAGCTTACCCATCGAAGTCCAGGAGAAATTACTAACGCTTGGATTTGTCACAGATGTAGAACTACAGTTAGTGTGGGAGCCTGCATGGAATAAATCCAAAATGAGTGATGAAGCAAAGATGGCCCTTGATATGTTTTAATCAAATCAAACAGTTATGAAAATTTCAGCTACAGACGAATACGGCTTAAGAATATTATTACAAATAGCTCGAGCTCATCCTGAGGAAGGCCTTAATCTGTCACAAATCAGCGAATTGGAAAACATATCCCAGGCATATGCTGCAAAAATCACAAGGTCACTTCGTATGGCAGGCTTTATCCAAAGTATGCGCGGACATAAAGGGGGATATATTTTGGCTGTACCCCCAAAAGATATTCGTATAAACCAGGTATTGAAATCACTCGGAGGCGCCATCTATAGCGATAAATTCTGTGGTAAACACACAGGAAACTTGTCCCTGTGTACAAATTCTGTAGACTGCTCTCTAAGGTCACTCTGGACAATTGTCCAGGTCAGCATGGACAATTTGCTTGATCAGATCAGTTTATATGACCTTATGAAATCGGAGGCACAGGTTAATCTTAATCTGACAAAAATATCAGACAAAATCCTTCAGGTTCAGCATCAATAATTTAAGACTCACTTGACTGAGATGGCATTGTGATGATAGAAGATTGCCTCACAATTGTGAACATCTCATTCATGTATAATACAAGTTATACTTGTACCTATACTTAATTGTTTTGAATGAAACAACTGCCACTTAATGTCGACTGACTACCAGGTTTATTTCTGATCAGATACTGACCGGCAGGCAAAAGTGGATTCCGATATACCTTTACACCTATCAACTTAAGTGTTCCAAGATTATTGAAAGCTGCCCCATCATTGCCAGTCGTCGTTATCCCACTAACAATGTCAAGATCTTTAAATTCAATACTCTTATTTGCCGCAATGTCAAATAAACCGGCTACAGAGGATTTTATTTTTACTCTTGGAATAACGTTTGATCGCAAATAGAGATTTTTAGTCAGAATAAGCTTTGTCGTATTTATTAGAATGGTAGTCCCCGCTAAAGAAGAGTGAAACGTTATTGTATCTCCGGATAGTGCACAAATGATAGCATCCCGAAGAGATCCGGTACCTGAATCATTATCATTGGTCACCATCAGATTACACCCGCTACCCGGGCCAACAGTGATATATTGCTGACAAAAAGAAAGGTTACCACAACTATCAGCAGCAGACCAGATCCTGGTGATCAGGTTTGACTGTGGACAAACCCCACCGGTTTGTACGTCCGAATATGTTATAACAGGTGTACCGGCTATACAATAATCAGCAGATGTTGCTGTACCTAAGACCGCTGGAAGCGTTGAATCTCCACAGGCTATGGTAACACTTGCCGGGCATGCAATAGGTGGAGCACAATAATAAAACGGTGCTAAAACTGCGGAAGATGGATGACCATAAGGTGGGGCCCCGCTGCCTGTGTAAACCCAATTCAAAGGAATAGTATTCTCAGTTGCCGGCAATGATCCACCACTTGGGTTGACAAGTGTGATAACAATACCATCATTTCCGGGAAGGAATCCTCCATTTGCAGGATTCAATTCTAAATCGCCGATAACTGCAGCGTAGAAATTGCTGTAATCTGCATTAGGATCATCAACATGAAAGACAATCGAAAACAACTTAGTCCATCCGCTTGTAGAAATATAAATTGGAGTAGCATTCGTCGATGTTTTTTGCATTGCTCCATTGACATAGTCTGCAACAATGGTTGGAAAACCAAACCATACAGTCCCGACATTCACTGACGTTACGCTCGGAGGACTCGGCGCAACAGCGCCATATGATGAAGGGAAATTCTGAAACCTTACAAATTCCAGAAGATTGTCATCATACCAAAATCTGACATTCATCCCGAATATCTCCTTATTCGGAGTATTGGATTGAAATTCCACGTCAACAATATACCTGGATGTATCGCAATAAAATCGAGGGTTAGAGAAACGAACAGTGATGACCGGATCAACCATCATGGCTTCATTCTCTGCGTCTCCTATGCAAAGGCTCGCTGAATTTAAATGGGAAAGCCCACTTGATAAATTATTGATAGGATCTATTCCAGCATGCAGAGCTTGCAAAAATGAAACAAGCATCAGCGAGATAGCAATCAAGATGGAATAGCTGTGCGAAGGATATTTATCCTGCGCAGGACTTTGGAGTTGTGTTTTAGGAGAAAACACAATCCTTTTGAGACTCGTTAACAATGCCATAATTTAGTTTGTTCAGATTAAAGAGTTTCATTCATTAGGGCTGCTTGGGTGTCAACTCCTTTTTATCTTTTTAATCTATTTGCTCTCTATTGGGTCTTTACGCCAGGGGGGCTAAAAAGCTCGTCTAAGATAATTCATGTCTAACATATTTTATTCCGCAAAATGGTTTTCTGCACTTTCTTTTCTTAAATCAAAACACAAGACAGCCTTAAAAGATTTGTTCATGCAAATACAAGAAGCAGAATATTAATTTGCAAACTCAACACATTATATTATTATTATATATATATAACACTTATTTATAGAACTTCACAATTTTATAACGCTCTTTTTACGAAAAATTAATGTCTTTTATATTTTACTATTTTATTTAATATGTCTATTTCCATCGTCCCGTCTAACCCAAAAATGATCAAAAAAAAATTTTTTTTCTTACAGAATTTTTTAGTTCAAAACCTCATTAGTGACCCCGGAAGGATGGAAGCAGAGTAAATATGGTCATTGTAAATAAAATTTGGAAGATATTCTCCTGGCTGCAGGAGGAGTCGGTGTCTCTAATTATATCTTTTGCTAAAGAGATCTATTCCATTTCTATCAGACAATTTCCCCCCAGCATGAGATTACTATTTGACATATTCCGGATCAAAAACTGTCCGACAGGCAGACCTGTATTACGTAATACATGAACATCCTGAAGTTTAAGACTCCCTAAATTTTCAAAAGCGGCACCTGTATTTCCAGATATCGTCAAACCACTAGTGATATCAATCTGATCGAATTCAATAAGTAAATTACCCAGGATTTTAAATAAGCCAGGAATCTGAGAAGAAATGACAACCCGGGGTGTTAATGTTGACATTATGGTTAACCTCTTACTTATTTCGATTCTGCCGGAGGTAATCATGATGGTCATTCCTGAAAGTGAATTTGAAAAACGGATCGTGTCTCCATCCTGAGCACAATCAATAGCTGCGCGTAAAGACCCTGGTCCGGCATCAAGTGTATTCATCACTACTAAATTGCAGCCCGAACTTTCAACAAAATAATTCGAATCATCATGCTCGCCAATAGTAATTTGAACCTGAATTGAATCGTCATGCATATCAACATTAGTGGGTACATCAAGATCTTCCGTATAGTCATAATCCATCACTGACGTATAATTTAATGGTTGTATCTCAGCCAATACATAATGGCCTAAAGGAACAAGAGGAAATGAATAAAATCCTATCCCTGAAGTTATTTGTGTGGTGATTGGTGTCATATTGTCAGCGTGTCCATCCGCATTATCATCGCTAAAAAGTTCTATTGTAACACCACCTATGCCTTCGTTTGTACCCGGAACTCCATTTCCATCCGCATCATCAAATACGTACCCGGATATGTCTCCTGGCCCCAGACTTTCAATAAAATTATTCCCGCCATCTGTCAGTGAGGGATGTACGGTAACTGGAATAATATTATCAAGAGAATCTATGTTGGGTACAATATCTCCATCAGGAGTTATATCTCCGTCATTAAACGATACATACCCACTGGGCTGAATTTCTACAAGAACATAATTTCCTGGAGTGACCGAAGTCATTGAAAAATTGCCTGTACCTGATACCGTATTCTTTGAAAGTACCCAAATGGTATCATCCGGCATTCCATCATAATTATTATCGGTATACAATCTGACGGTTACTCCTCCAATCCCTGTTCCTTCTATAGTTTTTACTGATCCGGTAATATTTGAAGGACACGATGTGATCGTAAACATTACTGAAGAACTATCAGGACATTGTGCTCCCGGCTCATTGGGCATGATGACAAGTTTAACTGTTTTCGTACCCGTACTCGTATAATAAACATCATGAGGACCATAACCAATAGCAGAAGAAGGAACAGCTCCAGCTCCAAATGTCCAGGAATACGTTGCACCAGGTATTACAGCTTGTACTGGTTCAAATGTCCTTGTGGAAAAGTAACATGTACCTGAAGATGTTTGGTTTATGGCCGCATCTGGATAGGGATTGATTTTTACACTGCTCACCTGCCCGGATAATATTTGACATCCCGTTTTTTGGATATCCATAGTTATCACAGCCCCATTAGCCTGATTATTTGTTGTCGTAACATAACTCACAGTATGAGGTCCCAGACCAATCCCTGTAGCAGGACTTGAACCGCTTCCAAAATCCCATGAATACGTTAATGCCCCAAGTGGAATTGCCGTTATCTGAAAAGTAACATTATCATTTTCACAAATTGTATCCGGCATTATGACCGGCAATTGTGTAGGGCATATAATATCTATAAAGTTGTTGTCATTATCATTTTCTGCAGCTGTCAGGATTACCGGTATCTGATTGTCGGGACCATCTCCACTATCATCTCCATCCGGATCCGGTGTCGCATCATAATCTGATAGTTCGCCATAGGTTGCGGGCTGAATCTCAACCAAAATATAATTGCATGGCCTGATTTGTTGAAAACAAAACTGACCTGTACCGGCACTGGAATACAATATCGCCACAAGTGTATCACCCCCATCAAAAATTTGATTGTTATTTACATCGGCTTCCAACCTGATTTCAACACCGGGCATTGGTTGCCCGAGATCATCATGGACAGACCCACATATACTTCCTCTGTCATCTATCACTATTGTCTGTTGACAAGTACTTGAATTTCCACAAGCATCAATAGCTTGCCAGGTTCGCGTGATTTCATTTATGCTGGGACAAACATTAGGAGAGAATTCGTCTGTATACGTCACTGAGAGACCGGAATCACAATTATCAAGTCCTGTTGCATTTCCAGTATTCGCAGGCAATGTACTGGCTGGATAGAGGACTGTAATATCGGATGGGCATGTAATAACCGGGCTGGTTATATCTCTGACATTTATTGTCTGCACGCAGGTAGAACTGTTTCCACAATCATCTGTTGCTGTCCATTGTCTTGAAATCACATATGTATAATGATCACATACACTTAGATTCGTATTTTGAGTACTTGTCTCACTTTGTGTAATCAAAACTGATGAGCAATTGTCAGTAGCTGTGGCATCGCCTGTTTGTGTTGATGAATTATCCTCCTGGCAGTTAATGGTGACATCAGCAGGACAAGTCATCAATGGAGCTGTATCATCTTTAAATGTTATAGAAGCAACACAAGTGCTTGTGTTGCCACAATGATCGGTAGCTTTCCATGTCCTGGTGATAATATTTTGGGCCGGACAAACTCCTGAAATTGTAACATCAGTAAACGTCACAATTACAGCTGGATCACAAGCATCTGCGACGACAGGTGTTCCAAATACAGGAGTCTCAGGGCAGTAAACGGTCATATTCGCTGGACAAGTTATGATGGGTGGCTCTGTATCTACAATAGTAATGATCTGAATACATGTGTCTGAAAAATTGCAAGCATTTGTACTAATCCATCTGCGCTGAATGCTGTATTGCTGAGGGCATGAACCGACTATTTGAGTATCACTATAGGTAATGACGGGTTCACCTGCACAATTGTCACTCGACGTCGCATATCCCGTATTGACTGGGCTTACAGATTCACCACATTCAAGTATCCTGCTTGATGGGCAAGTAATATATGGAGAACAATCAGGTGTTAATGTCGTACAGTCATTAGATATGGGAATTCCGTATGGAGGTGAACCATCCCCGATGTACATCCAGTTAAATTGAACGACATCCTCCGTTGCCGGTAAGGATTCGTTATTGTTTACTGGATCTACAAGAGTGATGACCAATCCATCATCCCCTGAAAGATATCCTTGACGAAATTCTCCATTTGATGGGAATTGCTCTAAATCCCATACCAATGATGGGCAAAAACTTTGCAAATTTGGATTTGGGTCAACGATGTGAAAACATACCTGGAATAGTTTAGTCCAATTGCCTGTATCCAGATAAGTCACAATTCCCGGATCTACAAGCTGAACTGCTCCATTTACAAAATCTGCAGGACCATTAAAATTAAATAATGCCGGACCTGCAAATGGACTGCTCAAAATAATGGGTGGATCTGGCGCTACTGGACCGTATCCTCCCTGAAAATCTGAAAAACCGATCAAATCCAAAATGCTGTCTGGATAAAAAAAACGAACATTTATCCCGAAAATCTGAACATCAGGGGTATCCGAACGAAATTCTACATCTACACAATATTCGTTTGAACAATTAAATGAAGGATTAGCAAACCTGGCGGCAATAACCGGTACCTGAGAAGTAATCTGTGTAGTGAATCCTAAACACAGCAAATAAAAAGATATTGAAAAAATACCTTTTTGGATACTGTGCCGGGATATAATTAAACTGGTTCCCAATATTTTTGAAATGACAAGTGCTCCAATCCGGAAGAAAAATATAATACCAAAGATCACGACTAAAGAAACAGTATAGCTAAATGATGAGCCCTGCTCTTGGTTAAAGTCACCCCGATGTAAGCCAATGTCATGAGTCTTTAATTTCATTAAGTTCTTTTGTAAATTACCCGAAGTTAGTTTTTAACAGGCTGTATTGGGTTTTAGGTTATTTGATCATTTTCTGACAATTCCTTCAAAACATACTTTCGAATCTTGAGGATGTTTGCCGGTTCTTATTCAAATTTCATGCCTATGATCAATTTATTCACCAAACACGTCATCTAATCCTTCTATCCCAATCAAACACAATAATATACTTCAAACTAAAAGCATTCTGTTAAATTGTAAATGTATTGTGATTTTTAGACATGAAATTATATCAAATATGTATGTATTTGATTACCAATGTATTCATTAAAACTGTCTGAGTTAAAGAGGAAATAAAACTGAAATATTGAGTCCAATATAGTTGGACTTTTCAGTTTTTTATCTATACGGGGTTCAGAACAGAGGACAAATATAAATCAATTTAACCTTAAGATTATCAGCACAATACAATAATTATTGCATGAGGATGAATCACTTTTATCAGGGTATAAAAATTTTCAAAATGGAGATTCCCCCTTCGCCTAAACAACAGGCGATATAGATCCCGGAACATAAAGGAATTGAGTCGCTCCATTGATTGCTTTCAATTTTAGAAGCATATATGTTCTGGCCAGAAATTGAAATGACCTTAATATTCCAAGGCTGCCTTGCATCCGAATCAACGAGCAACCTATTTTCAGACGGATCGTATCGAAGTACGGTGTTGGCCATTTTGGTTTCAATTACAGATACACTATTACAATCCGTTTGGAGAGGGCAGTATGCCCTTTTCGCCAGAGTACAATCCAAAACAAAAGGGTTTTTCTTACCGCTCTGGTAAACCGAAATTCTATCATCACGAAGGTTTTCAAAATCATCCACAGGATCTTCTTCCTGCCATTGACACAATGATGATCTCTGTTGCTCAAAAAAAGACGGATCAGCAGCTATTGCATCATCTCTGTAAATAGTCCAGAAATAAAACATTGCGCGAGCTATATCCCCTTTTACGGACTCCCTCGGTTCGAAAGCACCAGTTTTGAATTCACTATACGCATTGATATTTGAGTTAGGCTTACTCGTCATTACATGACCGAGATAATACCATTTTGTAGTCGCATCATCATTGATATCAGCGTATGGAAAATCAGCCCTGTCGGAATTGATGGCTACTCGTGCCGGAAATAAATTATACATATTCATTTGCCCCTCGGTGCCATCTCCCGCTCCTTTTGCCTGCGGCCAGCCATGTTCAAGGTTGATGGATTCAATTTCATTACCACTTCCAAATACCCATTGCGAAGGATCAACTCCTTCGGGCAAATAGTGGGCAAGGCCCGAATAAATACACTTTACAGAATCATTTTCAATAAATACTTTAGCATACAGCGTATCCTTCGCCTGAGCAAAAGTGAGCAATTGGGTAGGCTTGTACGCATTGCGAATAGCATCCGCCAGCGGCTCGCCTTCAAGTCCGGGAAATAATTGTCCAAATACATTCTGACTAAATAGCAGCGCCAGAAATAAAGCCAGTCCTGAAAGATTTGTCATCTTCACTTTTTTGCAAACTTGTACGTAGATCATGTTTTCGTCCGGGAATGATAAATATAGTGCACGAAGTTAATTTGATTTTTCAATGAATAAAAAATCCGGAAATATGCGCAACTCCGGATTTTATATTTTCAAAATTCCCATCACCGTTAAAAACTGAAATCGATGTATGACATTCTATGAAGTTGGGTGATGATTGTTCGTAATTTTTTACCAAAAGGAGTATTTACCCAAACTGCATAACAGGCCGGTTCGAGGTATTCACTACAAGTAGGTAATACTTACCAAAATTTCAGATTTCTTCGGTTTAGCAAAAGCATCTGATCCTTGATCAAATAAATGCTTAGAGCAGGTCGTCATGCCCACTAAAACCCGTCAGAATAGAAGAAGGTTTTTCATCGCCGGGTTGGTTGAAAGTTTTCTTACCTATAACAAAAATGGAATACCGTCAACCCTTTGAAAGGAGATCATTACTTCGCAAATTGTCAGGACATGTTTATCCCTTAACCTTGAAGTCAACAGTGATGGTGCCACACTGTTCTTCAATGGTGCTTGTCGTAAACTTAAATTGCAAAGCTGCTTTCCGGGCGATATCCTTTAATTCTGAATCTGTAGTGGTTGAACCTTTTTGTGTATACTCCGCTTTATTGACTTTGCCTGTTTTATCCACACATACACTGATCACCACAAGACCTGTTTTCTGACTATGATCATTAATTTGAGGTTCATGCAACACGCCCCGCTTACCTAATCCGCCTCCTACTCTACCGCTCCCTTTACTGATCCCTTCAAGAGCATTTGCATTCGGATCACCATTTGGATCCCCTTGACTTCCTGACTTCCCTGTGTTTCCTTTTCCATCTCCACCCAGAAGATCACCGTATGATTTTTTTGTCTTATTGTACTCTTCCTGTTTTTTTGCTTCTTCTGCAGCCTTACGCTGTGCTTCAGCCTGAGCCTGCTTCTTTGCTTCGGCTTCTCTGACAAGTACAGCATTTTCCTCATTGCTTGTGATGACTTTGCTGGACACCTGTTTTTCAGGCTTCCTGGTCGTCATTTCCTGCACCGCCTCAGCAGGTTGAGTTTGATTTTCAGGTTTCGGTTGTTCTGCAGTCATAGCAGGAGCTTTATCACCCTGACCTTCATCAGGCAATCCAAGACTGACGATAAGGCCCTCTTCGACAGGAGGCGGAATATGGTTAGCGATCATTGGCAGAAACAACAGTGCAACCAAAATAATGTGAATAAGTAAACTCACTATCCACCCTTTTCCCTGGTTGGCTTGTTCCCCATGACCGATGTAAGATGCAGTGTTTACCATCCTGAATTGATTAAGTATTTTAAAAATAACGAAGGCGCCTTACTCATACGTGCACCCGGGCAGCAAAATTAGGAGAATATTGTCATATTATTTAATTAATTAATGTGTATTTAACGCATAACTTCTACTCTGCCGGCTTAGTCAACCACATCAAATTGTGCCGGATGATCATGGAAACCTCTTCTTTGAGTCATTCTTTCTTTCTCTCTGCTTATCTTACGGGCATAAGTAATCATAGGATTTTTACATGAGGATCATTAAAAAAATAACCGTTCTCGGATCAGGCGTCATGGGTTCAGGTATTGCTGCCCATTTTGCGAATGCAGGCTATCAGGTTCAGATGCTCGACCAGACTACAAAGGAAGAAGGCAAGAATCGAAACTTGATCGCTGAACAGGCATTAGCTGCTGCTGTCAAACAAAAACCTGCTCCCTTTTATCATAGTGATTTTGTCCAACGCATCGCTATAGGCAACTTCGATGACGATCTTGCTTCGATAAAAGAATCAGACTGGATCATCGAAGTGATCGTTGAAAAATTAGAAATCAAAAAGACTCTTTTTGAGAAAGTAGATCAATATCGGAATCCGGATTCGATCGTCAGTTCAAATACTTCAGGCATTCCGATTCATTCTATTGCAGAAGGAAGAACAGAGAGTTTTAGAAAACATTTTTTAGGCACACATTTTTTTAATCCTCCTCGTTATTTACGTTTGCTTGAGATCATTCCGACCGGCGATACAGATCCTCAGATTGTGCGTTTCCTGATGGAATTCGGAGATCGTTTCCTGGGTAAGCAAACTGTCCTCTGCAAGGATACTCCCGCTTTCATTGCTAATCGGGTAGGTGTGTATAGCATGGCAAGGATATTTCAGCTTACGGAACAATTAGATTTACCTATCAGCATTGTTGACAAGTTAACCGGTCCTGCAATAGGCCGACCAAATACGGGTACGTTCAGATTAGCAGATCTCGTAGGTCATGATACAGGCGTAAAAGTTATGCAGGGCATTCAACAAAATTGTCCTAATGATGAACAGGCAGCAGCTTTCAATGTCCCCGCCTACATGAATTTTCTTTTGGAGAATAAATTCCTGGGGAATAAAACCGGACAAGGCTTTTATAAGAAGGGTGAAGGAAAAGATGAAAAGGGTGGTACTATTTTTTTATCCCTGAATCTCAAAACATTTCAATATGAAAAAGATCCACGTATGGATCTGCCTTCTGTAGGCCTGTCTAAACAAATTGATGATGTTGAAAAACGGATCAGGGCTATTTATAATTCAACGGACGCTGGCGGCCAGCTAGTGAAACAGCATCTTATTGGTCTCTTTTCCTATGTGAGTAATCGCATTCCCGAAATCACGGACAGTCTGAATAGTATTGACGATGCATTGAAAGCAGGATTTGCCTGGTCTTTTGGCCCTTTTGAATATTGGGACATTATAGGTGTTAGGCAAGGTGTCGATGATGCTAAAACTGCAGGGCTGTCTATAAGTCCGTGGGTTGAAAAAATGTTGGCGGATGGGCATGAGAATTTTTATAAAAACAAGGATGGGAAGCAACTGGTATTTGATAACATCACTGCAGAATACGTTCCGACCCGTGAGAATGATAATCGAATAAACTTAACTATTTTAAAAGAAAAATCTCCTGTTTACAAAAATGATGAATCCGCACTGCATGACATCGGCGATGGTGTATTATGTTTTGAATTTAAAAGCAAAGCCAATGTGATTGGAGAAGGGATTCTTCGGGGTATAAATGAATCTATTCGTATCGCGGAAGAAGAATCCTGGAAAGGGCTCGTCATCGGAAATCAGGCAGCTAATTTCTCTGTTGGTGCCAATCTCATGCTGATTGGTATGATGGCATTCCAGGAAGAATGGGACGAACTAGACAGTGCTGTTAATTATTTTCAACAAACGTCTATGCGTTGTCGGTACTCTGGAGTCCCTGTAGTAGCTGCGACACAAGGCTACGTATTCGGGGGTGGCTGTGAAATATCAATGCATTGTGATGCTGTCGCTGCAGCGGCAGAATCTTACATTGGTCTTGTAGAAGCGGGCGTTGGCCTTATACCCGGAGGAGGAGGAACAAAGGAATTTGCTGTGCGACTTGCAGATTCGTTTGATATCGGTGATGTCCAGATACCTCAGCTAATTGAAAGATGTAAAAACATTGCCACGGCGTCTGTTGGCACATCTGCTTATCAAGCATTTGACTTAGGATACCTGGTCAAGAGCCGTGATGAAGTCGTCATCAATACAACAAATAACATTACAGAAGCGAAAAACAAAGTTCTTGAATTAAGCCCGTCGTATGTAACACCACTTAAACGAAAAGATATACTTGTTTTGGGCCGCCAGGGGCTTGCCTCGCTTTACAGTTTCGCCAATGAATTTCGGCTTGCTGGTTATGGCTCCGAACATGATATCAAGATCGTACAGAAGCTGGCATGGGTGTTATGTGGAGGTGATCTGACAGGAGCGCAACTTGTCACTGAGCAATATTTGCTTGATTTGGAAAGAGAAGCTTTTCTGTCATTATGTGGTGAACAAAAAACACAGGAACGCATTCAATATATGCTGGAAAAGAATAAACCACTAAGGAATTAGAGGCTGAGGCGAAGGCGAAGGATGTTAATTGGCAAAAGGCAATTAGCAATAAGCAAAAGGCAATATGTAAAAGGTAAAAGGCAAAAGGCAATTAGCAATATGCAATATGCAATTCGAGCACAGCGAAGATCCCGCTATTACGAAGTAAATGAAGCGGGAAGGCAATTAGCAATATGCAATATGCAAAAGAAACTAAAAATGAGCAAAAAGCAATTAGGGCAATACTAAAACAGAATTAGGATATAAATCGAAAATCCAAAATTGAAAATCCAAAATCGAAATGGCGTATATAGTAAAAGCATTCAGATCAGCCGTAGGTAAAGCAGGTCGTGGAGGATTCAGTCATTACAGATCTGATGATCTCGCTGTTGATGTCATCAGATATCTTATGGAGCAGATTCCTCAACTTGACCCCAGGCTTATCGATGATGTCATCGTCGGATGTGCAAATCCTGAAGGTGAACAGGGATTGCAAATAGGAAGACAAATTTCGATGCGCGCTCTTGGTCAGGATGTACCGGGTATGACGATCAACCGGTATTGCGCATCAGGACTGGAATCCATTTCTATCGCAACTGCAAAAATCAAAGCAGGGATGGGAAGATGTTATATAGCGGGCGGAACGGAATCGATGAGCATGATTCCAATGACTGGATACAAATTTGCACCAAGCTATAAAGTGGCTTCGACGACACCTGATTATCTGGTCAGTATGGGAGCAACAGCAGAGGCTGTGGCGGGCAAATATGGAATAAGCCGTGATGATGCTGACGCTTTTGCATATCGATCGCATTCCTTAGCTGGCAAAGCTATAGACAATGGATTTTTCAAAGATGAAATTGTATCTATTAATGTTGAAAATGTACTATTCAAAGAGGGTAAAAAAGTAAGCTCGATGTCCGTCGTCAATACAGATGAAGGTGTGCGACGTGATACCTCCATAGAAGCGCTTTCCAAATTAAAACCAGCATTTAAATTGAATGGAGTTGTTACTGCAGGCAATTCCTCACAGACTTCTGATGGGGCAGCTTTTGTATTGGTGATGAGTGAAGATCTCATGAAAGAGCTAAATCTTAAACCCATCGCAAGACTGGTTTCATGCAGTGTTGCTGGTGTGGATCCATTATACATGGGTATAGGGCCTTGTGCGGCGATTCCTAAAGCATTGAAGCAGGCAGGTCTTCGGCTCAATGATATCAACCTGATTGAATTAAATGAAGCTTTTGCATCACAATCCCTTGCTGTCATCAGGCAAGCCGGTCTGGATCCTGAAATTGTCAATGTCAATGGTGGTGCCATTGCACTTGGTCACCCATTGGGCTGCACTGGTGCAAAACTTTCAACTCAGATTTTTAATGAGCTTCGAAGAAGAAATCAAAAATATGGCATGGTCACAGCCTGTGTCGGAGGAGGACAAGGAATAGCCGGGATATACGAAATGATGTGAGAAGTGTGCTTCGACCTTCTTTAGACTTTTGACTTCATGTTAACTCATCACTTCCCCTCTCTTGTTACAGTATACGTTAATAGCAACATCATCACGGGAGAGAGGGAGTCATGATTATATTATAATATCATACACTCCTCTCTTTTAGGAGATCATTTTCGCAAGTATTCACATTTCGTAAGGAAGGGGACGGGGTTGAGTTACCAGGAAGACAGAAACCGTATTTGTTATTCGTTATTCGTTATTTTTTATGATGCTTTCCAAATCAGCAGGGGAATATTTTACGGACTTAAGGACTTTATGATCAGCCTCTCTGTAAACTAAAAAACCGGCTTCACTTTCTTTGATGTATCCTTTCGTTCCATCCTTTGCATGATAAAAATCTAACGTTTCCTGGGCTGTCGCATAGTCAGGACAAACCTTGCTCATATTCGATCGCTGAACTTCTTCAAACAGATCTTTAAACTTGGAGCCAAGACCGAATTCAAGTATCGCACCCGAAAGAACATATTGAATATCACTCAGAGCATCAGCTATTGAGGTAATATCATTTTCTTCAATAGCCTCCTTTAGCTCATCGAGCTCTTCCTGAAGAAGATTAATCCTCAAAGCACATCTGTCCTTGCCGGGAATAGCGGGTGTATCAAGAACAGGCATATTAAATGTGTCATGAAATTCTGCTACATCATTAAGAGAAGATGGTTCTGCAAATCTTTTTTTGGACATTTCTTAATTTTTTGAGTCGTAAATATAATTAAGCGGAATAGTATTATCGAGTAGGGTAAGGTAAAAGGAAATCTTTTACCTTATCCCTCTCACACCACCGGACGTACGGTTCACGTATCACGGCGGTTCACAGATGTAATCAATAGATGGTGATGCCTGTGCACATCTTGCAAAGAAATGAGACC
>JBBSAQ010000003.1:0-189922 GCA_038252065.1 Chitinophagales bacterium
AGCATAAGCACCCTGGAAGCCGGTAACTGAACCCCCAATTAAACAATCTCCGGTAGTAGGTACAGTATAGCTAAGTATAGCTGAGCAAGCACCCGGATCTAGTGTAACTGTTAAATTAGCTGGACAAACCAGTGCGCATGGTACAAAAGGTACCAGCTGAGCTAATGTTATAGCATCCACATCTGTATGTGGGGCTGATCCAAAACCGTCGCCTGTAGAATTCAAAGTAACAACCAGCGGTCCGGTAAAGTTGGCTGGTATGCTCACAGTAATTGTATGGGTACTTGATTGAAAGAAAGCTCCGCACCCGGTAGCTGCAAAAGCACCCGTACAAGGAATAGCAACACTTTTCTTCCAGCTAATACTGGGGGAACATATTGCTTGATCAGCAGCTGCCTGGCTAGCACAACCTCCGGCTCCTGCTGCAGGTAAACCTGATACTACAGTAAGAGCGGCTGGAAATACAAATTGATAACGGTCGATATATTCCAAATCAGCAGAAACATATCCTACGTTAAAGGTAAATGTGTTATTTATACCCGGAGTGTACGTAGTACTGGGACTGGTCAAGGTAATGGCAATTCCAGCATGCCCCACCGTAATACTCCCTAAACAGAGTAAACAAGCTAACCAGAGATTCCGGGCGAGCTTGCTTGTTAAAATAGTAAAATTTTTCTTTTTCATGAGATTATCATTGAGTTTATAAATCAAGATTGGTTTCCTTCGATTCTTTGCAGTCTGCATTAGTTAGTAATTAAAGTCATTAAGTGAGCTTTCGCGGCATTAATGATCGTTACTCTAGATGCGGGTTGACCCTGAGCATTCACAACTGCATCAAGGTCAATTACACCCTGGGCAACAGTTTCAGCAAGCTTAGTTTTTTCAAGAAATAAATTGAAATAAGCTAACTCAAATGTCTTTTGTTGTGCTGTGCTTACCTGAGTTGGAGTCATTGAACTGGTTGTGGCCTGTCCACTTCCATTGTTACTCTTGGCTACAATAGCTTTTATACCTCCTTCATGTTGAAGGACATCAACAGCGTTCGAAACAGACGTAATGGCTTCATTGAAAGGCTTGTAATTCTGAGCTTGCGTCCTTGTGAGACCTATGCTCATAAGCACAAGCATTAAAGGGAGCACTTTTACCCAGAATGTTGGTAATTGAGAAAATGTACTTTTCATGAGATTAAGATTTGGTTTATTAATTTTTAATCAGTTAAGTGAAATAGATATGTGAAGGGAATTCAAAACTTTTTTTGAAAACTCTTTTTCTTTTTGATTACAAATCGTAATCCCAAACTTGACTGTATAGAGGATATAAATCAGCGTAATTGCCGTAGGATTGGGGAAAGGCAACTACCAATAGGTTCTAACAGGTCAGTACGAGACTATAATTCGTCTAATTATCAATACATACTATACCAAAAATGTGCCAAAAAAAATTTCAGTACAGTATATTGGACAAAGATACATGTAGCCATTCCTTGATATATACCACCAACAGGGTAATTATTGAATTACAAAACAGCATAATGCTTATTAACTGTTATATCAAATTTTTACAGATTACTAATTATAGTAATCTGTTGAATTCATTGAATTCTTATCCTACCCTCCCGGAATTGAAAACAAACTTTATTCCTGTCAGGGTGAGGGTCGGGATATATTCATTATTTGTAATGGGAATGTCAATTGAAAACGGATTTCACCGAACCAAGGAGAGAAGATTGCCTTAAGAAAGTAGCAAGACGGATGCCTTCGACATCAAATCCTTTGAAATGCAAATGTGTAAAGACGCGAAAATTTTAGAATTATCTGAAACCGATCTTAGATTCAAATAAAATACTCACCCGGACAAAATCAAAAGTCAAGGGTTACATGAACCTTATTTGCAAAGAATAGTTATTCAGAAGCTTTAGACTTAGCGGGAAGCTGGTACACTAAAGTAAATTCATGAGTACCATTATTGAACTGCTGTAAGTCACCAATACTTACATCATAGGAATAATAAAATTTCAGTTTATCAAGGCGAGTCCCCAGAAGTAAAGCAGCTCTATTATCTTCTCCGAGTGTATACCCTAATCCACCAATTAACTGTTCATCAAGAAATGAAAACTTAAGATTCAAATCAATCAAAAACGGACTGTACCGAAGGTTTTTAATTGTGATAGAAGGTTCTATCTGAAAATTATAATTTTTGACTTCATGCCGATATCCGAAATGAACGGCGTAGGGAAAAGACTTAAGATCATCAATGCGGACATCACCGGCAATTTCAGCAATACGTTGCTTAACCACATTTGGAAATGAAATTCCAAAAATGAATTTCTTATCTAATTCGGCATAGACACCTGCTGAACCATCAAATAACAAATATCCATCTATGCCCTCATTAAGTAAAGGATCCGTCGGGTCAATCAACGGATCATTTTGCACACCCGTCACTTTAAAATTTTGTATGCCGGTAGAGAGACCTACACCTACAACAGCATTGTCGAAAATAAACCTGTATGAATAATTTAATTGTGCATGTAATAGCTGCGTCACACCTACATGATCAGAAAGTATCTGAAAACCCAGTCCGACTTTGTCGGCAAATGAACCATTATACAAAGCAGTGAATGTCCTGGGCGCTCCGGGAAAATCTGTATAATTAAGTTTATAGGCGGCAAGAAATTCATGATCACCATTGAACCCTGTAGCCCCCGGATTGATTAAGACAGGTTGCAAATAGTGGTGATCAAAATAACCGGCTTCCTGTGCATCAATGACCTGGTATGACCCTATCAGCAGTAGCGATGTCAAACCGATGCCTAACAAATATTTTAGTAATTTCTTATTCATGAGTGCAACTTTATAAGTTGAATGAATATTCTTTATATTATTTAATCAATGATTAGTCAGCCGTCCGTAAAACGTTGACAGTACCTTTATAAATCTGTGCAGGTCCATTTTGCGGACGTGTCTGAAGCACCCACAAATATCCTCCATCCGCAATAGGTCGATTGTCTACATCGACACCATTCCAATTGTTCTGATAATTGTCCGTCTTGTAAACCAGTCCGCCGAACCGGTTGTATATCGAAAGATGATTAGGGACACTATATATACACTTGATAATAAAGTAATCGTTTTTACCATCGTCGTTTGGAGTAATTATTCTCAGACCTGCAAAACACTCACCACCTATTGTTAAATCTGCCAGTCCTGTGACCTTGCATTGATTTGCATCTGTAACCGTCACATGATATATAGCTTCAGAAAGATTGTTCAAGGATGCTGTATTACCGCTAACAGGAGACCATTGATACGTGTAAATTGGGACACCTCCAGATACAACTGCAGAAACCGCTCCGTCGTTTGCAGACGGATCAGATGGCAGTGTGGTGAGCAATGAGACTAACAGTGCATCGGGTTCAGCAATTACTTTCGTGGATATAGCTGTTTGCCCTGAAGCATCAGTGACCGTCACTGTATATGTGCCCGCACATAAATTGCTCAGGTTGGCTGTAGTCATTCCATTATTCCAAAGATAGGTATAGGGTGATGCCCCGCCAGAAACTGTTGAGGTAATGGAACCATCGCATACGCCATGACAACTTGTTTGAAAACCACCCCCATATTGTTGAGCAGAAAGATTTACACTTATTCCTCCTGCAGTAATCGTAAAGCAAGTGTCCATTGAACAAATATTACTATAGGTAACAGTAACACAATACTGACCCGGACAAAGATTTATCAGGTCCTGAGTTGCTTCTCCGGTATTCCAATGGTAAGTATAAGGTGGTGTGCCTCCTGTTACATTCAGGTCTATTGCACCATGACAATTTTCACTGAGATCGTTTGTTATAGTAGCCGTTTTAATTAACGGATTGGGTTGCGTAACCGTAAAACAGGTGTCTCTTGTACTGCTTGCACTATCTGTGATGGTGACACAATACGTACCTGCTTTAAGATTACTCAGGTTTTGTGTTGTGGCTCCACCCGGACTCCAAATAAAGGTGTAGGAACCAGTTCCGAAAGAGACGTTTAAATTAATGGCACCATTTGATCCACCATTACACGTCACATTCGTGACGGATGCCGACTGATCAGCTCCAACTACATATGGGTCCGGTATAAATGTGCAACCTTTTGAATCTGTCACTGTGACGGTATAAGCCCCAGCCAGAATGCCTGTAAGATCTTCAGTCATTGCCATTACAGGTGTTGTATTCCATTTGAAGGTATATGGAGGTGTGCCTCCTGTAACCGTGATATTAATTGCACCTGTAGCAGAACCCGGTGGAACAGGATCTGTAATCACACCCGTAACGGCGATCGGATCAGGATCCATTACAGTGGTGTTCGCAATTACTATTTGGGTGCCAAGGGTAATCGTTACGGTATATGTGCCTGCTGGTACGCCTGTAAGATCTTCTGTTGTAAGATTGCCAAGAGACCAAACAAATGTTGGAGTCCCTGTGCAAGCAGTAGATAATGTCACAGTAAGATCAACGGAGCCCGTAGATTCCCTTGGACAAGCAGGTTTAGTGGGTATAAGCGTGTACCCTATTGTACATAAATCAGTATCACAGGTTTGTTTTATTTGAGCCAGACCAGACACAGTAGTTAAGACAAGTACACTGTCAGCTTTGTTAGCCACTTCTATTTCAAGCGGATTATTTGTAAACGTAATCGGGGAAGATGAGCCGACTGGCCCTATTGCTTTCAGACAAAGTCTGAATATGGTAGACAGATCAGGAACGGTGACACCATTCAAAGTAAGATCGATCCAGCTAAGTGTCAACTGACCCTGATGAACACTTGGTGGAGTTCCAAAATTGCTCGCACTTAAGTCGGGCAGAGCAAACCCTTCGAGATGATCAAAAACGAATTTTGTCGAGTCCCAATTCATACTTAATTGTACTGCGACGATATCGTCAAAATCATTGACTGAAACGTCAACACACGTGATACCATTTGGTGTAGTGCAAACTGTATCGGCAAGAAATGCAAATCCCTGCAACGCACACTGAGCTGTAATGACAGCAGGCTGAATGACAACGTTGTGAAGATTTCCATCAATATCGGAGATCATGACGGCAGGGTCAGTTCCAAGTGTTATATCGCTTGATTGGCCGCCGGTGCCTATGACATCAAAACAGATTTCAAATAAGGTAGTACCATTTGCTAAGGTGTCATTTTGGGCATTGCCATTGAACCAAACCACCCTTAACGTGCCAGGACTCAGAAGATTGGTATTTCCTTCTCCAAAAGCCAGTAGAGGTGCAAAATTCTGGAACCGATTAAATTGAAGAATAGCCGGGTCATAAACCAGGGAGAATTCCATGGCACCAACTGTAATGAAGTTATCAACGGTGAATTGAATACACGCAGTATTACTGCACGCCCCAATCACTGAATTTCCAATAAGAGTGAGGTCCTGAGAACATCCTTCTCCAAAAACATTAACTTGTCCATTGTGGGTCACCAGACCTACATTGTTGACGCCATCTTCAGAAATTTCAATTTCCAAAGGGTTGTCGGTAATGGATATGGCAGAGCTTTGACAAGCATTACCTACTACTTCGAATTCTACCGTAAAGAAGAGAGATCCATCTGGAATGGTGATTTGTGTGGCACTGCTTTCAATCCACGAAAGGGTAAGTTTGCCTGCATCTAAAAGGGTCTGATTCGTACCAAAAACGGCAGGGGAAAGACCCGGCACCATTGGATTAAAATTTTTTACGCTCTTGAATTTCAGCACATTAGGATTCCAATTGACAGAATATTGGACACTTATGATTTGACTAAAATGGTCAACATGGAAGTCAATGTCAATGATCTGGCCATGAGATACATCTGCGATGCTGCTGATGTTAAATATGGGTTGTGCAGCTCTCGCTGGCAAAGCAAAGAACAATGCAACTATTAGACCTAATATAGATTTACTCATTAGCAATTACGTTATAATGTCAATCAAAATTCTTTAAAGTAAAGCAAATCAAGGGCAAATATAGTAATATTAGTTGCAATATCACTTAGCTGAAAATGCCAAATAAAGGGTAAGTATCCATAGCGAAAACTGTACCATGTTAAAATTAATTCAAAAGAGGGAGAGGGTGGTAGGCGCCAAAGTTGAGATGCTTATGCAAAAATGGTAAAAAACTTTAATATGGTGAAATGTGGCGCTGATTGTTAATACACTTTTGCCATTTACCCGGCATTAATGCCTAAAAAAGTTCAAGGAGGGTCAGACGTACGGAAATAATAAAAAAGCCCCGACTTGCGGCCGGGGCTTTGAGAGAGTGTTGGTTTTTCTCCCGATGGGGAATGAGGGAATAACTCTTAGAATTTATTGTTTTACAAATTTTCCAGAAAGCTCACCAAGGGTAGAAATTACTTTATAATAATAGATACCCGGAGACTGTATCAGATCATTTCCAATGTTTATTTCAGATTTGTCTGTATAAGCGAAGTATTTCTGATTGAACAGTTCCTGTCCTTTCATATTGAATAATGCAACGCTAAATTCTTCTCCAGCCTTAATAGAAACAGTAAGTGTAGTACCGTCTGAGAAAGGATTCGGCGAAATCTTAGTCTCAAATTGAGAACCTGAAAGGCCTGATGAAATAGCTTTCAATTCCAATTTTTGATTCTGGAGGTTGTCCGTATATACTTCGGGATAAAGACTTTCTTCGTCCTGCATGAGAAGTTGATTTAAGGCAATATCTGAAGGCAGGTGAGCAATTGAGAATAGGATGGTTCCTTTTTTAAGATTTATAGCATCCTCCTGGCCCCAACTGATCCTCGAAATGCCATCCATATCTACTGCAAGATTAGAAGCAGAAACAGGGAGTGCGCCTTCGATTAAATCAAGGCCTTTTGCTTTCAGCGACATTTGGAAACCATAAATGTTAGCGTCCTTTGAAAGGATAAAATCCTGTGTTCCGGTCGCTTCATTTGTAACGACGTTTAATTCAAGGCTACCAGAAGTTCTTGGTGAGAGTAACCATGCTGTATTCACCATGTCTCCATTCACATCACCCATTTTTATGGCTTTGAATGAAGCAGAAGCTGGAAATGTTCCATTATGATCGATTTCCACACCCGGATGACAGTAATTGTTATAGAGATCTGCGGGTGCACTCGGACTGCAAGGATCTCCAAAAAAGACCCATGATAAATTACCTGCATAACCAGGAAGCTGATATGCTCCGAGTAAAGCATTTCTCAGAAGTAGTAAATCGTTGGCGCCTACTCTACCGTTGCCATCGAGGTCAGCCGCGTATAATTTATATGGTTCTGTAATTCGCTCTGTGCCGTTGATATGTCGTTTTAAAGCAATTACATCAGCTGTTGAAATACCCTCAAGTGGTTTGCCTTCTTTTGAAAGATTGATCATTCTGTCAAACTGAGTCGTACCAAACCCTAAAGAAAAATGTCCGGTAGCATCTGATGTGGTTTCTGATTCCTGATCAAGAGATTGATCCGTCATAATCTTCGCCATTGCAGCCGATGTGTGCGGGACACCTATGTTTGTAAATGTGGTGACTGCACCAGATACCTGATGTAAGCCATTACATGTATTTGCATTATCGGTGATCTTGATAAATGTGGTACAATAATCTGAGTTACCATATTCATCCGTAACCCAGATCTGAACAGGCACTGTTCCGATATCATCGCAAGTGAATACTCTTGAGGCATCGTATGGATTTGATGAAAACGAATATTTCAGTTTATAATCGGGTGTACAGTTATCAGTACTTGAGGCATTGAAATCCTTTGCCCAGATCGTCACCATTCCACCAAGAGGCATAACGACGCTTGAAAGACCATAATAACATACAGGAGAAGGTGCTTTCTTGTCGATGACCTGAATTTTGTGACTACATGTGGTACAATTACCGCAGCCATCACAAACATTCCAAAGAATCTTGTGCCATCCATTAGGAAGCACTTTATCTATATACGGCTGACCTGAACCCTGACCAGAAACATTGTAGGAGCCATCATTATTGATATCAATCTTCCAGTCCCAGGAATATGATTCAATCGGGGTGCAATCATCCTGCACGTGAGGTGAATCCTGATATCGACCAGAGCAATAAGGTTCATATCCATTCACCACCACATCAGAGCAACTATTTACGAATGAAGGCGGATGTGCATTCATCAGTTTGATAACCTGAACATGTGTCCAAATTCCTTCACTCCAAGGATTATTTGGTTGATACTTACACCAATCTATAACCGTCCATGTACGAAGGATTTTTTTGCAGGCTCCATCGGAGAATGTAAATACAAGATCTTCGTGAGCAAAAGCTAAATGAGTACATCCATGATCATATGCGTTGTAACCAGGGAATGTAGGCTTATTGTAGGGAGCCGGGATATCGTTTGGATCTAATTGGTCAACAGTATACTGACAGGCATCAGCTGTATAATCCCAAGGCCAGTCAATATTGTAATAGGAATGTGAAAAGTCTTTGACAGTAATAGTCTGATAACAATATTCTGACCAATAGCCCATCTCAACGCAGAATTTACGTTTGATGATACCAACACCGCAAGCGTTACGGTAGTCTGTGACGTCACAAATATTAATCCATGTATTGCCTCCGCAACCACCTCCGGCGGATCCATCATATCCCCAGTTATAAGGTTGATAGCAAGACGTATTTCCCGGATCGTTTATGATGATTGGCAGGCAGGTGCCGCCATTGCCTACACAGGTTCCGAAGGTGTGATTGTAAGGATTGTAAAGGCAATCATCATTAAATGAATATCCGCAGCTTACGGTGATATTCGGAGGACAGGTGATATGAGGTGTTGAGTTATCCTGAACGGTCACTTCAGCCATGCATTCGTTGTAGTTTCCTTTGTCATCAACTACTCTCATGACAACCCAAAGGCTATGGCCTACATCATCGCAGCAAAATTCGACATATGGTCTGAATTGAGTGTCGTCGGCTACTCCCGGAGGGCAATAACCTGCTACCATACGCCTGACCTTATACTCTGCGATATGGCAATTGTCATAGCTTCCGTCATCAATGTCAGTGGCATACACTTTAGCTGTGCCGGTATTGGACAATGAGACTACAGTGTGCGCATCACAAATCGCTACAGGGGCAACATTGTCATTCCAACAACAGGCACCTAAAGGATTGATAATGAGGAAAGTAAATAGGAGGGAAGATAAAAGGGTAAGAGTTAGTTTCATAATCAAAGGGATTATTGGGTTTTTCAGATTTTCATTGACAAAAGGTATAAAGTTTTTAAATAGGATGGTTGTCCAATCTAAAAATAATAAAATAGAAATACTGACTTTTGGTGGGAGGGTGGTCAAAAATACTATAAAAATTGGATTTTCAAGGTTTTGCGAAGAAAAATGGAATAAATTTTGAAGGTTAGCTCACCCCATTTGGTTTTGAATCGCAAAACGGACTAACCCAGCCGTGGTTGATATGTTGAGCTTACGCATGATGTTCTTTCTGTGTGCGCTTACAGTCTGAGGGCTAATAAAGAGATTTTCAGCAATTTCAGAACTGCTTTTGGCCTGGGAGATTAAACCCAGGATTTCGACTTCACGGCGGGTAAGGTGATATTTGACGAGAAAAGCTTCTTCGAACAATGTCGGTAAATCATCATCGGCCACATCTTTCGGGTATAGCTGCAGGTTTTTACTGATATAAAGCTGGCCTGTTGAGACACTCTTAAGGCCCTCTATCAACTCCAGAAAGCTGCTATTTTTAAGGATATAGCCTGAAACCTTGTGAACATGCAGGCACTCTCTCACGAATTTAGGGTCCTTATACTTGGTCACGATGATAATCTGAAGATGTGGAAAGTCATTCTTTAATACCGGAATGACTTCCAGACCGTTCAAAACAGGCATATTAAGATCCAGCAATAAAATATCCGGGTGTATGGCCTGTAGTTTTGAAAGAAGATCTTCTCCATTATGGGCTGTGCCAAGAATTTCAACGGGAAAGGAAGTCTGATACTGTAGTGCGAGCACCAAAGCATCCACAAAGAGCGTATGGTCATCTGCAATGACAAGTGAACATTTCCGTAGCCCTGATACAATCATAGTGTAAAAGTAAGATTCAAAATTTGGAAACCATATCTGATTTCTTTTCCCAAAACATAAGGCCGGATTCCAAACTATCTGCAGAGGGAATATCTTTGAGGATGGCTATTCCGGGAACTTAATAAAATGCATGCAAAATTTTACATGCTATTCAGCAAGATAATGCAATATCGATTAACCCACCTGGTAAACGGTAAACGGTAAACGGTAAACAAAAATAATTATCAACGATTAAAATAATTGTTACCCTGAAATATTTAATAAATATATTATTTATTGTCCCTAATTCCAGAAATCAATTATGTTATATTAGTATTCCCATTATTCGATTAGTGATTTTATTAAATATCTGTTCAACAATATGTTATTCGCAGGAAAATATCACAGGTCAAAATTGCCATTTTAAATTCCGGGTGCCGGAGGATACTATTTTATCATGGCCAGAGACAATTATTCCAGGGACAATTAGCTGGGACTATAAAGGAACTCCTGTCAATATTGAATATAAATTAGTTGAAAATAAAATTATCCCAAATTGGAATACGCTGAACGTTATCTTAGACTCGATAAGGGTCACTTTTCGTGCATTACCCTACTCTTTCCATCAACGACAGTCCCTTTGGGACTCAAGCCAGGTAAGGATTGTAGATGGCGATGTATTTTATGATCCCGGCGCATTAAATCCCGGGTATTCATTATTCCAATCATCAGGGTTGGAATATAATGGAGCGCTTACACGCGGGTTTTCGATAGGAAATAATCAAAGTCTTGTATTTGATTCAGAATTAAATTTACAAATGAATGGTACTATCGGTGACGGGTATACAATAAAAGCCGCCATTACGGATCAGAATCTCCCTATTCAACCCGATGGGACTACTCGACAATTACAAGAATTTGATAAAGTCTTTATCGAAATTGACAAAGACCAGCATTCTGTACTGGCCGGTGATTTTGATGCCATCAACCCTGAAGGATATTTCATGCGCTATAATCGTAAACTAAAAGGTGAGGAATATTCATATGATGGTGTAAAAAATAATGAGCCTTGGACAGTCAGGGGATCGGTAGCCGTATCAAAAGGAAAAATAAAGAGGCAAACTCTAACCCCTACTGAAGGTAACCAGGGTCCATATCCCTTGAAAGGGGAAAATGGTGAATTATTTATTATTGTCTTAGCTGGCTCCGAGAAAGTATTTATTGATGGGGTTTTGTTGACAAGGGGTGAAGACGCTGATTACATAATGGACTATAATAAAAGTGAAATTACATTCACCCGTCGAATCCTGATTAATGTACGTCACCGCATTACTATCGAATTTGAATACGCACAATTTAATTTTCAAAAATCTCAAAATACAATTGAAGTTAGATATCAAACGGATAATCTGACAACGTATTTAAATTTTTTCCGGGAGAATGACAGTAAATCTATCACCGGAGACCTACAACTCAATGCAGAAGATCTTGCCTTATTAAATATGGCGGGAGACGCCGGAAGTCAATTTCAAAAAAGTGGAATTAAAAAATTAACTGAAGGCTATAACAGTAATCTCATTCTTTATGCCTCTATTGATACCGTAGTAAATACAGTAATTTATCCTGAAGTGCTTACATGGTCTACAGATCCGCTAAAAGCGAATCTTATTGTGTCATTTAGTGAAGTTGGACAGGGGAACGGAGATTATATCATCAGTCCGGATCCAACTCCGAACGGACGAATATATATCTGGCTCGCGCCTGATGTCGTAACGGGTGACAAAAGAGGAAATTTCGCTCCTATAATCCCGCTTCAAGCGCCCCAGCAAAAACAAATGCTAACTGCCGGAGGAGAATATCGATGGAATAAAAATGGAAAACTAGGCGTGGAATTTGGCGTTAGCCAGCACGATCTAAACCGATATTCATCACTTGATGATAATGACAATGGAGGGGGTGCCCTGAAAGTGACACTTTCTGAATTATTTGCATTAGGGAAATCGTGGTCAATATCACCGTTGGTGAGTTATGAAGGAAATGGAATTAATTTTCGGCCCCTTGATCCTTATAGAAACCCTGAATTTGCAAGAGACTGGAGTCTATCCCAAAATATTGCTCCTGGCAAGGAGCAACTACCGTCAATCAGGATCGGTATTCGTAAGGGAACTTCTATAATTTCTGAATACAGTTACAACGGATTATACAGATCCGGAGGTTATGCAGGAAATAAGCATACAGCACAAATTAAACTAGATACCGCTGGGTGGAAATTTTCAGGTATTCTTAACATCCTAAATGCTGAAGACGATGTACATAAAAGCCGGTTTTTAAGACCATCGATAAATCTGGAACGCGTAATCCGAAAGACGGGTGATTGGCGATTGGGTATTAAATATTTCGAAGATCGAAATGAAGTGAGAAATGTATTCAATCATGATCTGGCGTTAAATAGTTTTATTCAGAATCAAATGTCATTTTATATAAATAATAATATTGATGATAACACCCATTTTGTTATCAGCTACAATATAGAACAGCCTAAAATTCCCTTTCAAAACCAATTAAAATCCATTGAAAAAGTAAAGGAGTGGAATTTCGAAGGACACTTTCATCAATGGAAACATTTTAAAATGGAGTACACAATCAAGAACCGCAACGTTGAATCATTAGTATCGCCACCCGGCAATCGAAGTCGAAATTTATTGGGTCGAATTGATCTTGCCACTGATATATTTAACAAAGCTATCAGATGGTCATCGGGGTATGAAATAGGCAATGGTCAGGAACCAAAAACAGAATACAAGTATATAAAGGTTCAGAAAGGCGAGGGCAATTATATATGGGTAGACAATGGAAATGGAATCGAAGAAATAAATGAATTTGAAATAGCACCGTTTGCAGACCAGGGTGAATACATCAGAGTGCTCGCATTTAATAGTGAATTTATCAGTACCAGGGCATTAGGATTACAGCAGTCATTGAATATTGATATGAAACAAATAAAACCTGTAAGTTGGGTTTCAAAAATTGCCCTGTTATCCACATATCAGATGAATCGTAAAATCAGGGAAGATGAAAATAGCCCTTATTGGAATCCATTCTATCAACAATACGCAGATACATCTATACTCAGCTTTTCAAATACATGGAGAAATATACTTTACTGGAACCGATCAAGCACCATATATGATATTCAAACCGGTTATATCCGTCAGCAAAACCAGGTATTGCAAACCTCAGGATTTGAGATGAGAGCGATTCGGGATTTAACCTTCAGATGGCGTGTCAGTCTCAGAAAAAAAATGGATATCGTCATCAATGCCAGAAAGGGAATGCGGGGTAACAGATCCCAATATTTTGCTGAGCGGAATTTTAATCTTTCACAATACGATATAAGTGCTGAACTGAATGCGATCATCAAAGAAAGGTTCAGGTTCACTGGTGTTTATCAATTCTTATCCCAGGAGAATATTATGGGTGATGAGCGATTCACCAGCCATAAACTATCGGTTGAGAGCGTGTGGAGGAGGAGTAGCGGTTCGGATCTACGTGGGCAGGTAAGCCTTGTTGAGGTAAATTATAGTCCGTCCGGGCATAGTGCTGTTGACTTCGCAATTCTCCAGGGGTTACAAAATGGAACTAATCTGTTGTGGTCGCTACAACTCAATACCAGATTGAACGAATCTCTGATACTCACACTGCAATATAACGGGAGAAATACCGGCGGAACGAAGACTATCCACACCGGAAATGCACAAGTAAGGGCTAATTTTTAACAAGGCAGCAGGCAAAAAACAATAAGTAACAGGCAATACGAATGCCTTAAGACAAATGACCACGGACTAAACCATAAGCAATTCGAACGCCGCGAAAATCCCGTCATTACGAAGTAAATGTTGACGGAAACAATAGGCAATGGCAATAAACAAAAGGTAAAGCCACAGGCTTGGCAAATGAAGGAGGATAAGTCAATAAAGAATTAGGTCAACGAACTCAATGGCAAAGATTTATTATTAAGTTGATGTGCTATTAGGAGAACTTTTACTTTGAGGGCAGTGAAAGATCAGATGACTCAGCGAAGAGTGCCAGTAAAATTCAATAGGAGTAGCTTCATTTTCCTACTTTTACCATTTATGAAAAACTCCTCCATCAAAATATGGTAAAAAACGAGTCGGGCGGTTTAAGGGATTACCTCAGGACCAAAGATTTCAAATACACGATAACGGCTGTCCTATTGTTTTTAGGGATATTCCTTTTATCTGTATTTCTATGGTTAAGAATCTATACGCATCATGGACAAGAGCTTGATCTACCGGATTATACCGGCTTCCAATATGAAGATGCATTAAAGGATGCGACCCGGAAGAAATTCAGAATGAGCATTTCGGATTCTCTGCACATCCTGGGCAAACCGGGAGGACAAATTTTGAAACAAAATCCTGCACCGCATTCCCTCGTCAAGCAAAAAAGGATGATCTATGTCACCATAACAAAAAGGAGTCCTGATAAAATATTGTCAGGGAGATTGCCTGAGATGTATGGGAAAAACTACCAACGAAAGAAGCGGGAACTTGATGAACACTTTCAGATCAGATCAAATGTGATTGAGAAACGCTATGATCCGGCAGAAGAAGGCCAGATTCTTGAAGTGCAATATAAAGGACAAACCATCATGGATAGCAAGGGGCGGAACAATGATATCCAGATCGAGAAAGGAGATGTATTGGATTTTATTATTTCGGAAAAATCAGGTGGATTAGTAGCCATTCCAAACCTGATATGTAAAACTTATGACGAAGCTCAGTTCCTGCTTGAGAATTTAGGACTTACAGTTGGTGATGTATTGAAAGAAGGTGATGTAAATGATTTGTCATCTGCTTATATAATTGCGCAGGATCCTGTGGCTGACGGGGGAACTATAAAAATGGAATCAGCTATTCAATTGACGGTAACGCAGGTTAAGCCTGAAACGTGTAATTGATTTTCGATTTTCGATTTTCGATTTTCGATTTTCGATTTTCGATTTTCGATTTTCGATTTTCGATTTTTAGGAAAATAATAATTAATAATTGTTCACACCTTAATACTAAATATATGGAAGAAATCACTGTTATTCAATTACATGAGAGACTGAAAGGAGGTGAAGAAATTATACTTATTGATGTGCGTGAGCCCTATGAAAATGAGGAGTTTAATATAGGCGGGGTCAATATACCATTGGCGGAGATTCCCGAGAGTATTGAAAGACTTAAGGCGTATGGTGATACAGACGTAGTACTTTATTGCAGGTCAGGCAATCGGAGTGGTATGGCACAAAAAATACTGGCAGTTCAATTTGATATGCATAATACCGTTAATCTGAAGGGAGGGATGAACGCCTGGAAACAAGAAGTGAGAGAATAAAAAGGAAGAAGGGAGGAAAGAAAGCCTTAAAATTTATTTTTCCACATCATGCTTTCTACCGGTCGGTCAGTGCGTTGGTTGTATTTGGCACCAGGTTTTTTATTGTAGGTGTTTTCTATGTCTCCTTCCACTAAGAAATAGATTAATTGTCCGATGGGCATGCCGGCATATATTCTGACAGGCTTAACACAGGAAATCTCAAGGGTCCATGTATTACAATATCCTACATCACCTTTACCTGCGGTGGCGTGAATATCTATTCCCAGGCGGCCCACACTGGATTTCCCTTCCAGAAAAGGGACGGCACAATGTGTTTCAGTGTATTCAGTTGTAACACCAAGATATAATTCACCAGGTTGAATAACAAATCCTTCAGGTCCAATTTCAAGATGAATGATTTCGTTATGGAGTTTAGCATCAAGAACATCGTCTTTGTAAACAGCAAGAAACGGAGCCAGGTGAACATCGTATGAATTTGTTCCGAGGCCTGCCCTATCAAAGGGAGTGATCACAATGTCACCTTTTTCAATAGCTTTTAAAATCTGAGTATCCGTTAAAATCATATCATTCCGGTTAAGAGGAGGCGCAAAAGTAACAATATGTTACGCTTTCAAAGATTGTGCGAATAATGAATGAATTTAATGCTGCTGATTACGCTAATTAACGGCAATTTGAACAAATGACTTTAGGGATAAAATATTGATTCAAAATATCCAACTCCTATTCCAATCAACAGGTACGAAATATCCATGACATCACAACAACATTAATTTATAGTTTTGTGCTCAGATGGAGATGCTGCATGAGATAAAATCAGAAAACACAATCATTGCTGTAGGTCGTCACCAGGGTATGGATATCGATCCGGACAAAATGCTGTTTGATCGTGAAAAAAACATTCTGAATCAACTATCGCCCCGTAAACGAAGCGAATGGTTAGCGAGCAGAGAATTACTATTCCGGATTGCCCAAATACCTGAACGTGTTGAATGTCTATATGATGATTTTGGCAAACCTTACCTGAAAGGAATCAATAAACATATATCCGTCAGTCATAGTGAGGAATGGTGTAGTGCGATGGTAAGTGACAAATCATGTGGCGTAGATATCCAGGTCTATACCGATACTATCCAGCGTATTTCAAATCGCTTTCTTTCTGAATCTGAGTTAAGTGAAATCGCAAAAGTGAAGAGCAAACTGCAAGTTCTTCATCTTTATTGGGGTGCAAAAGAATGCATGTATAAAGCATACGGAAAGCGAAAGCTTGAATTCCGTTCACACATTTATGTCCACTCGATACATACTGAACTATGCACTGCAGTGGGCGAGATCAAATATGAAGACATACATTTGCGCTATGACATACATTATCGATTTCTTCCGGAGGCGGCGTGGGTATATTGCCTGCAGCGCTCTGCTCCTGACCATCCTGATCAGCCCGGGCTGTAAACAAAAAGGCGAACCTGACGAAAAGGCAACAGAAGAAAAAGTAACTGCTGATACACTTCCAGCCGACTTTCTGGCTTTTTTTGACAAGTTTCACAATGATTCTGCTTACCAGATGGCCCACATCTTATTTCCACTTGAAGGACTACCCAGTTCTGATAAACCGAATGATACGATAGCGACAAAGCGATTTTTCTGGCAAAAAGCAGACTGGAAAAAACATAATCTTTTTACAGATCCTTCTCATCAATTTGACCAGTGGTTTGAAATGGTCGGTGACCGTGTGGTGGAACATTGGATACAAATGAAAGGAAGCAATATGTTTATTCGCCGACGGTTTGCAAAATTGGATGATGGCTGGTATTTGATTTATTATGCCAGTTTGAGACCGATGGAAAAGAAAAGGCAATAGGCAATAGACAATAGACAAAAAAAAATAGACATTTCAAATTGTAATACGAAAGAATCGATAGGCGATACCCAATTTTGTAAAGTTTTTTATATAAGGTCAATAAACTTTGAAAATAAAATTGAATGCACTCTCCAAGAGGGCTTATAATAATTTCCCGGGGTTGAGATACTGTCGGATGTAATCACTTATTCCGGCTTCTAATTGCGTGGCGGGGAGAGATAATCCGGCGTTTTTCCATTTTGTCATGTCGGCTTGGGTGTGATACTGATACTTTTCACGAAGGTCTTCCGGCATGTCTATGTATTTAATGTTTGGGGGAATAGAGATCGCATCAAAGGAGGCTTTACCGAGATCTTCGAAGGTTCTTGCCGTTCCGGTACCTGCATTATAAATGCCTGATTCAGGTTTTTTTGAATAGATGTTCCAGAGCATTTCATGAATGTCTTTGACATAGATAAAATCACGCAACTGGCCTCCGTCTTTATAATCAGGACGATGTGATTTAAATAAATTCAATTGCCCGTCTGCTCTGATCTGGTGCCATGCATGAAAAACGACTGACGCCATTCTTCCTTTGTGGCCTTCATTGGGCCCATAGACATTGAAGAATTTCAAACCATACCATTGCGGAGGTGCGAGCTTCTGATCAAGTGCCCAAAGATCAAATGCATGTTTTGATCGGGCGTACGCATTTAATGGCTTCAAATTCTGAATGCGATCAGAATCATCACTAAACCCGAATTGACCATCGCCATACGTGGCAGCACTAGAGGCATAAATCAACGGAATGGAATGGCGCGCACAAACAGACCAGATATCTTTGGAGTATTGAAGATTAAGTTTTTCGAAGATAGCGACATCGTCACTTATGGTATCTGTCCTTGCCCCCAAATGAAAAACAGCTTCAACCTGAGAGGCTACTTTTTCAAAATAAGCAATGAAAAGATCGCGATGAATCCACTCATAAACTCGTTTACCCGCCAGATTTTTTTCTTTTTTCCATTGATAAAAATCATCAGAAACAATGATATCCTGATGGCCTGATTGGTTGAGGTAACTAACGAAGCCACTTCCGATAAAACCCATTGCACCAGTGACTACAATCACGATTCCACTGCTTCAGAAGTCATATAAGATTCAATCGGTGGACAAGTACAAACAAGGTTACGGTCACCAAAAGCATTATCAACTCTTGCGACTGAGGCCCAAAATTTATGCCGATGACGAAGCAAAGGCAATGGATAAGCTGCTTCACTTCTTGCGTACGGCAATGTCCATTCATCACTGGTGATCACCTCAAGTGTGTGTGGTGCATTGGAAAGCAAATTATTGTCAGCAGGCTGCAGACCAGTACTCACCAGATCAATTTCTTTGTGAATCTGAATCATCGCTTCACAAAATAAATCCAACTCCGCTTTTGATTCACTTTCTGTAGGCTCAATCATGATTGTACCCGGCACAGGGAAAGACAACGTAGGTGCATGAAAGCCATAATCTATCAACCGTTTCGCAACATCCTCAGCAGAAACACCTGCCGGTTTGAATGGACGAAGATCGATAATCAATTCATGAGCAGTCCTTCCGGCTTCACCGGTATATAAGATGTCAAAATATTTTTCAAGTCTCGACTTAATATAATTGGATGCCAGAATCGCATGAATAGTAGATGATGTCAAGCCATCAGGGCCTAACATCCTGATATATCCATAAGAGATCAGTAGTACAGAAGCACTACCCCACGCTGCACTTGAAACAGCATCAATAGCATCTGAACCTCCAACTTTGTTCAAGGGGTGTCCGGGTAAGAAAGCGGCCAGCTTTTCATTTACACAAATAGGACCCATACCGGGACCGCCACCACCGTGTGGAATGGCAAATGTTTTATGAAGATTGAGGTGGCAAACATCAGCCCCGATAAAACCGGGACTTGTGAGCCCAACCTGGGCATTCATATTGGCACCATCCAGATAAACAAGACCACCATGTTTGTGAATGACATTGCACAGTTCTTTGATCGTTGTTTCAAAAACACCATGTGTAGATGGATAGGTCACCATGGCAGCCGCCAGCCGATCATTATATTTTTCAGCTTGTGCATTCAGATCGGACATATCTATATTGCCGCGTTCATCACATTTGACTACCACTACTTCCATTCCGGCCATTACAGCACTTGCGGGATTGGTACCATGTGCCGACTGTGGAATCAACGCGATGTTTCGATGGAGTTGCCCATTCGCTTCGTGATAGGCTCTGATCGTCAAGAGTCCGGTGAGTTCTCCCTGAGCTCCCGAGTTTGGCTGCAGTGAGCATGCTTTCATTCCGGTGATCTCACAGAGATAAGCTGACAATTCATCAAATATCCGATGATAACCTGCGGCCTGGCCATCAGGTACAAAAGGATGGAGGCTTGAAAATTCAGGCCAGCTCACAGGAAACATTTCTGAAGCTGCATTGAGTTTCATGGTGCATGAACCTAATGGTATCATTGCGTGCGTCAACGAAAGGTCTTTATTCTCCAGTGACTTGATGTACCGCATCAATTCTGTTTCCGTACGATACATACTAAATACCGGATGGGAGAGATAATCATCTGTACGAAGGAGATGGTGAGGAATCATCAGGGTATTGGGTATTGCTATTTCCTGAGATTGGTTTTTATCCATTGCTGCTGAGAAAACAGCACAGATATCATTGAGATCATCCTGAGAAACTGTTTCATCAATACTCAGTCGTATGTCTCCGGGAGTGTAGTAAAAATTAATTTTTCTTAACCCGGCTTCAGCTTTGATTCTGTGTAGGATTTGTTCAGAAACAGGAATAGTAAGCGTATCAAAGAAAGTATTGTGAAGGGGAGTCAGCCCTACTGAAATTAAATGTTTGTGAAGAGCCGCTGTTTTTGTATGGATGGCCGTTGCAATATTTTTTAATTGCGCGGGACCATGATATACTGCATACATACCGGCCATAAATGCCAACAAAGCCTGCGCTGTGCAAATATTCGACGTTGCTTTTTCACGTTTGATGTGTTGCTCGCGTGTACCGAGAGCCATACGAAGTGCACGATGGCCAAATTTGTCTACAGAAACACCGATGATACGACCGGGTATAGCTCGTTTGTATTCTTCCTTTGTTGCAAAAAAGGCAGCATGCGGACCTCCAAAACCAATAGGCACTCCGAACCTTTGTGTATTCCCTATCACTACATCTGCACCCCATTGTCCTGGAGGTGTAAGTAACGTGAGAGCTAACAAATCGGAAGCCACAGCGACTTTGATATGTTCAGACTGCCAGGATTTTACCTTATCACTATAATCGTGTACTGTACCTGTTGCATCAGGATACTGAAGCATGACTCCAAAAAAATCATCACCTCCAGTCCAGGTTTTCCAATCACCTGTGATGATGGAAATACCTATTGGCTCTGCCCTTGATTTAAGAACCGCCAATGTCTGCGGAAAAATATTCTGATCAACGAAGAATTTAGATGGTGATGACGTGCCATTTTTCGATTTTTTCGAAGACAAGTGATACAACATACCCATAGCTTCACCAGCTGCAGTTCCTTCGTCAAGCAGAGAAGCATTTGCAATAGGTAGTCCTGTAAGATCGCTCACGACAGTTTGGAAATTGAGAAGCGCTTCTAATCGTCCCTGCGAAATTTCAGCCTGATAAGGTGTGTATTGTGTGTACCATCCTGGATTTTCGAAAATATTTCTTTTAATCACAGAAGGTGTGTGCGTACCATAGTATCCAAGCCCGATGTAGGACCTGAAGACCAGGTTCATTTCCGCAATCGAACGCATGTGACGTAAATATTCCTGTTCGGAAAGTGCAGCCGGAATATTTAAATTTCCCGGAAGTCGGATGTCAGACGGAATAGTCTCCGCTATCAACTGATCAAGACTGCCTGCATTGAGTACAGATAACATTTCTTTCAATTCATCCGGATCGGATGTACCAATATGCCTTTGAGCGAAACCGGTCATTATTCCTTGTTTTGACATTTGATTAAAGAGGGTATACTCTAAGCCTCAACCCAAAAATGAATTTTATGTTGATGGCTCTTATTTCAATTTAAAAGCTTTTTTAATTTCTGCTACTTTATCCAGTTTTTCCCAGGTAAAGGTTTCGACTTTTATCTTTTTGATCTTACCGCTGCCGTCTTTGAATTCGACGGTCTTTTTTTCAGAAACCCTACCCATATGACCATAGGATGCTGTCACCCCATAGATTGGTTTTCTCAACTGTAGTCTTTGTTCAATATCATACGGCCGCATAGGAAAAATCGATTTGATTTTTTCAGCAATTTCTGCATCGGTCATATTTACTTTCAACATGCCTGTGCCATATGAATTGATATAAATATTTGTTGGTTCAGCCACGCCGATAGCATAAGAAACCTGGACCAGTACTTCATCACATACACCAGCAGCGACAAGATTTTTTGCAATGTGGCGCGTGGCATAGGCTGCAGATCTGTCCACCTTACTTGGATCTTTTCCGGAGAATGCTCCACCTCCGTGTGCGCCTTTGCCACCATATGTATCGACGATAATTTTTCTCCCTGTCAAGCCTGTATCTCCATGTGGACCTCCGATGACAAAATTGCCCGTTGGATTGATATGGTATTTGATATGATCTGTGAAAAGCTTTTTCAATGAAGCCTTCAATTTACTTTTCACTTTTGGAAGAACGATATTGATCACATCCGATGAGATCTGTGTTTGCATAGCTTTCTGGGCGCGGAGCCTTTCTGCATCGCTGTCGTTTTTTGACTTTACAAATTCATCGTGCTGGGTACTCAGTACAATCGAGTCAATGCGGATTGGTTTATTGTCATCGCTATATTCAATTGTCACCTGGGATTTGGCATCTGGCCGAAGATATTTCATCAGTTTGCCTTCTTTCCTGATCGCGGATAGTTCGATAAGAATGCGATGAGCAAGATCCAGTGCGAGGGGCATGTAATTATCAGTTTCACTTGTTGCGTACCCAAACATCATACCCTGATCACCTGCGCCTTGTTCTTCTTTTTTCTGTCTCTCGACGCCCTGGTTGATATCCGCTGATTGTTCATGAATGGAAGAGAAAATACCGCATGATTTGGATTCGAACATATATTCGCTCTTGTTGTAACCGATCCGATCGATGACATCGCGGGCTATTTGTTGCAGATCGAGGTAGGTTTTAGACTTGACTTCACCTGCGAGGACAACCTGGCCTGTGGTGACGAGGGTTTCGCAAGCTACTTTGGATTGAGGATCAAAGGCGATAAAGTGGTCTACAAGTGCATCAGAAATCTGGTCTGCGACTTTATCAGGATGGCCTTCAGAGACTGATTCTGAGGTAAATAGATAAGGCATGAAAGAATAGGTTTATTAAATTGTGAATATCGATTGATTTTACAAACTCCAAAATACTGATCTTGAAAAAGGAAAGGCCTGTATTTGGAGGCGCAAAAATAGGGATTTTATCGGCTTCCGACTCGTTTCGACTCCGCTCAACGACCGGAGGTGTGTAACCCTAAAATGTTTCGGCTCCGCTCAACATTGAAAGATGTCGATCCCTCATTTTATTTCACAGGTTAACATTGGTTTTCCTTCAATTGAACCAATCAGGATATCACCTTTTTTGACCGGGCCTACTCCTGCGGGAGTACCCGTGTAGATATAGTCACCTACTTGCAATTTGAAAAAACGAGAAGCATAGCAGATGATATCATTGAATGAATAGATCATGAGTGAACTATCGCCTTTTTGAACGATTTTACCATTAAGGGTCATTTCAAAATGGATAGAATCAATACTGGGTAAAGTGGACTTATCTATAAATTCTTTGCTAAGGCCGGCACTATTATCCCATGCTTTTGCTATTTCCCAGGGGTGTCCTTTTTCTTTGCAACGTTGCTGAAGATCACGGGCAGTAAAATCTATTCCGAAACCGATCTCCTGATAATAAGAGTCTGCAAATTCAGGCTGAATGCTGCGCCCATTTTTGCAAATTTTCAAAACAAGTTCGGCTTCGTAGTTGAGATCATTAGTGAAGTCGGGATAATACAAAGGTTTATTGGCCGTCAGAATAGCTGAATGGGGTTTCATGAATAGCATTGGAGAATCCGGAATTTCATTTCCCAATTCTGCAGCATGTGCTACGTAGTTACGGCCGACACAGATGATCTTCATTTTTGATTTTGGATTTTAGATTTTAGATTTTAGATTTTAGCCTTTCCTAATTAGGGAGACAATCTTCAAATCAATTATCTAATATTTGTGAGGCCGATTAAATCTTTTACTTCCATGATGGTTTTTTGAGCTTGCTTTCTGATCATTACTGAAGCCTCTTTTACCTGTTCTTTATAAGGTTCAGGATTTTGTTCGATCGCTTTTCTTTTTTCTCTGAAGGAATCTGACATGGCAATAATATAATCGGCGGTTGTCTCTTTCAGTTTACCATATTGCAACGTTCCGGCTTTAGCATCGTCTCTCAATACTGCTGAAATCTCTTTTCCCCCGGCTGCATCGAGCAAAAGAAATAAATTTTCGACCCCGGGACTAATCATCCCTGCAGGAGTATCTCCTGAATCAGTGACTGCCGTTTTAATTTGCTTACGGATCACATCAGGTTCTGAAAAAATATTGATAAAATGCTTTGGCCCCAGTGATGCACTCATTTTCTTCAATGGATCGGAGGTTGACATCACTTTTGGGGTATCTGTATAAAGAATTTCCGGAAGAACAAAATATTCTTTACCCACTATCTGATTGAAACGTTGTGCAATATTCCTGGAGAGTTCGAGATGCTGCTCTTGATCTTTACCGACAGGAACAAAATCTGCACGGTAAATCAGGATGTCTGCTGCCTGCAAAACAGGATACGTAAAGAGACCTGTAGAAATAAAAGCATCCTTATCCTTTTCATTGATCTGCTGGCTCTTGTCTTTGAACTGTGTCATGCGGGATACTTCTCCATATGAGCTTAAGCAATTGAAGATCCATGCGAGTTCGGTATGTTCCGGAACCATGGATTGAATAAATAAATTTGAAGGTTCAATACCAACAGCCAGCAAATCAAAGGCTAATTTCCAAACCTGTTCATTTAATTTTTTTGGATCAAAGGGCATGGTCAGCGCATGATAATCCACGACGCAATAGATGCAATCATATTTTGCCTGGAGGTCCACCCAATTTTTCACAGCTCCGAAATAGCGGCCCAGGTGAAGATCACCTGTAGGTTGAATTCCAGAGAGTACTTGTTTTCTGCGGGGTTGTGTTTCAGAGGACATATTGAATCTTATTTGGAATCGAAATGAGCGATGGCTGAAATTTCAATATTGACAAATTTGGGTAGTGCGGAAACCTGCACTAGTGCTCTTGCGGGAGGTATCCCTTCGTTGAAGTATGTAGCGTAAATGGCATTGATACGTGAAAATAAATTCATGTCGGTGACAAAAACTGTGCAACTCACTACATCGTTGTAATCAAGATCGGCTTCGATAAGTATAGCTCCGATATTTTTAAGAACCTGATGCGTTTCATCTTCAATACTCGTGGTTACAAGCTCACCTGTTGAAGGATCAATGGCTATTTGCCCTGAAATGTAGAGAGTCTTACCAGCCTGAATGGCCTGGCTGTATGGACCAATGGGTGCAGGAGCGTGAGTCGTGAGGTGAGCTTTTTTCATTTGAAATTATATTCTGATGATCGGATGATGGCGAAGATAAAATAGCGAAGGCTCCCTGACCTGACGTGACCGGGGAGCCTCTGCTGCAAATAAATAGTGCTAAAAAAGGGATTACTCTTCCAGCCCCGGTGTCTTCACGAGCATCTGTCCTTTATAGTAAAGATGGCCGTTGTGGTCATAGGCTTTGTGCCAGACGTGAGGTTCACCGGTTTCAGTGCAGATGGCTATCTGTGGTGCAGTAGCTTTATAGGTTGTGCGACGTTTGTGTTTCCGTTGTTTGGAATGTCGACTTTTAGGATGTGCCATGATTAATCAGTATTCGGTTATCAGTATTCGGTTATCGGTATTTATTCAACAAAGAACAAACACGTAATTTTCAGATATCTGAAATCAGTTATCTATTGCTTTTTTTAAATCGTCCCAGGGTGAATCTTCATCACCACGATCAGGATTGTTATTTTCTTCACTTTTAGAGAGATAGGATAGAACGACCATATCACATGGTGGATCGGGTAAGCTATCACAATCTTCGATACGTCGGCGGATCGGAATTGAAAGCAGGATAAAATCATAGATATGCGAACCTATATTCAATTCTGAAGCTTCCGGATGGACGAAAATAACTTCGTCTGTCGTCTCTTTTGGATCTCCAAATTTGACGATGATATCGTATTCACCACTTACAGGCATTTGAATCGGGGCTGAACAACGATCACAAAGGGTATCTACGATGCCGTTGATCAGGAAATAAAGTGTTGCTATTCCCGATGAACGGTGTAGGTTCATGGTGACTGTGAAATTGCCTTTTTCAACATCTGGTTGGTCATTAAATAAAACCAGAAACTCAGGACCCAGGCTCCATTCGAGCGTGGTCTGATCTGCTTTAAGTGTTGCTACCGGTATCCGGAAAGGTGCCAATGCATCCATCTCCCAAAGAACTTTTTTATTAAAATGGAGCGCAAAGATAGGGAAAGGATTTGGGATTTTTGATTGTAGATTGACGATTAAATGCTACCATTTGCCCCTAAATTCCCTAAAGGGGACTTATAATCTTAACTTTAAGTTGCAACTAACTGGTAATCAGCCTTTTAATTTAAGAAATAACTCTTATTAATAAGTGATCGCTTACCTCATCTTTGGGCGACGGCGCTTACCACCGGGCTGCATGGCCTGGCCAGATCTCAGGTGGACAGCATTTCCGCTTTGGCCGAGAGCTTTTTCGAACTGTTTGATCTGGTCTTTGAGCATTCCTTCAGAGACGTTGAACTTTTTAATTTGATGAAAATAAGCTTTTGCCTGCGGCCATTTGCTTTGGTTTGCTTTAATATTGGCCAACTGCAGGTAGACAAGGGCACGTTCGTTGTCTGATGGGAGCTTCAGGTCCTTGGCTTTTTCAAAATAGCCTTCAGCTTCGTCTGGCCGGTTGAGATTGGCGGCTATACTTCCTTTCATAATAAAATAGAAGGCTCTATTGGTGACATACAGCCAGTTTGGGTTAAGCGTCCATTTCAGCCGTTCTTCAGCTTCCACGAATTTTACTTTTTCGAGTAATTGAGCTGCGGACTGAACAGTGCCAAGGAGGATATACGAAACAAGGAAGCCGATACCAATCAGGATAAATGGAAAACCATACCAGAATCCTGCTGTAAAAACTAATGCAAGGCCTCCGAATAGACCGATAATAATGGCTGCTATTTTAAGTTTCAGATTGATTGTAAACATGGGGCGAAGTTAGGAAAAAGGAGTGGCAGTGGCAGTGGTAGTGGCTGTATGCTTTTGGTATTTGGAAATCAGTAATCAGAATTACGCAATGCGCAAAAACAATAAGCTATGTGCAATGGCTAAAATCAGGAAATATACATATGAGATTTAAATTCTGAAATGAAATGTCGACCTTTCAGAATCTCATCAAAGCAACAACCAACTCAACATGACATTACAGGGATTAGACTGGGGAATCATTGGGGCCTACTTTATTATTTCGCTTCTCATCGGATTGTTGGTCGCGAGAAAATCGGGGAGTAGTGTAGCTGAATTTTTCCTCAGTGGACGAAACATGCCCTGGTGGCTATTGGGTATCTCGATGGTGGCCACAACCTTTTCTGCGGATACGCCAAATCTGGTAACCGATATTGTAAGGAATAATGGGGTTGGTGGAAACTGGGTATGGTGGGCATTTCTACTGACAGGGATGATGACGGTTTTTGTGTATGCTAAGCTCTGGAGACGGACAGGAGTACTCACGGATCTTGAATTCTATGAATTGAGGTATGGGGGGCGGCCTGCATCATTTTTGCGTGGCTTCAGGGCGATCTACCTGGGTTTGTTTTTCAATGTCATGATCATGGCTACGGTTTGTTTGGCGGCGATCAAAATCGGCAATGTACTACTGGGATTAGCACCATGGCAATCACTACTCATATCAAGTGTCATTACGGTAGCGTATACAATGGTTGGTGGTTTTAAAGGCGTACTGTTCACGGATTTATTTCAGTTTATACTCGCCATGACCGGAATGGTAGCTGCGGCTATTTTTCTTGTTAACCGACCTGTCATCGGAGGGCTGAGTAATTTACTTGCACACCCAAAAGTGCAGAGTGCGATGTCTGTATTTCCGGACTGGAGTAATCCTTCTTCCTGGGTTCCGATTTTTCTGATCCCTCTTGCAGTACAATGGTGGAGCAGCTGGTATCCCGGTGCAGAACCTGGAGGCGGAGGATATATAGCGCAACGAATGCTTGCTGCAAAAAATGAAAGACATGCCATGGGAGCGACTTTGTTATTTAATGTAACACATTATGCGCTGCGTCCGTGGCCATGGATCATCATTGCGCTGTGTTCGATGATTGTATTTCCGACTACGGCGGATATCGCATTGCAATTTCCCAATGTGGATCCATCGATCATAAAAGATGATCTTGCTTTTCCGGCTATGATTTCATTTTTACCCACAGGGTTGCTTGGTCTGGTTGTAGCTGCGCTTATTGCTGCATTTATGTCTACGATAGCAACTCATCTCAATTGGGGATCCTCATACATCATCAATGATTTTTATGGGCGTTTTATCAATCCCAAAGCCAGCGAGAAAAAAATGATCAACATAGCAAGGTTTACCACACTTGGGCTCATGATTTTAGCTTCACTTGTAGCAACACAGTTGAAGAGTGCATTGCAGGCATTTAATATTCTGCTTCAGATCGGTGCGGGTACCGGATTGATCTTTATATTAAGATGGTTTTGGTACAGAATAAATGCATGGTCTGAAATCGGTGGAATGGCGATCAGTTTTCTTGTGGCCGTTTATTTTGAAATATTCTACAAAGGTGAGATGGTCGCTTATGAAAAATTAATAGCCGGTGTGCTGATTACCACTATTGGATGGGTGACAATAACATTGCTGACAAAGCCTGAATCAGATGTTGTGTTGAAAAAATTCTATTTACAGGTCAGGCCACATAATGTTGGATGGAGAACATGGCTGAGGAAAACAGGATTAATTGAAAATAATAATGATGACAGATCAGGTGTTGGATTGGAAATCGGAGCGATGCTGATTGGATGTCTTATGATCTATGGTTACTTGTTTGGAATAGGTTATTGGATCTATGGAGAAGGAGCGCATGCACTTATCTCGTTCGGAATTGGTTTGATATCCAGTTTTCTTTTGTGGAGGATGTGGCCGAAGCTTTCGTTTTCATGAGAAGGAGATCGAGTGATCGAGTGATCTGGTGATCGAGCGGTTGCTGAGCTGCAGCACCTGGATGAGCGAGTGAAGGTCGAAGCATGATCGAGTGATCGAGTGACTACTTTGGGCTGCAGGAGAAAACTCCTTGCAGCGGCATGCAGGCCATTCCAGTATTCTATCAATCCACTTGCTTTTTTTTGTTTTCCTCTGGCAGGCGTAAGGCACTGCCACTACTTTAATCTTACTTCTCTTACATTGAACGAATTACCCGTGTCGTCTGAATTATCCAAATAATAGATGCGATAGCGACAAGCATAAAGGCGATACGGAGATCTGATACTTTTGCGATGAAGCCGATGAGTACAGGTCCACCGAGAAATGATGCCATTGCAAATGTATTGAGTGTAGCGAGGCCAACGGCGGGAGCCATACCCGGTACTTTTGCAGCTGAGCCATACAGGATCGGTGAAGCAAGAGATATACCCATACCGATCAACATAAATCCCGGAAGTGCAAGCCAAGGACTTTGTGATGGAATGACAATCATAAGGCCAATGAAAACTAAAACACCTCCGACTCTCAGTACGCGCATGGCTCCAAATCGTGCTATCCATTCATCACCCATGAATCGGCCTGCTGCCATGAAAAATGCATACACGGCAAACCCCCACCCTGCTATTGTTTCGGGAGCTAATGTGATCTCTTTCATAAAAAGTGCAGACCAATCGGCGATGGTTCCTTCAGTCAAATAGGTACACAAACAAATAGAGATGAGTATCCAAAGTGTTCTGGTCGGACGAAAAGATCGCCAGTTCATTTTAGGATGGTCTGAAGGTTCCTGATGGATATCCTTGATGATATCCAGATTATGCCTGACAACCCAAATAATCAAAACAATGATGATGGCTATAAAAATAACATACTGCGATTGTGGAAATAAAAAAGAACCAGAAAATTGACTTAAAATCATAACTCCAAAACCTGAAAATAATGATCCTGACATTGCGCCCAGGCTCCACATGCCATGGCATGAAGACATGATTCTATTGGGACTTCTCTCTTCCAGGATAGAAGCACATGTATTCATCGCTACATTGCTGCTTCCAAACGACGCGCCTGCAAGCACAAGACCAAGTGCAGCCAAAAGGATGGATGGCCCCATCACCGGAAGAGCAAAAAATATAGACGTAAATGATCCGGTAAAAAGTGCGATACGGACAGCCCCCCATTTTCTGATCAAGAAAACCGTCAATGGATTGGCAATAAAATTTCCCAACGGAAGTCCTAGTAATAATAATCCAAGCTCTGCTGAATTGAGGTGAAAATTATCTTTAACATTAGGAATGAAAGATGCCCATGTGCCGAAGCTCAATCCGCTTAAAGCGAAAATAATTCCGACAGTCCGTGCAGGAGCATTTTTGAAGAAGTCGGTGAGATGGTTGATAAAAAAGGGTTATGAGGGTTATTAGGGTTATGGAGGTTATAAGGGTTATAAGGAATATGTAGTTTATCGGGAACTGGATCAGTCAGTCCATGGTTCAAGATTCTTGAAGTCTTCGCGGACGGGCATGAAGCAATCGATCACTTTGACACGTGTCAATGCCTGAGCACTATGTGGCATATCAGAGGGAATATGAGCAGATATTCCAGGCGTCATGATTTGGATTTCTCCATTAATATTGAATTCGAGTTCACCTTCCAGTACATGGGTCCATTGTTCATGCATGTGATGATGCTCATCTACAATAGCACCTAGTTCGAGGATGATATGTGCAAAAGTAAGTTGATCCGAATGGACTATGGCGCCGTGGACGCCATCCCAAATACGTTGATGGGGGATAGAGTTGAAGTTGAGGAAAGACATAGGAAAAGGGTTATGACGGTTATAAGGGTTATAAAGGTTATAAAGGTTATAAGGATATGAGGCTTGAAACCTGGAATGAAGGACAAAATAATACTTTACTATTGTATTAGAATAACACAAGCAATCACTAAAAATGAATCTGGAAGAAAGGATCAAAGCATCGGAGTCGAGGATATTCAAAGCTGTATTTCCGAATACGACTAATCACTATGATACTTTATTTGGCGGGACGGCGATGCACCTGATGGATGAAGTCGCTTTTATTACCTCTACACGTTTTAGCCGGCAGAGAATGGTGACGGTGAGTAGTGACCGAATTGATTTTACGAAGCCTATTCCTGCAGGAACAATTGTAGAATTAGTGGGGACAGTCATTCATGTGGGGAATACAAGTTTAAAAGTCCGGGTGGATGTTTTTATTGAAGAGATGTATTCTGAACATCGGGAGAAAGCGATCACCGGGGTATTTACGTTTGTGGCGATTGATGAGCATAAACATCCTGTGTCTGTGGTGAGTGAGTAGACAGTAGTGAATGACCAGACTCTTGAGACGTCAGGCGTGAGACGTGAGCTATTCATTCTTTACTGCAAAACGAAGCTGAGCGGAATATCATATTTTACTTTTACCGGCTTTCCGTTTATTTCGGCAGGTGTAAAACCATTTTGTCCCAAAAGTTTTACAACTCTTAATGCTTCTTCGTCACAACCGCCACCTACATGGGAATGGATAACAGCATCTTCGAGCTGACCGAATTCATTTACTGTAACTGTGATTCGAACTGTCCCCTGGATTCCATGTTGCCGAGCATAGGGTGGATAGCGCACACCACGATACAGTGTTGATAGACCATCGATGGGTTCGGGTTTCTTGTCGAGCTCTGTTGCAACATATGAGCCATCTTTAAAAACGTAATATGGGTTCGGTTCTTTCTTAACTTCATCTGAACCTGTAGGTGTTTCATTTAAAACATTCGTTGCCATCACCTTCTTTTTTGCTGAACATGAATAAGTAAAGAATACTAAAGTAATCAGGCAGAATATAAAAATTTGAATTTGACCTGTTAATTCTCTTTTCATTTTGGATCTAAAGTTTTCAACACAAGATAGATGGAATCTGTCAGCCATAAAGAGAAAAACCAATGAAATAAATCTTAATTCAAACTGATTGGCTTTGCTTCATTTTCAATTTTAATTATTTTGGAAGAAACGTGATCGGGATATCATATTTCACGGTCACGGGTTTTCCCTTTATCTCAGCAGGCTCAAATCCTGTCTGATCAAGCAATCGCACTGCTCTTAATGCTTCATCATTACATCCGCCCCCAATACCTTCATGGATATATGCATCTTCCAGGTTTCCATCAGCATCAATCACGACACTAACCATCACCGTACCTCCTATCTTTTTTTCTTTTGCTTTTTCCGGATATCGGATGTTTAATGTGATCAGTGTTTCCATCAAGGATTGACCACCTATCAGTTCCGGTACCTTTGTCAGAGCAGTTTCCTGATACTGACCATGCTTATAAATATAATAAACAGTATCATCATTGTCTATTTTTGAATTATCGCTCATGATCTCCTGGCGAACAGGTTGGCCAGATTGGGGCATTTGTTGGGCTGAACAGCTGACAGCCAGAGAAAGAAAAAGGAATAAGCTCATGATTATGTTCATTTAGTTATAAGACACAACGCGGATACTTTGAAAAGAATTGATTGATTTATCTACTTTTAACTTATGAAAAACAGTATAGTTAATAGTCCGCTAAGGCATTTGCAAATGATCAGCGTTTTGATTTTGCTATTTGCATTTCATTATCACGCTTCGGCACAGATGCCTCCGCCTGGATATGAACGTGCTAAAAAGATACAGGAAGAGCAGATGAAAGTGTCGATCCTTGACAGGGACTCCTTAACGCTTATCGATACTGTTGAAATCTTTGATCCGACGACTTACGAAAGTGAAACAAAAATAGTAAGCACACGTTTTTCTCTTCGTGATTATTGTCTGAAATTTCTGGGCATCGGAAATGCGGATATGTTACTGGATAGAAATCCACATACTGTAGTTGACCCTAAAACTTATGAGGACATCACGATACGATTGAATGCCTCAGGAAAATTGGATACGATACCTAAGTGATTTACGAGTAACGAGTAACGAGTAACGAGTAACGAGTAAATAAATAATGCTTCGACCAGCTAAACTCAACCTCGTGCTATGGTTCGACCTGCTTTTACTCAACCTCGCGCTAAAGCTCACCAACCGCAGCTCAGCAACCATAAGCAATAAAAATTAATTTTAAAAATGATTGAAACAACGACAATGAAGTTTTTGAAAGATCTGGCGAAGAACAATGACCGTGATTGGTTTTCGAAGCATAAGGATCAATATGAAGCTGCGCTTGACAATGTGAAAAAGTTTAAAGATGAGGTTGTCAAGGGGCTTAATAAGAAAGATGTGATTGAAGATGGGCGTGTCTTCCGGATCTACAGAGATGTGCGTTTTTCAAAAGACAAGGCACCTTATAAAAATAATCTTGGAACTCATTTTACAAGAGCTACAAAAGCCAGGAGAGGTGGATATTATCTTCATCTCGAACCCGGAAAATCTTTTGTAGGTGGCGGCTTCTGGGCACCCGAACCATCGGATCTGAAACGCATACGGGATGAATTTTCACATGATGACAAAACGATCAGGAAAATCACAGCGCAAAAAAAATTCATTGACTATTTCGGAAAGATAGAAGGCGATGAATTAAAAACTGCACCTTCAGGATATGACAGGGATCATCCCGCGATAGATCTGATTCGTAAAAAACAATATGTGATCTCCAGAAAATTTTCGGATAAGGAAGTGACAAGTCCTGATTTTATAAAAGAAGTGGTGAAAACATACGAAGCTATGCGGCCACTTTTTGATTATATGAGCGAGATATTATCTACAGATGTGAATGGCCAGCTGTTAAAGTAACGAATAACGAATAACGAATAACGAATCGATCCTTTGAGGGACCTATTGGGCTGATTGTCCATGGTGTAGGGGAATGATAAATTATACATTTCTTCCCTCGTTTCTTTTTATTTTCGTCGGTGCTCCCCCTTTTGAAAGAACACAATCAAACACTTATCTGAAAACTATGTTTGGCTTTGCATCTGCCTGAAGCATGAAAAACCAATTGAGGACTGAACAAACCACGGATGGAAAAAAGGGATAAAAAATAAGCAATGCTTCGACCAGCCAAACTCAACCTCGTGCTATGGTTCGACCTGTTTTAAACTCAGCCTCGTGGTTTGGTTCGACACATTCGACTAGCGCTCAGTGCGACGCATGCTATTGCACATCCTCGTGCTTCAGCTCACCAACCGCTGTACACCAAGCACAGCTCAACCGTAAGCAAAAAGCAAAAATAAAGTTGCAATAAATAATGAACAATAAGCTATAAGCAAACCCCGGAACAGGGTCTATTGTCCAGGGTCAACAAAACAGAATATGGAAGGACTGAGATCAAGGCATATCACCATCGTTATATTGGCATTAAAAGTCCTCATCGTAGGTTGGCTAATGTGGCAATTTTTTAAAGCGGGTGAGCATCTGAGGTTTGTGTTTGATACGGAATTCTTTTTGTTTGTGCTGGCTGGTTTTGTGGCTCAGATGATAGACGGTACGTTGGGTATGGCGTATGGTGTGAGTTGTACAACATTTCTTTTACATCTGGGCATTCCTCCTGTGGTCGCTTCTGCTAGTGTTCACACATCGGAGGTATTTACAACCGGAGTATCTGGTCTCTCTCATCTTGCATTGAAGAATGTCGACAAGAAACTTTTTCTTCGATTGGCGATACCGGGTGTGATTGGGTCTGTAGTGGGTGCATTTTTACTTTCCAATGTATTTGATGGCAAGGTGATCAAACCATTTATTGCGGGATATCTGCTTATCCTTGGCGTTATCATTTTAATAAAAAGTATACGCGAACCTTTATTTAAAGATGAAATAAAAAATGTATCTCCCCTTGGTTTTTTTGGTGGCTTGCTGGATGCCATTGGCGGTGGTGGATGGGGCCCGATCGTAACTTCCAATATCATTCATCGTGGAAAAACGCCACAGATAACTATCGGAACAGTTAACACAGCTGAGTTTTTTGTCACGTTTGCGAGCACCGCTGTCTTCTTATTTTTTGTTGGAATGGAGGGGTGGAAAACGATCCTGGGTTTGATACTAGGTGGCGTACTGGCTGCGCCGCTTGGTGCATATTTTGTTCGGTTTATTAAACCGAGGACGTTGATGTTTCTTGTCGGTGTGATCATAATCGTGACATCGGTGTATACTATCATTTCGAGTTTTCAGTAGTCGTATTGCCCCTAAATCCTCAAAAGGGGACTTTTATAAATACTCGGACAACGACCTTTTTTGGCCATTTTCGACTATTCTCTCAGCAACCTTTTTTCAGTCCGGTTCGGCTACAATGAGCGACCGTGTCATGTCGTTTCGACTATCCTCAGTGCACTGCTTGCGTTGACACATCCGCACACAACAGTTCACCCTGGCCTTTTGACTTCAATGCAACTCATCCCAGTCCCTCTCTTTTTAAAGTATATTTTGATAAAAACAGCCAAAGCGGGAGGGAGGGGAATCATAATAAAACCATGTAAAGGATAGATTGGAGTTGCTGAATTATAAATAGGTTGTTACTTTGAGTTCTATTCAACTCATGTCAAATATTTAGCAATGAATATTCCATTTACACTTATCGATTGGTCAACACTTTCTAAAAAAGAAAAAGCCGGAACAGGAGGCGTTTCTTATCAACGTGGCCTTGAATATCCGGGTCTCAGAGTCCGAATCGTTGAATATTCTGCAGGGTTTATGGCTGATCATTGGTGCAAGAAAGGGCATATTGTACATTGTCTGGAAGGCAGTTTTACAAGTGAAATGGAAACAGGTGAACAATTTCAATTGTCGGAAGGGATGACGTATATCGTGTCAGATAATGTGAGTTCTCATCGATCAAATAGTGAAGGGGGAACTAAGCTTTTGATTATCGATGGAGATTTTCTTAAGTGAGAATTGTATTTCAATCGCAGCTGCAAGCTGCTTAAGAAAGACTTCAATACAGACGGTGATTCAAAATATAGATTTTAAGTCTGGAGACTTAAAATAGCGAGGGCGTAAGAGATTGTGCTGTTGAGAAAAATTAAGAATTATGTATTCTATTGATGAGTCAGAATGTTTCCTTTTTTGTCCATTTCAAGAAAAGGATTGTAGGCTAATTCCCAAAGATTTGATTCGGGATCTTCGATATAGGCACTGTATCCGCCCCAGAAAACGGATTGAGGTTCTTTAATAATTTTTACACCTACGTTTCTCAATCGATTAATTTCCTTATCAACTTCATCTGTTGAAAAATAATTTATAGCCAGTGTCATTTGCTTCCAGCCAGCTCCGTTATTTTTTATTTGAGCATCTAAGGCAAGTTCATCAGCAGGATAAAGGGCGAAGACGAATCCATTCATTTTAAAAAAAATCATGTCGTCCATTTCTTTGAGTGGTTGCCATCCAAATTTTTCTTTGTAAAAATTTGACATGAGGTTGATGTCTTTGACGCCGATGGTGATGAAAGAGATTCTTTGTTGCATGGTAGTGAATGGTGAGCAGGTTCTTTTACCCCAAAATCCTCTAAGGACCTTTTGCCTTAACAATTAAATTTAGGTTCGGACTAATAGTACTAAAAAAGACTCTACTAATTAATTTTTATTTTCATTGAATAGATAAAGAGTCCCCTTTAGGGGATTTAAGGGTCAACCGAAATACTTATTAATAAAAGAGCCCGATCAATGTGATCAGGCTCAATACATTTTCAAATCGCAATTTGAATATTTAGCTTTTTTCCTTCTCTCTTTTAGGTGTCTCCATCGCGGGGAACATACCTATGCCATTTGAGACCTGGCACAAAGAAGTGGGTACTGATTTAGATTGACAAGCTGGTTGACATGCAGGTTGGCATGATTTCATCTCATATGGGGAACTTGTTTCACCCAACGTTTCTTTCGCAGCACCCAAAAAAGAAGCAAAAGTGGCTTCAATAGGTTGAGTCGTTTTCGCATCCGCTGCAGAGCCCTTGGCAGATTTTGAGCATGCGGACAGACAGCATCCCGGAGGACATGGTACGCAGCATTTTTGGGCATCGACCTGTTGGATTACAAATCCACCGATGAGCAACATAATCATTAAAACAGTTTTCATTTTCATTCAGATTTAATTGTTGAGAAATAATTTTGACATGACAAAACTATCCCTGAAGGCATCCTGAATCTGTCATCTACCTGTTACCCACTTGTTAAAAACTTGTTATAAACCGCGCCATGCCAAAGGGTACAGTAAATTTGCAGGATGAAATGGAAGATAAATCATGTGGCCATCCTGCTCTCCGCCTCAACACTGGCGATGATCGGCCTTATTATTTTCCAGTATAAATGGATAGATCACTCCAGAAAACTGTCAAATGAAATCTTCATGCAACGGGCCAGCATGGCCCTTTGCTCCACGCTGGAAGAATATGGAGGCGGATCTATATGCAATGCGATGTCATGTGATAAGATTGCATCCCTCATCCCCGGCACAGATAATGTAGATAATTTACCTTCATCTCAATCTTCACTTGTACACAATGAGGACTTCCAGACAGACCTTCGAAAGACACTTGATTTTTACAATATTGATCTCAATTACAGTTTGACGCAATCAAATGGCGGTCCGGTCAGTACAAAAAATCAAACTTGCTGTGTCGTCAATATCCCAACTCAAACCAATCAAAAGGAAGCATCTATCAAATTGGATTTCCCTGATAAAGAAAAGTTTTTAATGGGAAATCTAAAATTTATGATCGGATCCAGTGTATTGATTTTACTTTTCACAGCAATGGTATTGTTGCTGGCGAATTGGTGGCTGCTGAAACAAAAAAAATTATTGCAGACGAATGTTGATATCTACAATAATATGGCTCACGAATTTCGGACACCGCTGACGAATATAGGTCTTGCCGCCAGTTTTCTTGCCAAAGACATATCGAATCCGAAAAATGAAAAGATGCTGGATATCATCTCGCGTGAGAATTCGAAGCTCATCGAGCAGGTCGAACGTGTATTGCATCTCGCCAAAATCGATAATCGTAAATATGATTTGAACCGGGAACAAATCCATCTTAAATCACTTTTGACTGCAGTACGGCATGATCTCGAAATACAAATTGAAGAACGGAATGCCACAGTGAGCATAGATTCTATTCCCGCCGAACTCGAAATATTCGGTGACCGTCAGCATCTCACGAATGTATTTCGCAACCTGATTGAAAATGCGCTGAAATATGCAGGAGAACGTCCTCAAATATCGATTACAACTAAAGAACAAAAAGAGGGCATTTCGATCGCATTTGAAGATAATGGCGTCGGGATTCCAGCTGCACAACATGAGCATATCTTTGAAAAATTCCGAAGAGTCCAAAATGGAAATCTTCATACCGAAAAAGGGTTTGGCCTTGGTCTGACGTATGTCAAAAGAATCATTGAATTGCATAAAGGCACCATTCGCGTCGACAGCGAAGTCAACAAAGGAAGTTGCTTTACGATTTACCTACCCAAAATGATCTGATCGAATGTTGAAAGAAATCAGGATCCTGATCGTCGAAGATGATCCAAACATGGGGTATTTAATCTCAACTCTTTTGGAAGGAGAAGGCTTTGCAGTGGAACTTGTGCAGGATGGAGAAGCAGCACTGGCAGCCTATAAACCTGGTGTATTCGACCTGTGTCTTCTGGATGTGATGATGCCAAAGATGGATGGATTTGTTCTGGCGAAAAAACTCAGGACTTCAGATCCAAATGTTAAATTTCTTTTTTTGACTGCACGCTCACTGAAAGAAGACATGCTGCATGGTTTTGCACTTGGAGCTGAAGATTATATTCGGAAGCCCTTCGATCAGGAAGAATTGCTTTGTCGCCTGCATGTAATGACGCGCAGAAATGAAAATGCGCTGGCAGGGGATATACAGAATACTATCTGTACATATTCTATAGGTGATTATGTGTTTGATTATTCCAAACAGGAATTGACCTGGCAGAGGGAAATGTGGCGCATGACAGAAAAAGAAAATGAAGTACTGCGTCTTCTTTGTCTTAATCAAAATCAAATCCTGCGCAGAGATGATGCTGTTGAGATGATTTATGGTAAGAAGGATTATTTTTTAGGAAGGAGCTTTGATGTTTTTATTTCGAGGCTCAGAAAATTATTGGGCAAAGACCCACGCATTAGTATTGAAAATGTTTTTAGAGTGGGGTTTATTTTGAGTGTGAGGGAGTAGCAACTTCTTTCCGTGAATTTCGTGAAGCGTGAGACGTGAGTGTCTTGTGTCTTGTCCTGCCATAGGTTGACATGAGACGTGAGGTGAGAGACGATTTGCCTTCGTGACGTTTCGTTTCGGCTACGCTCAACGACCGGGAATTTCGAACACAATGATTCATTTTGTTTTGAGTACACAATGGTATGCCCTAGTTATATCGTTTCGACTTCGCTCTACGATTCTTAATAGCTGAATAACTGCTTTATTCAATATTTCATCGAGGGCAGTCGAGATGATGATAAAGGTTAATATCTTTCAAAAATGAAAATTAATAACGATCTGTAGAGCACTCAAATCCCGGTCGTTGTGCTTCGACCAGATTTACTCAACCTTGGGTTTCAGCTCAGCAACCTCGGAGCCGAAACGACATCTTACTCACCACTCACCGCCTCCCGTATTGCAGCAACTGTTCTTCGCACATCTTCATCACTCGTCCGCCATCCGCTCACTGAAACGCGCATGACTCTTTTTCCTTTGAAAGTGGCGGGCTGGAAAAATGCTTCACCTGATTCATTGATCTTGTGGATTATTTTCTCTGTAAATGCGTCATGATCCCTTTCACTTTTGCCATTTGGATCGAGAAATCGAATCAATCCCTGATTGATCACCGGCATCATTACAATTTCTGCATGTGGGAGAAGGCCAATTTGTTCTATGAGATCGTGAGCATGTCTGCAGGACCGATCGATAAGATCATCGATTCCTTTTACGCCTATTTCCCTGATCACTGCATACGTAGCAAAGCCTCTCGCTCGTCTCGAAAATTCAGGGTTCCAATACATCGGATCGCGTGCGGTCTGGTCACCGAATACATAACTTGCCTGTTGGGACATAGATCGATAATGAGCTGCCGGATGAGCCGTAAATGCATATCCGCAATCGTACGGCACGTTCAGCCATTTGTGTCCATCGGTTGCCCATGAGTCTGCTGCTTCAATGCCTTCGGTAAAATGTTTCAATCGATTGCAGGCAGAGGCCCAGAGACCGAATGCACCATCTACATGAACCCATGCGTTGAATTTGTGCGCGAGTGGAATAATGGATTTGAAATCATCATATGCACCAGAATTCAAATCACCAGCCTGTAGCAGAACTAAGGTGGGAACGTTAGGTTCTTTCATCAATTCTTTTTCAAACTCAGAAACAATAATTCGTCCTGAGGCATCTGACGGAACATCTGTGAGCATATCAGTACCGAAACCTAACATCCGCATGGCTCTGTTGATCGTCGAATGTTTTTGATCGCCGCATATAACGCGGATACGTGGGGCCCCAAAAAAGCCCTTTGCTTCGATGTCCCAACCCGCTTCGTGAAAGAGATGATTACGTGCTGCACTGAGGCAGGTGAAATGCGCCATTTGGCAACCTGTGACAAAGGCGAAGCTGGCGTCATCCGGAAGATGTAAGATTTTCTTAAGCCAACGACCGGAGATTTCTTCCGCGATGCTCGCTGCCGGTGCGACGGTGAACATACCTGCATTCTGATCCCATGCTGATGTGAGCCAATCTGCTGCAACACCTGTAGGATGAGAACCTCCGATGACCCAAGAGAAGAATCTGCCTGATTGGCTGAGATGTAAGCCTGGTCGGGCTGCTTTATCCATTTCCATAAGGATCTGTTCGGGATCCATTCCTGTCTCAGGTAACTTTTGATCCCATAAGAAAAGTAGCTCTTCGTGAGATTTCATTGAACCTACTGGTGTTGAATCCAGGTGTTCAAAAAAATCTTCGGAAAGTTGAAGGGCTTTGTGAAGAGGGGCTTTGTATTGGTTGAGGCTCATCCTGTTTTTATTAACATTTGAAAGAATCAGAGGAATTTTAAGTATCCAATAATACTACATTTCCCTTCGAAATAAAATTACCATAAATAGAAAAATTCACAATGAGATAAAGAGAATTGCATGAAACTGCGTAACTTAGAATTAAATTTTAGGTGATTCGAGAAATTTGAAATTTTGTACGTATAAAAACCTGTGCTATGAAATTAATATTTACAACATTATTCGGAATATTTTTAAGTTGCTCCCTGTTTGCTCAATGGGAGTCCATGCAAGGTCCATTTGGAGGTCATATTGATGATTTAAAGAAAAATGATCAATTTGTATTTGCCGCTACCACGAATGGTCTTTTTCGATCTCACGATGATGGCGAAACATGGCAACGAATCCAAGTTGGAAATGAAATAGGTTATTCATGTTGGGATATCGGCATTCTCAGAAGTACAATAGTAGTTGAAGTTCAGAGCTTTGAATCTGACGGATTAAAAACAAAATTATACAGAAGTGAAGATAATGGGGATACCTGGCATCAAATCACTCGACCCGGAAATGCTATTTTTAATCATATTGACATAACACAAGATCACGTTTACCTTGCTGATGATAATAATTTGTGGGCGTCAGTGGATAGTGGGTATTCCTGGTTTCCCGAATCGATTAATACATACATCGATCGGATAAATTTCACAGGCGTATTTGATGAGCATCTTTATGTTGTTTTAGATTCCATAATTTTCAAATCAGAAGACTCAGGGAGTTCTTTTACCAAATTGAATATTCCGGCATTCTTATCCAAGGTGTACAATCTATATGTAGATGGTGATCTCATGTTGGCTCAAAATGGTAATGGAAGACTTTGCAGATCAGAAGATGGTGGACAAAACTGGAGTATTCCCAATATTTACATTGGAATTCACAGTGATTTTATCAAATTGGGTAATACATACTTTGCAAAAGGAGAAAATACAATGTTTTCTTCCCAGGATGAAGGCAAAACCTGGACAGATTTAAATTCTCAGGGTTTGTCTTATGAATGTATTCAAATGATTGCTTCAAATGGAAAATTGTTGGTACGTAACCGGGAGCAGGGAATTCTGACGTCGGCAGATGAGGGATTAACTTTCCATTCTTCCAATAAAGGGTTGTATGCAAGTAAAGCACACTCACTTCTAGTTCATAATAACAAATTGTTGGTTGGCAATACGGATCAAGGCATTTCTCAATACGATTTTGATACTTCAGCCTGGGATGCGGAAGATTTATTCTCAACACATGAAGAACTTCAGGATATCCATCAATTTCAACAGGATCTGTATATTATTTCCGGCTGGGAAATGTATAAATCAAATAATGCTGGAGTAACATGGGAGAAATTAACTGATCCTTTTAATCTTAATTATTATTCACAATATTTTACTTTCCAAAATACATTATTGGTAGGAGGTGGAATCTATTCAGGAAACCCTTCTTTAAGAAAAAGAGATTTTCAGAATAATACCTGGCTCGATTATAAATGTGATTGTAATGAGGATGGTCAACGTATAAATGTGAGTCTATTTGCTTCGCATGGTGATACAATTTTCTCAGGAACTCCTTCACACATTTTCAGATCTATAGATGGTGCAGTAAATTGGGAAGAGCCTCTGCACCAACCTGATTGGGACGTTGATAATTACGCCAATTTGTATTTTTTTGACAACGTTTTGTATGCCCTTGGCAAATATGCATTTTCCAGCGAATTCGAACTCTATTTTTCATCTGACAATGGTGATAACTGGACACCAGGCGGACCATTGCCTGATGGTGTAAATCATATCGTCTCTCTGAACAGTATAAATGGGATTCTAATTGCGAATACTAATGATAATTCCTATGGAGTTATCATTTCCTTTGACCATGGCATGACCTGGCTGAAATTTAATGAAGGATTAATCCTTGGCAATACGAATCAAACGGTTTACGATGATACTTATTTATATATTGGTACTGAAGGCCAAGGAGTCTGGCGGCGAAAAATCTCAGACCTATACACGACTTCTAATCATCAACCTGTAGCAAATAATGAATTCTCCATTTTTCCAAATCCATCAAATGGAAATTTTACAATAAAACTTAATGATGATATAACAGGAAATGCAAATATGGTCATAAGCGATGTAAACGGAAGAGTTTATCTCAAGACCAGCTTTGACTTAAAACCAGAAACTGAAATAGAAACTCAACATCTTGTATCCGGATTGTACATCGTCACTCTTCAAACCAGGGATCACCTTTTTACTTCAAAACTCATTATCCAACATTAAGAGTCATCTTTCTGCCCTAACCCCTTAAAGGGAACAAATTTAACTTCCGGCTTCAGCTAATAAAACTTCGCCAAAAAAAGCTGATTTTTACCCCATGGAATTTACCCCCATCCTTATCGGAGCTATTGTTGGTTTTGCTATTGGCTATATCCTCTTTTCTCTTTTATCAAAAGGAAAGAATGTATCCAAAGCAGATTATGATGTTTTAAACAAAAATCTCAATGAGTCTTCCACCAATCTAAAACTTGCAGAAGACAGACTAAAATCCCAACAGGAACTCTCTGCCTCCCTCCAGCAAAAGGCGGACGCAAAAACAAATGAGTTCACTACTCTACTCTCTCAATCTGCAACCCTTGAAGCCACCTTAAAAAATTATGCTGAACGGTACAAGGAAATACAACACGCCTTTGAAGAGCAGAAATCCGAAAGCAAAACTCATCAGGCAGAATTGAATTCCGTAAACCAAAAACTGGCCGAGTACATCGCGAATAATTCAGCTTTGTTGGAAAGATTAAATACCCAGAAGGAAGACCTGATCTCTACACAAAAAATGGCCCAGCTCCAATTTGAGAAAATAGCCAACCAGATCTTCGAAGAGAAATCCGGAAAATTCACCGAATCAAATAAGACAAATATTGAAGCTCTTCTTAAACCGCTCAATGAAAACATTGAAACATTCAAAAAGAAAATCGATGAGACCTATGATAAAGAATCCAAACAACGCTTCTCTCTCGAACGCGAGGTCAAAAACCTGATTGACACTACACACAAAATAAGTCTTGAAGCCAATAACCTCGCCACAGCGCTGAAAGGCCAGGTGAAAAAACAAGGCGATTGGGGTGAAACCATTCTTGAACGCATCCTTGAGATGTCCGGTCTTGAAAAAAACAGGGAATATTTTGTACAGGAAAACTTTAAGGATGAGCATGGCAATAATGTCCGACCTGATATTGTCGTCCGCTTACCTGATGAACGCGACATTATCCTCGATTCAAAAGTTTCGCTGAATGCATATTTACGTTATTCCGAAAGTGAGACGAAGGAAGAACAGGATATCTACATCGCACATCATCTCACGGCGATCAATAATCACATTGATCAACTCAGTGCAAAAAAATATAACGAACTCACCAATTCGCTCGATTATGTGATCATGTTCATTCCTATCGAACCTGCTTACATCGCAGCAGTGCAGGCTGACCCGAATCTATGGGCATCTGCGTATGCAAAAAAAATAGTACTGATCAGTCCGACAACGTTGATTGCGACTTTGAAAATAGTGGCCGACTTGTGGAAACGCGAACAACAAAGTAAAAATGCCATTGAGATCGCCAGACAGGGTGGAAGGCTTTATGAAAAATTTGTCGGCTTCCTTGAATCAATCGAAGATGTGGGAAGGCATATCACCAAGTCGCAGGATTTCTTCAACAAAGCCATGGGCCAACTCAAAGATGGTAAAGGCAATCTCATCGACCGGGCGGAGAAACTAAAAAGTCTGGGCATCAAATCATCCAAAAAAATCCCATCACATTTGCTCAGGGTTGAACCTGAAGATGAGGAGATCGGGTTAATCCCGGAGGCCGATGAAGAACAGAATGCAAGTGAAGAGTCCTGAGATTCTTTGATTTTTGGGGCGCAGCTGCAAGCTGCTTGAAGATGTTTACGTATTTTATCAATGATCCGATATATGGTTTTGAAGTTCAAACTTCAAAAAGCGGGACTATGGTGATTTTTGATTCACAGCTTCAAAAAACCAGGAAGAATAATAAATAAATTCTTTCGTAATGTTATCTTTCGGAGACATGAAGTCATCTGTCTCATAAATCAGTATGAGACAGATGAATTCGGGTTTTGATTCCTTCGATAACCAACTCTTCTCTAATCATGAAAAACCTACTTCTTTTCGTATGCCTTTTCTCTCTGGGCATTTTCTTTCTGTCTTGTCAGGCCGACAATAAAACCGGTCCGACGGCAAGCGATCAGGCGGCTGTAAAACCTGTTGCACCTGCCGGAATGACTAAAGCAGATTCTATCAAACGAGGTGAATACCTTGTGACGACCATGGGTTGCAATGATTGTCACACTCCGAAAATGATGACTGCACAAGGCCCTGCACCTGATTTTTCAAAATTGCTTTCAGGTCATCCTGCCAGTGAAGTGTTGCCAAAGATGCCTGACAAGTCTGTGATTGCTCCAGGTCAATGGATGCTGATGAGTCCTAGTCTTACTGCATTTGTTGGCCCATGGGGTACCTCTTTCCCAGCCAACCTTACTCCCGATGCCACCGGACTTGGAAACTGGACATTCGAAAATTTCGATCGGGCAATACGCACAGGCAAACACCTTGGCGCAGAAAACGGCCGTCCGGTTTTACCTCCCATGCCCTGGCAAAATCTGGTCAATTTGTCCAAAGAAGACGCGGCCAATATGTGGCAATACTTAAAGTCTATTAAACCTATAGAAAATAAAGTACCGAATCCGTTGCCTCCGGTGTGATCGAGTGATCTAATCTGGTGATCGAGTGATCGAGTGATCAGTGATCTGGTGATCAAGTGATCTGGTGATCAAGTGATCAAGTGATCTAGTGAGAATATAGTAGTGGCAGTGCCTTGCGCCTGCCAGAGGAAAACAAAAAAATAATAATTGAAATCAATAATTAGCCGGTTAATGAATTAAATAGTTGACCGGCTAAATTTTTCGTTACGCAATAATCATTTCAAATGGTAATAATTTCAAACATTCTGGTTGGCCTGGTGGCCCTGATTCACCTCTACATTGTTTGGCTTGAAATGTTTGCCTGGACGACAAGGGGAAAAAAAGTATTTAAAAATTTTCCAAAAGATTTGTTTGAACCTACAAAAACATTGGCGGCTAACCAGGGATTGTATAATGGATTCCTTGCTGCCGGATTGATCTGGTCATTTTTTATTTCCGATCCAATCTGGAAAGATTATGTCCGGATGTTTTTCCTTTCATGCGTTGCTGTAGCGGGTATTTATGGAGCATTGACGGCAGATAAGAAAATATTATTTGTACAAACTGTTCCTGCTGTCTTAGCGATTGTATTTATATTTTTATCAGGAGTGTAAATTAGTAAAACATAAACCAGTCAGTACACTAAAATTCTTAAAAACTGCGATGAACCATGGTTTCTCTTAAATAGAATTAGCAAATAGATGACATTTCAGTCTCCTATTCGTCACTTCGTGTGAAAAGTTTGTAAAAATTTATTAGATTTAACAGACAAGATTATTATGATTCCAAATTCTGACTACCATGCTTTCATCTATCAAATATTCTTCCAGGACGGCTTCAATTTTAATTTGCTTTTCTTTAGTTTTTTCTGAGATCAAATCCCAATGTAATCCGCCTGATCAAATGCCGACAGTCAGTTGTGACTCTGCACCCTTAGTTTGTCTCACTGATTATTGTGCCACTACACTAAATGAGCCAGCTGTATGTTGTATGAATTTTTGCGGACAAAACACCATTATCAATAATCCTCAGTATTTCAGGTTTATCGCTACTGGTGATACAGTGGAAATCGATATTCACGTCAATGCATGCAATACAGGCCAGGGGCTTCAGAGTGCTATTGTGACTAGTTGCAATTGGGCGCCATGTCCTGGTGGCATGGTCCCTTGTCCCGAAATACTCACTTGCAATCCTGGCACATCACCGGGAGAAATAATGATCCTAAAAGCTTCAGGACTAGTTTACGGACAATCTTATTGGTTATTAATTGATGGATCCAACGGCTCTACGTGCGAATACAAAATAGATTATGCGGCAGGCGTCTTTGAACCTCCACTAATAGGTGAACTTGATTCATTAATGACTTTTGCCAACTCGAATGTTGTTGCACAGGGATATCAGGGACTCCAGGTAGTTACAGGTCCTGCTGTAGGAAATGCGCACGGTTATTATTGGACCTTTGGATGGAATAGTGATACCCTGACCACAACATTGCCTGAGTTAAATATTAATATTGCTGCGAATGCTCCACCCGGGATTTGGAATATATGTGTCCATGCATTCAGCGGATGTGATACGACTGAAAATGAAATATGTACCCAAATTGAAATTACGGGAACAACAGGGATAAGTAATGTACAATTTGAATCCGGTATCTCAATATTTCCAAATCCAACAAGAGATCAATTGCAAATTAATCTGCCACAGAATATTTCTTTACCTGTTAAATGGGTCCTCTTTGACCAATTAGGGATTAATCATTTAAATGGTTCAATATCTAACCGTAGTACAAATCTTCATCTGGAAAACACTTACACTGGAGTGTATTTTTTAGAAATGAAATATGGAAATGGAAATACGGGGATATATAAAGTAATCATTGAATGAGGGGCTTTTATTCTTGTTTGTTATTAAATGGAGAAGCAAAATATACGTATTTGAATTTCTAAAAATAGATTTCAAATAAAAGAGAAAGAGGTTGTCCGTAGTCTGAGACTACGTACAACCTCTTTCTCTTTTATTTGATACCGTCTCCATCAATGTGTCAATTATTGCTCCAGTTTCAATTGCGACACGTCTTTTCCAATCAAATCTCCAAGTCTCAATCCTTCCTCGCAATCAAAACGAAAATGTACACCTGCAAACATTCGGGACAAAGCACTTTCTTTGGCCATCTCATCAAAAGAGTGATACTGCCGTGGCTTGACGACGATATCTTTGAGATCATCATGGCTCCTGTCTGTCATCGCATAATGGTCTCCATAGAGTTTTGTAAGTACAGCTGAAGCCGCAGCGCCCATCATCGAATGGCCAGAAGGATAGGAAGGAAAAGACGGTGAAGGTGAAAACGGCCTCCAATCTTTGTCGAGATATTTTTGGATGAATGTTTCAGGTCGTTCCTGATTGTAATAATATTTAGATGCCCAGCAGGCGATCGTCGCATCAGTCAGCGCAAAACCCATTTTAAGATAAGTCTCAATTGTTTTTTCAATAGGTGGACGTTCATTTTCAATGACTTCATTGGCGATCGCCAGCCAATGTCCGGCAGGTGTAAATGTCAGGTCCGGGTGGTCATCAGTCCAAAACCCGGCGATCCATTGATTTTCCGCTGAAAGTGTTTTGCTGAGTGACAATATTTCAAGCGCCTGTGTATAATAAATCTGATTTGGTGCCGAAGAAAATTCAGGTAAGGGCTTCGCTTTATATTCATCAGTATTAATAATAAATGGACGCACCTTTCCCCAATACGGCAATAAAGCCGGCATCGGAAAGTAAGGTGATGTCACCCACAGTCCCTCACCAACCGGTGGTATATAATCCCTCATGTAATTATGATGATTGGCCTCAAAGCCCAATGTATCTGTTGATGACCATTGATATACAGCTTCAGCCACACTATAGCCAAAATCTTTGGAGATCCTGAAGCTCATGGTGTCCGTTACATTTTTGATTTTTTTCTCCCACTTGTCCATTATTTCAAGGCGATGTTTTGAAACCGGATCAGGGGAAGACATAAAAAATTTCCCGATTAGCGCAGCATAGCAGGCATTGAGTGAAGCCGCGACATTAAAATGAACACGTACAGGCGGAGGTGGCAATTTTATTCCCGGAAATAATTTTACCATTGATTGAAAATTTCCTGTCAGCCCGGGAAGCGCCGCTTCATAGGCCGCTAATCCTATATATCCATAAGCTCTGGCAGCAACAGGTGCGCGAAAACCTTCTGTATTTATTTCTGCTTTCAGAATGAACTGATTCCATTCAAGTGCAATACTGACTTCATCACTTTGCCAATTACCTGAATTTCGCAGGCAGCCTAAAAGATACATGAAAGTAAAAACAATCACTGCGACAACCATGAAGCCGACTACCTTCCTTCCAATCCGATTTCCAAATAAATTGTATTTAAGCTGTTGCTGCATTCTCTTAACGATGGACTGCATATATAGGAAATTTCAAAATAAAAGCTGTACCTCCTTCAAGCTTACTTACAATCCTGAGATCTATGTGGTGAATTTTTACAATGCTTTCAACCAGCGCAAGTCCTATACCTGTCCCTTTAACGAATGACGTCTTTGAACTGCGGTAAAAAGCTTCAAAAACTTTTTGTTGTTCCTCTTCTGGAATACCGGGTCCTTTATCGACAATCTCTATTACAGCACCACCATCATGAGGAAACGAAAGACTGACCCTGACTGATTTGTCGGGGCTAAACTTACATCCATTGTCCATGAGATTGACCAATGCAGTTTTAAGTAGCTGCTCATTGGCTTCTACATAAAGGCTTTGTTCCTGATCCGGAAGGTTCACGACTTCAAAATTGATAATATATTCCGGGCGGTTTTTGAGCAACGTCTCTTTAGATTGCCATATCATTTCATCGATCCGGTAGGGCTGCAATTGAATGGCAGTGCCATCCGCATTGATTCTGGCCATTTGCATCAGCCTGTCTGTGACTACATTCAGATCTTTGGCATCTGCCAATATTGAAGAAAGAGTGTGGTGATAATCTTCCGCGTTTCGTTCTTTATCGAGGGTCACTTCCGCCTGGGATATGATCACATTCAACGGGTTTTTTAATTCGTGCGAAATATGAGACAAAAACATTTTTTGAATTCTGAAGACCTGTTGGATCCGGTCGAGAAGTTTATTGAACGTAATCACAAGACGGGACAATTCATCCTGCTGGTCGGACGTCTCAAGTCGATGGCTCATATCCGTAGGTAGCAAGGCATCCACTTCATTCATAATATCGCTCACGGGTGAAAGAGCCTGTCTGGCAAAAAACCATCCACCTATCGCCACCAGCGTAATCGAAATGAGAAACACAACCATGAGGATTCGCGTCAGATTATCCAGATGGATCTGGTCAAGGACGGCTTCGGCTACGACGATATAGGTTTCGCCCAGCCTGTTTCTGTACAAGATACCGAGAGCATGAAATTTACCATCGACGAAATGACATTCGCTTGTCTGACGGATATCATCAAGAGTAGAAGGTTTTATATTATCCGGTCCAGGATTAAATGTATAAATCCTTTTCCCCTCAAGAGAATACATGGATATGTTTTCCGGATAGCTCCCTCCAAGCTGGCCGGACAACTGCGTAGGGGCAGGTATTTCAAACTCCAGTTCATCCGTTTTTTTACCCGCGACCATTTCTGCTATGATAAACCCCTTCGAGCGCAGGTTATCATAGAATTCATCCTCAAGGTTTTTGCTAAACTGGAAATGCACATAAAAAAATGCCGCAAGCAGGATACCTGCAGCAATCAGAATAAATTGTAATGTTAATCGAAACCGTATTTGCATAAACAGCCCTGAAATGGATTTCCTGAGGTCATCCTTTTATCAGCGTAAGAAAATAAACACCTGTAAAACTAATGCTTATCTCCATGGTGGTTTATTATAGGCTGTGACAAAGGTACGCCCTTCCAGAACGATCATCGGATCATTGAACTTTTACTCCAATCCGGGCATGCATGGTCAATGCCGTCCACGACAACATAAGCAGGGAAATAATCCGTAAATACATAATAGTGGATTTTAGCTTGTCTAAAATACGCACCATTACACAAACTCCATTCTACATTTTGCGAAAAGAAGTACCTAATACCAGAAGCAGGAATCCAATTAACAACATTTCATAATTGTAATCAGATAATTTGTCAACATGGTAGAAATGAACTAAGATGCCTACGACGCCGATGATAACGCCTAGAATCCAAACGGTTCTGTTAGGTGCACTGGGTGAAAAAGGACTGGATGCCATATGAATCAGATTGAGTTGACTATCAATACCGCCTATTCATTGAATCTCCTATGGCAGGGAATGTTGATCAAAAATACGTTTCTCAATGATCAAGCCCGGATGAAAGCGATTTTCTAAAGGTATGATTTATAATCCGATATTCGGAAAACCTACTGAACGCGGATGTACATCTGCGCCTGAAATTTGCTTATTCAATCACCAGCTTCTGTGAAGAAAAATGACCATTACACAATAATTGTATTGTATACGTACCTGAAGGAAGTTTTTGAACACTAAGTGAATAATCAGATACTCCTGTTTCTATTAGATTTTGTATTACAATTTTACCATTCATGTCAATCATCCTTAACCAACCGATAGAATGATCAGGTTGAATGGAAATAGACAATTGAGATGAAACAGGGTTCGGAAAAATATTCCATTTTGTCAACATTTCTATATCCGTAGTTGCTGTAGCTCCTCCACTGAATTCATAGGCACCCATATCTACGATTCCTTCTCCTCCGTTTTCTGCATGGATTCTTGGATTTCCATCCACGTCAGTGGTAATATTCTTGATAAGCAGGGCTGCATTGTCTCCTGCATTTATGGCAGGCGAACCTTCTGTCAGATGCATATCCCCTGCAGTGGTGGGTGCATCATTCACATCAGTGGTTTTTACAAAAAGGGGATCAAGACTGATATTCCCTTCTCCTGGAAATACACCGAATGGAACAAGGCTATGCGTCACTGTAGTCGTAGCTCCATTTTCAAAAATACCGCCGTTTCCAGAATTTCCCCAGAAAATACTGTTCTTAATCGTGGGTGTGGCTATGCTTCCACCCAATGCTGATGTAGAAAATGCACCACCGAAATTTCCGGCAAACGTGCAATTTACGATCAGTGGATTAATCACACCATTTGCATTAGCAAAGCTTTGATATGCTGCACCGGCGGGAGAATAATTTCCACTAAACAAACAGTTATATAATTGAGGTGATGCTGAACCACCGCTCAGGGCTATATTTAAAATGGCACCACCACCTGCTGTGGGGCCAGAGTTGCCGCTGAAAATGCAATTAAAAATAAGCGGGCTGGCAGCACCTGCCGGATTTGCCAGATTTGTAATAGCCCCGCCACCACTTCCGGAATTATTCGTAAACACGCAACTCCTAAAAATAGGATGTGCTTCTCCTTCGCTACCGAAATTCATGAATGCGCCACCGCTTTCAAAGGAAGCATTGTGATCAAAAATGCAATGGGAGATGGTCGGACTTGAAGTCCCGCTGACAGATCCATCATTGTATATTCCAGCTCCTGATGTTCCTGCTGAAGTCCCATCAAAGCCATACCCAAGCGTAATGGTAAATCCATCAAGCACCATTCCAAAACCCACATGATCAAGCCAGATCACATGAAAGGCATTGTCAGAAAATTCACCAGCCTGTCCAATATCGCCGCTAAGAATAGTAGGATGAGCGACTATATCACGACTCGCGAAATCATTCTCCGTACCTGGCAGACCTTCGAACCCACCATAGATCCTGATGCCCTGATTGATATAGAATGTTTTATTTCGAGCAGATGTATCGATATGTGTTTCAGTCGGGAGATAGGTTCCTCCGGCAACCCAGATTTCATCGATCGGTGTGGCAACATTTATGGCGGTCTGAAGGTCATGGAAAGCATCTGACCATGAGGTACCATCGTTTAGTCCGGTGGAGGATATATTGACATAAACAACATCCGCGGATGCGACATTGGAGATCAGGAATAAGCCGGTAAAAATAGCCATCAGACGAATCCTGGATAAAGTGGAGAAAGACTTCATATAACTTTATTTAGAAAGACAACAAATTAAAATGCAGGACAAATTTTACATCTTTTTTAATGGTAAGGAAATAAAGAAACTTTATTAATTGCAGATGGTCTTTCTGATTGATTGAATGGCAAGTCAAGTTACGATTTTTGCTTAACGATTTTGGAATTCCCGGAGATACCTTAAGATGTCGCTCCTGTTGAGCTCAGAATTTCCTGTTTTTTGCTTGATACAGAGATATGGCTTCTTCGGAACTTGCTGATCTCTGAGTGCTTCGATTATATTTATAAATAAATATGTATTGCAGTGCAAATAGCTCTACAGGAATATCATCTCTGTAATCTTATGCCGGAAAATGGATATCGAGATCCATAGGCGTGGCATCTTCATGCAAAGGACTGAACTAAGCATGTCATCGTTAAAAACAGGGAGTCCATGAAATCTCGAAAACCAGAACTACCAAAATTTTATTCTTCTGATTTTTTCAATATCGCATCTCCTTTAGCCGTATAGGATTCCGCTTGTTCCTCATCACCCATCAGGTGGTACACTTCACTGATGGATTTGTATATTTTAATCAAATCTTTATGCTCCAGACCTACCTGATCAATTTTGTTAGCTAATAATTTTTGAAAATAGGACAATGAAATTTCATAATCCTTGTTTTCCTTGTACACCCTGCCCAGGTTATTATACGTTTGATTGATCTCCGCACTTTTTTCACCAAATAGTTTTTCCCGGATGTCGAGGGCTATCAAATGAGCTTCAATGGATTTATCATATTCTTTTCTGATTAAATAGACATTCCCGATATTGCCATAACTGGTGGCTACATCAGCATTATATTTTCCTGATTTCAATAATCGTATTGCCAGTGCGCGGTTATGATAGGCAAGTGCCCCGCCGAAATCGCCTACAGAACTATAGATAACCCCAAGACCGATAAATGTCGCTGCTCTCAACAGATCATTTGTATCCCTCAGTGTATTGCCCTGGAGTTCTGCCATCCCAAGATACATTCTGCCTTCTTCGAATTTATCCTGCCTTGCCAGTGTAGCCCCCATCTGGTTATAGACAATAATTAATTTCTTAGTTTTCTTATTCGCCTTAAATATGGCAGCAGCTTTTTTGTAATAGTAAACAGCACTATCCGGGCTGGCATTCATTTTAAATTCATCCGCTTTCAACATAAATTTCTCAGCTGTTGCATTCTTTTGAGCCGAGAGTATATGTATTGGAAAGGAAAGACAAATAAAAATTAAGCGAAGAAAATGAGACTTATTAAATTGAAACAGAATTAACATCATTGATTTAAGAGTTTTGTACATTTTCATATCTCATTTTTAATCATAGATTAAATTTTTATCCCTCTACTTTATTTATTCATTTTCTCTCTGCCCTCAGCTCTTTTCTTTATGCTCTCTGCTCTTTTCTCTCTGCTCTCTGCCCTCTGCTCACCTATTCGTCTTTAAGAACATACCCAACTCCAAAAACAGTGTGGATTATTTTTTTTTCAAATGGCTTGTCGACTTTGTTGCGGAGATAATTGACATACACCTCAACGACATTTGACGTTGTCTCGAAATTGATATCCCAGACCTTCTCCGCGATTTCTGCTTTTGAAATCACTCTGCCCTGATGGCGAATGAAATATTCCATCAAAGCAAATTCCTTTGGCGTCAATTCAATTTTTTTCCCTTGCCGTATAAATTCCTTACCTGTGAGATTCATTTCTGTATCTGTGAAAGTGAGAATCAATTTGGGTGGTGGCACTTCTTTACCTCTTCTTGAAAGGGCTTTCAGGCGGGCCAGTAATTCTTTAAACTCATAAGGTTTTGTGAGGTAATCATCTGCACCAACCTCCAGGCCGAGGACCTTATCATCGGTGGCATTGAGGGCTGTCAGGAGCAGGACAGGGGTTTTGATCCCTTTTTGACGCAAATGTCTGGTCAGGTCAAACCCATTTATGCCGGGGACCATGATGTCGGAAACGATGACATCGTACTCACTTGCAACAGCCATTTCTAAACCTCTAACCCCGTCAAATGCGTAATCTACATCAATACCATGCTCATTCAATCCCTTTTTGAGGGTCTTGACAGCCTTTTCCTCATCTTCGATCAGGAGTATTTTCATCCCGCACAAGGTACGGTAGGTTATCGAAAAGTCTAATAATCAGCCCTAAATAGCCCCTTTTAATCAAATTCTAATCACTAAATGTTAGAATATTCAATTTTGCAAAGTTAACTTTGAGCCCCGTATACCTAACGGACTTATTTTTAACGTTTAACAGCGTATCCCATGAATTCTCGTAAGCCCTTTTTAATATTCTCCGTCATTTCCATTTTTGTTATCCTGTTTACTGTAAGTTGTAAAGAAGACAATACAGTAGCCGCAACAAAGCTCGTCAAAGAATACAGCTCTGAAGCTTCACTGAAATGGAATCTCCTGTTCCTGAGAGTGGAGAGGTATGCCCAAGGTTTTCGTCCCGGCCCTGCAGCAAGAGCGTTGGGTCTGATGGGCTTCGCAGCCTATGAATCTTGTGTTTCCGGGATGCCTGAATACAATTCTCTAGAAAGCCTTTATCCATCTGTCAACATACCTCATGTTCAGGCAGGTGCTGAATACCACTGGCCGACTGTTGTGCACAATGTCTATAAGACAATGATGCCTTTATTATTCGGCGACAAAGATGAACCGCCTGCAGATGTAAGAAATGAATGGAATTCCCTCATCAGTGAACTGGATGCAAAATACCTTGCTGAGGCCGGCGAAGAAGTTTACAACCGTTCGAAAGCTTACGGTGAAAGTGTAGGACAAGCCGTTTGGGAATGGTCAACTACCGACACCTATGGCCATCTTGCGTATTTAAATCCATTCGGTAATTATAATACCAATGAAACATACGACTGGGCTGCTCATTACAGAGGCCCTGGTGACTGGGAGCCAACTGTACCTGGCCCAACAAGCCCGGTAGGACCATTTTATGGGAAAGCACGCACCTGGGTAATTAATGAAACAGAAAAACTTGCTTTGCCTCCTTCTTATTATTTTATGCAATACAGCGAAGATCCCAAGTCTGAATATTACGCTGAAGCTATTCAGGCCTACACCAAAAATGCAGCTACGGACTATAATGTAAAATGGGTTGGTGAATTCTGGAGTGATGACTTATCTGATTTGACATTTAGCCCTGGTGCACGCTGGATTGCTATAGGTAACCAGATCATTGAAAAGACACACGCTCGTCTTGATCAGGCTCTTGAAGCATATGCAAAAACGGGCATGGCCCTTAATGATGCCTGTGTTGCAGCATGGTATTCAAAATACTATTACAATGTGGAACGTCCGGTAACATATATTAAAAAAGTGATTGATTCTACCTACAAATCAAACCTTAATAATCCATTGAATGGTGATATAGGTTTCGTTCCTGCATTCCCCGCTTACCCATCAGGCCACTCGACTTTTGGTGGTGCAGGTTCAGAAGCATTAGCCAGCGTATTCGGCTACAATTATACCATGACTGACAATTGTCACCTCGGTAGAACTGAATTTGTAGGTACCCCACGTTCATTCACGAGCCTTCATGAAATGGCGTTGGAAAATGCATGGTCAAGGGTTCTTCTTGGAACACATTGGTATATGGATTGTCTTGAAGGTGTTCGTTTAGGAACAGTCATCGGGCAAAAAGTAGATGCATTACCCTGGAAAAAATAAGATTGGTTTATACGATCAATAGTAAAAGAGACTGCTGAATATGCGGTCTCTTTTTTTTTATAGGAACCCCTTGATTTAGCTTGAGAAAATTTCTTTATCAAAATACTTTTTTCAGGTAAAACACATTTAATATTCATCATCAATTCTAAATCAATCCGATAATGAGCCCTTTGCGTATGCTATCCTCCGGAACGAAAATAATCATAAGCATAATTGCATGCAGTACTTTATATGTAGGGTGCAAACCCGGGGATTCAGCAGCGGTTGAAATAGTCGGTAAGTACAACAATGGCGTGGTCTCCAGAAAACATACAGAAATCAATCACAAAAAGGAGGGCCTGATGACCGAATATTATCCAAGTGGAAAATTAAAGGCTGAACTGCTGTTCAAAAATGATATACAGGTTGACAAATCCACATTCTATTATGAAAGTGGTGCAAGACAGGAAGTTCAATACTTCACAGATGGATTATTAAGTGGCGGTGATACTACTTTTTATGAAAACGGTAAACCACGAAAGGTAATTTCATTTACGAATGGCATCAAGGATGGATACTTACGCAGCTGGACTGAAGAAGGTACTCTTACGTATGAGGCTAAATTAAAAATGGATACGCTAGTGGAAGTGAAAGGTCAACCTGTCGTCAGGGACTCTTCTAATCATCAGGTCGTCCAGTCGCAGAAATCTATAGAAGAAGGTTTAAACAAGCAATTAAAGAAAAAATAATATTCGCTTATATAAAGAATTACAAAAGATTAACAGGCAAAAAACAAGTGGCAATTCGAGCGCAGCGAATACTTCGACTGCTTTACTCATCCTGAACACGCACAGCACAAGGATCCCGATAATACGAAGTAAATGTTGCGGGAAAGCAAAAACCAAATGACAATGGGCAATTGACTAAAAGCTAAAAGCCATTGGCAAAACAAATCCAAATCTGTGTAATTCGGATAATCTACATAGCTATTTCAAAGCAATATATTCGACCAATAATGAATTGCGGTCGATGCCCAGGTATTGCTCCGGTGGTTCTTCTATCCTTTGCAGTAATCCATAGACGTTGAGCAGGAATATTTCAACGATAGAAGTATCCGAGTCAAGGTTGAACGTACTGCGCATGACAATAAAAAGAAAATCAGCATTTACATCATATTTTTGGAGACTTTCATAACGGTTGGTAAGGTTGACAATTCCTTTTTTAGATAGATCTTCAACTGCTGCTGTAAACATCTCGCGTACATTGGGCTTGACTTTATATCCGAGGTTGAAATCGATACGGAATATTTTATCCTTGACCATTTCATGAAAATTATACTCCTGCTGAAATGGTGATTCTGTCTCATTGAAATGTAATAACCAATACGCATCGGCTCGTTTTGGTTGTTTCTGGTAAATGGACTTTAATATCTGCTTTTCCATCCTGTAGACAGAATACGAACTTGTGAGGTAGACAATATTTGTAGCAAACTTTGGAATGTCTTTATCCACACTTACAGCAGTGATAATATCCTCATATTGATGGACATCGACAAATTTTCGTTTGCGGAGGAGTATATGTTTTGCCTGATAGTGAATCACCATCACCGCTACAAAGAAACACATCAGCATAAGTGTAAACATAGCCCCATGCATTATTTTATGGGCATTGCCTGCAAAAAATGTCGCCTCTACAGTAAAAAATAAAGTTGTCACTAAACCTATTCTGAACCAGTCCCAATGTAATTTTCTCCGGAAGAAAAACACCAGTAATATGGTCGTCGTCATCATCGTCATCGTGATCGCGACCCCATAGACTGCATTCATATTGCTACTTGTCTGGAAATAAAGAACGACAAAGAGACAACCCAAAAACAAAATATGATTGATCATGGGAATAAAAATCTGCTGTCTGTGCTTGCTTGGATACCTTATCTGTACACGAAACCACGTGTCCAGCTTAACCGCTTCATTGATCAATGAAAAAGAACCACTGATCAATGCCTGACTACCCACGATAGAGGCTAATACTGCGATACCTACTGCCGAACCAATAAACCACTTGGGCATCATCGCAAAGAAAGGATTCGTATGTGGATCCAGATTCTGTCCTTCCAGTGTAATCAATGACCAAGCTCCCTGACCAAAATAATTGATGACAAGAGCAATTTTAACAAATATCCAGGAGACCCTGATATTACTTCTTCCCACATGGCCCAGATCCGAATACATAGCTTCCGCACCTGTGACACATAGAAATACCGCTCCGATGATGACCCAGGCACTCGGATGATGTGTAAGTATATAGTACCCGTATTTTGGATTGATCGCCTCAAGAACAGACATGTCCTGACTGAGCCATATAAACCCAAATATGGACAACATGGAAAACCATACCAGCATAATCGGGCCAAAAGACTTCCCTATTTTTTCTGTTCCAAATTGTTGAAAAGTAAAAAGACCAATGAGAATAATGATGACAATCGGGATCACCGGAACGTGTGCATTGATACTTTTTAATCCTTCAACAGAAGCTGTCAACGAAATGGCTGGTGTAATAATCCCGTCTGCCAGTAAAGCAGAACAACCGATCATCGCCACATAAATAGTCCATCGTGGAGCTACTCTTTTAATCAGTGAATACAATGAAAGCACCCCACCTTCCCCATGGTTATCAGCCCTCAATGTCAAAATCACATACTTAAAGGTGGCCTGGAGGGTAAGTGTCCAGAAAACACATGAACACCCACCGAGGATCAGCTCACGTGTAACCACATTCTGGCCGATAATGGCAGACATCACATATAAAGGAGATGTCCCTATGTCGCCAAAGACAATTCCGATAGTGACCAGCAATCCGGCCGCTGTAATTTGCTGAGTAACGGTTTTCATCTAAATGTCTGTATTCGAACTTGTTGGGAGGCTTGTCATTTCAACTGCTGATCTGCTATTTGGGTTGAGAAATGAATCCCTTCCCTTTTTCGAAAGGACAAATATAAAGACATGGGGCATAGTTGAGCTACAAAAAGCAACAAAGGGAAACATATGGTTTATGGGTCAAATCCATCCGCAAAAAAAATCGGTTCTTTGTATCTATGAAAAAATCAGTTCTGTCTTTCTGTATTTTATGTATCACGATTTCAGGTTTTTTCCTTAGCAGTTGCGGTGCCAAAATCGCACCTTTCCTCTGGCTTTCAGGGACTTGGGAAATGTATCGCTCTGCCGGAGGTACCCGGCTGGAAATCTGGACGCCATACAAAGATGAATCTATCGTCGGCAGAGGCCTGATGTTCAATGACAAAGACACCACGATGCTTGAACAAATCCAACTCGTGTACAGGGATAAAGAATTCTACTATATAGCCACTGTGCCGGATCAAAATAATGGCAATCCGATTGAATTCAAACTGGTCAAGACAGAAGGCACAGTCTATACATTTGAAAACCCAAACCATGATTTTCCCCAGCGTATCATCTATACTTTCAAACCCCTGGCAGAACAAGTTGAAAATAATACCAATGCAGATTCATTACTTGTGCGTGTGGAAAGCCTGGATGGCAATGGTATTGATTATGGATTTTCAAGAAAAAAATAAAAAAATGGAATGGAGTTGAATGCAAACTCCATTCCACTGAACAAACTGTGATAACCATGAAAGCGCAATCACGGTCTCTATCGATTGTTTACTCTCCTCCGTCAGCTTTTGCAGCGTCGACAGAATAATTTCCTACACTGATGCCTTCCAGTTTTCCTGCTTCCACATCAAAGCGATAGTGAATGCCGGCATACATTCTTGAAATAGCCGCTTCTTCTGCATAACCTGTCAGAACACCTGCATCATCCGGAAAAAAATGGGAAAGAACAGTTGCACCCGCAAATGAAAATGTGGAATGGCCGGATGTATAGCTAGGAAAATTCGGGGTACCTAAAATTCCTTTGAAACCGGGTATGGTTTCAATTGGTCGTGGATAGTGATAATAGTATTTAGCATCGAAGCATGAAATCCCGGCATCTTCCATCGCCATATTGAGATAAGCATATACCCGGGCAGTACGTAATGGATTGAGGCGATACTTAATGATGAGATCTGAGGCAAATTTGTTCCAGTGACCTGGCGGCGTATAGGTACCTAATCCATCAGACCAGAAATTTGCAATTTTTCGCTGGGCATTTGTGACATTGTCAGAAATGTCTTTTAATTCTTTGACTGCAGTTTCAAATTCTGCAGATCCGGGAGTCGGTGGTATACCAGGACGAACTATCTCGACATTGGGTACATTCCAAAGCTTCACTTTTCCAAACCATGGTGTTATTCCAACTGGTCGTGGAGGTGTTTCAAGGTTAACCCAGTGCCAGTGCCACATAGCCTCAGCAGCATCTCTGATCGAATCTGATCTTGTCCTGGGCGTCTGTGCATTTTTCATCCCGTCACTTCCTGCTCTTTCTTTGAATACATTCCAAACAGCCCTGCCTAATGAATCACCTGCGGTGATATCACTTTGTACATTGAGTCCGGCCCACATCAGGCTGCTTTCATGTTCTAATGCTAAGGCAGCTAAATTATCCTTTTCAAGAGGAAACATCGCAGTAAGAACTGCTTTTGAAACCGCTGCGATGACTGCCCCATCTGAAGGATAACTCGGAAGTGCATTTTTTGGGAGATGAGTGACAATGCTTGCATCTGTCGTATAAGGTGCTGGTCTGTTAAAATTATACTTTTGATACCATGCTGAAATCAGGGCATCATATTCCGTAGCGGCCCAATATGCAAAAGCTCTGGATGCATATGGCGGATGAGCAAATGGAAATAAAGGATACTTACCCGGGTCAGCAGAATTAGGTCCAGGATAATTTCCAGCAGAATCAGGAGCAGGAGCCAGATTATATTTCGCAGCCAATTCTCTTGCGATTTCATTCCAGCGTATTAGCCCATCTCCACCCCAGTATTTCACTGACTTTTCCTGGTCTGAACTTAGTTGCGCTGAAGCAGCTTTCAAAGCGGCAAGTTCAGCTATGTATTCCGGAGATGTAATATCGTTGGGAGCAGGAATTCCTATTTGCGATGGACTGCTCAATACTTTCGGATGCCAGCTGCCGCCGTCTTCATCAAGCGATGCATATTGATATGGATCATAGGCTATGTAGCTGGGCTGTTCATCACTACAGGATTGAAAAAGAAATGCTGTAGAGATAACAGATAAAAGAAAAAATAAACTGAATATATTTTTCATGATGGATGTCAATTCGGGTTAAGGTTAAAAACTATGAAACGAATGTGGAATTAATTAGTGATCGTATCTGTCTGACCACTTTTCCAAAGCGGAAAGAAATACGTAATTCCACCGGAATAGACTGTTGATTTACCTACATTTCTTCCTGTCAGCACTTGCTTCGCAGAAGCCACTACACTAAAACCTGTAATGCCGGGCAGATAATACTGTATTTCACCACCGAAACTTGTGTATTGTGCATTGACAGAAGGAAATCCTGCATCCTGTCTTCTGATATCATAGCCTCCTTGTGTATTCAATCCTGAATAATCAACTTCTATCTTCAGTGCATAATCAAATAACCACGTCCCCAGAGTTGCTCCCCAGGTAATCGCGTCAGGCATCTCAACTTTTTCAGAATATACACTATGCGTCGTATAGTAATAATCACGTTCGATTGATGAATTGCCCCGGACATGATATCCCGCCTGGCCGCGTATATAAAGCCCCATATCTAATTTGTACTGCAGGATACCTGTCAAAGACAGATCCATACATCCTAACCCTAGACTGTAAGGTCCGTAATCAGCAAGATAATTTGACAAGGGTCCCATCGCGCCGATTGTAGCGTGAGTGGTGATGTTACCAGAACCGGCTTTCAGATCAAACGCTTTTGCTTTAATCCAAACACCCCAATCCTGGAAACCGCTTGTGCCTTTGATGTAGCCGGCACTTGCATCTGTTTTCACCCAAGGAACTGCGGCAAGTACACTGATGCTATTGGTAATACCTAAAATAGCCATTGGGCTAATGGATTGACGTGTCAGCGTACCAATATTACCGTTGGAACGAAATAGTGTTCCCTCCCAATATTCATCCCAGCTGTCATGTGAATAAATCGCAGCGAGACAAATCTGTCCTTTGGTCATTAATGTAGCATCGGTAGGTGTTTGTGCATGTAGCGATACAATGCATGGAAACAGTAGCAAAAAACTAAAGCTAAAATGTAAGATTCTTTTCATGGAGAGAGATTTCATGATGTATTAAAAAAGATCGATTCTAAATAAACGCCGCAAATCTAAATAAATAGATCTCTGTTGAGATGGGATTAAAGACATGCACAATTATGATGGCGCAATCAAAGGAGGATACTAATATTTAATTACATCAATGAATATCTTTAAGGTTGAGGGAAGAAATGGAGTGTTTTTTATATAACTTATTAATAATTACATACTTATGATTTTTTATCAATGCAAATATTCAACACCTGTGATCACCGTTATTCCATCCCAATTGAAATCCAAGGATCATCCAGTGCCAATATTATAAGCAAATTCTAAGCTCATTTTTACCGGTTATGTCGAATTCTTCGCGCTGTAATAGTTGAATTGGCTAGATTGCCTCCTACCCTGCGTTCACAAAATTTTGAAATCCATATTCAATACGATTATCTATGATCAGAATTATTCCACTTACAGTGATAGCTTTAAGCATAATGATGGCATGCCGACCGAAAAATGATGAAGGAAGTCAAACTTCTTCTTTGTCTCTTGCATCAGCATCGGATACTGTGCACGTATTCGCAGAAGGTATTGTGTCGACACGATACAATGAACGAGACATGGCGATATCATCTGAAGGTGATGAGGTATTCTTTTCGCTGGGCAACTATACTCAAAAAAAGAGAGTCATTGCCCATTTTCGCAAAATAAATGGTGTTTGGAATACAAGTGAAATCATGTCCTGGTCAGGAGTTTATAATGATATTGAACCTTTCTTAGCTCCGGATGGAGCTTCACTATTCTTTGCGTCTGACAGGCCTGTCGATAGAGATAGTACAAGAAAAGATTTTAATATATGGGTTTCACAACGAGATGGCGAAACATGGAAAGAACCTGTTGCATTAGATACGTTGATCAATTCAAAGGTGGATGAATTTTATCCATCATCAGGCAAAAGCGGCAATCTCTATTTCACGGCTGCGCATCAGGGCAACCATGGCCGTGAAGACATTTATATAGCTGAGAGGAAGGAAGGAAAATATGCCGCACCTATTCCTCTTGATACAGCCATCAATAGCGCTATGTATGAATTCAATGCATATGTTTCTCCCGGAGAAGACACGATTATTTTCAGTTCTTATGGCCGTAAGGATGATATGGGAGGAGGGGACCTATACATGAGTACAAAGGATACAGGTGGAGCATGGCAGATGGCCCATAATCTGGGTTCGAGCATTAACAGCACATCGCTTGATTATTGTCCATTCATTGATTTTCCCAGGAAGACGTTCTATTTCACAAGTAACCGTAGCGCTGCACATCTGAACCGGATAGAAAATGTGGAACAATTAAAAACTGAAGCCGATAAGACGCTCAATGGGCTTGATAATATTTACCATGTTAAGATGAATACCTTGAAGTAATAGGTACTGGACAAAAAAAACGGGCAAATAAATTTGCCCGCTGCACTAAATTAAATGAACCCCACAAATCTTTACAAGTTTCGTTGTATTGTAAATATAAACTGACCCGGCACATTCATCAATTCCAGTGATTGCTGATTGACTGACATCCCTTGCCCCACTCTCGAAAACTGGCTGGAAAAATCAATTCCAATCCTGGTTCCGAACAAATTGTATCCTATTCCTCCCTGCCATCCGAGGCTGATAAATTTTTCTTCATTTTCAAATCCATCCAATTGTTGAAGATCTGATCTGGAGTCAATGGAATGAATAGCACGCAGGCCACTTGTCATTTCGAAATCACCCATTTTGACGCCTACATTCACCGGCAGAAAAAAGAGATGTTCGGCTTCTGACATTATATGATTCGTAACCGGATGTTCTGCGTCGATCAATGTGTATTTCAGCTGGTAGGTAGACTTGCTCTTCGTGTACGTCAATCCAAAGTCAAGAAAAAAAGATGTGTTTAAATCAAGACGAGTTTTTATTCCACCAAAATATTGTGGCCCTACTTCATTCATGTTGAATACAAATTCATCATGCGGAAGTTGACGGTTAACAATCAAACCTGTCGAGACCGGACTGGATTGCGGACTCACTCCAGCCATTACCTGAAAAGTCATTTGGGAAAAACTTACAGCACTGCATACAAACCAAATTGAAATGCCTATGTATATTTTTTTCATGATCTTAATTTTAAAGTTGAAATAAAAGATGTCTTGTTCCTTATCGTGAAACAAAGATGGGAACGATCGATATGGCTACCTATTCCGTAAGGATGAGCGGGTGAAATTGCTTCCTGAGAAGGGGAAAATCCGGATAAGGATACTCTGAAATTCAATCGTATGAGGGCTAAGGATGCATTACATATGGGGATTCCCGCGTGAATAAAATGAATCAATGGAGAATTATTTCAGCCAAAAAAAAGGGCAAATTAAATCTGCCCTCTAAAACTGAAACCACAAAATGCCCCTATAATGTACGTTGAATTGTAAATGTGAACTGGGATGGGATGTTCATGAGTTCAAGAGAATGATTGCTTATTGACTTTCCATTTCCTACTCTGGAGAATTGACTGTCAAATTCTATCCCGATCCTGGTTACGGATAAATTATACCCGATTCCTCCCTGCCATCCTATGCGGAAAAGAGCTTGTTTACTTTTGTACTCAGGCATATGATTAAGGTCTGAACTAAATCCAATCGATCTAAAAACCCTTAGTCCGGTGACCACATCAAATGCATCAATTTTCACCCCTAAATTGACCGGCATGGTCAGGATGTGATCGGATTCTTTCATCTGGTGTTGTGCGATTGTGTGATCATCATTAAGCACAGAATACTCAACCTGATAATTCATACTCCTTTTTGAGTAGTTCAATCCGAATTCTACGAAAAATGGCTTTGTCAGTTGAAGTTTGGCATTCATCCCGGCAAAATACTGGACCTTCACTTCCGTCATATTAAACATAAATTCTTGATCTGGTTTCTCTTTATTCACTAATAATCCCACTGTACTTGGATGGTAGCCGGGACTCATGCCTAATGTTACGTTGAAAGAAACCTGTGAAAATCCGTTAATAATAAAACAAAACCCTATGGCAAAGCTGATATATATCTTTTTCATTATAGTTTTTTTTAAATGCAGATGAAATCATGGTTTTTAAACCCTAAATTTTACGTACATCAAAGGTCAGGGTATATTGCTCCATAAACCATAACTAAGATCAACCCGGATATTGACACATATCAATAGAAAAAAATAATCAGTGTCAGCTGAAGCCTCATACATGAGACTTTAAGCCTAACAGATACGTCAGGATGTATATGAATATTGAAGAAACAGACAATGGGGAACTCTAAAAAAATATAGTCCATTGCTGCGGATGCCAATTCAATCCGTGCCGATTAACCATTTTTTAAATTCCGGCGAGCGCTCCTTACTGACAATAGTGTCTTCTTCTGTTGGGGGGTCGAGTTTTAATTTAACCCTTGATTTGGAATAGGTCACCATCTCTTCGATTGAGCTCATTTTCACGATAAATTGCCTGTTGATCCGGAAAAAATGCAATGGATCTATCATTTGTTCGATCTGATCGAGACTTTGATCCAGTGGATATCGTTTATTACCCGGCAATACGGCAAAACTGATTTTATCCTTCGAATAAAAATAAGCTACATTATCCAGGTCCACCAGCTTAATGCTTTGTCCCATTCTGACAAGCAATCGTTTGGATTTGTGAATAAATCCTGCATCCTGAAGCCGCTGAAAAAGATCCGTGCTTTCTTCCGTTCTAGCATGCTTTTTTGAAACCTTTTGCAAAGCAAGTTCAAGTTCATTTTGCTTTATGGGTTTGAGCAAATAATCAATAGCATTCACTTTAAAAGCCTGCAAGGCATATTCATCATACGCTGTGACAAATACGACCGGCGCAGTAATCACCACTTTTTCAAAAATATCAAAACTCGAACCATCCGCGAGATGAATGTCCATCAGGATGATGTCAGGAGAGGGGTTGATCTGAAGCCAGTCAACAGATGTATCAATACTGCTCAGTGCACCGATGACTTCAATCATAGGATCAATATCGCTCAGTAGTTTCTGCAACCTCCGGACTGCGGCCTGCTCATCTTCAATGATTAAAATTTTCATTAGCTTGATTTTTTTATGATCGGTATACGAACGCGGAATGTATCCTTATCCTTTTCAATAATTACTTTATACTCACTCATCAACTGATATCTCCTTACGATACTTTGTAAACCAAATTGTGTAGAGGGTTCAGTTCTGGATTTAGGTTGAAGATTATTTTTAACAGTTACGTATTGATCATCATCGATGGTGATATATACATCCAGAGGCCTGTTTTCAGCTATGACATTATGTTTGACTGCATTTTCCACCAACATTTGTAACGTGAGCGGAAGGATAAAAGCGTCCTTGGGCGCAGCATCAAAATGCAAAATCAGGTTCGTTCCATATCGTTTTGTCAATAGATAGCCAAATGTCTGCACCAATTCGAATTCCTCTTCCAGTGATATGGTCTCCTGTTCCCGGTATTGAAGGATACTCCTGAAAAAATCCGATAGTTTCTCTACATATTCAATAGCAACTTCAGGCTTGAGTGCATTTTCATCGATGATCGTGATGAGCGTATTAAAACTATTGAATAGAAAATGAGGATTGATCTGAGCCTTGAGCGCCTGCAGCTGCGATTCAATCATATCTTTTTTAAGCAATGCCTGTCTTTCTGCCCTGCTGCTTCTCATTTTTACAAACCAGTATAAAAAAAGCCCGGAAAGTGAAATCATACTCAGTACAAACCAAAGCTGCAACCAAAATGGTTTTTCGATCGTAAATGCATATGATGCAACAGGTTCATCAAAGAAGGATTTATTCTCTGATGCTTTAACTAAGAATGTATACTCACCAGGTGGCAGGCTTGAGTATGTCGCTATGTTATCCTTTGAAATTTTGGCTTCTCTGTCATAATTTACTAATTGATAATTGTACGTGACGGCATGGGGTGCGGTATACCACAATCCGACGTATTCAAAAGAGAAATAATTTTCATGATAGGAGAAAACATGCCTGTCCGTAAAATCAACAGGCAACTGATTCACTCTGACCTGGACAAACTGGGTCCTGGGATCTATTGAAAACTCATGATCCGCAGCATAATATTTGAAGATCATGTTCTTTCCACCGATGTATACATTCCCTTTCGTATCTGAAGCTACAGCATTATCACCGGATTGAAATTCTTCGGCCCCAATCTCAGTGGAGTAATACATGAAATGCCTTCGTTCAGGCTCCATCAGATCTATACCTCTGCGATGAGCGACAAGGATATCTCCATTTTTTGAAGATACAATGGAGGTTACGTTCATACTGGCGAGACCCTGAGAAAGATCCAGAGGCTTGTATGACGTTCCGTCTAATTCTACGAGACCCAAATCATGCGTATTAAACCACATGTGTCCCTGCTGATCTTCGCATATAGAATATACTTTCCGGATAGAGAAACTGTCGTTTCCTAAATATTGGGTGACATTTTTCCCATCGACACAATATGCACCATTACCATCTGTAGCAAACCAGGCTCTGTCTTTTGAATCAACAAATACCTGATACACAAAATGCAGATTGGATCGCCAGGGATCATTCAGGAGCTGAAAGCGGATAGCACTCTCTTTAGTGATGTCTTTATTGGAAGGGTATGAAACAACACCCTGCAATGTAGCGAGATAAATTTCTTCTTTTGTCCGATCCATAGACATTATAGAGCTTCCCAGTATTTCGATTGAAGCATGATTAACTGTGACTACGTTCGAGGAAGGAGTATAAATAAATAGTCCTTTATCAAGCGTAGAAATCCATAAATTACCGAAATCGTCTTCCAGAATATCTGTGATATTAAAATCATATGCCGGTGCCACACGAATCGCTCTGGATTCTTTATCCGGATATTGCTCTAAACGATAGAGGCCTTTGATCGTACCTATCCATAGCTTATCCTTATGATCGCAGTACAAGGTTTGAATTTCACCTATTTCGGTGTTCAGGGATTCAAAGGAATTAAAGGCTGACAAGAGTACACCTTCCTGCATGGATATCCAGACATTCCCTTCGACATCGGCCAGGATATCAGACACAGCAAATGTTGATAACGCCTGCAAGCTCACGAGCTTGCGAATTGAATTGAAATGAGAATTGTATCTCCATACACCTGAGGTTTTAGTACCAATCCACACTTCATGGTTATCGAATATTTCGAAAGAGGTGATTTCATCCATTCCCTGATTTTCAAAAGGCTTCGTGATTTTATGAAGGGCTGCATCATAAAGCACAACACCGAATTCAAACGTGCCAATCCATACGTTGTCTTGAGCATCTGCCATAAGGGCAGTGACGATTTGATCCGGCAATCCATCAGGGAGACCAATGCCCCGGATTTTTTTGATCTCATTCTGAAATGTGCAAATGTTTATTCCATCATCCGTTCCTATCCATATCTCGCCGTTTCGGGTAACCGTCATCGAATAAATATCATTACCTGACAAACCATCATCTGTATTAAAATTAAATAACCTTGTTCCTGTATAGACATAAACACCTTCTCCGTATGTCGCAAACCAAATATGTCCGGATGTATCCTGCAGTATGGCTGTAATGGGTTTAACAGGGTGTCCTTCTTCAATATCGAAAAGATGAGGCTTGCCGGAGGGATCAAGAAAATAAATTTTCCCGGATGAGGTTCCCACCCAAATTTTTCCGGTATTATCCTCGCAAAGAGATGTCACAGACAATGTACTCGATGATGTATCAAGTTTTATCAACGTACAGATATTACCATCGTAACGGGCAAGACCAATATCTGTACCTAACCAGATCATACATTGATGATCCTGAAGCATCGCATGGATAGCAATGTCAGCAAATGTATTCCCGACTTCGTGTTGAATAAATTTAGGCTCTTGTGCCTTTAACCAGGTAAGGCAAAAAATAAAGAATGGCAGCAAGTGATAGCGGTTCATGATTTTGAACCTATGACAAATTCAATATTTACACTTACATCGATTAGTTCGCAAATTTTCTGATTGACAATTCTCGGGATACTGATGTCATGATCTGAGAGCGGAACGGAGAAATCAGATTTCATGATTGCTTCTCCGGGCTTTAGTGTGATCGTTCCCCGTATGATCCTTTCCTTCTTGACCCCATGAATGTCCAATACACCCTTAGCACGGACAGAATATGTTCCTGGTGTGTCAAAAGGTATATTCTCAATAAATTTTCCAGAAAAAGTAGCCTGCGGATATTTGTTTTGTTCCATGTAGTTTTCCAAAAAATGAACACGTTGAATTTCGCTATTGAATCCTATAAAACTATTTAATTTCATTGAGAAAGCAAACTCCTTCGTCTCAGGATTGATGACGCCCCGAATGGATTGGGTTTCGGCTTTTATGGTTTCAAGCGGAGCTTCTGATCTAAAGGCAGCTTCGCCTTTCTGCACCACAAAAAGCTGAGTCTGCGAAAGACATAAGTCTGTTCCTGCAATGAGGATACTTAAGAGTAGGACAATTTTTTTCATCTAATCATGCGCAAGATATCGTCAATCCTTTAGCTCTTAAAGGGAGAATGGCTCTAGCCTATTGAAAACACTGACGAACGGGGCTATTATAGTGATGAATCAATTAGCTGATTTCTTATGATCACTAAAAATCCTCAGGATTTTTAAAAGAAAAGTGATAAATGACTTCCAGTGGTTACATTCTGAAACATAGAATGATCCTGAATTAATATTCTTCAGAAATCACAAATACCGATTGCGGTCGGGTATATGTACTATGAAAATAAAGCCGTAAAATTTAATCGATACTGAACCTTGAGGCATACCGGCCATCTAAATTGACAAAATAGACGCCTTTAGGGAAGTCAACGACTGAGACCTGATGTTGTCCAGACTCCAGGGCCTCTGACCACATCACTCTACCCTGCACATCAAAAATGGTACATTTCCCTTTAGTGGGGAGATCAATGTACAATGTTTCGCTTACGGGATTAGGGCTAAGTGTTATGCCGGCTTTTGTCGCAGTTGGTGAAGATGCAGAAAGGAGATTATCGGTACTGACCTGATCAATACACAGATAAGCAGGCGTATTCATACCAAAAATACCCACATCGCTTGATGAAAGTCGCAAGACCAATGAGTCTACCTCACCTATAGTGGAGAGATCTACATATTTCCAGTCAGTAAGGATATAGTCTTTTGATGAATTAGGAGAGCGATAATCAGCCAGGTATACATTGATGCTGTCATCCGCGATAGCACCACCAGCATATTTTTTGATCGTGAGTATAAAGAAATCAGGATCCTTACCTGATTCTCCACCGAATTTTTTTGCAAATCCATCTCCATCTTTCATACTCAAAGCGGCGTATGTGCTATTGGTGACATACATACCGATCATGGGCTTCCCTATAGCTTTGCCGGTAAGGCGGATGATCGTATTATCATATACATACCCTACAGCATAAGCCGTTGTACCCAGAGCGCCGCTACCCGCTATAGCACTGTATTGATTTGTGAATCCGGGTGTTGTTGTATTCGTGTCTGCTGAAATAGCAAAGCCAGACCAAAAATTAAATTCATCATTGTAGTCATTCGGGAGTTCAACAGATCCGCTCAGAAAGCCATGATCCGGTGAGGCATCATTGCGATGTTCACCTTGCTTCAGATTAAAATTTTCAAAACCGGCTACAACCTGAGAAAGACAATTACCTAATGTCAATGAAAGAATAAGTGCAAACCCGAATTTCACCATTGCGCCTTTGTTTTGTAAGATCTTAAATACAGGATTTAATCCTTTGATTCAATAAAGTTAAGCAATCAGGCTGGATATCCTATTTTAAAATGCGGTATTGTCAGAAAATAGAAAATTTCAGCCCCGCTATAAAACTTCTCCCGGGCATAGGCCTTCTTTCAATAATTCTGTAGGGCACATTCCATATATTATCGGCCTGGACAAACACTGATTGACCAAAGCGGCGCCCTTCGAAATCAACGGAAATACCAGCAGAGCCGATATTAGCTGCCTTTATCTGGTCATTAATCCCGCTGGATTCGCCAAACCAATGATGATTGTAATAACCGGACCATCTTTGAAAATGGATAGAAATGCCCGTCATTAAATTTTCGACCGGGACATAAAACAGTTGCTCTCCCTCTTCAATCTGGAATTGGGGCAGAGCGGTTTCAAATGTAGACCAGGTGAGGTCAAGACCTGCATTAATATCGACTTTCCATTTATTTAGTTCATATTCGAATGCATACCTGGCCTCGATACCCCGGCTATTCACTTTCGTAATATTGATGGGTGACCAGTAATCGCTGATTCCTTTTACGGGAGGCAACCACATGATCCATTGATCAATGTTTCGCTTATATGCGGTCAGAGAAGATGAAAAACTTATTTTTTCACCTACCGTTTTGTAATGAATGCCGGCTTCAATTGTCCATCCTTCTTCAGGTACCAGGTCAGGATTTCCTCCGGGCCTCCAGTTAAGGTCATTTAATGTCGGCATCCTGTAATTACGCGACAAACTTGTTTTGAATGTTATTTTTTTTATACCTGTCCATTCTGTTGAAACATCCACAAGCAGTGGTGACCATATTTCCGCAGTTAATTCCTGTCGCGCCTGTATCCTCCACAACCAGCTTTTCGAAACAAGCCTGACAGACGAAAAAAGTGCAGATTGATTTCTTGATGTTGAAGTCAGATAATTTTCTGATTGCCCCTGCGCGATTTCAGTACTGATACCACATGCGATGCGCACAGCTTGACCTGGATTGTATGACGCCACAGCTTCTGCCAGCCAGGTGCGAAATCGATTGTGCGTATAGAGGAGGATCAGTGTATCCTGGTAATCATTGACTTCATCAAGCCATGCGCTTTTGACCTGCCAGTGAAATTTATCAGCTACATAATTCCATTGAAGAGATGCGCGTAATATTTTATCCTGTTGTGCAGCTTTACTGTTATTCTGGGTTGAAGTAGGCGGTATCTGACGATCGGCATATTGAAACCACAACCTGCCTGCAATAAATTGTTTTTCATCAATCGAATACGAAATTTCCTGGAGAATTCCATTGTCTTTTATTGTATTGTGCACCTGGTTGTGCTCGGGTAAACCTTTATTAAGCCTGTACCGAAAATTATTTTCAGCATACTGCGAAAATAACCTTGATGACAATCTGATTTTACCAACACCGTAATCCAATTGTACATCACCACCACGCTGCTTCCAACTGCCCGCCGATAAATTAAGACTGAGGCGATTGACTGTACTAACCGGGGAATTTGAAATGGATATGAGGCCCCCTACAGCGCCGGATCCAAAAGCAGAACCATGCCCTCCGTAGTGAATAGCTGCTTCATCAAAAAACACTCCCGGAATTAAAGAAAGATCCTGTAATCCCAGCATGGGATTCCGCAACGGAATTCCATTCCAAACGACCTGCGTATGGGTAGCACCGCCACCCCGAATTCCTAAAGTTGCGAGAGTACCTGATCCATAGGATCTGACGAATAATGGTGTCTGACTCGACAAAGCCGAAGCCAGGTCTTGATGTCGGTTGAGCGATAGTATGGTTTTGTCAAGGTGGTCAGTATGCTTGCCTATATCAGCAAGGTCAATTCGTTCGGCTGTGACTTCTATTTGTTTAAGCTCCTGAACACTGTCGATTTGCGCAAGCAGTAAATTTATACCTGGCGATAACCAGAGTATTACAAATGAAAAAGTCAAATAAAAAAAACGGGTATTGACTGACTGCATAATTCAAAATTAATCTAAAAGAATTCATGGCGGCCTACATTGCTTCTATTTGACTGCCCATGGCAAAATACGGGCTGCATCCCCTGAACAGATTGAATCATCCTATAAAAATTGATTTCTGTCGATAAAAAGCGCATCACTGCAACCTTTAGCGTCCATTTTAAGTCTTTTAGATCAATCAAGACCAGGAAAATGAAAAAAATCAACTTACTTCTGTCTCTTCTTGTCCTTTCCTTTGCTCAACTCCAGGCTCAATATACTGACACCGGCCTCAAAAGCAAGGTTCTCGATGAGAACAAGGATCCTATAAGCTTTGCTAACGTTGTACTCTACCAGGTTTCAGATTCTACAATGATTAAAGCTGGTTATTCTGAACAGGACGGATCATTTGCGTTTACACATCTATCACCCGGATCTTACTATCTGAATATTTCCTTTGTGGGCTATGATACATATGTATCTCCGGCTATCAATGTAACGGCCGATAACATGGTGCAACTTGACAATGTAAATATGTCACCGTTCACTATGGAACTGGGTGAAGTCGTCATCGCAGCTTCAAAACCCCTTGTAGAAGTCAAACCGGATAAAACTATATTTAATGTTGAAGGAAGTGTCAATGCTATCGGAAATAATGGACTGGAGTTATTGCGTAAGGCACCGGGTGTGGTAGTGGATAACAACGATCGCCTGATGTTGATCGGAAAGAGCGGAGTTAAAGTGTATATCGATGGTCGTCAATCTATTCTGTCTGGTGATGACTTATCCAATTATCTTAAATCGCTCCAATCAACGCAGATAGAAGCCATCGAGGTGATCACACAACCATCAAGCCGCTATGAAGCAGATGGCAATGCCGGGATCATCAATATCAGATTGATCAAAGACAAATCCCTCGGGACAAATGCGAATCTAAGCCTGGGCTACAATCAGGCTGTACACGGAAGATTCAACGGAAATCTAAGTGTCAACAACAGGACAAAACTCGTCAATGTATATGGCAATTATAATTACGCCAATGGGCAAAACAGTGAATTCAATTTCTTTCAACGCACGACGGCTGATCTTTTTACTGATCAGGCTAATAAAGGAGGAAATGAATGGGAAAATAATTCACTGAGAGCAGGTATCGATGTCTCTGCATCATCAAATTCAACGTTCGGCATTTTGTTTGATGGGTTTATGAATAATGGAACCTGGACAAGTAAAATAAATACAACAATTTCTCCATCCCGAAGCCAATCACCCACTGAATTACTTGAAGCAACTAATCGCATGCAGACAGCGCAGGACAATTACAATATCAATGGCAATTATAAATTCGACAATAAAAAAGGAACTGTCCTGAATGTTGATATTGATTATGGAAAATATTCAAGCATCGGGGATTCTTATCAGCCAAATTATTATTATGATCCTGCCAATGGTGAATTGACTGACTCGAGGATATTCTCTTCTCATGCACCAACAGACATTGATATCCAGACTATAAAAGTTGATTATGAAAAAGGAATGTTTGGTGGGAGCGTAGGCGCAGGAATCAAGCTTGCAATCGTAAATACTGACAACAATTATGAATTCTACGACATTATAGACAATCTGCCTATATTAAATATCGATCGTACAAATCGGTTTGAATATGCTGAAAATGTAAATGCTGCCTATGCCAATTACAACAGGCAATGGAAAAAAATAGGACTTCAATTTGGAGTTCGCCTGGAACAAACAGATTCAAAAGGCGATCTCACCAGCCAGAAACCACAAAATGATGAAACGGTCAAACAAGACTATGTGGACTTATTTCCAAGTGGCGGGCTGACATATCAGTTGAGTCAGAAACATAGTCTTCGTCTTACGTATAGCCGTCGTATCGACAGACCGAATTACAGAGACCTCAATCCGTTTGAATCCAAGTTGGATGAGCTGACCTTCAGAAAAGGAAATCCATTCCTTCGTCCTCAGTATTCAAATAGTATTTCGCTAGGCCATACGTTTAACTACACATTGAACACAAGCCTGACCTACACACATACGCATGATCTCATGTCAGAAATAACGGATACCGCAAGCATGAAAGCTGCATTTATTACGACTGAAAATATTGCTGACCAGGATGTGTACTCAATCAGTGTGAGTTATCCATTTGCGCTTTCCAAATACTGGAATGTTTTTGCAAATACAAGTTTATCTAATACACATAACAAAGCAGATTTTGGCAATGGAAAAATTGTAGACATCCGGGCAACCACATTTAATATATACATGCAGCACTCCTTCACTCTTCCAAAAGGATTTACGTTTGAAATATCAGGATGGTATAATTCACCCGGCATATGGGGCGGAAATTTTGCTTCCGGTTCGATGTGGAGTGTGGATGCAGGAATCCAGAAAAAAATCTGGAAAGAAAGAGCCAATATCAAACTTGCTGTCGGAGATATTTTCGACAGCATGAACTGGTCAGGTGTCAATGATTTCGGAGCACTTGCGATGACGGCCCATGGAGGATGGGAAAGCCGCCAGGCGAAACTCAATTTCACCTATCTCATCGGCAGAAGTCAGATCAAAGGCAATCGCAAACGTAGTACAGGTCTTGAAGATGAGTCTAAGCGCATACAGGGAGGGAAACAATGAGCAGGGAGCAGAGAGCAATAGGCAATAGGCAAAAAGCAGAGAGCAATAGGCAATAGGCAATAGGCAATAGGCAAAAAGCAAAAAGCAGAGAGCAATAGGCAAAAAGCAGAGAGCAATAGGCAATAGGCAAAAAGCAATAGGCAATAGGCAATAGGCAATAGGCAATAGGCAAAAAGCAGAGAGCAATAGGCAATAGGCAAAAAGCAATAGGCAATAGGCAATAGGCAATAGGCAAAAAGCAGAGAGCAATAGGCAAAAAAATAATTTGCGTGAATTTGCGGCAATGAAAACAAATGGCAATGCTTCGACCAGCTAAACTCAACCTCGTACTACAGCTCAGCAACCGATGGCAATTGGTAAAATTAAATTTGCGTAAATCAGCGAAATTTGTGGCAAAAAAATAATAAATGTGATTCGAACACAACGATTACTTCGACTTCTATACTCATCCTAAACGCGATCATTACAAGGATCCCGACCATTATGAAGTAAATGAAGCGGGAGAGCAGTGAGCAGTAATCTGTATTAAAGTAAATATAAAAGATGCAGAAAGGATTCTATGTCTGTTTATTATTTCTTAAGTTACTCTTACTTTTCTAATGAATGCTGACTTCTATTTTCTTAGAACGGAAAAGGAACCAGCAAATCCAGATCGCGGGTCATATTCATTTTGACCCCAATCAAAATTCCCTTTAAATGTTCCCTGAATAAGTTCACCTGGGTTACCGAAATGAGTTATGGTCAAATTGCATGTGTTTGCAGATAATACAGATTGTGAAAAAAGGTTAAGAGATATCCCGCAGCTGGTATTGGGATAGTATCCCTCCGAAGTCTTTTTCGTAATGATAAAAAAATTATTATCGTTACTATCACTTGCCTTTATAGAATAGCCATCTCCACCATGGCCATATTCTGCGGAATTAAAAATAATAAACTCCGGAAAGCTATCCATTTGAATGAGAACAAATTCAAGAAGGTCTTTGCAGACATTAATTGTACCCGCATCTATGAATGGAGCATAACTGAAAGTTTGAGGTGCATTATATTTCAACCGGTCATAGTCCAGTAAACTAAGGGTGACTTTACTTTCTTCACAATTTGCAAATGTGATTGAAAATGCACCCTGCTGGCCAGATATAGATTTGTAAAACGTATAATCACCAAAATCAATTTTGGCATATAAATTTTTAATCGCTTCTCGCTCACAACTTGCGGCCAGACCAGTCAAGGTTGACATTTTCAGGCCTTCCTTCGGAATCGTGAACATGGCAGTGGTAAGAGAATCCTTAAATGGTCCAACTTCCCCTGTATAGATGATATCTTCACATGGATCCTTCACTTCTATCCGAAATACTTTATTGGCTGGAACAAAACCGGAAATTTGTCCTTCTTCATTAGTATATCCAAAGGTGGTTATATTCAAATCCGTAATAGTGAGACCCACCTTTAATTGCATTGCAGGCAATCCATCATCATATAAAAATGTTGAATTCCATTTTGTCGTCATTGATGGATAATCACAATTCCAAAAACTAAAATGGCTGACTTCAGAAACATAAACGTCGCCGGTTAATATTGCCTGACCTTCCTCTTTCCAGATTCCTGCTTCTTCATCAAAATGCCACATGGGAATCATGGGTGGCGCATTTGCAAGAATGGCGGGAGGCACTTTCATTTCAATACCAGCAACTGTGCCTTGTTTCAATTGTAATTTATCACCAGACATAGACCTCATTTCAACAACAAACATTCCGTAGCTGGCAAGACTTACAATGGATCCCAACCCATTCAGACCAATCAGATTTCCAGGCATTTTAAAAGATAAGTCCGGGTCATCGGCAGAAATGATCTGTGCATTGACGATTACAATACCTTCATAGGGCTCACCATTATCTTTTACATAAGCATCTTTAGGAAAATGGATATTCAAATGTTCAAGTTCAAGTTGACTACCTGATCCGGAATTAAAAAATGCTACCCTTGATACCGGCAGCATCTCTATACTTACGTATTGTGATTTGCCTTGAACGGGATAAAATCGTCTTGAAGCATAGAAATATCCTTCCTTTTCTACAGTAACGTAGGATGATTCACTCATCGAAATATTGGCCAGGTATAAAAATCCGTCTTCATCTGTTATACCTTTTATATTACCTAAAACAACAAGTGCATCCTTTACAGGCTTGTGATCCGTATCCACAACTTCAAGAAAAATGGATGACCTGAACGTAATTTGCGAAGGAAATAAAGGATCAGTGATTATGTTGTCAATACTGTCATGACACCCTGAAAAAAAAAGTATGAGCAGGGCAAAGAGTAAGCTACGTGTGATCATTGGCTTGAGATTTTGTTTTTGATACGTTAATTCATTTATTAACGATTTCATATCCATATCATATTATAAGGAAATCTGCTTCCAGTCAAAGTTTAACACCTATACTTAAATAATAATATTTGCGTTTTCAATTAATTATCTTTTCTGAACGAACACATGTGTTCAGTATTCACTTTAATCCTTTGCATCCACCAAAAAAACTCTGACTAGTTCAATTTTCTTATTACTTACTTTTTCAAATACAAAACGATAATCATCGAGCTGTAATTCCCTTCCCTGTTCGGGGATGGTGCCGGAAGTCATGACGATGTAGCCGGAGAGCGTTTCATATTCACCTTCAGGGAATTTTAAGGAAGGATAGGCTTCATTAAGATAATCAATCTCGAGGCGGGCAGAGAAAAGATATTCTTTGTCATTGATCATTTCTTCGACATACTCTTCCACATCATGCTCGTCTTCAATCTCGCCGAATATTTCTTCAGCGATATCCTCCAACGTGATGATCCCGGCTGTTCCACCGAACTCATCGACAACAACAGCGATATTATTCTGCTGACGGGTAAATGAAGACATGATATCCAAAACACTGGTCACTTCGGGCACATACTGAATCGGGATGATCATTTCCTTTAGGCTCTTCGTTCCATTCAACAAGCTTTGATGATGAATGTACCCGAGCAGATTGTCAATATCACCATTGGAAATCAATATGCGTGAATGCCTGGTATCTAAAAATTTTTTTTTCAATTCTTCGATGCCATCCTCAACATCAATGTGTACGATTTCTGTGCGTGGCACCATGCAGGCTTTTGCTTTCAGATTTTTCAATTGCAATGCATTTTTAAACATGTCGGCTTCCATCGAGTCATCATCTTTTGCCAGCGACCCTTCTACAAAATCCTGCAAATCAAGTCTTGTAAAAACATCCTGCACATGTTTAATAGGCGCTCTGAAAACATAGCGCAGTAAAACATTTGAAAAAGAGATCATCACCCACGCCGGAAATTTCAGTATCCATTGAAAAAATACCATCGGATAAGAAACAAGTATAAACGCTCTGTTTGCAAACAACCGGAATACCAATTTTGGAAGAAACTCTCCCAGTACAAGCATTACGAGCGTGGCCACGAGTGTGATGATAATCAACCTCAATGCCTCTGACCCTATAAATGGAAGTAGCCATGGCTCTATCAATCTCATCATCAAATAGGTAAAGACAACCAACATAACATTACTTCCGACCAGGAGTACGCTCAGAAATTCCTTTGGCTTTTCATAAAAGCGTGAAATCATTTTGCTTCGGCGCGTACCCTTGTCCCGCTCAATCTCGACACCCAGTTTATTAGCTGTAATAAAAGCGATTTCCGTCCCGGCGAAGAATGCAGAAAGGATCAAGGTGATAAAAATGAAAACGACAAGTATAAACATCAGGTCAAAGATAGACAAAGAGCAGAGAGCAAAAAGAGTTACGAATAACGAATAACGAATAACGAGCGAATAACGAGTAACGAGTAACGAGTAACGAATAACGAATAACCAATAGTGAAGAAGACTAAAGAATATCGAGCTCAATAAATACTTTGACCTCAATACTCAACTTTTTCACGCTCAATAAGTCCCCTTCAGGGGATTTAGGGGCTAAGGGCAATTTTAACTACTCTGAACCCTTACCCTCCTCAACGTGCACATTACCGGATCCGGAATTGAGTTCATATCGGGTAAACGATTCATTAGCTTTAAATCCGTAGCTATAAATGGTCTTGTCATTATCGATGATTTTGACAAAGCGATCCGTATGGAATTCTTTTTTTCGTTCGTCCCAAATCAATTCAGGACCTTCAAGACGCTGACCACGGTCATTATAAAGGACCACATTTTTTTGAATTACAATTTTTCGATTGACCTGATCTCTCCGGGCATAATCGGATTTAAGCCAGCTTCTTGGCTGACCTGATTTGTCATAAAATGTTACCTGCAGGCCTTCCGGAAATTCTTCTTCCACTGCATATTTTTCCAATGATCGCCTTGTAAGAGGAGCTTTAAGTATAAATACGAGATAACTGCTGTCTGTATATTTCACTTCAATATCTCTGGCCTCTTCAACATTATCTATTTTAGAACCTATATACCTGGACAAATCGGGTTCCTCTACTACGCAAGACGCGAGTGCCAGCAATACTGTACTTAGAATTAATAAATTTTTCATGCTTATCAGGCTGTGCCACTATCTTAAAACTGTCACTGTTCCGGTAAATATTAAGGGAATGTCATCTAAAAAATTGACCTTGGCTCGGTAGGCATAGACACCGGGATTAACAGGTTGACTTTTACATTTTCCATCCCAACCCAGTGATGGATCATTCAATAAAAAATCATTCCCTTCCCACATTAATCCACCCCACCGGTCAAAAATCTGAAATTTATTGACGACAGTAGCAGCTTCATTTCCATATACGGTGAGACGATCATTGACATCATCATTATTTGGCGTGATGACATTTGGAATATAAATAGGCTTATACGGATCCACAGAAATGTAAACTGAATCTGTCGTCACACAGCCTACGTCATTTGAGATCGTAACTGAATACCAACCTGAATGATGCGGGAGTGCGGTAGGATTTAATAAACTTGAGACATCAGAGCCGGGAAACGTAAGTGTATTCATATTGTTCCAGATCACATTCGAAGGAAGATTTGGAAAGGGTATAGCATGCAGATCAGTTGTTTGTCCCAATTGTATAAAAATGGAATCGCCCAAATCAACATAAAACCCAGTAGCAGGATCAATGGTTAGGTCTACCTGATTTTTGCATCCTTTCTCATCCTGAATGCAGAGTGTATACATACCAGGTAGTAAAGATGGAAATACAGTCGAAGGCTGATAGTTGACACAATCCAGACTAAACTGATACAAAGGAGCCCCACTACTACCTACTCCCTGAATGACGCCTGAAGCTGTACCGGGACAAAGTTGGTCATGGACTATAGCCGTGACTCCAAGTGTACTCGTATCTGCACAACATGGTTCAATGTAGAAATCAATTATTTCTGTGACCACGCACCCTTTTGAACTTGTGACAGTCAATGCCACCTTCTTATTTCCAAATGATTCATAAACCACAGCTATCGGACCTGTGGTCGTGTCAGAAAGAGGATTTGCACCCGCTCCAAAACCCCACTCATAATGGACAATACTATCTGTAGGGGCTAAAGATTCATTACTGAAGATGATAGTCTTGTCACATTCAAAGGCCTGAACTGCAGAAATATCAAAAGCGGGCTTCGGCCCCTGGAATGTTCCTGTTCCACCCCAGACAATTGAAAAACCAAGACCTGACTGACTGAAATTATTGACAAGCAGCGCATAGCTTTTACCCGCCACCATATCAAGAGCGCTGACGAAATTATTCTGACTTGCGATCTGGCATCCGGCAGGTTCGGTCAGATCCGGGTCACCTACCGCTAAACCTGTCGGTCCATTGCATCGCCGCCAGTTTGAAAAAGGCTGATTCGTATTTGCCCCTGCAGCCATGCATCGTACTTCGCGTTTATTGAGACAGTCATCAAGACCCCCCGGTAGTTCATAGACGACGAAATCAATATCATCAGATTCGAATCCTTGCTGGTAATTATTCGGTGTAAGCGTGAACGTCAATGTACCTGAAGTCTCGCATGTCCATTTATACCAGGCAGAACTTAGCTCCTGCATGATGCACGTATTCGTCACACCCGGATCCTGTATACCGACTCCCAAAATGGTATCTATGACAAAAGCAGATTTGTCACACAGTACGACAGCTTTTGAACAATCTGATTGAGGGTTCGGAGGAGGAATAAATCCATTGAGGCAAATCTGGAAAGTTCCGGCAAAATTATTTTGTCCTTCGACAAGCATAAAATAGACTCTGCCTATTACAAGACTTTCGATGGATAGTTCAACCTGATTTGTTGTGGAAGAAACAATGTTGCAACCTACCCGCTTAAGGTTTGCGCAAGGGCCTTCAAAAACAGCGACGGCAGGATTACGCAATGTACCGAGACCATTGACTGCTCCTGATATCTTGATATAAAGCGCGGGTGTCTCAGGGATAAAAGTGAACCAAACTTCGTTCTGGAGTTGAAGAAAGCAATTGTTAGCAGGAATCGTACCTGAATATGGGGTAGCATTTACATTCGTATAGGCTCCAGGTTCACTGCACCATTTATCTGTGTTCAGAAGTGGCAAAGCGGATAGGCATTCATCATTTACCGGCTGGGCAAAAAGAGAAGTGCCGGTCAGGACAAATAACAAAACCAGGTAAATAATCCTCATTTAGGTGATATCTAGGTCAATAATAAGATACGAAATTAACAATTATGTCCCTTGGCATGTTGTCTGCCAGCCATCATTCCGGATGAATTGTAACAGATCTTTAACGAATAAGTAGACGGTTTGTATGAAAGGCAGGGTTGGGGGAGGGATTTGTGCCTGTATTCCAAAAAACTCGTGCCATATCTAAGTGGGGCACACTTAGGTGTGCCGCACTACCATAACTGCCTGATAATATGTATTGTTATGGCTGGCCGGATGGCACACAATATAGCACCAAAAGTGGCCAAAAACTGGAGTCTGATTAATACGATAAACAAAGGCACCTTACCCTGATATTCTTAACTTTGAAATAATGAAGCTGCTCAATCACCTCCCAAATGCCCTGACGCTGACTAATCTGACATTCGGCACCCTGGCTATCATGGCCTTGATAAATGATCAGATCCCTGCGGCTTTGATGCTGGTAGGTGGGTCTTTAGTAGCTGATCTCCTTGATGGTGCAGTGGCCAGAAGACTAGGGGTAAGCAGTGGCTTAGGGATACAACTTGATTCACTGGCGGATGTGATATCCTTCGGGGCTTTACCAGCGGTCATGATTTATGTTGCCTATGCTAAATATGGTCATGGCGATCCGGGTCAGGCTTTGATAGCTGTTTTTGCATCACTTTCAGCTGCCTCTGCAGGCTTGAGGCTCGCTCGTTTCAATATTGATACCAGACCACGAGAATATTTCTGGGGGCTGGCAACACCCGCAGGAGGAATTATGGTAACAGGTTGGTTTTGGGCCCAATATGCAGGGCGGGATTATGGAATGGGTATGGCTGATTTTCCGTGGCTGGGGATTCTTATCCCTGTTTTTCTGATCATTACTTTTCAAGTCCCTTTGAAATTACCCGGTATGAAATCACCAAGACCAGGCATCATCACAGCTATTGTTCTTGTAGTAGCCGGATTGATTGGATTTCTTACACTGGGACCTATAAGCATCCCTTTGACTATCGTTACTTATGTAGTGCTGGGTTTGTTGAATCTTGTACTGAAGTGGTATTGAAGCGTAAGGAGGAGGACAGCAAGAAGGGAAGAAAGCAAGGAGGACAGTCACATTTCTCCAGAACGGATATTAAAACCGAATGATTTATTAAAACAGCCCGAACACTTTAAGATTTTTACATTTGTGACATGAAATTCAAAGCAGAAATCAATGTCATGCCCCTGAAAGAATTGCTTGACCCACAGGGCAAAACCGTGGCCCGCAATATGGATCATGCAGGTTTTTTGGGTGTAGACGATGTTCGGATCGGAAAGCATATGGAAATAATAATCGACGCCACGGACGAAGCCACTGCAAGAGAAACGATAGATCTGGCCTGTAAAAAATTCCTGGCCAATATGATCATGGAGAGTTATTCCTTTGAAATCAAGCCGGCTTAACCGTGCTTTACATTGTCCCCACACCAATTGGCAACCTGGGTGACATTACACACCGTGCTATTGAAGTCTTATCTACAGTCGATATTATATTGGCCGAAGATACCCGCACCTCGCGTCGGTTGCTTGACCGATACAATATCAATACTCCACTTCGCGCATATCATGCCTTCAATGAACACCAGGCTACTGCTGCCATCATCGATCTATTAAAAGAAGGAAAAACGCTGGCTTTAGTATCAGATGCAGGCACGCCGGGGATTTCTGATCCCGGATTTTTCCTTGTTCGCGCATGCAGGGAAGCGAATGAAGAGATTGTAGTCTTACCGGGACCAACAGCTTTTGTTCCGGCACTCGTCGGATCAGGATTCCCCTGTGATCGTTTTTATTTTGAAGGTTTTCTTCCACATAAAAAAGGACGCACGACACGATGGAAACATTTGGCGACATTAACGAATACCATCGTTTTGTATGAATCTCCTTACCGGCTCATAAAATGTCTTGAAGAAATCCTCGAATATCTCCTTGATGATCGCAAAGTATGTGTAGTCAGAGAAATATCAAAAATTCATGAGCAATTTCATTTCGGCACAGCATCAGAGTTATTAAAAGAATTTGAAACTCATCCTGAGAAAGTAAAAGGAGAGATGGTGGTGATTATTTCTGCTGTATAATATCTTATCCCCGATCATTCCGTTCATATACAATCAGCTCTTTATCAAATGTCTTAACGACAGCATATGATTTTTGCAGCGTTGTGTAAAGAGGATTGTTTTCCATCAAAGGGTAATTGATCAAAATAAATCGCGGATTTTTATTCATTATTTTTTCAAATTCCTCAGCCTGATTTATTTTAAGGGCCGTATTATTTGCTGCCAGCCAAATCAATGAACTATGAATATAAGGTGTCGGACTTGATCTACCGGTCAGGTGATAAACGATTTGTTCATAGTCGCCTGTGTATATGATTTCCCCTGGCTGCAAACGGGTATTAAGAAAGGCAGCTACTTCTACAGGATAATCCTTTCGATCATAGAATATTATTTTCTGCGCAACAACATTTGCAAGAATCAGGAGCCCAAACAATGGATAGCCAATAACGGGCTTCCTCATCCATGCCAATGCGCGTCCAGGGTTTCGCCGGGGATCAAAAAAACTACCGCCAAGCAAACTTAACGGCACCATAAATTGAACAAAGTAATGCGAGAATAATCTGCCGGGCCAAAGAATAATGAACATAATGAACACAGCCCAAATCGATGATAAGAGTGGAAGATTTGTTTCAGTACTGCGCCAGTTCCATAAGCAATAAAAAAACCAGATGACAACAGGTAAAAAACTTAAAAAGCAGTTGAATACATAGTTTACATATTCATACCACATCGGTTTCATGACATAACGACCGCTAAGTTCAAATGAATAAAACCAAAATGGTTCTCCGAGGCCTAATTGTTGATACCAAAACCATACGACCCCAAACGGAATCATGAAACCTAAAGCAAGAAGTGAACATCGAAGCAGCCAAAAATGCCAGGTCTTTTCCAGTCTCACTTGTTGCCATAAATAAAATAATCCAATAGCCACCGCATCAAAAAGAACAACATACTTGATCATAAATCCTGCACCCAATACTAATCCTGCAAGAATAAAAATACCCACACCTTTATATCGAAGGATAAGGAATAAAGCTGTAATCGTAAATAAATTGAAAAAAAGTTCTGTATTCGGCGATAATCCATAAGTGCTATAAATGGAAGCGATGAAAATGTATATTGTTCCACTGGCGACGGGTGCCGGATTTTGACCGGCTCCAATAGACGTTTTAATAACCTGACGATGCGCGAGGTAAAGCATAAAACCTGTAAGGCCGACCCAGACAGCGGTGATAATACGAATCACCATAATGGCTTTCCCAAAAAGAATCTGAAAAAATGCAAAGAGGAGAAAGATGCCAATTGGCTTTGTATCCATCACGTCCTTTAAATAAATCCGGCCTTGTCTTAGCGCATCTGCAATAATGATATAGGTAGACTCATCATGATTGAGGACAGAAGGGAAAAATGAAAATAGCCGCATCAGGAGAGCAAATCCCGAAAAAACGACTAAAATGATCCATGGCTTATTTAAATATTTTAGCATAAAAATTACCGCCTTCCTGAACGCAAATTAACACGACCTTTGGATAAAATAAGTCAATCCGCTATAACGCTTAGACATACGCCCTCAAACAATCTTCAATACGTGAATTGAATGAACGAAAAAGATATCTTTAAATTGGCCATACCTCTGGTCGCCATACCAGTCGCTGGTGTTTGGCTTTTCAAACATCACTTTGCCGATCACAATGATGCTAAGCGCCTCTTAACGTTTAAGAATCTGGATGAAGGCATGATCGAACTAGATAAAATAGCCCAGGCTTCTAGCCTTAAAATTGACAATGACTGGACCCTGTATCAAAACCTGGCTCATTGCACACAAAGCATTTTGTTCTCTATGACCGGTTATCCGGAAAACAAACCAAAGCTTATCCAAATGACCCTTGGGAGCCTCGTCTTTAATCAATTCGAACACCAGGGCTATATGCGGCACAATCGAAATGAACCCATTCCAGGTGCAACACTGATTCAACCAAATGGGAATACTTCCGAGGCAGTTGCCGAACTGAAAAAAACTATTATCGCTTTTGAAAATTATGACAAGGAACTTAAGCCCCATTTTGCTTTTGGCAAATTGTCAAAATCTCAATTCGCTGCAGCACATTGTATGCACCTTGCAGATCATTTTGCGATCATGACCTATTAATTCTAATCACAAAAACGCAGGAAATATTTAGTTTTCAATAAATTAAATTTTTATATCTGAAATTGTCTGTCGGACAGAAATAAACACACACGATATACAAGAAATACAAAAAAGGAAAATACTTGATATGAATAAAATATCCTTTGGAGATCGGTTTCGATACAGGTTTGATACCCTGATGAGTAAAGGGCCCCTGGCGATGATGGCGTTATTAGGTCTCATGTCGTTATTGGTCGTGGCTATTGCAGGTGCGCTTCTGTGGCTGCTTCACATAGGTCCTGAAAGTGGATCCCCGCTAAATTTTGTCGAAGGATCATGGCTGAGCCTGATGCGCACACTCGATCCCGGAACGATGGGCGCTGATAATGGATGGCCATTCCGGATTATTGCATTGATCGCTACACTTGGAGGGATTTTTATTGTGTCTGCATTGATCGGGGTTCTATCGAATGCGATCAACGATAAGCTTGAGGATTTACGTAAAGGAAAAAGCTTCGTCATTGAAGATAATCACACGCTTATTTTAGGTTGGTCTTCAAAAATATTTACAATCATATCCGAATTGGTGATTGCTAATGAAAATCAAAAAAAACCGCGCATCGTGGTACTGGCGGATAAAGATAAAGTCGAGATGGAAGATGAAATCCGCAGCAAAATCGAAAATTTAAAAAATACAAAGATTATCTGCAGAAAAGGCAGCCCGAATGATATGGTCGATCTTAACATTGCAAATCCGCATGGAACAAAATCAATCATCGTCATCGCTTCGGAAGAAGGGAATGCTGATCCTTTAACCATTAAAACTATTTTGGCTATCACTAATCACCCTGAAAGAAGGGAGAGGCCTTATCACATCGTAGCTGAAATTAAGGATGAAAAAAATATCGAAATCGCCAGGATGGTAGGTAAAGATGAAGTCGAATTGGTGCCCACTGATGATGTCATTGGAAAAATCATGGTGCAGACTTCGCGTCAGAGTGGCCTAAGCATTGTATACACCGAGTTGATGGATTTTGACGGGGCGGAAATATATTTTAAGGAAGATAAGGAACTTGTAGGGCGCAGATATGCCGATGCCATTTCCGCATATGAAGATTCAGCAGTTATTGGCATTCAATATGCCAAGGGCGATGTGAAGGTCAATCCGCCAATGGAATATATTTTTAAACAAGGTGATAAAATAATAGCCATCACCAGGGACGATGACTCCTTAATCATGGCAAAAGAAAAAACCTATACGGTATCAGAAAATGCAATTACAAATCTTGATTCCGACAAAGTGATTGCTGAACGAATACTGATGTTGGGTTGGAATAAACGAGGATTGGTCATCATTCGTGAAATGGACAATTATGTTGATTTCGGATCGTATATGAAGGTTGTATCGACTTTTGATAATGACAAAGCCGAAATCCTTGAATTGCAAAAAACACTAAATAACATTACTCTGGAATTTCAACATGCGGATACGACAGCGAGAAAAGTGATTGATGATTTGGATATTAGTTCTTACAACAGTGTACAGGTATTATGTTATAAACGTGAAATGGATATCCAGGATGCAGATGCCCAAACTCTGATATCCTTATTGCATATACGCAGGATCATGGAAGAGAACAGCAAAGAGATAAAGGTCGTGAGTGAAATGCTTGATTTGCGCAACAGGGACCTGGCGGAGATCACTAAAGCGGATGACTTCATCGTCAGTGATAAATTAATCAGTTTGTTGATGTCACAGGTTTCAGAAAATAAATATCTGATGCGTGTGTTTGACGATTTATTTAATACCCAGGGGAGCGAAATTTATCTCAATCCTATGAGTGACTATATTAAACCCGGAGAGAAAGTTGATTTTTATACTATTCTTGAAAGTGCAAAACGAAAAGGGCATACGGCGATCGGATATAGAATAGCTTCATTAGCACATGATAGTCACAAAACTTATGGCATAGTTATAAACCCCGTCAAATCGAACCAACTGTCTTTTGATACGATGGATAAGATTATTGTCCTTGCTGAAGATTGACCATGGTCAGTGGTCTAAACCACGATAGATTCCTTATTGTACTTGCTCCTATACTCTATCGGTGACAATCCGGTTATTTTTCGAAATACAGTTCTGAACGCTTTGGTATCATTGTACCCAACATCATACATGATTTCATTGATATTCTTTCGGGTCGTTTCAAAGCTCTTCTTGGCGGCTTCAATTTTTACCCTTTGGATATATTCTACCACAGTATTGGAAGTAGCTTTTTTAAATCTGCGTTCAAGATTTCTACGTCCCAACGCCAGCATGGAGGCTAATTCATCAACTGTAATTTTTTCCTGAAAATTATTTTCAATAAATTCCTGCGCATGTTTTATGGATTCATCACTGTGCTCTTTCTGTCCGTGAAACATAATGAAAAGAGATTGATTTTGCCGGTCGATTTCAATAGCAAATACTTTGGCGGATAACACAGCGAGTTCCCGGCCGGCATATTTTTCAATGATATATAAAATCAAATTTTGATACGAAAATGCGCCGCCGCTGGAATACGTGCCCTGCTCATCCGTGATAATTTGCTCAGGCACAAGGTTTACGTCCGGAAACATCTTTCTAAATTGATTAGCAGCCATCCAATGTGTCGCACATTTTCGTCCTGACAATAATCCAGTCGATGCCAGAAGGAATGCGCCAAGACACAGGCTAGCTACTTCTGCCCCGTTTTTGTATTGACTTGAAATCCAGGGCAGAAAATCACGATTTGCGTCAATGGCCTGTTGGAGATCACCATCTACAGCCGGTATAATGATTAGATCAGTGGTATTCACCTCATCAATTAATAGGTCGGCATGCGCTGTAAATGAGCCCCCACTCAGCTTTGTTTCCTTTGTCAGTCCCACTAACTGAACTTTAAACAATGGCGGAGCTCCTCTGAATTTCATAAACTCATTGACCTGCGTCAGTAATTGACGGGATCCTTCAAGACTTCCCAGGATAGCCCCCTTCGGCACCAGAATGGAGATGTGTTTCATGGGTCAAAAATATAGAATCCTTTTGTCGCAATCAACCCCTTGGATTGGCGTATTGTACCCTTTAAGAAAAATAGTCGTTTCACAATCTGAACAAAAGTCAATAGTGGAGGTTATAGTCCGATGTAAAAAAGGGTAAGGGTCAAAATTGATCAGCCCTGAGACCATCCCGAAAACTGTCGTAATCAACCCGTAAGATTGGCGGATTTACGGCTTACACTTATAGCGTAGGTCTTATACTTTTGCCCTATTGGTTTTTGTCTTTATTGAACATTTAGAAAATTAAAGAATACTAAATGTAAACCAAACTCTAAAAAATGAAAATTATAGCCTCCCTCTTTCTTTTGCTCACGACGACAATGGCATTCAAAACCATTTCTGTTGTCGATTGGGAATTAGACACCGCACATTCAAATCTCCATTTTGCCGTGACACATTTAATGGTTTCCGAAATTGAAGGTTCCTTAAAAATAACGAAAGCAACCCTGACGACACCAAATGAAGATTTTACAGATGCTGTTATTTCTCTTGAGGCGGATATGAATACGATCGATACGGACAATGATAGCCGGGATACACATCTGAAAGGGGATGACTTTTTTAATGTCGAAAAATTTCCGACGATGACATTCAAAAGCGAGGTATTCAAAAAGACTGAAGACAAAAAATATGAGGTTACCGGTCAATTGACTTTTCACGGCATTACGAAGAATGTGAAGCTAGATGTAATCGCGAATCCGGGCGTACAACCCTGGGACAATAAAATCATTGTAGGATTTAAAGTCACCGGAAAAATAAACAGATCCGATTTTGACATTTCGGTGTCCACCCCATCAGCAATGTTAAGTGACGAAGTGGAGATTTTCGCCAATGTCATTTTTGCAAAAAACTGAATAGGGCGTAGTGGATGACTGATCATTACAATACACGATGATCATAAAAATCTGTGTTCAATTTTTTAAAGAATAAAGGATGATAGAAGTTTTTAAGACGAATGTAGACGACGATGAGCAAGCAAACATGCTCATTGATCAGATTCATTCCGGCTTCTCTTATTATAGGGCGAATTTTGACCTTGATGATTGCGACAAAATTTTACGCGTGGAAAGTGTAACCGATTATGTGGATTCCGCATTTCTGATTCATCTGTTGGATTCGTTTGGTTTTTTTGCTACAATATTACCGGGTGATGACCCTGCGGAAACGCATTTCAACAGCAATCTGGTTGTGCAGACTTCAGTCGAATTTTAAACCGAAAGGATGTATTCTTAAATATGGAGCGGTCTATTCTCTGTTGCTGCCAGCGCAGCTTCACGGACAGCCTCCGTATAAGTTGGATGTGGATGTGAGATACGGGCCATGTCTTCAGCAGCTCCTCTGAATTCCATTAATGTCACTGCTTCCATGATCATATCCGCAGCTCGTGCACTGAGCATATGCACGCCAAGCACTTCATCCGTATCCTTATGCGCTATAACTTTAATCATTCCTTCTGTATCTCCACTCGCTCTTGCGCGGCCTAGTGCCCTGATGGGAAATTTTCCGATTTTGTACGGAATATTTTGTGCCTTTAGGGATTCTTCCGTTTTGCCAACAGAAGCAAATTCAGGCCATGTATAAACGACTGCAGGAATTAAATTATAATCAATGTATGGTTGTTGTCCGGCAATTATCTCCGCAACATAAATTCCTTCTTCTTCCGCCTTGTGCGCCAGCATAGCACCTTTGATCACATCACCTATAGCATAGATATTGGGTTCGTCGGTCTGCAAGTGTTCATTCACATTGATCCTCCCCTTTTCATCAAGTCTCACATTTGTTTTTTCCAAATCTAATCCATCGGTATACGGACGACGACCAATAGCAATCAGGCAATATTCTGTTTCAATGGATTTAATCTCACCCTCATCACCTCGTGTTTTGTAGGTGACGACCGCTTTGCTCGTATCACCCTTCACAGACAGAACTTCATGATTGAGATGAAATGTAATGCCCAGCTTTTTTAAGGAGCGCATCAATTCTTTGCTGCCATCCATATCCATACCAGGTAAAATCCTATCCATGTATTCGATCACGTCAACTTTCGTCCCAAGCCTGGCGAATACTGAGCCTAATTCAAGACCGATAACTCCTGCACCGATGATCACCATACTTTTTGGGAGCGTAGTGATGTTCAATGCTTCTGTTGAAGTGATTACTCTTTTCTTATCATACCCCATTGTCGGCGGAGTGATTGGTTTAGAACCTGTAGCAATAATAACCTTTCGAGTTTCAAGAATAGTTTCCTTTTTATCATCTGACACCACTTTAATATGTGTGGCATCATTAAAAGAACCAAGCCCCGTAAAAACGTCAATTTTATTTTTCTTCATCAGAAATGCGACGCCATCACAAGTTTGTTTCACAGCATCACTTTTCTGCCTGATCATCTGCATCAAATCAAGTGAGATTTTCTCTACTGTAATGCCATGCTCACCAAAGCTATTTTTAAGCTGATGATAATGCTCTGAAGAATCTAGTAATGCTTTTGAAGGAATACATCCAACATTGAGACATGTACCACCCAGTGTGTTATACTTCTCAATGATGGCTGTTTTCAAACCTAATTGTGCAGCGCGTATTGCGGCTACATATCCTCCCGGTCCTGAGCCTATAATCACGACGTCATACATCATGATGCAGGCGGCGTTTGTGGAGGTCTGTCGCCTTCAGGACGAGGTCCACGGTTACGATTACGGTTACGATTATTTTTCTTTTTCTTAGGTGGTCCCTGTGGTGTAGAGCCATCTGTTGGCTTAGTCATACCCGCATCCTGTCTGGGTTGTTGCTGTCGTTGATCAGGTCTGGGCTGCTGAGGATTGCGTGGCGGTCTGGGTTGATGGTCATCACGTCGTTGTCGCGGCTGATCATCACGCTTTGGTCTTTGCTGATTTTCATCTCTCGGTTGTCCTGGCTTCTGATCATCACGACGAGGTCGGTCGTTACGGTTTTGAGGTTGCTGTTGTCCAGAAGCGTGAGCGCCTTCTCTTTTCTCCCCGGACTTGTTTTTCTTCTTATTACGTTTCTTTTTATGATCAGGTAATTCAATCACACCGGTCACATCTGCAAAGTCATATTTTTCTTCTTCAGCCACTATATCTTTTGGATCCATGAGCTGATCAGGCAATTGTCCTTTGAGATTCATGTCCTTGATCAACTTCACGCGATCTAGAGGAAGTGCCACCATAGTGTTCCGACCTCTTTCAACTTCAACAGAATAATAAAGCAGGCGTTTAAAAATATCCATCTTGATCAGCGACGCAGAGCCACCCTGAAACCTTATGACATCTACATCCTGTGGAAATTCTTCAATAGCTTCCATGTAGGTATCAAGCTCATAATTCAAACAACATTTCAACCTGCCGCACTGTCCGGAAAGTTTTGCCTGATTGATCGAAAGATTTTGATAGCGTGCAGCATGCGTATTCACCGATTTAAAATCCATAAGCCATGTCGAACAACACAACTCACGTCCGCAAGAACCAATACCTCCGATTCTCCCGGCCTCCTGACGGGCACCTATCTGACGCATTTCAACTTTGACCTGAAATTCTTTTGCATACAATCTTACAAGTTCCCTGAAATCTACGCGTCCTTCTGCTGTATAATAGAATGTTGCTTTCCGGCCATCACCCCGAAACTCGACATCTGATATTTTCATATCTAAACCCAATGTAGCAGAGATGGCCCGGGCCCGGACCATTGCACTTTTTTCCATGCGCCTGTATTCATTGAGACGTTCAATATCCCGATCGTTTGCAATTCGAATTACCGGAAAAGTTACCGTTTGTTCCTTCGTTCGTTTTTTCTTCATCTGCAACCGCACAAGCTCACCCGTAAGGGATACTTCACCTACATCATATCCATTGCCAGTGTCGACGACTACAAAATCTTTTGTCTGCGCAGGATGATTGGGATGATTCCTGAAAAATTCCTTGCGTGCTCCTTTTTTAAAACTGAGCTCGATGATATCAGTTCCGGTGGGATCTTCAAAATCATATTCTGAAAGCCAATCGTAGGTGTTCATTTTATTACACCCTCCGGTTGCACAGTGACCGTTGTTCTGACATCCACCCGGGGATCCGCTGCTGCATGTAGCACAAGCCATATTCTATGTGTTTATATATTGAAGGCGATAAGCCGATAATGTATTCTTAATTGTGATGGTCAGAAATAACCAAAGTAGTTTTGTATTCGCATTCCTTGCGATTTTCTCATAGCCGGTTTGCATGACCTGTACAATGGATTGCCATACTACAGGATTAAAATGTTCATTCATGTATTTGAACATTTCTCTGCTCCCGGTCTGATGAGTATAGATATTCTGATCTGAATTTTCATGAAGGATTTCACGAACAGACGCAATGGCATAGAGTAAAAACTGTTTTTGTTCCTCTTTATCAAGCCCTGCCATTCTGGTCGTCCAGGTTACCATTTCGTTAGGCTTTCGGTTTAGTATCATCCGGAACCATACAGTCAGTTCTTCTTTTAGGTTGACTATCGAATGCTGAGCCAGCGCCATAGCTCTACCCATATCATTGACGGATTCCAAAGCGATTTGTTCGGCTTGGAGGGCATCAGTATGGTACAGATTGATGAGCAATGAATTTATTTCAGGGGTGGAAACAGGCGGGAAAAAAAATTGCATGCATCGTGATCTGATTGTTGGCAGGATCTGTTCACGCTGATTTGTCACCAGGATGAAATATGTTTGGGCCGGTGGCTCTTCGATCATCTTTAGCAACCGATTACCTTCTTTAGCTAAAAACTGACTCATCCAGATGACCAGTACCTTATTGCCCCCTTCAAAAGATTCATAGTTAAGATTCGACGTGACCTGTTCAATATCTTCTTTGTGAATATCAACTTGTTTTCCTTCGACATCGCTGAATTGGGTCCATTGAAAGACATTCATCCAGGGATTGACACCAATAGCTTCACGCCAGGCATCGTAATATTCAATGCTCAGGGATTTGGCACCCGCTAAGGGCAGAAGAAAATGTAGATCCGGATGAATTAATTTTTGAGCCCTGTTACATGATGGACATTTTCTGCAGGCTTTACCATGTATGGGTGTGCTACATAGGATATCATTTGCAAGTGAAAGGGCGCCAGGCAGGATCCCTGAGCCGGGTTCACCATATAGGAGAATAGCATGAGGTAATTTACCCTGCTGAAGGACGGTATCCCATTGCTGACGGACAGCGGGCTGGCCAAATGTGTCTAATAGTCTCATCCCTGACGAGGTCAGGTGGACTCAATCCATCGTATTATCTGATCATCAAGAGGTGAAGTCTCTGGTGAAAATACATGTTCTAATTCCCCTTCGGGACTGATCGCGTATTTTTGAAAATTCCATGTTACCTCACTGTCTGTTACCTCATTTAAGGCTTTGTCCGTCAGCCATTGGTATAATGGATGAACAGGTGTTGACCTGATATTTATCTTTTTACTCAATGGAAAAGTTACCTGAAACATGGTCTGACAGAAAGAAAGTATCTCTTCCTCATGACCCGGTTCCTGGCCTCCGAAATCATTGCATGGGCAGCCGATGATGGCTAATGAATCTTTATGATGCCTGTACAATTCTTCCAGCAGCTCGTATTGCGGGGTATAATCGCATTCTGATGCTACATTGACTATCATCAGCTTTTTACCCCGGAATTGATCTAACCTTAGTTCCTTTCCATTGATGCCCTCGATGCAGATATTGTGGATCGATGCCACCAATTCAATTATTTATGATTGGTAAAAATAATCAATTTATGCGATGAAGCTCCTTAAGACACGTGGCTAAAATCAGACCGGCCGAAGACAGAAATTCAGTTTTAAAAAGAATTCAAACCATGTCCGAAAAAAGCACCTCTTATGGGTCATTTGTACGCACCCAAAAACCGTTCCTAAGACTCTGACAATCATACTGTTAGGACATCGTGGCACGACTAGTCGTGCCACGATGAGATTTGAGGCTTTTATCGTCTACCTTTAGAACTCAATTAATGCCTGAATCTCATGATCTACCGCTTTGGCGACTACATTCCCGTGATTGACCCATCTTCGTTCATCCACCCATTGGCCGCAGTGACCGGGAATGTGATCATAGGAAAGAATGTCTATATCGGTCCCGGAGCAGCTATAAGAGGGGATTGGGGTGGTATCGTGATTGAGGACGGATGCAATGTGCAGGAAAACTGTACGATACATATGTTTCCGGGCATAACTGTGAAGTTATTGGAAGGTGCTCATATCGGCCATGGAGCTGTCATACATGGGGCTATAATCGGTTCTAATTGCCTTGTGGGCATGAACTCTGTCATCATGGATGAGGTCGTGCTCGGTGATGAATGCATCGTCGGCGCGCTCACTTTTGTAAAAGCTAAAATGATCATCCCCCGGAGAAGCCTTGTTGCCGGCAATCCAGGCCAGATTATAAAAGAAGTGACCGACGAAATGATTGCCTGGAAAACAGAAGGAACAAAACTTTATCAGCAACTTCCGGATCAATGTTTCAGAACATTGCGTCCTGTTCTGCCTTTGACCAATCCGGATGATAACCAGAGTCAAAATCGTGAGCATTCTCTCCAATATAAACCATGGAAATCATGAAGAATGAGCCGCTGTCTCGTAAACGTCGAAAGTAGCGCCACTAAATCCTTAATTTGCAGTCCGATATTTTCACGCCATTAATTTCAAATACATGAAGCCTTTTAGTTTATTTTTTCTTTCTCTTGTTTGTCTTCTCCTCAGCACGTCAATATCCTTCAGCCAACTCAACATGACCTTGCAGGATAGTATGGATTATAATGTTGGCGTCAATGACGTCTGTGGATGGGTAGCTCCTGATGGAAAAGAATATGCCCTCGTTGGCCTGAATACAGGGGTATCAATCGTTGCCATCGATAGTACACCGATCAAAGAAGTTGCTTTCGTCCCTGGGGTTGACAATTTATGGCGTGATATCAACACATTTGGCCATTACGCTTATGTCAGTTCTGAAGCACATATTGGTTTACTGATTATTGATCTTCAATATCTGCCCGACTCCGTGCATTATTCCTCCTGGTTTGGTATGTGTCCTACACCCAACGGAAATCAGCAATTTCAAAAAGCCCATTCCCTCAACATTGATGAAAATGGAATTCTGTATCTCAATGGAAGTAATCTCAATAACGGTGGATGTGTTCTTGTCGATGTGAAAACAGATCCGGAGAATCCTATTTGCCTGGGTTATTCTGCCTCCGTATATTCTCATGATAGCTATGCCAGGGACAGTATTCTATATAGTGCTGAAATCTATGCAGGCAATGCATCCATTTATGACATCCATGATGTCAACAACATTACATTACTAGGGCAGGTCAAGACACCGAGTGAATTCACACACAACATTTCGCTTTCGGCGGATAGCCATTACATGTTTACGACTGATGAGCGGCCCAATTCATATGTGGCCTCTTATGATATCAGCGACAAAACAAATATCAAAGAGCTTGATCGATTTAGACAAGCTGCGGTTGAAGGACACGGATCAATTGTACACAATGTGTTTACATGGCAGGATTGGCTGGTACTGGCCTATTATTCGAGTGGCACATTGATCGTTGATGCTTCACGACCTGATAATTTAATTGAAGTTGGAAATTTTGATTCATTCCTTGGCGCAGATGGTGGCTATGAAGGTGTTTGGGGTGCTTATGTAGACCTTCCTTCGCATAAAATTTTGGCATCGGATCGATCAAATGGCCTGTTTGTTTTTATTCCAAATTATGTACGCGCAGCATTTCTAGAAGGGACAGTAATAGATTCGATTACAGGGCTTCCGATTTTAGGCGCAAAGGTGTCTATTCAGAGTGATGAGATTATTTTGCCTCAAATCACACCTCTCGATGGTACATTTAAAACGGGTAAGGCGGTACCGGGTATCTATCCGATTGTCGTTGAAAAAGAAGGTTATTATACCAAAAACATTCCGACAAATTTTGTGAATGGTGATGTTCTAACGCCTGTTATTAAATTAGTGCGACGACCTAAATATGGATTCACAGGACGAGTTATCGAGGTTCCGAACAAAGGAATTCCTTTTGCAAACGTTGTCATTTATGGTGATGGAGGAACGTATACAACTACAGCCGATGCTAATGGAGATTTTGTCATGCCCGAAGTTTATGAAGGTGAATATGAAGTGCAGGCAGGCGTCTGGGGTAAAACAATTCATTCACAACTACAACTCGATGCCTCCCAAAATTTAAGTCTTACCGTTGAAAATGGTTATAGGGACAATTTTGATGGCGATCTTGGATGGGAGATATCCGGCAATGCGACTGAAGGCCAATGGCAACGTGGCATTCCCACTGAACAAAAATTATTCAGCATGTATGATTGTAGTCCGGGCACTGATTCACCCCTTGATGATGGACAATATTCATTTTCTACCGGCGTATCTACCTCCACTGATGTCATCAATGACGAAGTAAGCGGCGGATCAACTATTATCACTTCGCCTTCGATGAAACTGGATACCATTTTTTCACCATTCATCTCATTTGATTATTGGCTATGTGAATACCCGCCTAATCAATACATCGGCTTTTCAGTATGGATGGCAACTGAAACGGATACAATTCTTATTGATCAGTTTTCAAACCCGGCTACGAATGGCACTTGGCAAACCTATTCTGCAACCCTCAATGCAAATGAAATCTCAGACAACAGCAAAATCATTTTCGTTGCTATGGATACGACATCCGGTACAGCTGACTACACTTTAAAAGTCTTAGTTGATAATTTTCTCGTCGGATCAGGTGTTGATGCCACTCATGAGGAGCAGAATTCCACCTTACATTTTCTCATTTATCCAAATCCGATCAATGGATCATCTATCTATTTAAAACCTGAAAATGGCATCCAGGGAAATCATTTATCGTTAACGATTTGTGATATTCATGGACGCGTCATTTCTGCACAGCAACTTTCGAAGACGGAAGCTGAAGCCGGCATTAATCACACACTTGATGACGGAATTTATTTCATGCAATGGAAGACGGAGAAAGGAGAGTATGGTGTAGAAAAAATTGTAGTTGTGAAAAAATAATACCGGACGAGTGATCAATAATTTAAAACTGTGTAATCTGATTAATCTGTGGTTGTGGAATTATTAGAAAATTATGTTCAGGGCAAATGGGATGCCGGTGATGGCAAGGAGACCACATTACTCCATGCTATTCATGGCAACCCTGTAGCACGCTCTAATTCAGGTGGCCTTGACTTTGGTTCTATTCTTGAATATGGCCGCAAAGTAGGTGGACCACCGTTGCGGAAAATGACCTTTCACGAAAGAGGCCGGATGATCAAATCGCTCGCCCTTTACCTCCACGAACGAAGAGAAAAATATTATCCGATCAGTTACCAGACCGGTGCAACAAAAGCAGACAGCTGGATTGATATTGAAGGGGGTATTGGCAATTTGTTTTCAAATGCAAGCTTACGTCGTCGCTTTCCGGATCTTCCTTATCATGTAGATGGTGAAGCCGTTCAATTATCCAAAACAGGAAATTTCATTGGCCATCACATCATGGTGCCAAGACAGGGCATCGCTATTCATATCAATGCATTTAATTTTCCCATCTGGGGGATGCTTGAAAAAATAGCAGTTAATCTTCTGGCTGGGGTACCTGCTCTTGTGAAACCTGCCACGCTTTCATCTTATGTGACGGAAGCAATGTTTCGTGACATCATTGCTTCCGGCATTCTTCCGGAAGGTGCTGTGCAATTACTTATTGGCTCAGCTCATGGCATTCTGGATAGTGTGCAATCTCAGGACCTGGTAACGTTTACAGGTTCAGCATCAACAGGCCTGCAACTTAAAGCACATCCAAGAATAATTTCAGAAGCCGTTCCCTTTAATCTTGAAGCCGATTCGCTCAACTGTACAGTACTGGGTGATGATGCGGTGCCCGGCACTACTGAGTTTGATCTTTTTATTAAGGAGGTGCGCAAAGAGATGACCACTAAATGCGGACAGCGATGCACGGGAATTCGTCGCGCATTAGTGCCTGCTGCGTTATTGGATGATGTTCAGATTGCTCTCGGAAAAGCACTTTCGCAAACTACAATTGGAGACCCAAATGTTGAAGGTGTGCGCATGGGCGCTTTGGCTGGAAAATCACAGGTCGAAGAAGTACGAAATCAGATCAAAAAATTATTGAAGGAATCTACGATTGCTTACGGAAATATTGATCATGTTGAATTAGTCGGCGCGGACGCAACTAAAGGTGCATTCTTTTCACCGGTATTATTAGTCAATGAACATCCATTGACATCTGTATTGGTTCATGAAGTTGAAGCTTTCGGACCTGTGTGTACGTTGATGCCCTACAATAATCTGGATGAAGCCATAGAGATATCTAAAATGGGTAAGGGTTCTTTATGCTCATCCATTACAACACATGATGATCAAAGCGCAAAACAATTTGTTCTAGGTGCTGCTTCCCATCATGGAAGAATATTGGTGCTCAATCGTGACTGCGCGAAAGAAAATACAGGCCATGGCTCTCCTCTTCCTATGCTTACACATGGAGGTCCGGGAAGAGCAGGTGGCGGGGAAGAGATGGGAGGTATGCGTGGTGTGCTGCATTATCTGCAACGATGTGCTATCCAGGGCACACCTACAACCATTACAGAGATAACATCCGCATATCAATACGGAGGACAATACAAAGATCCGGGCCAACATCCATTCAGAAAATATTTTGAAGATCTGCAGATCGGTGACACCATCATTACGCATAAACGTACAATCACTGAAGCGGACATTGTCAATTTTGCCAATGTGAGTTGGGATCATTTTTATGCGCATACAGATGCCACTTCACTTGAAGGGACGATATTTACGCAGCGTGTCGCACATGGTTATTTTGTGTTGTCCATGGCTGCAGGTTTATTTGTTGACCCTGGTAAAGGACCCGTCATCCTCAATTACGGTCTTGAAGAATGCCGTTTCACAAAACCTGTTTACCCGGGCATGACACTTGGCGTCCGTCTAAGTGTAAAAGAAAAACTTCCTGTCGATCCAAAAGATGAAGATGATATTCCAAAGGGAATAGTAAAATTTCTCGTCGATGTATTTGATGAAACAGGTGAGACAGTTGCTATAGCTACGATATTGACTATGGTAAAGAAAAAGGCAGAGAGCAGAGAGCAATAGGCAAAACGAAAATTAATTTGCGAAAATCTGCGAAATTTGCGGCAATAAAACAATTAGCAATTAGCAAAAAAACATTTACCTTAAATAGTACAAAATCGCAAAATCGCAAAATCGCAAAATCGTAAATCGTAAATCGTAAATCATTTCATGGAAGGATCAGTCTCTACATCAATAGATAAAAACATCGCAATCATCACATTTGCTCATCCTGCTCATAATTCACTGCCGGGATACCTTCTGACGGATCTCGCTCAACAAATAAAAGATGCAGGTGATTCTCCTGATGTTAAAGTGATCGTCTTGAGTTCGGATGGTGAACGAACATTCTGTGCCGGGGCGAGCTTTGATGAGTTGATGACCATCCGCAATCCGAAAGATGGAAAGAAATTTTTTCTTGGTTTTGCAAATGTGATCAATGCCATCCGCAAATGTCCAAAGCTTGTCATCGGGCGTGTCCAGGGAAAAGCAATCGGTGGCGGTGTAGGCCTGTGTGCTGCCGTAGATTTTTGTATGGCATCGAAATTTGCTTCCGTTAAATTAAGTGAACTGGCATTAAGTATAGGCCCATTTGTCGTTGGCCCTGCTATCGAAAGGAAAATCGGACTCAGTGCTTTCAGTCAATTGGCTATCAATGCTACAGAATGGCAGACTGCCGATTGGGCAAAATCAAAAGGTTTGTTTCATGAAGTCTTTGAGACGACCACTCAACTCGATAGTTATCTGGATCATTTTTGTCAAAATCTTTTAACGTCAAGCGCTGAAGCTTTACTGGATCTAAAAAAAATGATTTGGCACGATACAGAACATTGGGATCATCTGCTTGATGAGCGTGCCGGTATCAGTGGCGGCTTGGTGATCAGTGAAGCAGCGCAACAAGCCATTAAAATAGCAAGCATCGCTTAGGATTAATTGCCTCCTAATATTGATTGAAAGTCTGTCGCCACACCAAACCTGATTGCAAAATCTCTGTACTTATAATCCTGCCACGAAGTCACAAATTCAATCCGTAGAACACGCAGGATATAATTGATAGCGTAGCCCACCTCAGCATATTGTTGAGACTCCGGCGTGAGCAATACATTAAATAATAAATTCTCACGGATTCCCTGTCTCCTGAAATAATCGATTTGCGTAAGGCCGAATCTTCTGAATTGATAGTTGAATAATCCATAAAAATATTTGTCATTAGTGCTGTATGCATAATAGTCCAGCATACGGAATGCACTGACAGGATTGGTAGGTGTACCTATCAAACGATTCCCCGGGAAGTGAACAAAATCTGCAAAAGAGGCTGGCTTTTGATCTCCTATAAAAGTACCTCCTGATAAGTTCATACTCAGTAAGCTTCCGGCGCCAATGGACCATTTTGTCTCAACATTAGCCGTAAGTAAATCAAAAGGATCATTTTTGTCGCCCCACCCTTTCCTGTATCGTAAAGTCAACATCGGTGAATGGCTGTAATCCTTCCTTTTTGCCCCATTCTGTATTCGGTAAGTCCAGAATGGTTTTATCCAATATGAAGCATCAGAAATAATGGCCTGATTATTATTAAATACTTCAGGACCACCTTCCGCATGGACAGGATCATTGGAGGTGTAGAGCAATTTTTTATCGTCAAAAATTACAAGATCAGTCGTATTGACAAGGCGAAGGCGATCTCCATATTCAGCACTTAGGTCAAAACCCATTGCCCCGTTTATCTTTTGTTCATATCGGGCCCTGACAAATTTTTCTTCATATTCTTTGAGATAATTCCTATTGATAAACAACGTATAGAGACTGTTTGACCAAAGTGACATCGGATCATCATAACTATATTGTCTTACCTGGTCACCACCATTTAATTGAAGATTCCATCCCTTGCCATAAAGCCTGATCTTTCCTTCATAATTAAATGCTTCCCTCGAAATGGCATATCGAATCGAAGGACCTGCTTCCCAGTTTGTTTTTTGTTTTTTATTATTTCCAAAAATGATTTCATATCCTCCGTGAAATCCATCCACAGTATTAAAATTCAAGGACTGCAGCAGTGCTTTTAGTTGAAGAAAAAGTTTATTATTTATATCATACCTCCCACCGGTAATTAAATTAGCAAGTGAAAACTTGCTTCTTCTTTTTACACTCGCTGCAAATCCTTCATCATTCATATTTATACTGAGGGTATCGTTGTGCTTTTTCCCATCATCAGGTTTGGGCGGTAATGCAGAAATACTGTCCTGTCGTACATAGCCTCTGACTTCATAATCTGTAAGAGGCATTGGTCTGATTGTCTCCCAATATGAAGAATCACGCTTATAAGCACTGCTATCGATCACCTGATGATTTGAACCCGATATTGAAACGGTATCGATATCAGGCAATGATTCTATTTCCTGCTTCTCGTACTCCTTCATCATTTTCCGAAGCTTTTTCGCACTCAACTCTTCACCGGATTCCAGGCTGGTTAAACCGTTTTGAAATGACCGTTTGCCAATCTTCGCATCAGATGCTTTTGCTTCATCCGTTTCCACTTTTGCATCAAGCACGACGACAGGCACTTCGAGATCAGGATTTAATGTCAGATCATAATCACTAAGTTTTGCAAAATATCTATACTCAAATGCGAAACCAAATACTGAACCACTGACATCATATATCTCATGCACGGGCAACCATACATCAGGTTTAATCGGTGAGAATTGTTGTTGCATTTCAAACTTTATCCCCCATATTGACGTCGTCAGATCAATACTGTGAATACTCCACTCCTTATCTACGATATAAATCACACCTTCGAACAACTGATCACCTCTTCCACGGGGTGTAACTTTAATTTTATTGACGACTTGCCCACCATCCTCGATAAATCCAAGGTATTCAAACTTGTAATGTGCAAATGCATCCGGTGCTAACGGCGATATTGCATTTACCACATTTGGTTCGTAAAAACTACTATAGACAAATTCCATCGGACTGGTATTATTATCTCTTCCCGTCGTATGTATAGATATGACGGTATCACGATATTGATCAGGGCGGGTATAATGAACCTTACTTACAGACTCCTGCGTAAAGGCGACGGTAGAATCAATACCTTCTTCTGCCAAGGATTTTAGAATTTTCTTTTTGAAGAGGAATGGAACTTTGAGCAATCTTCCACTTCCTTTGATATATACTTTAGCATCATATTCATCTACCTGCATAGAATGATATTTAGCTTTTGCGATAGCCCTGCGCATTATGGTGTATGCAGGATCTTCTCCACTACCTGAAACGATTGCTTCCGGAAGTGCTACCACTTCAACCTGCAATTTTGCATTGAATGTAATCATGGATGATCCCACAACAAAAGTGGTGTCCAATGGTCTGAATCCTAAATACTGAAATCTTAATCTGTGTTTTCCCGGGGTAGCATTGAGCAAATATTCGCCTTCAATATTGGAAGCTATTCCCTGGTCAGTACCCATCAGAATGATGCTGGCAAAAGGAAGAGACTCTCCCTGGGCGTCGGTGACTTTACCTTTAATGCCCTGAGCCTCAACAATGAAGACAGGCAATAAAAGGAGCAGAAGCAGATAACTCCGATATTTGAGATGGTTAGGTTGTCGCTCAATCATGGTCTAAAGATATCATCCTAGACTTCTTTGATTGAAACTTTGTTACAATGGAGGAGCTTAAAACAGACCTACTTTTTAATGGCTTTTTGCCACTTTATATCTTTTGTTGACTTCTTTCCAGTTCACTACATTCCAGAATGCCGTGATATAATCAGGTCTGCGATTTTGATAATTGAGATAATAGGCATGTTCCCAAACATCAAGACCTAAAATTGGTACACCACGAATAGCACTTACATTCATAATGGGGTTATCCTGATTAGGTGTGTTTGTAATGGCCAATTCTCCTGCAGGATCAACAATAAGCCAGGCCCAACCTGAACCAAACTGCGTAGTTCCGGCACGTGAGAAAGCTTCTTTGAATTCAGCGAAACTCCCGAAGCGTGTATCGATATCTTTTGCAAGGTCACCTGTGGGTTCACCTCCACCCGATGGCGTCATAATTTCCCAAAATAAATTGTGATTAAAATAGCCTCCTCCATTATTCCGGATAGCCGGACTATGATTAGAGACATGCATCAGAATTTCTTCAATCGACTTTCCTTCCAGGGCTGTTCCTTCGATGGCTGCATTTAGATTGTTCGTGTAGGCAGCATGATGTTTGTCATGATGAATTTCCATCGTACGGGCATCAATATAAGGCTCTAAAGCATTGAAGTCGTAAGGTAGCGGAGCTAGGGTAAAGGCCATTTTAATTATGTTTTGACTAGTTAATTTGGAAATGTAAGTATACGATTTCTCAATGATTGAACCCAAAAAAGCCGTAAAAGTTCAGTGGCATTTCGAATAGCAATCATAATTCCTTTGAGCATATCGCTTATCTTTACGATCAACAGGAAAAATCAGGTCTCTTTCACTTTTAAATAATTATTTTGTCAACAACTTTTCCTTTACAACTTATTGATTCACTTGAAAAACATTTTACCATTATGAAGCTCCCTTCCAACCTCGCCAACCTCAGCACTCTGATACTAATTTCCCTCCTTGGCTTAACAAGTTGCGGGGATATTATATCTGATCTGAAGATTAATCCGGATGGATCTGGTTCGCTTGAGACCACGTTTGATGTGGGTGATCTGATGGGCATGGCAAAAGGATTTCAGGGCATGGGTACGGACAGTACCGGCTTCACAGATGACTCGATGCCTGTCACCACAATGGTTATTCCGGATACCACTGCGAAGGACCCGATGAAACTTCTGATTGAAAAGTTCACCGATACTGCCTACGACCGAAACGTTGACACTTTAATGTCGATATTGACTATCATGCCGGATAGTGTCAAATCAAAACAGACCAATCTTGATCTGGCTAAGAAGCTTTCCTTACGACTTGTATCTCCGGCTAAAAGTGCAAATCTGAAGATTGGGATTGTTGCAAATTTTGACAATTCCAAACAGCTCAAAGAGATCATGGAATACATGGAAAGCCTGAATGACAAACCCGAAATGATGGCGAGTGCAGGCCCAATGGGTTTTCAGACAAAATCGTTTTTATTGTTTGATGCAGATATGAAATCAGGCCTGATCAACGTATCTCCTATTGATTACAGCGCTGTATCTTCTCAGTTTGGGATGTCCGAGGACAGTACTTCCAGTAGCGAAAATCTCGGCATGTTGCAGATGATGTTTGGAAATAGCAAGATAAAATCAGTGATCCGTGTTCCCGGTGAAGTACTCTCATGTTCTAATCCGAATGCTGTACTCACCAAGGATAACAAGGTGCTCCTGGAATATAATTTTATGGATGTGATTAATAAAGGCAGCATTGAAGGATTTACCATCCATTTTCAGCCAGGGAAATCATAGGCCCGATTCTAAAATCAGATCGGATTCTTTTTTCTAAACACGAATTGATCAAGGGAAAATTTTCCGGGTCCCGTGAAGAACAGGGTTACAAATGGAATGAGGTAAAGTAGACCTGATTCCCTGTCACTAAGCGTCGCATCGGCATTAATTACAAAAACGACTACTACCATTGTCAACATAAGTGGGATAATAATCAAACGGGTGCCCAGACCAAGGACGAGTAAGACTGAACAAACAAACTCAGCGAAAATGGTAAGTGCCATTGAAACAGGTCCTCCCAGATGAAGAAAATTGTAAAAATCAGCGGATTTCTCTCCGAAGGCTTCGAGTTTTTTCAATCCATGGGGAATTAAAAGAAGACCAGTTCCGACTCTTAGAATCAAAAGGCCCGCATCGGTTGCCCATTTTCGGCTATTTGGAGAAAGTAAGTTGGTTATCGCTGCCATATTCTATCAATAACCTTGATTCCTATCCACTTGTTTAAAGACTGGCACAAAATTTGTCATATTAAATAAATATTTAATATGTTTGCAGTCAATTATAGTACCCATGATTCCATTTCTGTTCTTATTGCTGATACTGTTATGTATCGGGGGTGAATATGTCTCCAAAGCTTAGAACCTTAACCGGTTCAGCCCTGGATTAACTCCTTTATTTCATTTAAGTGAGCGATCGTATAATCCGGTCCTTGCGCCAGATGGCATAGATCATCACCAGGATTGTACCAGCAGGTGTGGTAGCCGAACATTGCAGCACCCTCAATGTCCGCTGATAGACTGTCCCCGACAACTAATACTTCTGATTTAGCCGGTCCGCCGATTTCCTGATGCACATGATTGAAATAATCATAGTGAGGTTTTGAAACTCCGATTTCACCTGCGATCACGATTACATCAAATTTTAGTTCCCATCCGATACATTGCAGCCGGACACGTTGAACTTCAGTCATTCCATTAGTGATATATCCCAATCGGGTCTTGCCTTTTAACCAGGACAGCATTTCGTCGGCACCCGGCATGAGATAAGGTTTAGTACCCAGTCCTTTCAGGTATTTTTTTTGTGTCGAGACCGGATCCAGATCTAACTGCATAAAATCAAAATATCTTTTAAAACGTTCGTAGACCAGTGTGTCTCTGTTGATCAATCCCTGTTCATGTTCAGTCCAGCATTGCACATTGATACGTTTATAATCCCCATACATGCCTTCACTCCATTCAATACCATGTTCGCTCAGGACTTCAGACAAGGATTCTTCACTTGCCTTATCAAAATCAAACAAGGTATGATCCGCGTCAAACAATATCCATTTGTATTTACTCATGACAGGCAAAGATACTTTACGCCTATCCTTATCTTAGCCCGATGAATTATTACACGAGCTTAATTTTTGTCCTGGCTGTCTCGGCTGGCCGGGCACAGCATCAATTAAGCCTGCCGTTGTGTGGAACAGAAATTTATATTTCGTTGAGGGGCTTTGAAGATTCACCTGTACTACTGTACAATATGCATGACAATGAGAATACAGCTGCGATAGCAGGACGGATCATGGCTGCAAAATATGGAGGTCAGTATATGGAACTTGAGCATAGTGGTGAACGGAATATTTCATTTCAATACGGCGTTGATTCCATCTTCATTGATCCCAACAGGATTTATACCGATGCGGGAATCTGGTTGCAAATGGCAAAAAATAAAAATAAGGATACGTTGCTCTTTGAGGAAATAGCGATGTGGAGAGATTCTTTGCTTTCTGTACTTAAGATAAGTGAAAGATCACTGGTGATCGCACTGCATAACAACACCAATAGTAATTACAGTTTTTGCAGTTATGGTTCAGGAGGAGAGTATGAAATTGAAGCCGATGATATCTATGAAGGAGCGATCCGGGATATGGATGATTTTTATTTTGTGACCGATCCTAAAATTTTTAAACGTCTTGCCACAGGCAGATATCATGTGGTCCTCCAGGCACATGAGACAGTGACAGACGATGGAAGTCTATCTGTTTATTGTGCTCAATTAGGTGTCCGGTATATCAATGTAGAAGCTCAGCATACTCATCTCCTCAGGCAAATGAAAATGTTAATTTTTGCTTTTCAACATCTAGTTATCAATAGGATATAAAAAGCTTGATATATGGGACAAAAATCGTCATTCGTTACTCGTTACTCGTTATTCGTTATTAATTTTTACGGATTCCTTCATACATACGTTGTACATCTTCAAGCGAAAACGTTCCCATCATGCCTGTTTGAAAAATTATTTCTTTGTCATTCAGAATTTTGATGTAGCGAAAATCATAATCGATAAGAGCACTGTCTAATTGTTTTTGAAAAATAAATCCGTTTTTATCTTCCTGTACAAGCTCTTTAAAATATTTATCCTGTTTAACCGATTCCAATTGACTCTGCTTCACTGCGGCAGCATTGTTCGTAGCGGCGGATTCGAAAATCTGAACGTAATAATCATTTCCTTTCCGGAGCGTAATATCCCGCATGATGCTATAGTCTTTCTTTATCACTTCGGTGCTATCAGGTGCCATAATGATCAGTGGAATTCCATAAGGAGATAAATCCAAAGGCTTATAGTTCGATTTCTGGCCTTTATCACATGCAAAAAAACAACAGCAAAACGTAAGGAGAAGAAATAACCTGGGATGGATCATAGTCAAAGTTATCCTTTATTGAGTGGGTGAAAGCAGAGGGGACGAGTTGGTAAGAAAATGAGTGTTCATTTTCAGGGGGGCCTCAATATTGATCAATTTCCTGTATAGCGGATTCCTGTAAAATATAGATGAATAAAAGAACCAGAATTCAATATGGACGGGCATTTCACTAACAAAACCCAATATTGACGGGGCCTCTATCAATTCGATTTCGACAAAATCCGTTATGATTTGCTCAGGACTCAGTATTGACGGACATTATGCAAACAAAACCCAACACCGATGAGGCCTATATGGCTCCTTCACAGACCAAAACTTTACGAGACATGCAGACTGGGTAACTATTCCATGATTATTCAATGACAAAATGCGTTTCAAACAGCCTGGAGCCAATTATCATAGAGCATTTGCCCCAATTCGTCGATTCTTACCTAAATCCTTTGCTTTTGTTACTGAACCATGATATATTTGTGATATCATTTTAATATCAAAACTAAAACAATGGAAAAATTATTCAAACCTATTTCCGGTTATCTGATGCTTTTGGTGCTTCTGGCCATTCTTTCCCTGGGTATCTATGGCCTGACTGCTCAGATATTCATTATTCCGGCGATTGCATTGCCCTTATTCCTCCTTTTCATCTCCGGATTCTTTTTTATTAATCCAAATGGCTCAAGGGTTCTGACCATATTCGGAAAATACAAAGGAACGGTCAAGGAAAATGGCTTTTTCTGGGCAAATCCTTTCTATTCCAAAAAAGCTGTTTCCCTCAGAGCACGAAATTTTGAAAGCGAACGCGTCAAGGTCAACGATAAAAGAGGTAACCCTATCCTGATCAGCGTGATCACTGTCTGGCGTGTAAAAGATTCGTATAAAGCCGCTTTCGAAGTTGATGATTATACCACTTTTGTCAAACTTCAAAGTGATGCCGCTGTACGAAACCTTGCAGGACAATATTGCTATGACAATTTCGATGATGCCCAGGAAGAAATTACATTACGATCGGGACTACAGGAAATCAATCATGCACTAGAACATGCCCTTTCAGAGCGTTTGGCGATAGCAGGTATAGAAGTAATGGAAGCGAGAATCGGATATCTCGCCTATGCTGAAGAAATCGCAAGTGCAATGCTGAAGCGACAGCAGGCTGAGGCCATCGTGGCCGCCCGTTTTAAAATCGTCGAAGGTGCAGTCAGTATGGTAGAGATGGCGCTCAAAGATCTGTCTGCTAAAAAAATAATTGATCTGGATGATGATCGCAAAGCTCAAATGGTAAGCAATCTCATGATTGTATTATGTGGTGACAAGGATATATCACCTGTCATCAATACCGGATCAATCTATTAAAGTGGGCCCCCAAATCCTCTGAAGGAGACTTAATTAAATACAATTATACGTATGAATCCTATTCACTTATTGCAATATTATACTCCTCGTGGTTGGAGTTTTCTCCAACCACTTGTGGTTTTTCCCCAATCTGGAAATACTGTTGCACACTCAAAGCTAAGATCATACAAGACCTTACGTTTTACCCATTACGTCTCACAACTGTCGTTCTGATGAAAAAGAAATTTGTCCTGCGCATTGATGATGAAGTTTACGACGCCTTAGAGAAATGGGCTGCCGATGAATTCCGCAGTGTCAATGGACAAATTGAATGGATACTCTCTGAAAAGCTTAAAGAAGCTAAAAGATTAAGAAATGAAATAAAAAAGGCGCCGCCTTCCCCAGGTGACGCCTCACATTAGATCGAAAAACCAATCCTATCTAACTCTTTACTTTTATCGTACATCCAATCGCTTTCGTTTCTGAAGGATCCGGATTATTACCTGATTTTAAGGCTGCAATCGCATTCTCAAGATAATTCACGGTGACCTCTGCTGGATTTTGCGCATTATCATCGATAGCTCCGATGTACCGAACATACCTGTTGGCATCTAAAAGGTATACATGGGGTGTCCTTGTCGCGCCAAAAGCAGGAAATACCTTTTGTCCATCATCAAATAAATATTTGAACGGATAACTTTTCTCTTTTGATCTGGCTTGCATGCTCGCAAAATCATCACCTGGTTTTACAGAAGGATCATTCGGATTAATGGCTACAACAGGATAACCCATCGGAGCATATTTGTTATGTAAGGCAATAATTCTATCCTCATACATCAATGCATAGGGACAGGTATTGCAGGTGAAGACTACAATGTACCCATTGACACCCTTATAGTCTTTGAGAGACACCATCGTGCCATCGACATTCTTCAATGAGAAATCAGCAGCCTGCTCTCCCACTTTATAACCGTCATCCACAGGGGATACGGCACTCATCATGGCCACTGCAAAAAAGGCAAGAATCATTTTGCCAAATACATTTTTCATAATTATAGATTTAAGTATGGTTTTACTATTTCTTTTAACTCCTCAGGGCCATGAAAAGTTCTCTCATAAAATGCCCTTTTTGTTCCTTTAAACACCATAGTGGCCGGAATTGATCCGGACCAGGTCTTATCGATATCGCCAATCCAATAGTTGGAATCATTGTCTTCGAGCACTACCACATGAGACTCAAGCGATCTTTCTACTACAAATGGCTGCAATTTTCTGATATAGTCCTTTTTAAAATCAAGACTCACAAGAATAAGCTTAAACGCCTGATTTTTATATGCCATATTCAATTCAACAAAATACGGGAGTTCCTGCACACACGGGGTACACCAGGTAGCCCAGAAATTGACCACATAGGTTGTGTCATTATCTTTTGAGAGCAATGGTTTCAATTCATCATAGGTGTAGACAGGGATAAATAAAGAGTCTTTTTCGATCGACGAAAAAGAATTCATTTCTCCACCAACTGGAGGAAAACTGAAATGACTAAAGATCAAAAGCATTGCATATACCATTCCTCAATAATAACTTACAACGACTGTTAATAGATTTGCTGATCGAATTTTATAACATTTTTTTAACAGAGTCCAATCCTATACGTTTGGCGTCCTTTGACCGACGTCAGTGTGAACTCACGGCTGTGCCTTGGATGAAGAGATTCATTCTGCCTTATCGTATACGTGACAAATCGCATCTCTACATCCATTTTAATTCAGCTTATACTTCACCCCTAATGCATCAAGGTCATCAATCAGTGAACTGGCCGCATTCACTTTATTCGTTTTTGATATCAGTCCCAGGATAAAATCATCTTCCAGATCATATACCTGCAATTTGAATTTATGTCGTCCTTTATGATCCGTACAGATTTTGTCAAGACTATCCAGCAGAAACTGATCCAGCTGATCAATAGATATTTTCACAGTGATGGACTTCGTAAGCTCTGCTCCTATACTTGCCAACATACGCGCTGACGTGACCCTGAACTCATGATCTTGTCCTTTCCAGCTCAATTGATAAAATCCTTCAACAAATAATGCTGTACCAATTTCAAAAATGTCCTTGTATTTTTTATAATCCTCATTAAACAATCTTAATTCAAGTGTGCCTCTGAAATCCTGTAATGCGAAAATTCCCCATCCTGTACCTTTTTGGGTCACACGATGTTCGGCTGACGTGACTAATCCAGCCAATTTTAAATGTTTGTCTTTATAAGACGTCACCATATCCAGCGGACAATTCGTGAAGTTTTCAATTTCCAAACGATAATCATCAAGTGGATGACCTGACATATAGATACCGGTGATTTCCTTTTCTCTGGACAGCTTTTCCATCAATGTCCACTGTGGTGTTTGTGGCATGACAGGTTCGGTAAACATCGACATCGATTGATCACCGAACAATGTCATCTGCGTCTGACTCTTCTGTGATTGAACGGATTGTCCATAACGAATGGCGTGTTCGATCAGTGATTCGTATTTATCTGAAGGCGCAAAATACTGGGCACGATGACTGCCTTCAAAACAATCCATCGCTCCACCCATCACCATCGCTTCAAGAGCTTTTTTATTTACTGATTTCAGACTTACCCGAGTCGTCAAATCAAAGATACTGGTGAATGGTCCATTAGCTTTTCGCTCGGTGATGATGTCGTCTCCGGATCCTTCACCCATATTTTTTAATGCTGAAAGACCAAAACGAATGGCTCCTTTTGAATTAACTGTAAAGTTGATATTACTCTCATTGACATCCGGTGCGAGCACCAGCATATTCATGCGCTTACATTCACGTAAAAAGAAATTGAGTTTGGTAATATCATTTTTATTGTGTGTCAATACTGCAGCCATAAATTCTGCAGGATAATGTGCTTTAAGCCATGCTGTCTGCACGGATAAAACAGTATAGGCTGCACTATGTGATCGGTTAAATCCATAGCTCGCAAATTTGGACATGATCTCAAAGATGTCATCCGCTTTTATCGAAGGAACTCCTTTTGCTGTAGCGCCTTCAACAAAAATCTGTCGATGCTTTTCCATTTCATCGGCCTTCTTTTTTCCCATCGCCCTGCGCAACATATCCGCAGCACCAAGACTATAGCCTGCCATGATCTGTGCAGCCTGCATGATCTGCTCCTGGTACACCATGATGCCATACGTCGGCTTCAACAAATCTGTTAGCCATTCGTGTGGATAATCAATGGGCTCTCTTCCATGTTTACGATTGATAAACATCGGGATATAATTCATCGGACCCGGCCTGTACAAGGCATTCATCGCGATAAGATCTTCAATATTGGTGGGCACCAATTCACGCAGATACTTTTGCATACCTGTAGACTCAAACTGGAAAATCCCAATCGTGTCTCCTTTTTGAAACAATGCAAATGTTGCAGCATCATCCAATGGAATAGTGTCAGGATCGACGACATCCATGTCCGGGTTTCGTTCCGATATAATTTTTATCGTGTCCTTGACAATGGATAGTGTCTTGAGCCCAAGAAAATCCATCTTCAACATCCCTGCTGACTCAACGAGATTTCCTTCAAATTGTGTCACCAATAAATCTGTCTCTGAAGATGTGCACACCGGTATGTATTGCATGATATCTCCCGGGGCAATGATCACCCCTGCAGCATGTATACCCGTATTCCTGACAGTGCCTTCAACCTTTTGTGCAAGCCGAAGTATCTCGCCTTCATGCGTCTCTTCTTTTTCAAGCTCTCTTAGCTTTCTGATGTTGTCCAGATCGCGTGATTGAGCACCTTCTTCTGCTCCTTTTCCTTCTTTGAAAATATGTGCAAGCGTAGTACCCGGCGTCAACGGAATCATTTTCGCTAATCTATCTGTATCCGGCAGAGGAAGTTCCAATACCCTGCCGACATCCCGAATGGAAGACTTCGCAGCCATGGTACCAAAGGTGACAATCTGCGCCACTTGATTTTTACCATATTTTTCAACAACATAATTAATGACGCGTTGACGTCCTTCATCATCAAAGTCAATATCAAAGTCAGGCATCGATATACGCTCAGGATTAAGAAAGCGTTCGAAGAGAAGATTGTATTTGAGCGGATCAATATTTGTAATCGTAAGGCAAAAGGCAACTGCAGATCCTGCACCTGATCCTCTACCCGGCCCAACACTGACATCCATCTTACGTGCAGCTCGTATAAAATCCTGTACGATGAGAAAATAACCATTGAAGTTCATTTTATCAATCACACTAAGCTCCCAGTCAATCCGGTCACGGACTTCTTTGGTGATCTCTTTATATCTATGTTTTGCTCCCTCATAAACTAAATGCCGCAAAAACGCAGACTGATCACTAAAGCCACCAGGCAACGGAAAATTGGGCAACAGGACATCACGCGAAAGATTAGGCGCAGTGATTTTATCAAAGATTTCATTTGTATTATCAATGGCATGCGGAAGATCCGAAAACAGAAAATTCATTTCCTCCTGCGTCTTGAAATAAAAATCAGTGCTCGGAAACTGAAATCTTCCCTGGTCTGACATTTTCTTGCCGGTGTTGACGCAAAGAAGAATGTCATGCGCTCTTGCATCATTTTCATTGATATAATGCGCATCATTTGTAGCAATGATTTTGACATCATATTTTTTTGCAAAACCAATCAACGTCTGGTTTACATTTTCCTGGCTCATGCCACATTCATCGATATTGTCAAGGCCACGATGACGTTGCAATTCGATATAAAAATCATCCCCAAAAAGATCCAGCCACCATTTAAGATTTTCTTCCGCCTTCTCAAGATTTCCACTCAGAATAGTCTGTGGAATTTCAGCACCGATACAACAACTCGTGGCAATCAGTCCTTCATGATATTTGAGCAATAACTCTTTGTCTATCCGTGGAAATCCGCTATACATCCCTTCAATGAATCCCATTGAACACAACTTCGAAAGGTTTTCATATCCTTTCTGATCTTTCGCGAGCAGCAGTTGATGATATCGATTATCACGTTCACCCTTGGAGGTCTGAAATGCTCTGCGGTGACGATCTTCAACCATATAAAATTCACAACCTACAAGCGCTTTAAGATTTCTCTTTTTGGCTTCGGATACAAATTCAAATGCCCCGAACATATTGCCATGATCCGTGATCGCGATACCTTTCTGACCGTCCGCTACGGCCTTGTCCATAAGCGCAGGAATATGCGATGCCCCATCCAGTAATGAGTAATGGGTATGATTGTGGAGATGAATGAATTCAGGCATTAACAGGGAGGTATTTTACGCCACAAAGGTAACATATTAAAAAAAAACTAATTAAAGGCACACATTTTGGAGGGTATCCCCAAAATGTCGAAAAGCCCGTACACACATTTGTGACGAGCTTTTTCGACTAAGGTCTCAAAATAAGAAAACTACATTTTTATCGCTACACAGGACGTACCTGCATGACATCTCAAATTCAAATGGTTAACGACCCGAACACCCTAAAAGTTTAGATTATATATAAAAAAACTTTAATGGCTTAAAACGTCTTTCCGGGCGATCACAAAGGTAAGACTTCCTTCCCCAAATCCATAGAACAACCAATTTTTTTACCCGTCAAATATGAATCCAAGGGTAGATGCAGGTGAAAACGTATATAAATAATTAAATATTAACCAATAACACATTAAATATTAATATAATTCAAATAATCTTTTCGATTTCAATTGGCATTAAAATTTGCTCTTCGCTCCTTGCCCTCTGCTCTTTGCTTTTATTATCTTCGCACCCCACCCGCCCGGGTGCTGAAATTGGTAGACAGGCATGTTTGAGGGGCATGTGTCCGTTAGGATGTGAGGGTTCGAGTCCCTCTCCGGGCACTTTTCTAAATTCGATTTAGAAAAGAAGAATTTATTAATAGGCCATTTGAAGTCACAATTTGAGCACTTTTAAGGATCCAAAATATCCTCTGTAGCTTCTCTGTATCAGAGTGTTAGACCATCGTGGCACGACTAGTCGTGCCACGATGCCATTTGATGGAATCATGGCTTAAACCAATCAGAAAATATGATTTGGCTGTCCTAATCTTCCGAGTGAAGATCCCGTACTTTCTGCAAAAATGGAGATGCAAAAACAAAGCTCTGCAGGATTTCATTTTTTGAGGTTAGTACCTCTTCTTTATTTCCTTCCCAAGCCAGCTTGCCCTCATGGATCAGGGCTATGTTATCTCCGATCTCCATTACAGAATTCATATCATGCGTATTGATGATCGTGGTGATATTTTTTTCAACAGTGATATCATGAATCAATTCATCGATCACCAGACTCGTCTTCGGGTCAAGACCTGAATTAGGTTCGTCACAAAACAGATATTTAGGCTCCAGTACGATAGCCCGTGCTATGCCCACGCGTTTCTGCATCCCGCCACTCAATTGCGATGGATATTTCTTTAGCACATCTTCGAGATTTACCCTTTCCAGACATGAGTTGACACGGTCAAGTTTCTCTTTGGCTGTTTTACTTGTGAACATGTCCATAGGGAACCGCACATTTTCCTCTATCGTCATGGAATCAAACAAGGCCGTACCCTGGAATAGCATTCCCACTTTCATCCGTATATCCCGGACACTTTTTTTATCCAGCGCAGTAAAATTGACATCACTATACCATACCGTACCTGAAGTGGGCGGATATAACCCAACGAGAATTTTGAGCAACACTGTTTTACCTGCACCGCTTCGTCCGATGATCAGATTGGTTTTTCCGGCTTCAAATGTCAGATTGATGTCATCAATGACCAGCTGATCTCCGAAAGATTTAGTTATGTGTTCTGCCCTTATCATTGTGTCAAGAGTACGGCGATAAAATAATCTGCGATCAGGATGGCGATGTTGCTCATGACAACAGCTGCAGTGCTTGCCTTTCCAAGTTCAATGCTCCCTCCAGTGACAAAATAGCCCTGGTAGCACGAAATGGCTGAAAGAATGAAACCAAAAACCACAGACTTGAAAAACATCATAAACACATTGTAAGGCTCAAAGAAAGCCCGGATTCCTTCAACATATTCAGCACCAGTAAACAATCCTGTAGGTACACTTGCAGCAAAAGCGCCTCCAATACTAACTAAAGCCGCTACGGCCACAAGCAGGGGTACCACACAAATGGCTGCAAAAATTTTTGGCATGACGAGGAAAGCTGAGGTATTGACGCCCATGATCTCCATGGCATCAATATGTTCCTTTTGACGCATCCCTCCGATCTCAGCTGCCATATTAGAACCTACTTTGCCCGCCAAAACAAGACAAGTGATGGTTGGCGCTAATTCAATGATCGTAATATCTCTGACCAGGTATCCGACATAATATCGCGGTATGAGCTGTCCTCCAAGCTGATAACTAATCTGAACAGCCATCACAGCTCCCATAAATGTCGAAATCAGGATGACGATGATGAGCGAACCTACCCCAATATCATTCATCTGGCGCATGGTTTCCTTCCAGTACATGCGCATATTCTCCGGTTTGGAGAATACCTGCCGTATCCATGTAAGGAACCTTCCCAGGTGAAATATGAAATTATGTTTCATGCAGACGCTTCATGTATAGGGTAAAAGTAGATAAGATCGGCAAATGACAAAGAAACATTCCTCGTCTTGCGCCCTATCCAAACCGGAAAAAATTAGATATGTTTATAGAATATGAATGCAATAGTGACGGGATCAACAAAGGGAATCGGCCTGGCGATCGTTTATGCCCTGCTCAAAGAAGGCTGGAATGTAGCCATAACCTCAAGAGATGAAAACGATCTAAAGAACATCCGCAAGGAAGCGAAGGATTCATTTCCAAAACAGGATTGTATTGTTCACAAAGTCGATTTCTCCAAAAAAGAGGAAACTCTGGACTACGCCAAAAAAATAAAAAAGACCTGGCCCGAAATCGATCTTCTCGTCAACAACGTTGGCATTTTTGTTCCTGGCGAAATACATAAAGAAGCAGATGGTGTGCTGGAGAATACGATAGAGACAAATCTCTACAGTGCATATCATCTCACGCGGGAATTACTACCAGGGATGATGTTGAGAAAAAGTGGATGTATCATCAACATGTGTTCGATCGCCAGTTTTATGTCCTATCCGAATGGCGGATCCTATTCTATAAGCAAATTTGCAATGCTCGGATTTAGCAAAGTGCTGCGCGAAGAGATGAAACCCTACAATATCAAAGTGACATCGATCATGCCTGGTGCAACATGGTCAGATTCATGGGGTGGGGCCGATTATCCGGATGATCGCCTGATGAAACCTGAGGATGTAGCTGAAGCTGTAGTTGCGATATTGCGGATGAGTCCGCAGTCAGTGGTGGAGGAGATTATTATCAGACCACAGTTGGGAGATTTGCCCTAATCATTTTCGATTTTCGATGGTTACTGAGCTGCGGTTGGTGAGCTATAGCACATGGATGAGTGAAAGCAAGTCGAACCATAGCACATGGATTAGTGTAGCAGGCGTCGCACTGAGCTAGTCGAATGTGTCGAAGCATTGGATTATAGATTTTCAAGGTGGCCATCAGGAAGAACCCGATTTCAAAAAATTATGTTTTATTAGATTCATAACTAATGAAGTACCACATGAGCGAACTTGAAATACAGCAATCCATTATCAAGGCTTTGAGCAGGTTGTCCCTTGTTCAGCAGCAAAAGCTATTGAAGTTCGTAGATGCATTATTGTCCGCAGATAAGATTAATAAACCAAATAGTATTCTGCAATTTGCCAGCATATTCGATTATTTAGACTCACAAGAATTTGAATCTTCATTGAAAGATAGTGAGCAAATAGATCGGGATGAGTGGTAAATATTTACCTGACACAAATATAATCATTGCATTGTTTAGGGGTGATTTATCCATAATTGAACACATCAATCAATCCTCCTTTGTTTCGCTTCCGGCAATAGCTTTAGGTGAGTTATACTATGGAGCGTTTAACTCCACTCATCAACAAACCAATATTGCCAGAATTGATCAACTCAGGACACAAGTCTCAATACTGGATTGTGACAATAATACCGCCAAATTTTATGGCCAGATCAAAAAGGGTTTGAAAGACATTGGATTTCCAATCCCTGAAAATAAATTTCACTTTTTTCTGAACACTATTTAATCAAATCAGCCAACGCCAGGTTCAGTTCTGCAAATTGAAATTTGAAACCCATTTGCATCATTTTTTCCGGAAATACCCTTCTGCTTTTAAGCAGTAATTCAGATTCTGTCCCTATCATCAATGCTCCAAACTCTAATACAGGCACAGGAATAGGTATTCTGAATAGTGGCCTGGTAAATTTTGCAAGAATTCTCATAAAAGATTTATTGGTATGTATATCAGGTGAACTCATATTCACGCAACCTGCAATGGCTGTATTGGCAATCATAAATTCTATCATTCTGCAATAATCCTGAATATGGATCCAACTCATTGATTGGTATCCTCTCCCAATTTTTCCGCCAAATCCAAAAGTTGAAATATGATTCAATTTTGGAAACGCCCCACCCTCTTTGCCCAAAACAATAGCAGTGCGCATAGCAATTTTTCTTATGGAAGGATCTGAAGGTTTGAAGAATTCTGCTTCCCATGATTTACAAACGTTCATAGAAAAATCATCGCCACAGATCCCGTTATTTTCTGTCATATCCATCGTAGTGGCATGAATGTAAATAGTACCGGAAGATGAGTTCATCCAGATCTTTGGAGGATGCTGAAGCGAATCAAGGGCATGTCGCAAGATTGCGGTACTTTCGACTCTTGATCGTATGATTTCATTTCGGTTATGTTCATTGTACCTGCAGTCAACTGATTTCCCTGTAAGATTGATAAGAACATCCGTGTTTTCAAGTGTGTTAACCCATGGACCTAATGTGGTTCCATCCCACCTAACGTGATTGGGCTTTTTTGGATTTCTGGTAAGGATAATTACATCATAACCGGTATTGGAAAAATACCTTTCTAAAGCTTTTCCCAGAAATCCTGTTCCTCCTGCAATGACCATTTTCATACTTTCAATTTTAATGAATGATTAAAATCATTTACTAATTTCTTACCTTTTAAGAATTCATCATCGTTTCAGTTATAGGCATATCAGGTGGAGATATCTTACGATTCCGGTGTTTCATGCCTCTGAAAAACATGTACAGGTTAAAGAATAAAAGAATGCCAAGAAAGATAATGAACCCACCTAGTTTTACACTGAGCACTTCAAAGAACTCACGGTTTTCATAAATATTACGATCTGTCTGCATATACCATAAGCCGAGTCCGAAAGCAAGGAGAAAGAATCCGGTTTCAAAAAGTTTATTGGTAGCATTCGCCAGTTCTTCACGTCCGTTGAAAATCGTGTGCATGAATGTTTTACTGTTTGTAAAAAGGGTTCTTGCCACATAGATAGTCGAAATGGTGATACTCACTGCATAAATGATGTACACACCGATAATTAAATTTCCCATTTGTATTTAGTTTTTAGTTTTGAAAAAATAAAAAGTAATAAGATATTTTGCAGGTGTAATCCACCCAGTATCGTGATGATCAGACCCAGTTTCGTGGCCAGAAATTCAACGTGTAGCCGGATGGAATCAAGTCCATGTTCATTGTTCATCAGGGTGAGGAGGATATAGCCAAAGTTGATCAACCGATAACCAAGAAGCAAAATGTTGTTGATCTTTTTTGAAAGAGGCAAGTCTCCCATGAGTTCCATGATCCACGCTTCGCCGTTTCGGTGTAAACTGTTTCCTACTATGATCGTCAACCAGCCGCTGACCAGGAGATAGAGTAAGTAGGGAATGATCATTTTTTTATTTTTTTCGTATTTCCTATAATTTTAGGAAATAATGATTAAAAAAAATCAAATTCCTTTTAATATCCATTTGAAGAATTTCATGCGGTCTGCTTTCTCCAGCATATCACCGATGCCGAGGAGTTTGCCGGATAATTCAGTGGTTTCTTCCAGCACTTTTCTGAAATTCTTTTCTTCAGTGGTATTGCCTTCAAATTTGGCCAGGCTTTTTAATTCTCTGACGACGGGTTCCACTTCTTTTTGACGTCGCTGACGCATGATTTTCAGAGACACTTCCCACATGTCTTTATCAGCGACAAAATTTTCCTTCCGTTCACCCGGCACATGTTTTTTACTGATCAGACCCCAATCCAGCAATGCCCGGATATTAAGATTGGCATTGCTTCTGGATATCTGAAGTTCCTCCATGATCTCATCCGTAGTGAGTGGCTGATCCGTAGCCAATAACAAGGCATGAATTTGGGCCATGGCTTTATTGATACCCCAATTGCTTCCAAGGCTACCCCAGATCTGGATGAATTCTTCTTTGGCTTCTTTGTATTTCATGTTTCAAAGATACAGGAGTTTTTCGTATTTCCTAATTTTTTAGGAATTTAAGGAAATAAAACTTCCATTTTCGTACCCATCATTACCCCATTATTCATCCGATACGACCAGATCACACCCCATGAAATCAGATTGCCTAAATACGTTAATCCAAAATCGGCAATCGTAAGTCCAAAATTTTTTTTACATATTTCTCCTGTACTGTCCTCCCACTTCATACAACGCGTGTGTAATCTGTCCGAGCGAACAAGTCTTCGAAGCTTCCATCAATGCTTCAAAGGTGTTCTCATTTTGCATAGAGACCAATTGAAGTTTCTTGAGAGATTCTGCGGATGTAGATACACTTGCGGTTTGTAATTCTTTTAGCCTTCTGATCTGTCCTTCTTTTTCATCTGTATTGGCACGGATCACTTCACGCGGAAGGACTGTAGGTGATCCTTCTTTTGATAAGAACGTATTCACACCGATGATCGGATATTCTCCTGAGTGTTTCAGGGTTTCATAATAAAGACTTTCTTCCTGGATCTTGCTGCGTTGATACATTGTTTCCATCGCACCGAGTACACCACCTCTTTCTGTGATCCGATCAAATTCTGCGAGGACTGCTGCTTCTACGAGATCAGTTAATTCCTCAATGATGAATGCACCCTGGAGAGGATTTTCATTTTTCGCCAGACCAAGCTCATTGTTGATGATCAATTGAATCGCCATCGCTCTGCGTACACTTTCTTCAGTTGGCGTAGTGATCGCTTCATCATATGCATTCGTATGAAGACTGTTACAATTGTCATAAATCGCATAAAGGGCCTGCAGTGTCGTCCGGATATCATTAAATGAAATCTCCTGCGCATGCAGTGAACGGCCACTGGTTTGAATATGATATTTTAATTTCTGTGAGCGCTCATTACCACCATATTTATATTTCATCGCCTTTGACCATATACGACGGGCTACTCTGCCGATGACAGCATATTCCGGATCTACTCCATTCGAAAAGAAGAAAGAAAGATTCGGTGCAAAATCATCAATGGCCAATCCCCGCGATAAATAATATTCAACAAAGGTGAATCCATTTGATAGTGTGAATGCAAGCTGTGTTATCGGATTTGCACCCGCTTCTGCAATATGATAACCAGAAATCGAAACTGAATAAAAATTGCGAATATTTTCATCAATAAAATAAGCCTGCATATCACCCATCAACCGCAGTGAAAATTCTGTAGAGAAGATGCATGTATTTTGAGCCTGATCTTCTTTCAGTATGTCTGCCTGTACTGTTCCCCGAACAGAACTTAATGCTTTTGCTTTCAATTTTCCATAGATATCCGCATCAAGAACTTCATCACCCGTCATACCCAAAAGCATTAGGCCTAATCCATGATGGCCTTCGGGAAGATCGTAGTCATATTTCGGTCTTGGTAATTTCCGGTCGTCATATTTTTTCCGGAGCACATCTTCGACTTTCTGCTCCAGCTTATTGGCTTTGATATAAAGCTCGCACTGCTGATCAATCGCTGCATTCATAAAAAATGCGCAGATCGTAGCTGCCGGCCCATTGATCGTCATCGAAACAGATGTCTTTGGATCACAGAGATCAAAACCCGAATACAATCGTTTCGCATCATCAAGGGAACAAATACTTACGCCTGAATTGCCAATCTTCCCATAGATATCCGGACGATGATCAGGATCTTCGCCATAAAGTGTAACGCTATCAAATGCAGTCGACAATCTAATCGCAGGCATATCCATGGATAAATAATGAAATCGTTTATTCGTCCGTTCAGGCCCACCTTCTCCTGCAAACATTCGCGTAGGATCCTCACCTTTTCGTTTGAACGGAAATATTCCTGCAGTATATGGAAATCTTCCCGGCAAATTTTCCTGTGTCACCCATGACACCAGTGTGCCCCAGTCTTCAGCTGTAGGTAAAGCAACTACCGGAATGCGCGTACCCGATAGTGATTTCGTATACGTTTCAACTTTTACTTCTTTGTCGCGAACCTTGTATGTATAATTATCTTCAACATACATCTTTCGGATCTCTGGCCACTCCTGTATCCATCGCCACACATCACCATCGACATCCTGTTTGAGTTTATCGAATTCAGTTTTTAATTTTTCTGCTACTTCTTTAGCATTAGTCCCTTCAAAATGTTTCTCCGATTGAAGAATGGAATACAAGAGTCCAGTCTTCTTTGCTTCACTGATCGCCCAGGCATCATACTTTCGATTGTTTTCCGAGATTTCTGACAGATATCGTATCCGTGCCGGAGGTATGATGTAAATTTTCTCACTGTCACCTGTTTTGAAATCCACTGACGATTTGAAATCGGCATGCACTTTTGTGCGAAGTACTTCAATGATCTTTTTGTAGAGTGCATTCGTCCCTGGATCATTGAATTGTGAAGCAATGGTTCCAAATACAGGAATTTGTTCATCACTTACATCCCATAGATTATGGTTGCGTTTGTATTGCTTGCGTACATCCCGCAATGCATCCAGAGCGCCACGCTTATCAAATTTGTTGATGGCGATGACATCCGCGAAATCAAGCATATCTATTTTCTCGAGCTGTGATGCAGCACCAAATTCTGGCGTCATGATATAAAGGGACATATCTGCGTGATCGACGATCTCTGTATCAGATTGACCTATGCCTGATGTCTCGAGAATGATAAGATCGAACTTAGCAACCTTGAGAATATTAATCGCCTGTTGGATATGTTTTGATAAAGCAAGATTTGATTGACGAGTAGCCAGCGAACGCATATACACTCTGTCGGAGACCAGCGCATTCATTCTTATTCGATCTCCCAGCAATGCTCCACCTGTTTTGCGTTTACTTGGATCAACAGAAATAACTCCGAGATCTTTGTCCGGAAAATCCAAAAGATATCTCCTGATGATTTCATCGATCATGCTTGATTTTCCTGCACCACCAGTACCGGTGATTCCTAAGACGGGAACATGAGATTCTTTAGCCTGTGCAGTGATGATTGATATCCAGTCTTTATTTTCTTCCGGAAAATTTTCAACCGACGTGATCATTCTTGAAATGGCAAGATGATTTTTAGACGATAGCTTAGCTACTTCCCCGTTAAGATGTTCTCCCAGTGGAAAATCACATTTTATGAGCACATCATTGATCATACCCTGAAGACCCATGTGGCGGCCATCGTCAGGCGAATAAATTCTGGAGATGCCATACTTCTGCAATGCTTCAATTTCGGAGGGAAGAATAGTCCCACCGCCACCTCCAAATATTTTAATGTGCCCTGCACCGCGATCGCGAAGCATGTCAAAAATGTATTTGAAATATTCATTATGGCCACCCTGATATGATGTCAACGCTATTCCCTGTACATCTTCCTGAATAGCGGTATCGACTATTTCTCTGGCCGTTCGGTTATGACCCAGATGTATGATTTCCGCACCTGAACGCTGCATGATTCGTCTCATCACATTGATGGCGGCGTCGTGGCCATCGAATAAGGATGCGGCAGTCACAATACGGATATGGTGTTTCGGTTGGTAGACGGTGATTGGTTGGTTAGGCTCCATGTATGCCCAAATTTACGGAAATGTAAGCGGACAAGACTTAGGCCCGGTCAAGGATTTCGAGGAACTCATTCATGATCATCGCCGTGGCTCCCCAGATGATGTGGTCATCGATTTTAAAACAAGGCACATGATTGAGTATAATTTCCGGGGAAATATGAATTCTTGTTTCCTGCCTAGACGCCGGATTTTGAAAAGAGGACAACGGAAACTCAAGAATCTCTTCTATTTCGCTTTCCTGTCTTTTCAGCGTTGGTAGCTGCCATGAATAAGCCAGATAGGGATGGACTAAAAAATTACTGACATTGATAAAGATAGGACTCAAAGGCCCCAACACATCGATCTGAGAAAGGTCCATTGCCGTTTCCTCATGGGCTTCCCTCAAGGCTGTGAACATCAGATCAGGATCGCTGATTTCACTTTTACCTCCGGGGAATGCTATCTGGCCTGAATGTTTATCCCCATTATGAGTTGTAGTACGTCGGATAAAAATCAAATAAAAATCAGCTGGTTGTTTTTCAAAAAGAACCATCAGAACTGCTGCATTTTTTACTGTATCCGGATCAGGGATCAGATTGGCTTTACGGACAGGATGAGCCATTTTCTCATGAGCTGATGCACCCTGCAATTGATGTTCAACCAAATGGGATTGTAATGCATTGATTAATGAGGGTCTTGAAAGTATAGGTGTCATCAATAAAGAATTTAGATGACCATGGGAACAAGGGCTGCGCAGCAGTTGTTCGATTTTGCCGGAGTTTTGTCCACCAAAAATGTCAGATTATTAGACCCGTAATTTCTACTTGTGATTCTCCATATTCGACTCCTGCAGATATTTATCCAGAGCCATTGACATCGAAGATATTCCCGGTGCGGGTGCAATAACATCAATCCGCAGATGATGATCTTCAGCAGCCTTGGAAGTAATATTTCCAAAAACAGCAATACGTGTATTGTTCTGTTTGAAGTCAGGAAAATTCTCAAACAAGGATTCTATTCCCTGGGGACTAAAGAAGATCAGCATGTCATAAAATATATCACGCAGATCAGAAAGATCGCTTGACACGGAATTGTACATGACAGCAGATTCAAAGTTGACCTCTTTGGTCTTGAGATAGTCGATGACATCTTCTTTGCCAAGATTAGAGCAAGGAACCAAAAACCTTGTTGTGGATTTATGTTTCTGAAGTGGGCTGGCAAGATCCTGTATAGTCCTTTCGCCGACAAATACCTTTCGTTTGCGGTATTGAATAAATTTCTGGAGATAATGCGCCACAGTCTCGGAGGTACAGAAGTATTTCATGTCCTGGGAAACCTTGATCCGCATTTCTTCACAAATCCGGAAGAAGTGGTCAATACTGTTTTTACTTGTCATCACCACAGCCTGAAATTCATCAGGACGGATACGATTTTTCCGGAAATCTTTCTCAGTGACAGGCTCCACATGATTGAAGGGTCTCCAGTCGATCTGGATGCCATATTTCTTTTCAATATCGTAGTAAGGAGATCGTTCTGGCTTGGGTTGCGAAACCAAGATGGTTTTCACGCTCAGTTTAGGGGTAGAAATTGGACTTGCGTTGACGCTTTTTGTAACCATTCTGAGGGTTTTATTCGATCAGGCACTCACCAGAAAAATGTCAAAATAGCCCACAGGGGCAAGATTTCAACGGTGCAAAGATACACAAAAAAGAGAAATAGACTATTCGCTATGAGCTGTCTGGCTGTCAGCATCCACCTCAGCTGACGCATCAGATAGGCCGCCACGATTACGATAAGACCTATGATAACCAATGGTTTAGCTAAAGTTTCAGGCCCAAAATTTAAGAGAACATTAATAGGTAGCAGCACCAGACCTACCATGGTATTGAAGGTACTGATGTCAAATCCAAAAAGGCTCATTTCCTTCTCGTTGTTGAAAAGCCAGCGCAAATACCTGATCACAATATGCCGGATGGCGTAGATAACTATGACAAATCCTACACAAGCCCAAATACTGCTCAAATAGCCACCGGAATATCCAAATAGAACCAATACATGACATAAAAAGATACCCGTCTGGAGGATAAAAATAAGGTATCCCATCATCAGAAGAATCTGCCTCATCGTGTTACGCTGATTCCTGAGGTGCAGTGAGCTGTAATTTTCGTTCGAGATCACCCGCCAGAGGTCTTTTACAAAATTCCTCTCCACATTGACGATGAAAATGAGGAATAGCAGGCTTAACAGAATGAAGAAAATTTGGATCCCCTTAGACATATGCCTGGCCACACTGATAGGTGGCGAAACATCCGGGTTAGTATGAAACTGGACTTCAGAGGTCCCTTCAGAAGTTGATTTTGTTTCTTTTTTTGTTCCTTTCGTCAGTTCAAAAGGATTATTACCTGATTTCACAGAAGGCGTGTCCTTGATGGGCAGAGAAGATGAAGTATCCGGCAAAGGCTTTATGTCATTTTCAACAACCGGCAATTTCTCTTGCTTTTGAGCAGTAGTTTTTATCGCGGATGAATCGATTACTGGCTTGGAGGATGTTGGCTGAGGCCTGGATGACCTGTATTTCAGATCAAAAGGGTTTGTCTGGCTTTGGCTAAATAAGGTTTGGGCTAATCCAAAACATAGTACCACACTTAAGATCCTGAACATATGGGCAAATTTAGATCACAGCACTGACTCAAACTATTTTCTCCATGCTGAGCTTTCCAGTACTGAGGTGTCTCCATAGATATCAAGGCCTGCTGTCGTGCCACTGGATGACCATATTTCATGTTCATTCTTTAGCAATTTAATTTCAAGTCGCGCCCTCAGGCTTTCACTCATCTTGCCGGTCATCTGACCCTGTACCGGCATATGGAGTGTTGCCGTTTCTCCCCTGTATGCCGTGATTATAAGATGGAGATCATGCCGTTTAAATTCCAAAAGCACTAAATCGTCAAAAACAAGGCACTTCATCTCCGATTGATTGTAGGTAGCGAATCTGTATTCCACACCTTCAATCACCAGGACGACAATAAACCCCGGAAAAAATCTTCCCATCCATGGAATATGCGCGACAGACGCCATGACAGAAGCAGGTTTCTGTACATCAAAATGATTGCTATGCATCCAGATCCAGCATTTTGGAAAAGAAGCGCCCCAATCTTTTTCGATATACCCTATGCCATCCCGCCAATCTGTAGGACCAAATGTCCCTGACGTATCTCCAATGAGATCATGATGCATACTCACCACACCATGTCTGCATTGCATGAAAGGCACATAACTAAACCAACCCATCACCCCGGGACTCATCAATGAGGACTGCGGTAAAATCATATTGGAAAAAGAAATTTCACCCTTAATCTCAGGCAAGTCCAATGTTACACCCTTCTTTGAAAAATGATTATTTCCGATGGTGATATCCAGCTCTTTTCTATCAGCGCTGAATTCACTGATGTCAAAGCGATGATAGCTTGTCGTATGTTCTACTCCGTTAAAAACCTGGATAAATGCATGACGTTCCTTTTTATTGAAGAGTGCTATGCCAGGGATGATGGCAATGGCTTTCATCTCATCGGCAGAGACCATTTTATAATACCAGCCTTCGAAATATTTTCGTTTGGAAAGTCTCCCCTGAAAAATTTCCGGATGAAATAATTTATACCCAATCCCCATGCTCTGTCGACAATGAAATCTTATAGAATAAAAAGAATAGGTGGCAAGATAAATTCTATTTTGTCATCGTAGGTGTATGCTCTACCTATATACGCGAGTCAACGTCCTGGCAGGAGCAAATCCCGGCTATGGTAATTGGTCCTATCGTACCAATGTAAAATCGCCTGAATCAATCAATTCATGATGATTGGAAAAAAGGACTTTGATTTTGTAGATATATACACCAGGTTTAAGGGCCCGACCTTTAAATGTTCCGTCCCATGATTTTGACACATCGCCAGGCCCGAAATTTTGAGCCTCAAATAATTTATTGCCCCACCGATCAAATATTTCAAAGGATTCTATGACAATATCCCGGCTTCCACTGATGGTAAGTTCATCATTGATGTTGTCACCATTTGGACTAAATATATTCGGGATAAATATATTTCGGGGAAACTGCACCGTCACCAGCACATCATCCGTAGCCATACATCCGTTTTGATCCGTCACCGCTACCTCATACAATGTGGTCTCCATCGGACTGATCAAGATCTCCGGACATGATATACATGTGTTTGTCGTAAACCAATCATACGCCATAATATCAGAAGCAGATTCTGCATTGAGCAACAATGAATCTCCTAACGCTATCACCTGATCCGGCCCTAAGTTAACAGTCACAGGCAGTGGGGCAGCAATAAAAATCAATGTATCCGCCACACACCCAAACGTATCCCTGATCGAAACATTTAAATTTCCGGGGCATGCATTTTGAATTGAAGAATTCGTCGTGAATATGCCATCGCCAAAATCAAATAACCATGCCGGATTACTATTATTGATCTGTACAATACCATTACAATCGCCAACACACAAAGGTGAGGTTGAAGTGATGCCAAGCGTATCTATTGACAATCTTACCGATGTAACCATCACCGTATCCAAGGATATACAACCGGAATTGACGTCACGTACTGCAAGTATATATGTACCTGGTGAAGTCGCGTCAGCACTTTGATCCGTACCAGATCCAATAATAGATCCTCCGTCCGGAGACGTCCATTGGTATGCAATCTCAGTACCCAGTGTTGAACCTGATCCATCAAGCCTCACAAAATCCGGTTGACAGCCAAGCAATTTATCCTCTCCGGCATAGGCTGTGGGAAAATCATGGAATACTACAGGTGTGCCTGCAGATATGGCAAGACAAGGATCTGTAAGTAATGGAATTCCTCCCGGTCCTTCATCACCGATCATCGCTGAAATATAATATGTAACGCCTACCTGCATCGGAGGCATAAACGAAAATTCCGGAATCGTATTGACCGCTATGATTCCGTGTTGAATATCGCCATCGTATAAAATGAAAACCAGTTTGTCATTTCCATCAGGAAAAGCACCACCTAAATAGGTGGCTGTAGCTTTAGCATCAATACACGCATCGATCTGATTTAAACTCATCGTACCTGCTACAGACGTACATGAACAAGTGATTTGTCCATTGATGGCATTTGAAATACAACCATTCGCATCTGTCACCTGAAATGAAAATGGATCGCCGGACACAATCGGCGCAGACGTATAAATTCCACCCGCAAAGACATTCCCATTGATCAGGTAAGGACTTTGTCCACCTGACACTTCAAAACGTACACTATATGCTGTGTTTGTATTATTACAATCATTGATCTGATTGATGATCGAAGGATTGTCATTAAACTGAATTTGCATCTGATCCTCTGTACTACAACCACTTTGTGTATTCGAATAATTAAGTGTGTAAACTCCCGGGGCAGAAACTAAAACATTCGATGTAGATGAATTCACATTTGAGAATTGTGCTGTTCCGGGTCCATTCAATAATGTCCACGAACCAGATCCGGTAGCATTGAGGCTTCCACTGAGTCCACATATTATCTGATCTGTACCTGCATCGACTACAGGATTGGCCGTTGTCGTAATATCAAGACAAAGGGTATCTGAGATTCCACATTCATTAGCCGCAGCAATGCAAAGTTGTCCGCCCGCAAATCCATTCCAATCGATACTCACATTATTTGTTCCCTGACCTGAGGAAAGAGTAGCACCTCCCGACAACGTCCATGTATATGTATCTGCTGTCGCTACTGAAGGAATAGTATATGAACTTGAACCTAATGAACATGGATTTAAGGCGCCATTGACTGGACCCCCAAGCAGTGGCTCACTATTGACGATGATAGTTGTAATAGCAGTAGGTAAAGATCCACAGGCATTTGATGCAACCAATTGAACCTGCCCGCCTGATGTACTCCAACTGACATCTATAGAAGTTGTTCCCTGCCCTGAAATTATCGTTGCACCAACAGGTACAACCCACGTATAAACAGAAGCACCTGATACAGGATCAATCGTGTATGTAACTGTTGAACCTGAGCATAAAACATTTGTACCCATGATGACGGGATTACCGAGAGGAAGTGTATTGACAGTAACTTTTATCGTATCAATACTTGATAGTCCCGTATTGGTATCAGTAGCTGTCACTGCGTAAATGGTAGTGGAGGATGGCGTAATGGTAATGGAAGAAGTAGTTTCTCCATTATTCCACATATACGTTAGATTGAACGGGCCAGGTACAAATGCATTGATCGTTACAGATTCCCCCTGACATATGATCTGATCAGCGCCTAGATCTACTGATGGTGGTTCATTGACAAAAACAGTGATATCATCGACTGCGGTACAACCATTTAATGTGACGGTGACAGAATAAATAGTGGTCACGAGCGGGGTTACTATTATTTGTTGTGTCACTTCTCCTGTACTCCAGAGGTAAGTACCACCACCTGTTGCATTTAGTGTTGCCATTTCACCTGTTATGAGGAACACATTGGTACCTGCATTGGCTATGGGTAGTGGATTGACCACGACTGTAGCTGCATCAGTATCTGTGCATCCATTGATATCTGTCACTGTTAAATTAAAAGTTGTTGTTCCTGCAGGAGTAATGGTTATTGCAGGTGTTGCTGCTCCATTACTCCATGCATACGTTCCACCTCCGGAGCCAGAGAACGTAGCTTGTTCACCTTCGCAGATGATTTGATCGGGTCCTGCATCCGCCTGTGGTAATGGAAACGCTGTAACCGTAAGATTGTCTGTGTCGGTACATCCATTACTGGAAGTTACTGTCACTGTATAATTTGTCGTTGACACTGGAAAAACATAAGTGGAAGCTGTTGTTTGTCCATTACTCCAATGATACGTGCCGCCACCGGTCGCTGTCAGATTCACTTCACTACCTGAGCATGCACTTTGATCAGGACCTGCGTATGCAAACGGTGAAGGCAAAACATTTACCTCTGCCTCATCCATGTCTGAACATCCTGAAACGGTGATTGTAACAATGTATGTTGTGCTGCTTCCGGGACTTACTGAAATAGACGAACCGTTTTGTCCTGTGCTCCAATGATAGGAAGAGGGTGTCGTGCCTCCTGATGCCGTAAGTGTAGCTGAACTTCCTTCGCATAGATCCTGATCTATACCCGCATTGGCGACGGGAATAGGATGAACATTTACTGTCACGTTGTCCGTACTAAAACAATCCCATTGATTAGTTACAGTCACAGTATATGTGGTCGTGGATGTAGGATCCACATCAATAGCGTCACCCATTTCACCAGTACTCCATTCATATGATCCGGGGCCGGAAAGGCCTGAGGCAAAAAGCGTCACCGATTCGCCTTCACATACATCTTCATCTGGCCCTGCTGAAGCAATCGGTGTAGGATGTACTACGACATCAACTGTACCGATATCATCGCAAAACCCTATAGTAACGGTTACTGTGTATGATGTAGTCGTATTAGGACTGACATTAATTGTACTTGTATTAGCACCATTACTCCAGTGATATGAATTACCTCCGGAAGCTGTAAGAGTTGCAGTACCTCCCTGGCAAATAGATTGATCAGGACTCAGCACAGCCAATGGCACAGGATTGACAACCACTTGTATCGATGCTACATCTGAACAATTGCCCTGAGAAACGGTGACCGTATAAGTGGTAGTGACATTTGGGCTGACAGTGATATTCGTTCCTGATGCTCCTGTACTCCAGTCATAAACAGATCCACCAGATGCTGTGAGTATCGTAGAGGAACCTTCACATATATCATCATTACCGGTGATGTCTGCACTCACATTGATAACAGAAACAGTGACATTATCTGTAGCCATACAACCGAGATCTGTTATAGTGACTGTGTAGATGGTGGTATTCATTGGTGATACATTGATGGACGATCCATTTTGTCCATTGCTCCACATATAAGTGCCGCCACTGCCAATGGCATCTAATTGAGTTGATTCTCCAGAACAGATTTGCACATTAGGTCCTGCATCTACAGTAGGTGCCGGATTGACGGTAATGGTAACATCATCTGTTCCCATACATCCGTTTACGGTGACTGAGACTGTGTAAATAGTAGTCCCGGAAGGTGAGACAGTTATAGACGACCCATTTTGTCCGGTACTCCAGGCATATGTATTCGGTGTGGTTCCGCCAGTAGCCGTTAAGAATGTGGATGCTCCATCGCAAATCACAGTATTTGGCCCCGCATCCGCGACCGGATTTGGTACTACTGTAACCGTTACCTGATCAGTACCCATACAACCTCCATCGGATACAGTGAGCGTGTACGTAGTAGTAGAAGCGGGATTGACACTTATAGTCTGACCATTCTGACCACTGCTCCAACTGTAAGTAGCTGTAGGACCCCCGCCTGAGCCTGTAATAAAGACTGACCCTCCTTCGCAGAGATTTTTATCAGGACCGGCATTTGCATTTACCGCATTTGGATTGATGATGACATTGATCGTGTCCTTATCAATGCAGCCCAAATTAGAAACAGTGACATAGTAAGTTGTATTGACAATTGGTGTCACCGTTATTGAGGGTGTGCTTGCACCTGTACTCCACATATAAGAAGTGGCTGAAGGAACAACATTGGCAGTTATCGTGGTTGATTGGCCGGGGCATATCGTGATATCGGGTCCGAGATCAACCACAGGAGGTGTTCCTCCGCCAGTTATAAAGTTAATGGACCAACTATTGAGAATACCTACATCTACTGATACATGGTCATTGACCCTTAGTGTCCAGACACCATCTGCATTAACTCCATTGAAGGTATTTGCAAAAGTAAACGTGCCCAGGGGAGGAGCATTTGAAAAAGGAGGTGTTGTACTTTGCTGTCTGCCCTCGGGTCTGAATATTCCTGTATAAGGTGGTGCTCCTGAAGTGATGAAAAGACCTGTATTATCTGTAAAAACAGTATTGATATAATTGTCCTGACCACCGCCATTGTCGGAAGACAGTTCAAGAACCTGACCTGAGGGGGCAATAATAAAAATAGCCAGATCGGAGTCAAACGTGTGATTAAGATTGATCGTGACATTATCGATGACTGTGCATCCACTTCCAATAACTCCAATGCCGGATACTGTGACAGGAGAGTCTGTGATGCCTACTGTCATGCCGGGTGCACCTGGTGGAATCAATAATCCCCCCAGACCATTAAATGTCTGGGCATAACCAGAAGTGACTATGCAAGACAGAATTAATATAAAGGCCCATACAGGGGAAAAACGAGCCATCCGAGAGAGGTGTTAGATAAGTTTTTGAAGAACGAAAACCAATTGCCTTGCCGAGATCCACAATGCTATATCATGAGGCTTTCAAAGATACAATGCAATAAGCAATAAGCAATAAGCACCAGGTAATAAGTAATTCGGGTGCATTGAATACTTCGACCTCCTTTCTCATCCTATACACGCTCAGTATCAGTGACCTACGTATACACAATAATATGACGGGAAAGCAATAAGCGCTATTTGATCTTTAGAAACGATTGAGCCTTGAATTGTGATTGCTCTTTATCTTTAACCCCTATTATTTATTATACATGTTCATTTATAAAAGGAAATAGCGTTTTGAAAAAAATTGAGGATATCCGTAAATCATATCAGAAAGGTAAACTGGACTTAGAGCATCTTGACGCTGATCCTATTGAGCAATTCTTACTTTGGTGGGATGAGGCTGTACGTGCTGAAATCGTCGAACCAAATGCGATGACACTGGCCACGGTGGACAAACATGGTCAGCCTTCTGCAAGAATAGTTTTACTAAAAGGAGTAACACATGATGGGTTTGAATTTTATACTAATTACCTAAGCGATAAAGCAAGGGATATCGCTGAAAATTCAAAAGTCGCTCTGGTATTTTTTTGGAAAGAACTGGAACGGCAAGTCAGAATAGAAGGTGTGGCAATTAAATTATCAAAAGAAAAATCAGAAACCTATTTTCATTCAAGACCTCGTGGTAGTCAGATTGGCTCTTTAGCTTCACCGCAAAGCACCGTCATACCCGACCGGAAAATGCTGGACGACAAAGTCAGTTTACTAAATGAGAAATTTGAAAATATAGACCCTATACCTTACCCTGAGTTTTGGGGTGGATACAACATTGAACCTCATCTTATCGAATTCTGGCAAGGCCGGCATGAACGATTGCATGACAGGTTCAGATATAATAAAAATAAATCCATCTGGAAAATCGACAGACTAGCTCCGTGAGATTTTCGATTTTCGATTTTCGATTTAAATGAATCGAAATCAATCTTAATTAATCTTAAATTTTAATTTTTTATCTGCGTCCTCTTTTGCAAATGATACAGGATTTCTGAATTCTTTGAAATTGAATTACTACCAAGAAAAAAGGCGAACTGATCTGTAGACCAGTTCGCCTCGTGACATTACTCTTTGATTGGGTTCAAATCACCAGTTCCTTCTCTTCGATCAACTTACGAATATTGATCAGGGCATAACGCATACGACCAAGAGCAGTATTGATACTCACATCTGTGAGGCAGGCTATTTCTTTGAATGACATATCAGCATAGTGTCTCAGTATGACGACTTCGCGCTGTTCGGATGGAAGCATATCCACCAATGTCCTGACACGGTCATAAGTCTGATCACGCATCATGCTCATCTCCATATTGGGATCTTCGCACTCCAGTACATCAAAAATATCGAAGGTCTCAGTAGCAGAAACTTTAGTACGTCTTTTAGACCGTCTGAACTGATCTACGCACATATTGTAGGAAATCCTTAGGGCCCATTGAAGAAATTTACCTTCATGGTTGTATTTTCCTTTCCTCAGGGTGTCAATGATTTTTATAAAAACATCCTGGAAAAGGTCATCAGCCAACTCACGATCTTTGGTAAACATGTAGATCGAAGAGTAAATCTTAGCCTTGTGGCGATGAAGAAGTGTGGAAAATGCGGCCTCGTCTCCGGCCAGATAATAATCAATTAGTTGTTGGTCATTGAGCGGTTGCACTTGCATACTACACATGTTTACAGTTAGAAATAGATCAGGTCTGACATCAAACCCTTGTCTTAAAAACAGTGTAGAGTAGTAGCTATAGAAAAGATTTTATAATGACCAAAATGATTAATAGGGTGCTAAGCTAAGGGAATTCTTTTCTTTGCACAACTATTTATACAAAGATAAAATTCTTTAACATGAACTTAACGACTACCGGAAGGATCCTGCTGCCTGGCAACTAATCAATCAGATAGCCTGTTAGAAGGTCAACAAAAACTGAGCCAAAACATTCCCTTATGCCGGGTAAATTAAAAAGTATTTCTTCTTCAAGCCCTCTTCCCAGGCCATCTGCCCGTCAGATTGAGATCATAGGAGCCAGAAGTAACAACCTCAAAAATGTAAGTGTAACCATACCTAAAAACCGTCTTGTGGTGGTCACCGGCCTTTCAGGATCAGGCAAATCATCCCTGATCATGGACACCTTATACGCTGAAGGTCAGCGTAGATATGTAGAAAGTCTGAGCTCATACGCCCGCCAGTTCCTCAATCGTATGAAAAAACCGGATGTGGATCTCATACGGGGTATATGTCCTGCCATCGCCATCGAACAACGTGTCTCCGGAGGAAATGCAAGGAGCACTGTCGGGTCGATGACAGAGATCTATGATTATCTGCGTTTACTCTTCGCACGTGTCGGGCAGACCATAAGTCCGGTTTCAGGCGAAAAGGTCAGAAAACATACGGTAACTGATGTCGTCAATCACATCACCAGTCTTGCCGAAGGAACCAGGCTGATGATCATCGCCCCGATCTCGATAAAGGATGAAAAAAGAACCATCGAAAAAGAATCACAACTTCTTCTTCAAAAAGGATACAATCGTATTCAGTGGCAAGGCAAAACATTAAAAATTGATGACTTCCTCACCGAATATAAAAGCATCATCAAACAAAAAGCTCATGGGCTGAAAAAAGGAGATCTAAGCCTGGTGGTTGATCGCTTTCCTGTCTCTCATGATGAAGAATTTAAGAAACGTACCGCAGACAGTGTGCAGACTGCATTCTATGAAGCTGAAGGGGAATGCATCGTTGAAGCAGAAGGTGGCGAGAAATCTGAGTTTAATAACCGCTTCGAATTAGATGGCCTTACTTTTATTGAACCAGAACCCAAACTATTCAACTACAATAATCCAGTCGGTGCATGTCCACGATGTGAAGGATTCGGAAAGATCATAGGCATCGATGAAGATAAAGTCATTCCGGATGGTTCACTCAGCGTGTATGAAGGTGCGGTGGCTGCATGGAGTGGTGAGAAATCAACTCTATGGCAACAGGATTTTTTAAAAAAAGCAGGTAAGCAGGGATTCCCTGTTCACAAACCCTACATTGAATTATCAACTGCACAGCGAAAGTTACTGTGGGATGGTAATAATGACGTACGAGGTATTCACGCTTTTTTCAAAGAGGTGGAACAGGGTAGTTATAAAATACAAAATCGTGTGATGCTGGCCAGGTACCGCGGACGTACAACCTGCACAGATTGCGACGGGGGAAGACTCAGGCCGGAAGCTACGTATGTAAAAGTCGGTGGAAAGTCTTTACCAGAGTTAGCCAATATGTCTGTCAAAGATCTCCGGATATTTTTTACAGAATTGAAACTTTCAAAACATGAAGAATCAACAGCTGCACGGATACTACTTGAAGTAAGAAACCGTCTTCGCACGATGAGCGAAGTGGGCCTCGGCTATCTTCACCTCGAACGGATTTCTTCTACACTCAGTGGGGGTGAAACACAACGAATACATCTCACGCGAAATCTTGGAAGCAATCTTACCAGTTCATTGTACATACTTGACGAACCCAGTATCGGCCTTCATCCAAAAGATACAGGGCAGTTGCTGAAAGTATTGTTTGAATTAAGAGATCTAGGCAATACAGTTGTCGTCGTGGAACATGAAGAAGAAATGATTCAGCAGGCTGATTATATTATTGATGTAGGACCCTTAGCAGGCATTCATGGAGGAGAGATTATGTTTGAAGGACCTTATGATGATTTTATAGAAAATGGACCAACCGGAAAAGTAAGTCTTACGCATCAATACCTGACCGGACGTAAAACTGTACCTACGCCTAAGAAAAGGCGAACTTCTCCAAATAAAATTTTTCTAAAAGGTGCCAGGCTGCATAATCTTGAGAATGTAAATGTTGAAATTCCTCTTTATTGCATGACTGTGGTGACAGGGGTAAGTGGATCAGGAAAAACTACGTTAGTGCGACATGTACTTGAGCCTGCATTATCACAGGCCCTCGGTATCACATCAGGTTCACATACGCATTTGTTGAAATCCATCACAGGAGATTTTGAGCGTATCGATGGGATTGAAGTGATCGGACAACAAGCACTGGGGAGAAGCTCAAGGTCTAATCCGATCACGTATATCAAGGCCTATGATGCCATCAGAAAACTGATGACGGATCAGCACCTCGCGAAAGTGAATGGATACAAACCAAAACATTTTTCATTCAATGTAGAAGGCGGTCGTTGTGAAACGTGCAAAGGCGACGGTGAGATCATTATTGAAATGCAATTTCTCGCAGATGTCAAACTGGTATGTGATGAATGTGGAGGCAAACGATTTCAAAAACCGATACTTGAGATAAAATATAAAGGGAAGAATATCTATGATATCCTGGAGTTGAGTGTTGATGAGGCCGTTGAATTTTTTGAGGATGAAAAAGATATTGCCGAACGATTGCAGCCCCTTCAGGATGTCGGATTAGGGTATATCAAACTTGGGCAGGCATCAAGTACGCTTTCAGGCGGAGAAGCACAGCGTGTCAAGCTTGCATCATTTCTGACGAAAGACAGAGATGACCGGCATCTCTTTTTCATCTTTGATGAGCCGACCACCGGTTTGCATTTTCATGACATTCATGTGTTGATGAATGCTTTGAATGCACTAGTGGAGAAAGGCCATACTGTCGTGATCATCGAACATAATATGGAAGTGATCAAGACTGCGGACTGGGTTATTGATCTTGGTCCCGGAGGAGGTGATGAAGGAGGAAATCTGGTGATACAAGGTACTCCTGAGCAAGTAGCAAAATGCAAGGAATCAGTAACGGGGCAATATCTAAAGGCGAAATTGTAGCATACTGTAACAATAAGCAATATGCAATTGGCAAAATTTAATCTGCGAAATTTGCGGCAAAAAAAATAAGCAATTAGTAATGTTCATTATCAGTCTTTTTGCTTTTCAGCCTCTTCTGCCCTTCTGTGTTCTACTTTTCAAGCTCAAACCCTTTTTGGAAAAGTTGCTTTGCAAACAGAAACAGGAGTTACTTTATAACCTTGTTTTTTCAGGAGGCTGAGCACGCCATTTTCTCCGGCGAGATGTCCGGCTCCGACTGCGAAAAACACAGGACCATTCTTCATCATTTTTGACATGATAGGGATCCAGTTTTTGTTCCGATTGTTGATGAGTACATTTTCAAAATTCCCATCCTCACCTGGTTTGGGTTCAGTGGCCATTTCGATCATGGCTTCTATATCCTGGTGTTTATAGAGTTCAACCGTCTGGTCATACATATCGGTATCCGCATTCGTCCCTTTGATCGCATCCATCAGCATGATAGCCTGATCCTTATAAGCGATACTATCAAATAAAGACATCTGATATTGCATGGTCTCTAAACCTCCTACTTCCTTCTTTGCCTTTTGTGCTCTATCATACAAATTCATTTCATAAGAAACGATGTCATCTGATTGCATTTCTTCAGGATTCATATTCACTTCAGCCAACATTGACAGGAACATCGGTTTCACCTTTGACAATAAGAACATAGGCAAACCCATATTGTCAAAATATTTTGAAACCTCAGTATACTCTTGCGGAGTCAGGAGATCTTGCAGAGTCGTCCCGTCTTTCATCATCAGATTGGACAGCATGCCCATCATCGATCCCATGTCCGACATTTCATCAAGGTCAATTTCAAAAACGACCTGCTTGCTTTTATCAAAAGCTTCATCAAGACCTGATGGAAGAAAATAATCCTCTTTCGGAATCATATGTATCGTTCCAAACAAATAGGAAGGCTGTGACTGCCCGGGCATTTCGATCTTCCAAAGCAGTGCATGAGGAACAGTTGTCGCGGGGTGTACTGCAGACTTAGAACCACTGCACGATAAAAGCAAAAAAGCACTCAGCAAGCTGATCGAAAGAAAACTGAAATATTTATTCATAGAAAATCCGGAATGAAAGCTCAAAAGTAAACTGATTAACGCTGGAAAGGGTATTTGAGTTGTAAAAGTCGGGAAATGAAAAAAATAGATGTGATCCCGGATAACCAGTCGCAGCTACAAGCTGCTTGAGGGAGATTTTCGATATGATACATGATCCGAAATATGGATTTATAGTTCAAACCTCAAATAGCGTAGTGAGAAGATGTTTAACTATAATTTTTTTAAGCGTACGGACAGGTCGCGACTTGTCCGTATGCTTAAAAAAATCATACCGGTAGTCTCTGTCTTTGCGCTTCATACAGCATAATTCCAGCTGCAACGGAGACGTTCAGGGAATCCATTTCACCTGCTTGTGGAATGACGACGATGTGATCAACAATGCGCAATAATTCCGGAGCAACGCCCTGGCCTTCTGATCCCATAATGATCGCCATTGGTTGTTTGAAATCCACCTCTTGCAAAGGTGTAGTACCACGACCGTCGGCGGCAATAACAGTAACACCGCTATCTTTCAGAAATCGAACTGTCGAAACAAGATCTCTGACTCTGCACAGTGGTATACGCAGAAGAGCCCCTGAAGACCGTTTGACAGCATCGGCATTGAGTTGAGCTGTTTCCTTCGCGGGGAAAACCAAGCCATCAGCCCCAAGCACCTCAACCGATCGACTGATCGCACCGAAATTGCCTACATCTGTGACCCTGTCGAGCATCATCAATAAGGGAACTATACCCTGATCAAAAAGGTGTGGCACCAGGTCTTCAAGTGATGTGTATTCAACCTGTGATCTGAAGGCAGCAATTCCCTGGTGATTGGCCCCAAATTTATCCAGCTTCTCTTTGGGTACTTTCTGAACGGGAATCTCAAGTTTCTGGCATTTTTCGACGACCTCATTCAGATTCGCCTGCCTGTCTATGAGCACTTTATCTATGGGCTGCCCGCTTTCGATGGCTTCTATAACCGTATGGCGACCGATGATCACCCAATTACCTTTTTTTGTCATATATCATACCAATATAGGCAAGAATGGGACTTCCGTTCTCATGTGTAGTCAAGTTTGATTAAATTTAGCGCTTCAATTCCTTATAAATCAGAATATGAAAAATTTGCTCCTACTACTGGCAGTGTTCTCACTGTCTTTCATTCTTATTTCACCTCTGGCTGCTCAGGCTACGGACTATATCACCAAAGCGTCAGTGTATATCAAAAACGAATATGGCTTAGATCATAAAGCTATCGGCGATCTTAAGATCACAAGCCAGTTCACTGATGCGTACAACGGTGTCACGCATGTCCATCTCACACAATTGAAAGATGGATATGAAATCTTCGGCACTGAAATCAATCTTGCATTTCAGCCGAATGGAAAAATATCTAGTGTAGGCCACAGGCTTACGATCATTGACGGCCAGCCATTTTCCGCCACCAATGTTGATCTTAAAGCTCCTCAGGCTATCGGTATCGTGGCGAATTCATTGGGTGTCGCTTCCCGTTCACTTCCTCAATTAAAAAATTACAATTCGGCCGGAGTTCCTGTTTATGATAAATCCGATTTGGCACTTCTTGATATTCCTGCTGAATTGGGCTATCTGCGGACTGCTTCTGGTGAGTATCATCTGACATGGAAAATTCAATTTCAACCTGCAAAATCCGGATTGTTGTATGAGTCTTTTGTAGATGCCACCAATGGCAAACTGATTTCAAATGATAACCTGACTTCGCACTGTAGCTTTGAACAAGGATATTTATCACATGAAGACATATGTGAAGACAATCATTCCGCCATAACGTTTGCACCTCCGGCACCAGTCAATGCAGCTTCCGGATCATACAGAGTACTTCCAACAACAATAGAAAGTCCAAACCATGGAGATTTTCAATTGATCACAGGTGCTGAGGATTTAACTGCATCACCGTTTGGATGGCATGATACAAATGGAATAGCTGGTCCTGAATCTACACTCACACAAGGCAACAACGTCCACGCATTTCTTGATCGGGACTGGAGTTATAGCCCGGATTTTGAAGTAGACGGTGGAGCAAATCTTCTATTTGATTTTCCTTTTAATGTTGATGGCGAGCCTGTCGATAATGAAAATGTCGCTGTGACAGGTTTATTCTTCCGGAATAACTTCATGCATGATTTTGCTTATCAATACGGATTCACTGAAGCCGCAGGTAATTTTCAATCAAAGAATTATTCATCTCTTGGAGCAGGTCTGGATTTTGTCAATGCACTTTCGCAATTCGGTGATAGTAATCCTTCATTGTGCGGGACACAAACAAACGGTGGAACAGCCTGTCAGAACAATGCTGATTTCTCAACACCTGTAGATGGCTTTAGTGGGCAGATGAGAATGTTCACATGGAATCAGGACAATAGCAGTAAATTTCTTGAAGTTCTCACGCCGATCGATTTATCCGGGAAAATACAAACAGGTCTTGCACAATTTGGTCCGGATATATCTACTTCTGCACCAGTCACAGGCCCTGTAGTGATCATGGATGATAAATCATTTGATCCTACTTTTGGCTGCGTCCCCCTGGGCAATCCAACTGCACTGGCCGGAAAAATAGCGATCATCGATCGTGGATTGTGTGATTTCAGTGATAAGGTTTACAATGCACAGGAAGCAGGTGCGATTGGAGTCATCATTTGCAATTTTGATGAAACAGTGATCGGTATGGCAGCAGGAGCAAATGCAACACTTGTCACAATACCTTCGGTCTTCATCAGCAAAGGAGAATGTTCAAGGATTAGAGTAGCGGCTGCAAATGGATTAACAGCATCATTTATTGCTCCGATCTCTACAGGTCCCGCGCTTCGGGATGGATCCCTGGACAACAGTGTGATATCACATGAATACACCCATGGTATTTCAAACAGACTGACGGGTGGTCCAAGTCGAAGTGATTGTTTGTCCGGAGGTTCCCAAACTGGTAATGCAGAGGAAGCTTCAGGTATGGGTGAAGGATGGAGTGATTTTTTCGCTCTTGTCACTACGGTTAACGTAGGTGATACCGGAGCAAAAAAGAGAGGTATAGGCACATATGCAATTAAAGAAAATATAGATGGAAGGGGCATTCGGACGTATCCTTATAGTACGGATATGACAATTGATCCCCATACCTACGATGATATTATCACCGAGGATCTTCCGCATGGTGTGGGTTCGGTTTGGTGTGCGATGCTCTGGGATATCTATTGGGATATGAGCGATCAATATGGGTGGGATCCGGACGTGTTACATGGACACGGCGGAAATAATATGGCGATTCAACTTGTCATGGATGGTATGAAATTGCAACCCTGTCCTCCCGGATTTATTGATGCGAGAAATGCTATCCTGAGGGCTGATTCGATCGATTATGGAGGGTCCAATCAATGTCTGATCTGGAAGGCATTTGCCAGAAGAGGATTGGGATTCAATGCTGACGGTGGCGATAAGGGTTCAAGATCTGATGGCCGTGAAGGATTTGATCTGCCTACAAGCTGTCTTGATGAAATCAAATTTAAGAAAACGATGACACCCGAAGTCGTGGCAGGTGAGAATATACAAGTGACGTTGACTGTGACCAATTATAAAGATTTTCCATTGACAAATGCATTTGTAGAAGATCAGATTCCTGATGGTTGCACATATCTCGCCGGATCTGCCAATATTGAGCCTTCTGTAGGAAACAGCCTTGTCTGGTCATTTAATTCCATAGCTGCTGACGAAGAAATAACAATCACCTATCTACTGGCTACTGATCCTGAAAAATATTCTATGCGTCTGTCTTATGATGACATCGAAGGTGATCCGCTCGAACGTTGGGATATTTATTATGATGTAAACGGAACAACATCAAATTTCTGGCAAACACAGGATTTGGTGGTGCATAGCGGTATCTCTGCTTGGAATGTCGGTGATCCCGCTACAGCTTCAAAACATTATTTACAGAACTTTGAGCCCTACTCCATCACGGGCAGTTATCCATTGTATCGTTTCTATCATTACTTCAATACTGAAGCGGGTGCTGACGGAGGATTTATGGAAATTTCTACAGATGGTGGTAATGCATGGATACCACTTGGTGACCGGGTATTCAGAAATGGTTATCCGAGACGTCTTCAATATGGAACATTTGCCATTCCGGATCTTTTTGCATTTTCAGGTAAGAGCTCTCCAACTCCGGTAATGAAACCTGTCTATATTGATCTACGCGATTATATCGGCCAGCAGGTTAAAATAAGATATCGGTTTGGAACTGATGCCAACAATGCCGGGGATGGTTGGTATGTGGATGATGTCGAAACAATGGATGCCGTGATCTATAATGCACAAGCCTGCCTGACCAGTGATCAGACAAATGCTATGTGTACAGAAGCTCCCGAAAGAGGTACCATCGTAGATACCTCTATCCCCAATGCAACAAATGATACTCATGACAATGCTGCATTAGGATTAATGCCCAATCCGGCAGGAGATTTAATACAGGTCGTGTTATCTGCTGCAAGATCAGATGATGCCATGATCCATGTCTTTGATCTGACCGGACATCTGTTGTCCACTAAAAAGTGGTCGCTGACAGAAGGTATCAATCAGAACGTGATCGATATTTCATCATTTAATTCAGGTATGTATGTGCTGCAGGTGACGACGGGAAGTGTAATGTATAGTAAGAAGTTTGTGAAGGAATGAGACGTAAGATGTAAGACATAAGACGTGAATTATAAAAAGAAAAACGTTGTACTTAGTCTGAGACTAAATACAACGTTTTTCTTTTTATCAGGCAGCAAGAAAACTATACCTCAGACGAGTCTTTGGTTTCATCCTTAGTATCGTCTTCTGCTTTGTGCATCTTGTTTTTTAACTCCTCCAGCTTTTCTTTTGCGTCAGCTGTGAGGTGAGCGGCAGTTTCCCTGATCGTATCGCTGATATCCTGTAGTTTTTCCTGTACATGCATTTCTTTCAGATTGTCCCTGATGTCATCCATGATTTCATTGACATGGATTTCTTTCATGGCGCTTTCAAGCTTATCTACAATCCCGGAAGTGGCTGCACCCAGGTCTTCACCCATGGATTTCACGGTGTCAAAAAATGTATCTTTTTTTGATCCATCGTCGCCTGATTTCTTTTCTTCTTTGGCGGTGTCATTGACATTCTCCGCTCCTTCTTTGTTTGATTTTTCCATATTGTCTATTGTTTCTTTGATGTCATTCATTTTTGCCTTAGCCTGCGTATTGAGATCGCTGACGGCCTCTTCTATTTTGGCAGAGACCACAGAGGCAATGGCGCCGAGATTATCGCCCAGATCTGTAAGGGATTCGCCAAGGGTTTCACTAATCGCGTCAACAAGCGAATCTTTTGATTTGTTTTTTTGCTTTTTAGCCTTTCCTTCCGCGATGGCTTCAGCGGCCTTACCCAGTGCATCAGCGTCAAGATTGTCAGCCTGAGCATGAATCGTTTCCGCTATCTTTTGCTTGACCGATTCTTTGGCTTCATTCAATTCCACTTTCATAGTCTGCTGCTTCTTCTGATCCTCGAGAAATTTCTTTTCCCTGTTGATCCGCTCTTCCAAATCCACTTTCGTCTTCTGCATTTCGGCTAACTTCTCGTTCTTGGAATTGATGCGCTCGTCGATCATTTTTAGTTTGGCCATCCGGATTTGCGCTTCAAGTTGACCTTCCGTATTCGCGATGCGATCATCCTGAAAGCTCTTATCCTTGTCGTCCCGCCTGATTGATTTATCCATCTTTTCAATGGCTGAAATCAACCCTTCATATCTGCGGCTTAACCTGTCAAGAGCGGATGTATCCTTCGAGCTTTTTTCTCCGAATTTTTTCTCTTTAACCTGTTTAAAGGCGACATCAATTCGCTTCCAGATTTTGGAACGGTCATTTCTTGATAAGTCAGCATCTTTAAATTCCTGCTGAAGATTTTTCAATTCATTAAAGAGTGGTTGCAGACCCAGGCCGTTTTTGATCTTCAGCTCTATCTCATCCAATTTTGTATTGAATCTATCGGCAAATTCATGCGATACACGATCGATTTCGGAATCCATGTCTTTACGCATATTCTTCAGCTGGGTGAATATGTCATTGGTCATCTCCCGCAATTGCTGTCCGTGCTCGCGGAGAAGTGTTTTATCAAAAATATTTTTCTGGATTTTTTCCCAGGATTCTTTCATCTCTTCCCAGAGCTGATTTTTATAACTGGTAGCACCTTTGATCTTGTCTTTTATATCTTCCAGTTCACTCAGGAATGAATGATACAATTTATTTGACAGCACAAGGAAGTGCCATTCTGTTTGTGCCCGTTGAATAATATCGGGCCTGTCTACTTTGAGATTGTCGGGAAGAATGTTATCTGAAGCTGTCAGTGGTCGCTCGGTATGCGTATAGCCTTCTGGGAAAGGTACCTCATGGGATTCACGCCATTCGTTGAGCATCAGGTTATAAAATTCTTCAGATGTAGTTTCAAATGGAAAAGTGTATAACTCAACTACATTGTCTTCTGCTTTCAGTGAGATAGCGATCAGTACTTTCTGATCCTTTTCATTATTTCCCCACATTACGATTCTCGTCTTCATACGTATGATTTTTAATGGTACTTATTCGTATCGATATTATTCGTTGGACTCAGGATTAAATCCTCATCCGTTACAATTTTGCCTTTTTTTACTTCGTATGTGCTTTGTATGTTACCTATTGGGACTTTATTCACATTTTGAAGTAATGCCTGACCTATGCAAATGCATTCAGGAACTCCATGAGTGAAACGTATTTTAACCGATTTTTGATCTATTGAAGCCCAAAAAATATCCACACATTTTATACCTGGCTGCCAGGAGGGAAATCAGGCAAAAAAAATATTCCAATACAATACTTAAACGGCCAATGATCCTGACATTTCAGCATTTATTATCTTCTTTTCAATCAGGTACTCAGCGATTTGTACAGCGTTAGTGGCAGCACCTTTTCTCAGATTGTCCGCTACAATAAATAAATTCCAACAGCGGTCTCTTGAATCATCTTTACGGATACGGCCAACCCATACATCATCCCTTCCTTCTGCCAATATCGGCATAGGATACTGATTAGCACCCGGATTATCATATAACTTAACTCCCGGAGCCTCAGCGAGAACTGTCCTTATGCCGGCAAGATCAGCATCAGATGTCAGTTCAATATTGACAGACTCACTATGCCCGGAGATGACCGGCACGCGCACGGCTGTGGCAGATACCGGCATATCGGGTTCTTCCATAATCTTCCTGGTCTCGTACACCATTTTCATCTCCTCCTTGGTGTAATCATTTTCCAGGAAAACATCACAATGCGGGAGACAATTGGCGAATATTGGATGTGGGTAAACCTGCGCTTCAGGCTGCAGTCCATCTGCTTCATCTTTATATTGTTTCACTGCTTTCATGCCTGTTCCGGACACGGCCTGATATGTAGACACTACGATGCGTCGAATGCCAAAACGGCGATGGATTGGATTAAGTGCTACGACCATCTGGATAGTGCTGCAATTCGGATTGGCAATTATTTTATCCTTTTCTGTCAGCACGTGACCATTCACTTCAGGTACGATGAGTGGAATACCTTCTGTCATCCTCCATGCGGAAGAATTGTCAATCACAGTGCAACCCACATCCGCAAAAGCCTGCGCCCATTCTTTTGAAACCGATGCTCCCGCAGAGAACAAAGCGATGTCCGGCCTTCTGTCGATTGCATCCTGCATCGAGAGTACAGGATATGTATGACCATCGAACATGATCGTACGTCCGACAGAACTGGCAGATGCGACAGGCAATAATTCGGAAACAGGAAAATCCCTTTCCTCCAATACTTTCAACATCATCTGGCCCACCAGGCCTGTACAACCAACGACAGCTATTTTCATATTTATCTATACTCGGTTTAGGGGTGTAAAGTTACAAACAAAAGGCTAAGGTGGGGGCTAAGGCTAAGGTGGAGGCTTTAGGCAATTGCAATCATCAGAAATAATAAAAAAGGAAAGGTTGCCCGTAGCATTAAATTACAGACAACCTTTCCCTTTTTATTTAAAAACCGTAATTACAAATGCAATATTGATTTTAAGTCTGGAGACTTAAAATAGCGGTCATGGAGATTTTGAGTCCGGAAACTTAAAATAGCGGTGAAATGCAATATTGATTTTAAGTCTGGAGACTTAAAATAGCAGTCATGGAGATTTTGAGTCCGGACACTTAAAATAGCGGTCATGGAGATGTAAAGTCTGCAGACTTAAAATAGCGGTCATGGAGATTTTAAGTCTGGAGACTTAAAATATTGTAAAAAGCGGCAGTGGGCTTTTTCATTTTAGCTTACCTTCGAAATATGAAATATTTCTTCGCCATAGGACTGTTTGCGCTACTTCTACATTTTGAAGCTTCAGGTCAATTTTCGGATGATTTTAGTGATGGCAACCTGGATGGGTGGCAGGGAAATATTGAAAACTACATTGTAAATACGTCCGGCCAATTGCAGTTAAATGCTCCTTCAGGATCAACTTCTTCATGGATTTATGTTCCTGTCACTTTCACAGACAGTATGGTATGGGAAGTCTATTTCAGGCTTGATTTTGCACCCTCTACAAGTAACCTTTTGAGAATATATCTTGGACTTACAACTTCTGACCTCACCTCTGCCTCTGGTTACTTTCTGGAAATAGGGGCCACCGGCGATGTTGACCCTCTGGATTTCAAATATCTGGAAAATGGAAGCGCGACAACTATTGCCTCATCAGTGCCCGGACTGGTTGCTCTGGAACCGGTGGATCTTACTCTTCGTATTGTGCGAAATAGCCAGGGGCTATGGCAGATATTTAAACTAGGCGGCGCATTACCTGAACTATTGTTTTCCGCCTCACACAATATCCTGCCTGTTTCATCCCTGACCACATTTGGTTTTTACGGGAAATACACAGACACAAGAAGAGATAAATTCAGATTTGACAATATTAATATCACTCCTCTTCAACCTGATCAAACTATTCCGTCCTGGCTCACGCTGTCAGTAGCAGATAATAATACAGTGACACTTCTTTTTGATGAAGCACTGGATCCTGTTACTTCCAGTGATCCAACTCATTATATACTGACACCAGGGAATACAACACCTGATGATATCGTATTGAATGCAAATGAAATCACCCTTTCATGGAACCAATCTTTTATATCGAATCAGATCTATACATTGACAGTCAATAATCTTAAAGATCTTTCTGGAAATGTTCTTTTGACGGACAATAAGAATTTTCAATTTACCCAAATAGCACAAGCAGGTCCTTTTGATTTGCTGATCACGGAGATCATGGCAGATCCGACGCCTTTGATAGGTCTTCCTGATGCAGAATATCTTGAAATTCACAACACCAGCACTGAAGTATTCAATCTGGGCGATTATAAAATAAGGGTGGGTACCACCGAGAAAGTATTACCTGACAGCCTTATACATCCTGGAGAATTTGTGATCCTTACAGACGATGCTAACATTGCATCCCTGTCACCTTTTGGCAGAGTAATTGCTCTGCCTAGCATGTCTGCACTCACAAACAGCGGGACTTCTTTAGCCTTGATCAATACCTCTGGTGAAATACTACACGAAGTAAGCTATGCCCTGTCATGGTATAATGATGCTGTCAAATCAAATGGAGGATGGTCGCTTGAAATGATCAATCCATCGCACATCTGTTCAGATAAGGAAAACTGGACAGCAGCTTCCAACCTTCTCGGCGGAACGCCCGGACAAATAAATACACAATGGACTATATCTCCGGATGTACAGGGGCCCGCTATTGTTTCATTGTTTACGCCTTCACCTGATGTGGTCGAATTGCGTTTTGATGAACGGATTGAATCTGTGTTGATGCTCAATCCGACATTGTATGTATTTCAACCTGCACTGATGATTGACAAAGTTGAGCTTATCAATGCCAGCGCTGTCCGAATCACACTGATATCACCACTTCAGCAAAATGTGATCTACCATCTGATACCTTTTTCGGCTGTTGATTGTCTTGGCAACGCTGCAGAAGGACAGGATACAATTGTCTTTGGCCTTGTCGCACCGGTTGAGCAAGGAGATGTATTGATCAATGAAATACTTTTTAATCCTGCAGTCGGCGGGAGTCGGTTTATTGAGATCATCAACGCTAGCCAAAAGTTTATTGATCTGAGCACGCTTGCGATAGGACGCATCAATGCAACACATCACGATATTTATCCCACCGGAGTAAATGAAATACTTGCGCCGGGAGAAATTGCGGTTTTTACACCTGATCCTTCGGATATCCTTTCAAGGTATGTGGTGCCGGAACCGACAAAGCTTTATGCCTCAACATTGCCTACATGGGGTGACAAAGAAGACCAGGCTTCGCTCATCGCCGGTGGTGTATTTATAGATTCATTCACATATTCCTCTACCTGGCATCATCCTGTGATCAGTGATCAGAACGGGGTCAGCCTTGAACGAATTTCAATCAATGCACCTGCTTCTTCTGCATCAAGCTGGCATAGTGCTTCATCTGTGAGTGGATATGGAACACCAACAGGACCGAATTCGCAAGCTTTACAAAACGGAGTTGCAAAAGCACCTTTCAGCATTACGAACAAACAGTTTTCACCGAATAATGACGGATACAAAGATTTTCTCCTCATCGATTTTAGAGAGACTTCCGGTGATGATATTGCATCTGTCTGGATCTATGATCTTGAAGGAAGAATCGTAAAACAGCTTTTATCCAATGAGTCTATTGGTACTTCTGCGCTCATTCAATGGGATGGCAGCAATGCAGAAGGTCGGCTGGCGGATATGGGTATCTACATCGTATTTGTTAAGCTATGGAATCCTGAGGGGAATGTGCAAGAATACCAACAATCCTGCGCCCTTGTAAAACGGTAAACGATTGATTTCGAAAACTACAGATATGTCCGCTCCGATAAAGCTCGCTGGTCTTTTGCCCAAGGCAATTGTCTCTGTGGGTATATCGGCATTGTTAATACTATTGACCGGACTCTGTGTCTTTACACCCTCACTTTTGCTTTTACGCCAACTATCTGATTATACTTTTTACATCATGCTCGGCATGCTGGTGCTTGGCTTTACTGCTTTTCTTGTACGACAGGAAAGAATCATGATGGTGAGTCTTTTGTGCTGCTGTGTATTATGTCTGCATCTGAAGGGATCAGCGAATAAACAAATGAGGCTGGCGGTAGTAACGTCTAATCCTTCACTTAAAATTTCACATATCAGTCTGGGCAATGCAGAAAATGATTATGATAAAGTCATTGATTATATCACCCATCTTGATGCAGACATTATCAGTTTCCAGGAACTGACACCTGACTGGAATGCACAATTAATAAAAAAACTATCTCCTGAATATACATACATCAGGACGATGACCAGGCTTGACCCATATGGCATGGGGTTCTTTTCAAAAATTGCTTTTCAATCTCTGGATACCATTTATTTTCATGATGTGCCGTCATTAATCGGATCGATCAAGCTGACCAATGATCACCTCTGCACGATAATGAGTTGTACGGTAATGCCTCCGGTCAATCAGGCAGCCTTTGCAAGGATATCAAAACATTTCAGTTACCTGACGGAATACATGAAAGTTTTTGAGGGGAGTGTTATTGTACTGGGTGATTTGCATTTACCACCATGGGCTGCAGAAATACAACAATTTAAAGTTCAGGCTAATCTACTTGATAGCCGCAGAGATACGAATCCCAGGAACCTTGATGGTTCATTTTCGCTACCGAGGATTCCGGTCGAGCATATTTTTTATGGGCATAAATTCGAGTGTACTTCTTTTTCTGAATTGGGGAATAGTGTAGTGGGCCGTCTTGGCATAACAGGAACTTATCAAATACATAACAGTGATGTGGAAAGTGTTCAGTAGTCTGGGGCACGCCTTCAGAGGCATGTTTGATTTATTGTCGAGTGAGCGGAATGCACAAATTGAATTTGTGATGGCGATATTTTTTATAGTCCTCGGATGGTGGCTAAAACTTTCCGTTACGGAATGGTGCTTTGTATTTGCATGTATCGGAGCCGTGATAGGGGCAGAGGGTCTGAATACGGCTATCGAACGTCTTTGTGATTTTCATACGAAGGAGATGCATGAAGATATCAGGTTTGTCAAGGATGTCGCTGCCGGGTCGGTATTGATCATCGGGATTATGGTGGTGTGTATAGGGATCGTAATTTATGGGCCGAAGGTGATGCATTTGGTATTTTAGATTTTCGACTTTGGATTTTGGATTTTGGATTTTGGATACAAAATTTTAAAATTATCGATTGCAGCTGCAAGCTGCTTGAGAATGTTCGCGATGTTGGAAGGAGATTTGAAATATTGATTTTAAGTCTGGAGGCTTAAAATAGCAGTCATGGAGATTTTGAGTCTGGAGACTTAAAATAGCGGGATGTTGTTGGAGAAAATACCAACAACGGCAAATAAAAAAAGGAGGCCGAAGTGTGCAGGGCCTCCATTTTTTTTACGAAATTGATTTTACTCCATCATCTGTTAAACAACCTTATGGTTTGAGATTTAGATTTCCTGAAAATTGTAAATTCCATCCACCCGGCGTATTATTAAAGACTGGCGGTGGGTTTCCGTTTGAGGAAATATTAATTACATCCGGCCCCATAGCTGGTGGTCCTGAAATTGTAATGTTTTTATTGATATCTATAGGAGTTACCAAATTGATAGTTTGATTCCAAATCGATGGATCAAAGGTAATTACACCTCCATCACCTGCACATGCAATCAGATCACGCAACGAACCCGTTCCTGCATCATTGATGTTTGTAACGATCGAATTGACACCAATCACCCCGGTTGATGCTGAATTCGAACAGCCATATGAATTAGTCACTGTTACTGTATAGTTTGTGCTAACAATTTCTGTCACGCCCGTTGGATTTTGAAGAGAGGAAGAAAATCCCATCGGAGAGGACGACCAGCTAAAGGTAGGGGCTGGTGCCACATCTGTAATGACGACATCATCAATATACCATCCAGCTCCCGAAGTTGAGGTATCACTTCCTAATCGCCAACGAAGCACAACGCTATTTGCTGCAGCAGAGGCAGGAAGATTAATTGTTGTAGTGATAAAACTACCTGCAGTTCCTGTCCATGCATTGCGACCCGCAATCGGATTGCTAAAGCTTGAGGAAATAACTCCATTATAACCTCCGGCAACAAAACTGCCACCGGCAGTAATAATGTCTGTGAATGGACCTCCGTTGATGCTGATTTCTAATACACCTCCGTCAAAAGTGGATTCAAGCGAATAATTATTCTTAAAGGTCAATTGTGCAGTTGCGCTATATATGTAAGTTGCATAGTCAAGACGCTTGTCACTGACAGAAGCAGGATCTGTGCTAAATCCTGCATTTGGAGATGAAACAAACGAACTGGTAGAAGTTACCCACAAAATTGGTTCTCCTGTGGCACTTGTCACCCAGCCTGCAGGAAGTGCAGGAGCAGTAACTCCGTCAAAATTTTGAGAATAAGTAAGTACCGACGGATCTACGGTAGAGGACAAATTGAATGGTTCAGCTGAACATACTGGATTAGCACTTGCCATGGCTGTCACTCCTGTTGGATTTGGATTTACCGTTACTGTTTGGGTTGCCACTGCTGTGCATCCACCACCACTTGTGACGGTGACTGTGTATATCGTAGTTGAACCCGGATTGACAGAAATGGATTGGGTTGTTTCTGTTGTACTCCATGACCAACTTGTTCCGGTTCCACCTGATTCCATTAATGAAATAGCGGGATCATTCGAACATTTAGATGATGGCCCTGAAATAGTTGCGGTGGAAGGATTAATGGTAATCAGAACAGAATTAGAATACATTGAATCTGATGCGATTGTGCATTTGACTTTCAGTCTGAAATAAGTTGTGGTAGAAACAACACCTGCCGATAAAGTAGCAGGATTTGTCTGACCAATGATAGTCACAGGTGTAGAAAATCCCGCGTCAGATGAACTTTGCCATTGGTATACGCTGCCTGTTCCGGCAGAATAACCAGAGGCGGTGATTGAAGGAGTTCCTGATCCGCAGAATGTTGCATTACCTACTGCTGTGCCGCCCATTGCACCTGTACAAGACAGAGGGGCGAATTCATCAGCACCTATATCGGTCATTCTGACATCGCAATCAATATCATCGGTCACACCTGCTATACTTACTGCACCATTGTCCAGAGGTAAATTAGCCGGGTCGGACGCAACAATATGTAAGTCCGAACTGGAAACAAAAACAGGAAGGATATTTAATGAAGATCCGTCCCGACCTGTTTCAGTTTGCCAGTTAGAAAGCAGAGTCCGTACTGTTCCTGCACTTAAACCTCCAGTAATTCCAAGAAAATAATTAGCACCTGAAGTTGCAAAGAGATCATTATTATTTGAAGTAAGTCCAGTATAATTACCAGGAGTAGACGAATAGGCTAAACCAATAGCATAAAACTTAGTGGTACCACTGGCATTAGGCAACTGTGTATTTAGCAGAATATTATTTCTGAAATCCAAAGTAGGAGCAGTCGTATTCGTGACAGCCAATGCAAAAGATTGAGTGCTTCCCGTAGCTGCACCTTGTATTGTTCCATTCATTACAGATGTATTATAATAAACATTCGTCACAGAACCCGTACCACCACCTAACATAATACCTGCTGCAAAATCACTTGAAGTACCATTAGCTGAAACCCCACCAATCATATTATTAGCAATAAGTGTGGTGCCTGAAGTGGCGGCAGCTAATGAAATACCTGCAGCTGAATTTGTTCCATTGTTCACAATACTATTGATAATATTTTTTGTTACCGTGGCATTCGTGACCTCATTTAATCCTGTAGTTGAATTGATAAAACTATTTCCCACTCCCAGGGAAATTGCAAATAAATCGGATGTACTTAGAAGGTTCTCAATACGATTACCTGAAATGGTAATATTATTTTCAAAACCTGTCCAAATCCCGCCTTTGGCTACATTATTTGGTGAAACAGTATTTATCAAATTTTGAATTATAATAGTACCGGTATTTTTATTTGCCGCACTTGCTCCTTGTGAATAAATACCGTATTGCGTCTTGCTTATATTATTATTGATAAAGGAATTATTATTATTTCCTGTACCCAGGGATGTTGCGCTTATCGTGGAGCTACCACTTCCGATTCCAAACAATGTGGTTGTATTAGAATTTCCTATTAGATTGCAATTCATGACAGCATTGTTAGTCGCGCCATCTGCTGTTGCTGTTTGAAACCAAATAACAGCGCTTGAAGTGCCCGTATTTGTATTTGTGATCGTTAAATCTCTTGAAGCTACAGAAACAGGACAGACTGTATTCGGCGTGTTGGATATAGATCCATCTATAGTAACATAATCTGCACCATTCAGGATGAACAATGCATTTGCATTGCTACCTGATATTGAAGTTCCTGCCAGGGTGGTTTTAATCGTCAGTGTGTTTACTGCGCTTGCAGCACTGTTTGCATTGATTGTAATCGGGAATGTTTCACCTATGTAAGAGGCATCAATCAGATTGAATACAACAGCACCGCCGAGACATTTTGAATTGTAGTCTGCTACTGCTTCGGTAATCGTTGAATAATTACCTCCAACACCTACGGTGTATGACCCTGATAATATTCCGGTCACTGTATATACATTAGGAGTCGTAGGTGGAGTAGATGCTGCGGGTGGGTTTGCAGAAAAACCACTTGCACCCGGCGAAGGGTTAGAGCCAACATTAGGAGTGGGAGCCAGATCTTGTGCGACAATGTAATATGAAACTACATCACCCGTATTGGCAGTGTTTCCAAATGTAAAAGTGTACGTATTACCGCCTCCAAAAATACCCTGAGTTCCTGTATAAGGACCGGCATTTACTTTCCAATAAACTACAGGCAAACCAATACCAACAGTCGGAACACCGCTCGCATCTGTGATAGTCGTTGTCAATACCTGATTTGTAAAAGGAGTGCAACCAGCTCCTAAAGCTGAATATGAAATCACAGGTGCAGATAAATCAACGCCCATAAAATTACCTGCATCTGCACCTATATCAACAGGAGTAAGTCCTGATCGGATTTGACCATCATAGTCATTGGTTACTCCAACATCGGCTCCATTACCTTCTATCACTGTGATAACTGATGGATTAATGTGAAGATCCGGCGTTGAACTTGCAGGAGCAATAAATTGCGGATTGAGTGCTTCAAAACTTGACAAGTCCTGACCCACGACTGATTTCCATGCGCCAAGGTTGGCTACATCGAGGCTATTAAAATAACCAAATACAGCACCAGAGCCAGTGAGATAATAAAGATTATTGTTAATCGTCAAACCGGAGGGATTCGGTGCTGTGCCACCTACCCGTACAGCGTAATTTTTTCCGGTTGCTCCCGCATTACTTCGTGCATTGAAGAAAATATTATCTCTGAAACTTCGTGTATTTGTTGTAACAGAGCTATTAAATGCATATGACGGACCTACGCCGGCAGTTGGGGCATCACCAATATATATACTGTTGTGAAAGAAATTGTCCGTTCCGGAAGGTTCATTGATACCATTTATTCCTCCTGTCGTCGAACCGGTTCCAATGGCATTTGTTATTCCTGCACCGATGGCTATCATGTTATTCCGATAAGTGGTTGTTCCGCCGCCTACCCGAATACCATTTACTTCTGAGGATGTACTATTGCTCGCGACAACAAGGCCATAAATCAAGTTGCTTTCCACAAGATTAGCACTTGAGCCAGTAAATTGGATACCTGTCACAATGGAGGCTGCAGTCGTATTGGTGTTTGTCAAATTGAAAATGGTATTCTGTGACAACGTATGGTTTGGAGTGGATGTAGTAATATTCATTCCAATAACGGAAGCCCCTGTTGTTGTTCCAGTTCCAATATTGGTGGTTAGATTTCTAACCATATTTGATGTCCAAATTGCAGGTGCATTGACAGTATGAATTCCAATGACCTGAGAAGATACCCCTGTTGCGGTTAGTTGGATTGAGTTTGCAATTGTACCACCTACATTATTTGAAGTTGCAGCAAAAAAAACAGTAGTACCCGTATTTGCTCTTATTCCATAAATAACAAATGTGCCTGAAGCACCTGCGTTTGTTACAGAAATCCCACCTATGTTATTACTGTTTGCCGTCCAGACATCTGAGCTAAAATTATAAATAGCCATGACGTCTGTTGATGAAGTCGTAGTTGTAGAAAATGTAAGTGATCCTGTTGTTGATTGGCTACCTAATATATTGCTGTTCGTATTTGTTAGTCCGGAATTTATAAAAATACCTATAAATGGGCTGTTCGTACTGGTTCCATTTGAGGTAACTCCTGTCATGCTTACGGATGCAATTGTATTTGAATTAATGTTGGATACCGCTCCAAGCGTGATTCCAGTATACTGAATACCAATAAATTTTCCTGTTGACCCTGTAAGACTATAAGTGCCAGTTTGAATATTTGAGGCATAGCCAATTATATTGCCCGTAATCGTAAAACCCTGAGCTCCGCTAGTTGCAGTTGAAGGACCAATATTAATTGGGCAATGCAAAGCACCAGTTGTCCATGTTCTTGACGCTCCTTGAAAAAATCTGTTATCGGTGATCGTCCATGTATTACATCCTCCATTCGTAGCTATACCTGCACTTGTAACGGCAGCACCGAAAAAATCATGTATGTCATTGTTTGTAATAACAATTCCGCTATTTCCTATTGTTTGAGATGTAGTGGACCCATTACCTAAAATACCTTTTGAAGGTAAATTAGAACCTGAAGGACCAATATCACAATTAGAAATCGTGTTATTATCATTGCCATTTCCTGAAACCCCATCTGTTGAAAAGAAAACAGTAGCCCCATTCGTAGCTACGCTCATGGTTCCTGCTCCTTTAAGTGAACATCTGTTAAGCGTATTATTTGTAGCACCGCCTATAAATCGAATAGTTGAAGTGCCTGAGGTGCTTGACACTGTTGTATTCTCAATGGTCAAAGCATTGCCACCGCTATTGAGACCATCAATAGTCAAATTATCAGCGCCGTTGAGTTCCAATAATGGCTGCCCGGCTGTAGCAGCACCGCTGATGGTCCAAGCACCTCCTACCGGCTGCATATTAATAGCCGTATAAGAAGCGGCTCCTGAACCACTGGCAATCAAACCTACCGATGGAGCTCCAACTATTGCTGCTTCAGTCGTGTTGGCTGTCACATTTATCGTGATCACGCCAGTGTGCGTTCCTGCATTGATCGCATCGCAGGCTGCTTTAAGGGTTGTATACGTCACGGGAGTGATACCTGTGATCGTGCCGGAAACATCAACCTGGGCTTTTGCTGATTGTGTAATTCCGATAAAGAAAATCAATGTCACCAGGAATCCCAGATCTCTCGTCCTGTTTTTAAAGGCTGTCAACAATTTTGATACAGGGAAAAAGGAAGAAAACGTATGATTTTTCATAAGCAAAACGGGGGATAAAAAAGATGAGAAAATGACAGGTATGCAGGGAGCAAGATCGCGCATTTGGGTAAAGCGATTATCCATCAGGTTGAAATTAAAAAGGTTGGGAAATTAGTTCATTAGTTCTATTGCAATCTTGGGTTTCCCTTTTCGTGTCTGACTAAATTTAAAGCGTGGACAAACCCAAAAATTCCCGCCTCATCGATTTTTTCACGAACGCAGTAAGATACTCAATTGCCTTCAAAGTTGTCGCTATGACCACATAATAGATTGATTTATATTGCCAATTGTAAAGAATTTAACATTTGAAATGGACCTGGCTATGTCCAACTTGCTGTTTTCGATGATGTTTCAATAAGTATTGAAAATTGGAAACAAAAAAGTAGTGCCAGACTTATCGCAATGCAGCTATAAGCTGCTTGAGACAGATGACGTATTAGAGACAGATGCAAAATATTGATTTTAAGTCTGGAGACTTAAAATAGCGGGTGCGAAATACTGATTTTAAGTCTGGAGACTTAAAATAGCGGGCGGCAATGGCAGGAGCAGTGACAGACTTTTTTATTCGCAGCTACAAGCTGCTTGAGACAGATGACGTATTGGAGACATATGCGACATATTGATTTTAAGTCTGGAGACTTAAAATAGCGGGTGCGAAATACTGATTTTAAGTCTGGAGACTTAAAATAGCGGGTGCGATATATTGATTTTAAGTCTGGAGACTTAAAATAGCGGGGACTTAAAATAGCGTAATTATTAATTCCGGGGGACACTGGTGAACTTACCGTTGTTTCTTTCCCAGGTGATGCGGTCATTGAAATTAGTATCCCCGTTAAGGTTATAATCACCTATACGGTAGGAACCGATCTGGCCATTTTGACCTTCCCAGAAAGACCGGTCATCAAAATTGATGTCCGTATCCGCATTGAAGGATATGACCTGGTTTCCATTACCGGCATACATTGCGAATTTACCGGCGATGATTTCCTTTTCACGGGCAAATAGATTCAGCCCTGCAAATAATGGATCCTCATAGCTCTGCTGGAAACGGAAATCATATGATAATACATGGTTGATAAACATCCGCTTGTCATGGGACATTACAAGCAAGTGATTTCGATGTTCAATGACCACATAGTATTGATTGCTTTCATTGACATCACAACAATTGAGTGGTTGAACAAACTGAACCGTTCCGTCCTTATGCAATAACGCAGCAGCCTGGCAGACGGGGCCACCTGTACCTGCAGAATCCGACCGGAGACTGACCAATATCCAATCAACCACAGTAGACGGATAACCTGCATTTGCAAACATCGGATTGTTACCGGAATCAAACAAGGCACCTTCAGTACCGGGATAAAACCATGGAGCAATAACATAGGGCTGACCAGGTGGTGAATAATGATTGCCTAAAAATGGATCCACTGCCAACTGACCGGGTAATAGTCTCAGATCATTGAGTGTTGTCCGCATCGGCAAAGTATACGTAGGCCCACCACTGGCACTCGCAGCAGCACCTTCCAGATATACCCAGGTCTCCATATTAAAGCAGGGCTTCGTCACAGTCGCAGTACATGTTGCAGTATTGCCACACGCATCTGTTGCCGTAAATGTGACGGGCATTCCATCCATGCATGAAAATGATGGAATGCTCATCCCATCATAATCACTGGTGATGACCGGATTAGCATCACAAGCATCTGTAGCCGTGGCCGTAGCAATCCAGGCATTGATCAGAGACACATAATTGACATTTGCAGCACAAGTCAATACTAAATCGTCAGGGCAATGAATAGAAAGAGAGGTATTGGGAAGTATGGTATAGGTATAAACCCAATCGGCTGTATTCATAGCACAATCAGTGTACGTATAGGTGTAGGTTCTGGTACCTGCACATACCGCCGGGCTGACGTCAGGTCCTGAAGGTGACAGGGTAAGTCCGCAATTGTCAGTCACTACGGGAAGAAATGCAGTCGGCACAACATCAGCGCCTGCAGGACAGGAAACAGTAGCCCCTGCATCGACAGGATTTATTAATGGTAATCTGTCGACAGTGTAGACAAACGACCAAAACTGTATGTTGCCTGCACAATCTGTATACATGTATGTATATGTTCTAGTGCCTTCGCATATGACAGGATCACCATCATCCGTCAGGACGGGTGAAAGTGTCTCCCCACAATGGCTAAGGACTACCGGCAAAAAAGCAGTCGGCACTACATCTGCAGCAGCCGGGCATGATACAGTCATCGCTCCATCAACGGGAACAGTAAAAGGCTGCCGTTCTACAGTGTATGTAAATACCCAGTCCTGTGTATTTCCTTCACAATCTGTGTATACATACGTGTATGTTCTTGTGCCTTCGCAGGAGACCGGAGGACTGACGACAGGAGCTGAAGGCGACAATACATTACCGCAGTTGTCCATCACGACCGGGAAGAAAGCTGTAGGTGGAACATCCGTTTCAGCAGGACATGCTACTGTAGTACTTCCGTCGGCAGGGTCTGCAAATGGTAATCTTTCGACCGTATATGTGAAAGCCCATGTAGCCATGTTGCCTTCGCAATCCATATAGACAAAAAGATAAATTTTATTGCCTTCGCATGCTATGGGTATGCTTGATACAATCGTATCGATCGGCACCAAGATATTTCCACAATTGTCCATGACAACAGGTGGAGAGGGTACTACTTCTGCCTGAGCGGGACAAGCCACCGTAGCGAATCCGTTTGTCGGTGTTGAAAATTCAATTCGCTCGACGGTATACGTAAAGACCCAGTCATGTGAATGGCCTGTGCAGTCTATATACGTATATGTATATGTCCTGGTGCCTTCACATATCACCTGCGGACTGATAGCAGGGGGGCCGGAAGGACTGAGCACGTTGCCGCAATTGTCTAATACTATCGGTAGCAGAGGAAGTGCATTTGTGGCTGCAGGACAAGACACTGTCAGAAATCCATCAGGAGGCAATGAGAAATCAAGACGTTGAATCTGGTAAGTAAATGTCCATGTAAAAAGAAGCCCGGAACAATCAATATAGGTGTATGTAAATGTCCTTGTGCCCTGGCATCCATTATATGTGCCGCCGATCAACGGAGCAAACGGTGTAATGGTATCACCGCATACATCTACGATCACAGGAAGTACGGGAGCAACAGCAAGAGCAATACAAGCGACAGTGGCTGTCGTGCTCACCGGACCCCCGGACTGATGAGGCAGCGAGGTATGGTCTATGGTGTAGGTATAAGTCCATGGAACAGACTGACCCGAACAATCTGTATAGGTGAAATGGTAAACCACACTTCCTTCACACGTCAGCACATCCGGAATGGAATCTATGAAATCCAATGTCGGGATGATGAAAGAGCCACACATGTCTCCTACCGGCGGGTATGGGGGTTCGGTGGCATCTGCTATACATTGGACCGTTGATGCCTGGTTGAGTGGCGGTACTGGACCCGATTTGTATATATCGAATCCATCAAAGGAAGGATATTCAGTGACAAAAGTGGAGTCTGTGAGTTTGATGCTGGCGGTAAGATCAGTGATCGTATCCTCTGTAATGTGCAACGTGTCTCCCACAGGGACCAGGAAACAAACCTTGTGCAGAATAACGGGTGTATTGGCTGTAACGGGGAGAATTCCTGTATTCCCTGAACTATTGAAAAGAACTTTATTGTAAGGATTACATCCATTGATCTCAAAGCTATTGTCATCCATCACACAAGACATATTGCTCGTGACAGGTGACATACCGCTTAGGCAATTGACAAAAAAACCGGTTGTATAGGTGGTCAGGGCGCCCGTACTTGCGGGTGTATACCGGAGCCCGAAACAAAGGGTGTCTTCACAACAATTCGTATTGCTGACACATGATCCATTTACACTTCCGGCAGGAAGTAAGACCCATTCCATAGCAGAGGAATCCAGGCAGGCAAATGTTGAATCAACAGTGATCACAAACGAACATGAAAATGAATTCATACCGATCATGTAGGTATGTGTGATCGAATGGGATCCGGCATGTGCTATGGTAGGATAGAAAGTGTTCATGACCACACCTGTTCCCGTAAAATCACCCGGATAACCGGAGAGGGGCGTCAGATCCAGGGGCACATCGTTGATACATACGGAAAAATCATTTGGGCAAGCTACAGGAGGTACATTGAATCCCCAGATCTTACCTACCCCTGTAATCAGGAATAAAAAAACAAACAATCCGGAGGTCAACATTCCGGACCATGAAAATCTACCGATCCGGAGTTTAAGACAAGATTCCTTATGTATCCATTGGATATTCCGAAGTATGTTGGGTGGTTGATTTTTTTTCATAATCTTTTACTCTACTCGGTCAATTAATTTATTGAGTAAGCATAATCCTGAGGAAAATAATAAACAAGAATTAATATTGTTGATCTTATAAATAGTCCATTGATAGAATCCGGCTCCGGATGAAGGTAAATTTACGATTAAAGATTTTAAGATCATATAGCTTGATATTTAAGTGTCCCGGGGTTAAAACCCCGGGCAATTTAAAGTAACACCGGAGGCAATTTAAAGTCTAACCTGGGGCAATTTAAAGTCAAACCTGGGGCAATTTAAAGTAAAGCCGGAGGCAATTCATCTGTCCCGGGGTTAAAACCCCGGGCAATTTAAAGTAACACCGGAGGCAATTCAAAGTAACACCGGAGGCAATTTAAAGTCAAACCTGGGGCAATTTAAAGTAAAGCCGGAGGCAACTCATCTCTCCCGGGGTTAAAACCCCGGGCAATTTAAAGTAAAGCCGGAGGCAATTTAAAGTCAAACCGGAGGCAATTTAAAGTCAAACCTGGGGCAAATCAAAGTAAAGCCGGAGGCAATTCATCTGTCCCGGGGTTAAAACCCCGGGCAATTCAAAGTAACACCGGAGGCAATTCAAAGTCAAACCTGGGGCAATTCAAAGTAAAGCCGGAGGCAATTTAAAGTAACACCGGAGGCAATTTAAAATCAAACCTGGGGCAATTCATAGTGAAAACCCGGGCAATTCACATTTTAACTATGAAATACATTCCACCTCAATTTAATGCGCTATGACCACTTTGTCTGAGTAACTATTAGTATCGGTTTCTACGACAAGGGTGTAGATGCCTGCTGTCAGGTTTTTCACATCAAGGCGTACGTTGAAATTTTTGTTGTTATCCTTTTCATCCATCACGATTTGGCCTGCAGCATCTACAAGCCTGATATTCCTGATGCCTGTAGGGCTTTGAATATCTACTTGCAGGTATTCATCCGCAGGATTGGGTGTGTAGCTGACTGAAAATGTAAGGGGTGAAAAGCGGACAATCCGCACTGGAGAGTATTCTATTTTGTCCACCGCATTCATTTGCGTCAGCCTGTAATAATTTTCTCCGGCTGCTGCATCCTTATCAAAGAACTGGTAACTCCTGATGCGATCTGACTTCTCTCCTACTTCCATGGTGCCAATAGGAATAAACGTGATACCATCAGTGGATCGCTCAATCCCAAAGTGCGTGGTATTCACGACCCTGGACGTAGACCAATCCAGCTGCGAAATAAAATCGCCTGCAGGTATGCCTTTAAAATCAAGCAACAGCATTGGTTTTCCCTGATCATACTTTGCCTTTCCGATGGTTGTGGTTTCGAATGTTGGAAATTCTGTGGTCACTAATCCATTTCCAAGATCTATGCTTGTGGTCAGATCAGTCACTACATCTTCCTGTACCGTAACCGATTCTCCGGCCGGAATGGATAGGCATATCTGGTGAAGAATCACCGGCACACCTGCTTCAATCCTGTTATGAACGGCATCACCGGAATTGCCGGAACTGTTCATCAGGACAGACCCCATGGTATTACATCCACTGATCTCCCGACTTTTGGATGTCATGACACGTGATTGATTTTTAACCACGGCAGATCCCGCAGACGTGCATGAGACCAAAAATCCCGTGGTATAGCTGGTCAGGACGCCTGAGACTTTGGGGGTATATTCTAATGCATAGCTCAATGTCTGTTCCTTACCTCCAACCTGATTAGGACATTTGCCAGATCCATCAAGAGCAGGGACCCATCGCATGGTCTGAGAAAAAAGTGGCAGTTGCAGAAGCAGAAAAAGCAGCAGTGGCAGTTGCAATCGCAGTTTTGGTTGCAGATGCTGCGGCAGTGGCAGTTTAATATCAATTGTCTTCATAGTATTTTTTTGACTTAAGTGATTTACAAAAGGCAATAGGCAAAAAACAATAAGCAAAAAAGCAAAAAATAATGAACGACTTGGCTCATTGTTATTCATTTGAGTAACGTCGGGTTCGAGGTCAGAGACACTCGAACGTCGGAACGTGGGTTCGAGGTCAGAGACACTCGAACGTCAGTCACTCAAACGTGGGTTCGAGGTCAGAGACACTCGAACGTCGGAACGTGGGTTCGAGGTCAGAGACACTCGAACGTCGGAACGTCGGTTCGAGGTCAGAGACACTCGAACGTCAGCAAAGACACTCGAACGTCAGTATTCGTTATTTGCTATTCGTTATTTGCTATTCGTTATTTTTTATTCGTTAATAAAAAATGATACCTGATGTTCTGTTCTGATTGATCTTCCACAGCGTTTCATCACCGGCTGATTCTGTAAATGCACTCATGTTGTAATCGCCGATGGAGTATCCATATGTATTCTGGAATGCTCTCCATGTCGTCCTGTCTGATGAACTGATGGCCGCGATAGATGTGGTCTGTTCACCATTGGCTGCGTGCATAGCCCAGATGCCCGGTGCAACTTCTTTCTGTCCGTATCTGAAGATCGGCGCATACGAATTGCTTGTCGTAAAGTCCCAGTTGATGATCATGCCACCACATGAGTATGTCGCTACTGATGGAGATAATACCCCAAGGTGTGTCCGGTGCTGAACCAGTACGTAATAGTTATCGCCCGGCGTCAATACAAGACCTCCACATGGATCGGGGAAGGTGACTTGTCCGTCGGTATGTACCCATCCTGCGCACGACCAGTAATTATTAGCCGGCAGAATTCCATTCTTACGAACAGTGACCAGTACCCAGTCAACTACATCAGCCGGATAAGGTGTCACCATCGGTGGTGCTCCCGGAGAAGACGGATCACCGTATTGGGCTCCACTATTGCCGCTGTAATTCCATGGTGCAATATTGTAAGGCTGACCAAACGGAGTATATGGAGCCAGCAACTGAACAGACATGTTAGGTGACAGTGTTTTATCCTGACCTGGCAGTACATGGTTGACGTTGAGTGTCGGATTCATCATGCTCGTACCTGTATTGAAAGGACCTTCCAACATTACTTTCAGTTTCAGCGGGAAGCAATCGATCGTGTAGGTGTATACATAATCCTGAATATTTCCTGAACAATCGATATAGGTCCAGGTGTAGGTACGTGTGGTTCCACATCCGAGATTAGGACTGACGACAGGACCAATGGGTACAAGGGTCTGACCGCATGCATCTATGATCGTTGGATGAGGTGGTTCGACATTGGCATCAAGCGGACATTCCACTACGCTTCCGGCATCCATTGGATTGGCAAATGTCGGACGGTCGATAGTGTAGGTGTAAACCCATACATAGGTCAGGCCCTGACAATCGGCATAGGTGTAGGTATAAATCAGAGTGCCTTCACAGGTCGTATACGTTCCCGAAATCACAGGTACAGGTGCAGAGAGTATGTTACCACATACATCACTGACCACAGGTAATACCGCAGGAGGTGTAGCCGAAACGCCACAATCTACAGTGCTTGTCGTAGGTACCGGTCCTCCTATCTGTGATGGCGGTGTTGTATGTAATAATGTATAGGTATAAATCCATGTTGAGCTCAGCAAAGCACAGTCTGTGTATGTATAGGTGTAGATGACAGTCCCTGTACAATTAACATTCGACACGGCTGTACCCGAGATGGCAGGTGAACCGGCAGGCGGAACTACATTACCGCACACATCGTGGAATACAGGCAATGCAGGTGGTACAGCATCCGACCAGCACTGAACGGTACCGGCTGTTGGTACAGGTCCGCCTGATTCTGCAGGTGGCGTCGTGTGGAGCAATGTATATGTATATGTCCATGTCGAGGTGAGACCTGCACAATCTGTGAATGTGTATGTATAAATCACATCACCTGAGCAGCTTGCATTTGAAGTGGCTGATCCACTTATCACAGGTCCCGCAGTGACAGGTACAACATTACCGCATACATCATGGAATACAGGTAAAACCGGAGGTACTGCATTGGAGAAACACTGTACGGTAGATGAAGTTGAAGCCGGACCTCCGGATTCGGATGGAGGCGTCGTATGCATCAACGTATATGTATACACCCATGTGGAGCTTAGCAGTGCACAATCAGTATATGTATATGTGTAGATGACAGTTCCGTTGCAACTTGCATTGGATACAGCTGTGCCTGTAATAACAGGAGGAAGCGTTGGCATCACTACGTTGCCACATACATCATGGAAAACCGGTAGCGTTGGCGGTACAGCATCGGAGAAACACTGTACAGTACTTGCTACAGAAACCGGTCCACCAAACTGTGATGGAGGAGTCGTATGCAGTAAGGTATAGGTGTAGATCCAATGTGTCGTCAATCCTGCGCAATCCGTGAAAGGATAATCATAGATCACTGTTCCTGAACAGTCATCATTCGCATCGGCTGTACCTGAAATGGCAGCTATTCCGGCAGGAACATTATTACCACATACATCATGGAATACCGGTAAAGCCGGTGGTACTGCATTTGACCAACACTGAACTGTACCGGATGTAGAAGCAGGTCCACCAAATTCTGTAGGTCCATCCGTGTGCAGTAATGTATAGGTGAAAACCCAATTGGTACTTAACCCTGCACAATCCGTAAAGGTATAGGTGTAGACCACGTCACCGGAACAGTTTGCATTAGATGTAGCTGATCCTGAAATCACAGGTCCTGCCGTAACAGGAACAACATTGCCGCAGACATCATGGAATACCGGTAATGCAGGTGGTACAGCCATTGAATAGCACTGAACGGTAGCGGATGTAGAAGCAGGTCCACCAAATTCTGTAGGTGAAGAAGTATGTTGTAATGTATAAGTATACACCCAGGTTGAGCTCAACGTTGCGCAATCTGTGTATGTGTATGTGTAGATTACTGTTCCGTTGCAACTTGCGTTGGAGACAGCGGTACCTGTTACTACAGGAGGAAGTGTGGGCATCACTACATTACCACATACATCATGGAATACAGGGAGTGTTGGCGGTACAGCATCGGAGTAACATTGTACAGTGCCAGAAACAGACACCGGACCACCGAATTGTGATGGCGGAGTTGTATGCTGCAGGTTGTATGTATATCCCCAGAAGGTAGTCAAACCTGCACAATCCGTGAATGGGAAAGTATAGGTGACCGTACCTGTGCAACTCATATTGGATGTCGCCGTACCTGTGATGACCGGCTGTCCCGGATCCACATGATTACCACATACGTCGTGGAATACAGGAGGCACAGGCTCAACAGCATCTGAATAGCACTGCACCGTACTTGTCGTCGGAGCAGGTCCTCCAAATTCCACCGGAAATGAAGTATGCATCAGATTATACGTGAATGTCCAGGTAGTACTCAGGTTACTACAATCGGTGTATAGATAGGTATACACCACTGTTCCCGTACAATCAGCATTTGAATGGGCAGTGCCTGTGATCACCGGACCGGCAACAGGTGATAATACATTTTGACACACATCATGTATCACCGGTAGTGTCGGTGGAACAGCATCTGAGAAACACTGTACCGTAGCCGATACAGGCACCGGTGTAAACACAAATGGAATTGTAACATGGTCGATCGTGTAGGTAAATTGCCATGGCTGTGTATAGCCTGAACAGTCTGTGTACGTATAATGGTAGACTCTTGTTCCTTCACATGTGATCGGGTCAGGTGTATTGATAGTGGATATCAGTTTGATGCTGTCCATGGGTATCACATTGCCACAAGCGTCCATTACTGTTGGAAAGGTTGGAGGACCTGCCATAGCGGGACATTCTACTGTAGCGGCGCCATTGGCCGGCATGACCGGTGCCGGTTTAGTAAATGTAGTGGTTGTGTAACCGGGATACTCTGATATCTGGCCACCACCAGCCTGATCCACACTTGTAGACAGATTGGTGATCATGTCTTCTCTAAGCTCCAATGTTTCATTTGTAGAAACATTGAAACAAACTTTATGAAGAATCAATGGTACACCCTGTGTGATCGGAATAACACCATTATTCCCTGAGCTATTGAAGAGGAATGAATCAATCGCCATACACTGATTGAAGACAACAGGATTGTTAGTCATCATCACGCATGAATTATTCCATCCGATCGGAGGTGTTGGCCCGCCGAGACAGTTGCCAAAGAATCCTGTGGTATAGGTGGTGAGATCTCCTGATACACCTGGTGTATATTTCAGATTGAAACAGAGTGTGTCTTTACAACAATCTGTTCTGACTCCGCATGAAAGATCTCCGGTATTGTCAGGCACCCACATCAGGGTTGATACACCAGGTGCTAATACATTCACCACTTTAGTACCGGTAGCAGAACATCCGTTAGTACTGGTGACCGTGACATTGATTGTCAATGACGGTGCATTGCCTGCGGTGTAGATGATTGAATTCGTACCTGCGCCTGAGGTGATCGTGCTACCTGGTGAAACTGACCACAGGTATGTAGCACCCAAGCCGGCATTCGGAACAGAAACAATATTGTTGATACTTCCCTGATAGACGTTCATGTTAGCTGTGATCACAGCACTTGGAGTCGGCATCACATTGACATTTCCGGTAGTGCTGCTGCAACCAGTGGCTGTGTTTGTGAAGGTGAATGTCACCAAACCATTACCAACGCCTAATGCAAGACCTGCATTATCTATTGTGGCAATTGCATTATTACTGCTCATCCATGTGCCTCCTGTTGAAGGAAGATACTGAGCGGTGTACCCTGTGCAAATAGATGAAGGACCTGAAACAACAGGAAGAGGATTGACAGGAACATTCAATGAAGTAGTGGCTTCGCAAGCCGTAGTCGTGACTGTCACATGCAGCGTAACCTCTGTACCGGAACCTGCTGTGTATGTAATCGAGGATGTACCGGCGCCGCCTGTAATCATACCTCCATCGATGGACCATGCATACGCAGCGCCACCATACATCGTCACGCTGGCCGCATTACCTGTTGACAATGCGCACACAGGTGAAGGCGTCGGTGTGATGACAGGTGTAAGTATTGTAGTGGATTTGAAATTATCCCAATACACATCATAAGTAACTCCTGTAGCTGTATTGTGACCTTGTAAAATCACATTGCCGATATCTGTCGTAGCATCAGGAGCACTTGTAGTCGTCGTGAATTGCAGAGTTCCCTGAGCTGTCACTACGGTGTAGGTGAATTCACCTGACGGAAGTAATTGTGTACGTAATCTTACCCAACTGTCATATATAAATCCTGCGGGTAATCCCATATCTACCCACACACCTGTACCGCTTTCCCATCCTCTGAAACGAGGTACGCCACCGTCGCTTGTAAATTCAACAATCGGGAATGCAGAGACGGCATTGGATACATCAAAACCTGTGCCCCACATACCTGCCATACGACGTCCTGTAGCTGCCCAGCTTGCATCAATGTACAGATCTGCTTCAATCGCTTGTGTGCCATCGATGAGATCATATTTTCTGCCTTGTGTATTGTAGAATGAACTTGCGAAAGCAGGTGGTCTGCCGATCTCGCTATCAGAAGCATCGATCGTCACATGCAATGTATTCGGTGTAGCATCAGGGGCTACAGATTGTGCTGCGAATCCAAATGGATTGTAGCGGTCGGTATACCATGCACCCGTCATCTGTGTATTGCTCAGCACAAGTGGTGATGAGAAATCCATCATCTGGCAAGCGGATAATACATCGACCGTAACGTTACCTGATGCTGTGCATCCATTCAATGCTGTCACCGTAACACTGATGTCCATCGAAGGTGCGGGACCTGAAGTATATGTAATGCTATTCGTGCCTGCACCGGCTGCGATCATACCTGAAGAAACCATCCATGAGTAAGTTGCACCTGCTCCAGCATCAGGAACAGAAGCTGTATAGCCACCGGTGTTTTCGAATACTGCAGGAGCAGTTGTGATTGCAGCGCTGACAGTACATGCGGAACAAGCTTCATTAGTCTGGAAGCCGATTGCCACGCTTGCATCAGCTCCACTGGTCAGATATGGTGTGTAATTGACGTTGCCGCTGATTTTCGCTGCAACTAATGCAAGATTTGTTTCTCCATACCAGTTACATTCAGCTGATACAAATGGCGTCATTGTATTATTCACGCCGAATGACATATTCGTAAAACTGTTGATATGGATACCCACCGTGGCAGCTCCATCATTGTCTTCGATCATGACCCCGATCGCATCAGAAGGCATCTTATGGTCGACCAGATTGAAGACTTTATTATTGATGACCAATGCGCCAGGTGTCTCACCTTCAAGGCCTACACCATGCGACCAGAGACCATCAAGATTTGATATCTCATTGTAGCTGACAAGAGGACTTACCGCTTTACCGGCATTACCTCCATTGGCACCTACATTGATAAGGACACCGTATGCGCCTTTACCACCATTTGGAAAATCGCTTATGCAAGCTGTGATATTATCAATGATATTGGCATTGATCGCTAAATTGGAAACATCAAAATCAGCCACTGAAAAACCTGCGCCGATAGCAGATGCGCTTCCGTTATTATTTTTTGCCGCAAGTCCTGTCAGTGAAGTGTTTTCACCGCCTCGTATATCCGATATGCAGTTATCGGAAAGCGCGAGATCTGAAATATTGGCAGCGCTGCCCATTTCAATTGAAATACCATATGATGGTCCGGAACCACTTGTGTTATTACCGATATCAGTGATGATATTCAATTCTACCTCTACATTGCTTCTCCCTTTACTGTAGACACCGAATGAACCCAGGGGATTAGTAATCGTAAATCCGTTGACAGATACATTACTGGCATTGATGCTGACTGCAACACTTCCGCTACCGCCGACACCACTGATTATACTTTCCGGTACACGGCTACCACTTGCGCAGCCAATACCATAATTAGCGCCCCATAAGAATATGGATTTAGTGATGACTACATTTTCATTGTAGGTACCTGCATCTGCCATGATGGTATCCCCATTCATCGTAGCAGATGCATCGATGGCGGCTTGTATCGTACAATAATTAATGTCTGTTGTGATATTATGTACAGGTCCAATATTGTCACCCGTCACTGTGGCACTAGCTGTTGTAGTACATCCGTTAGCGTCAGTGACAGTCACCGTATAGGTTCCATTGGCAAGACCGACTGCAGGGTTTGATGTTTGGCTATCACTCCATAAATAAGTGACTGTGCCCACGTTCATTGTGACGTTTGCAGTAACCTGACCATCGCTATTTGATGGACAAGAAGATGGTGTCGGTGTGGCTGTGGCCATAACTGTACATGCGCATGCTACTGAAGGCTGGAAACCATTTGATGGATCTGCATCAGAATCGGCTCCACTGCTCAGGTAAGGAATATAGGTCATTGGTCCGGCTACTCTGCCTGCTACAGTAGCTGGGACATTGCTGCCATACCAGTTACATGTAGCGCTGAGTACACTGGCAGAAAGATTGTTGATGTCTTTAGCCCCTGCGCCATTACCTGAGAGATCATTGCTATTGATCGGACCTATTGAACCTGCATTGCTTTCAACACGAATTCCATCTGAAGTATTATTTGTAATAAAGTTTTCTGTGGCAGAGGTGAGGTTACCTGAGTTGATGACGCGTACACCTGTACCATTTGCTGTGATGTTATTTTGATAGAGTGACGAGGTAGAACCATCTACATCTACACCGATAATATTCCCTGTGATGGTCGACGCATTGTTGTGAATATTGGCAGAAGCATCGCTACCCACTACGAGAATACCCACCGGACTTCCTGATACTTCTGTTTGTCCTTTTATCTCAGCAGATACAGTGGCGTTGTTCGTATTGGATGCATTGTCATTGATGCGGATACCTGCAATGGATGCGTTTGTAATCGAGACTCCATCAATGGTGGCAGATGTATTACCTGCATTTGATCCGGATGATGGATAACTTTCGAAGTTGTTGACATTGATACCCAGTCCTACACCGGTGATCGTGCCTCCGGTGATGAGTGGTGCGGTCTGACAATTCCACACCGCGATACCGATGGTTGGGATGGACGTGACGCCTGAACCATTGACCACTGTACCAGAGAATGTGGAAGCGGTAGCACCCATGGAAGCAATCAGAGCAGCATCCCATACTGATGTTTCTCCAGCGTGAGCCAATCCTGTGATTGTATTATTGGAGAATGTGAGTGGAGATGCGTTGGTATAGGCCAGGTTGTGGAAAATACCGCGTCTTCGTGCTTCGATGGTATTGCCCGAAATCATTTGTGATGCGGCTAATCCCGGATTTGCCTGGTAGTAATTACCTGTCTGAATACCGATACGCACATTCGTCATACAATTGTTCGTGACGGCAGCATATTCGTTGTTGTACATCAGGACACCACCGCCCCAGAGATTGATACCTGATGAAACATCATAGGTACCCATATCCTGAATCCGGTTGTTGGAGATCACATTACCGCTCGTAGCACTTCCGGATTGACCGTATAGTGTGACGCCGAAGTAGGACAGATTCTGAATAATGTTATTTGTCACGACCAGGTTGTTGATTCCATTTTCGTAGACGGTGATACCTTCTGCTGCATCTATATCAGCACCATTTGTGCTCGTGAAACCACTTGCTAAAGCTGTATTATCTCCATCGATGGTGAAGCCACTGATCGTTACATCAGAAGCGGCTATGTGGAAAATTTCTCCTGATGCTATAGCTGCAGTGGCCGGCACTACGATAGCTTCCGGTGCTCTCGGAGTTGCTGAGCAAGGATCTATCACAGCATTCGGTCCGAGGATCGTAAGTGATTTGTTGACAATAATATCTTCTGCGTATGTACCTGCATCAACAGTGATGATATTGCCATTGACTGTAGCAGGTGCATCTATTGCGTCCTGTATTGTACAATAATTTAAACCTGTAGTTGAGTTGTGTACCGGACCTGCAGGGCTATTGGATACAATCGCTGCTGCAGCAGCTGTACAACCATTGAGGTCAGTCACGACTACATTGTATGTTCCTGCCGTAAGACCGGAGATCATCTGAGTGCTCTGACCACCAGGCTCGAAACCGGCACCAAAAGAAGCAATGGTGGTATTCGATACTGTATTATTGACGATCATGCTGACATCATCGATGTAGAATCCTGCACCTGCATTATTGTTAGTCCATTTAGTACTTGAACCTGGTGTGTATGCAAATCCATGATTGAATCTCCACCAATGTGTCCATGTTGTCTCTGTGAAAGTTAAAACACCATCGACGTAGTATTTCGTTGTTCCCCATGTCGTGCGATCCATACTATTGGTCACCGGATAATCCGTCACCATCTTCACGGTATGCCATGCATTGGCCGGATAGGTTCCTATATTTTCCAGTGCTGAATAATCATTCATCGGACCGTCATCATCTGATCGGAACATATATAGCTGAACTAAGCCACCGGCCATGTTCTCAACATAAATATTGGCTCCTGTACGATCATCTCTGTTGACTGAACCTTCATAAACTGTAATCCTTGATGCATCATTGAGTGCAGCGGCTTTGAAAGAAAATTCAATAATCGATTGGTTGCCTGAAGCACCATTGGCGAGAGCGCCTACTGAAGCAACAACAGGAGAGAATGGACTTCCCTGACCCGGAGAATTATATCCTTTTTTGAAATACCAGGATTGTGTTCCAGAATGGACTGTAGTATTCACTACGTCGGCATCACCCGGAGAGTAGTTAGTAAATCCGCCGTTACCCCCATTCCATCCATTCTGACCATCGAGATCACCGAGTACATATCCGGACCAGTTGTATGTATATGGCCCTGTTCCGCCACTCACTACATTGACTGTGGCTGTTCCGTCATTTCGATCAGGACAATTCGCATCTGTAGTCGTCGTGGATACGACAAGATTACATGTACCTGTGCATGCTGCCATCGGCTGGAAGCCATCCAGTGGATTACTTCCTATATCTGTACCGCTGGTCAACCATGGGATATAATTTACTGTATTCGGAGTTGTCTCTACGATAGAACCCGCAGGTGCGTTTGATCCGAACCAGTTACAGGTAGCATCTACTACAGTGACATCTTCATTGAGAATGGTGACTGCACTTGTCAGGCTGTTGTTGTGTGCCTGAATAGCTGTGTTCGCACCGAAATCAAGATTGACCATGATATCTGCCTGAGCAGTACCGGTGATAATATTATTGTGCATATTGATCGTATGGTCACCACCTGCGATCTTGAATCCACGTCTGCCATTCGTGATGTAGTTATTTGCAAATTCACCACCTGTAACGTTTGCCACGTATACACAGGAAGAAGCCTGATCATTGGCATGCAGATAGTTTAAATTGAAAGTCAGATTTGAATGACTTGCTCCACCGTCAAAAATAACGGCTGCATTGGTCGTTTGATTTTTGAACTCATTGTTGAGCACAGAAAGTCCATTAGATGTAAAGCTGTAGAGTGATACTCCACCTGCAGGACCAGGACGATTGTTTCCGTCAAATAAATTGTATTGTACAGTTGATGCACCTGTATTGGATGCATACAAACCTTTTTCATTATTGAATAAAATGTTGTTTATAATCATGGTGCCGGATGAATTGGTATAGATACCTGATTCATAAAGACCACTTCCGCAATTCTGAACTTTAAATCCGTCGATGGTAACATCGGTTGTCGTGATGACAAAACCTGGGCGGGTTCCATTATTTCCATCTACGATTGATTCAGCTCCGCGAGCACCGTTACCTGCGATGCCTGCATTTGCTCCATTGATGGTGAGTGATTTATTGACTGTTACGTTTTCAGGATATGTACCTGCATCCACATTGATCACATGACCACTTAGTGTCAATGGATCATTGACGGCTGCTTGTATCGTGCAATAGTTAAGACCTGTATTGACATTGTGTACGGGACCAGTGTTGGAATTGATCACTGTTGCACTGGCAGTAGTGGTACAACCATTTTGATCTGTCACGGTGACAGTATACATACCGGCAGCTAATCCTGTAGCAGGATTCGAAATTTGGCCGTCACTCCATAAATATGTAACAGGTCCTGCATTCATCATGACAATGGCTAATACCTGCCCATTGGTATTCAAAGGACATGTCGTGTTTGTCGGAGTGGCTGTGGCCATGATGGTACATACACATCCGCCTGTCGGATGGAAGCCTGTAGGTGGCGGGCCATCAGCATTTGAAATGCGCCAGGGTGTGAAATTTAATGGGCCACTGACACTGGCAGCAACAGCTGCAGCATTTGTGACACCATACCAATTACATTCAGCATTCACTGTCGGTACCATTGTATTGTTGATCGCCAGGGACATCGTGATGAAGCTGTTGTCGTGTATCTCCAATGTAGCTGCACCGTCATTGTCTTCGATCATGACACCGATAGCATCGGTATTCATCTTATGATCCACAAGATTATTGACATCATTGTTGAGGACCATTGCGCCCGGTGTTTCGCCTTCGAGACCTATACCATGTGCCCAGAGACCTTCGAGAATCGTGATGTCATTGCTTGTGACCATCGGACTCACGGCTTTACCTGCATGTGCTCCACTGGCCCCTACATTGATGAGGACACCATAAGCCCCTTTACCACCTTCACCAAAATCCTTTGTACATGCCGTAATATCATTGATCGTGTTGCTATTGATCGTGAGACCGGAGATATCAAAATCTGCTGTTGAAAATCCGGCACCAATAGCTGCTGCACTTCCGTTATTGTTTTTTGCTGCAATGCCTGTGAGTGAAGTGTCTTCACCGCCGCGGATAGTATTGATACAGTTATTTGAAATATTGACATTTCCAATATTCGCAGCACTTCCCATTTCAATCGATACACCATATGACGGATTCGAACCACTGGTATTATTGCCGATATCCGTGATGATATTGTACTGAACATCTGTATTATTCCTACCCTTGCCATAGATACCATATGACCCGAGTGGATTTGTAATTGTAAATCCATTGATGGTCACGCCATCTGCACTGACTGTCACTGCGACGCCTCCGCTTCCGCTGATGATACTTTCTGCACCACGTATTCCTGTACAGGATACGTCTTCATTCGCACCCGATAAGGTTATTGATTTCGTAATGTTTATATTTTCATTGTATGTACCCGGGTCAACAGTGATTGTAGCACCACTCATTGTCGCCGGATCATCGATCGCGGCCTGTATAGTACAATAATCAGTTCCACCTCTGTGTACAGGTCCACCAGCCATGCCTGATATGACCGTAGCCTCAGAAGTCGCTGTGCAACCATTGGCATCTGTAACGGTAACTGTGTACATACCCGGAGCTAAACCTGTAGCCATATCAGAAGTTTGTACAGGTATTGTACTCCATGCATATGAATAAGTCCCCGAACCGCCACTGTCTATACTGACGGTTGCGGAACCATCTGCTGCCGGTGGACAACCTGCCGGCATCGCAGTCGTTGAAACCATAAGATCACAAGGTGCTGAACAAGCTACTGAAGGCTGGAAACCATCTGCCATCATGCCACCCAAATCTGCTCCACTTGTCAACCATGGTGTATAAGAAACCGGACCGCTTATTTCAGCAGCTACCATGCCCGGATCTGTAAAGCCATACCAGTTGCAAGTCGCGTCCACTGACGGAGCTGTTGAGAATATGGCCAGAGCCGTATTACCTGAAAGATCATTGTCATGTATTTCAACATCTGACACATCTGATCCGTCATATCCCACATCAATACCGTCTGTATTGTTGTTGATGAAATTGTTCGTAATGGTCGCTGTAGTACCTGCACCAAAATATGTTGTCGCCAGAATACCTGCTGATCCACTTCCATCACTGGACGCTATTCCAAGATTATTTGTAATCGTACTATTCTGGATTGTGGCCACAGCCCCACCACCGATTTCAACTCCGTAGTCAAGAAAATCCCCGGTTCCTTTACCTGTGTATGTATTGCCTGTAAAATTTGAGCCTGTGACACCTGTACCGAAATACAGCACGCCTTCGCGGCCCATATTTGTAAATGTACTATTGGTGATATGTACATTACTGCCCGGTGCTGCACCAAATACAGCAACTGCACTACCCAGATAATCAGTGCTCGGATTGTACAGCATATTCTTAAAACAAATATGATCGAATGTACCTAAACCTCTATCCCGTATGCCCTGAAAAATTAAAAATCCATTTCCATCAAGTGTCAGGTTATTGAGATTCAATGTCACGCCAGGCTGCACAAGCCACCATCCTCTTGCATCTCCTGCACTACCTGTATTGGCTGTCGGGTGAATTTCTACATCACCACAACCTATCCCTGTACCTGTGATCGTCAGATTTTTGGAGATGACGATCTGACCTGCCTCATCATATACGCCTGGATGTACTTCTATGGTGTTACCGCTGACTGTTAAAGGATCATTGATAGCATCCTGTATAGAGCAATAAAAGATTCCGGTACTGATGTTTTGGACTGTACCTCCAAGGCATCCATTACAAGAATTTGGAACAGGCTGAAATCCGTTTGATGGATCACTATCATCATCACTGCCAGTAGATAAGAAAGGAGTATATGTAACAGGTCCACTGACCAATGCAGCTACTGATCCGCCTGTCACACCATACCAGTTACAAGTAGCATCCAGTGTAGCACCAGAAAGATTGTATATGCTATATGAGAGATTGACCGAAAGATCATTGTCATGAACGCCTACACCAACATGCGTGGCAGAAGCATCACTATAAATGCCTGCACCATTACCATGCACAAAATTATTTGTGATCATGGTATTCGCTGTATTCGGTCTGGAGCCATAAGCTGTCATCGCAAAGCCAACACCATTAGGATAATTAGTGATTGTATTTTGTGTGACGGTTGAGTTTAACAACTGGCCGCTGATACCTGCTGAAGGACCTGCGGCTGTGAAGTCTTTTACCACATTTCTCCGGATGGTGGATCCATTGTGATATCCGGTGATACCGAGACGTGAATTGTCGATGCAATTGTCTTCTATGACAGCTGATGTCGGAACGGATGCATCATCGCTTCCACCACCGATACCGTAGAAGGCATTGATGATTTTATTATTGTGCAGATGTGCCAGTGTGCCATGCGAAGTGTTGATACCATCGCGGTCCGAACCTACTGCATCTATGATGACGTTTTTCACTTCAAGACCTGTATTGGCACTTTGGATATGGATGCCGGAGGTTCCTGAACCACCTGTACCTACAGGGACAAGTTTTAGACCTGTGATGACGACATTATTAGCATCGACACTGATCAGTCCATCTGTATTGGTACCTGTGACGATGGATTCTGCTATCCGGGATCCTGTACAAGGGTCAATAGCTGCATTATTACCCGAGATGGTGAGTGATTTATTTACTACTAATGTTTCATTGTATGTACCTGGTTCAACAAAAATGATCTTATTGGGTACTTCCAGATCGACAGCTGTCTGGATCAGCATTGGAATAGCTGAACCAGCAGGATCATCATCGACATAGAAGTTTTCTGTAGCTACTTCGGCAACGTATACCTGGGCGTTAGGATAATTGTAAGGAGCCTGAAAGGATGTATTCACTACGGCATAAGCAGTAACTTTGTCTGGCCAATACGTACGTACCAGCGCGCCTAAACCAACGGCCCATTGAATAGATGGCCCTGATAGCCCGGTAATCGGGTCGGCTACATTTACTTTTTCAGAATAGACCTTGACAGGTTCAGTGATAGCAAGTGTTCCTCCGAGTACCAATCCATTGATCCCTGCCGGAAGACAATAGGTGCCTGAGGTAAAAATACCTATCCCGGCACTGAATCCGGTCATGAACATGTTACCACTAGTCGAAATGCCAGTGATGGTGGTATTATCGCAATTGGTTACGTCGAGGCCATTACCTCCATTGTTATTCGAGGTGATATTAGTGAGCGTGCAGTTATCAGATCCATAGATCGAGATACCTGTTCCTCCGCAGCCAGACACTGTGACATTTGTAAGAATGAGATTGTCGGCTCCACATCCGGTCTGAATACCATAGAGTCCTGCACCGGTAATGGTGAGGTCATGAATAGTGATCGAAGGCACGGCCGGAACCATGCCGAAAGTGGGCGAAGTCGATGTCAGCGTGAAGCCAGCTCCATCAATAGAAATATTTTGATTGATACTGATGATTCCTTCTGTGATATTGTCGAGGAAGAGGAGGTGTTGGCCCGCGGTTGCTGCATTGATAGCATCCTGAAGAAGACAATAATCTACATTGGTATCTGTGTTTTTCACTTTGGCACATAATGTTGTCCCTGTCCCCTGAATCGCAAAGTCATATATGGATTCATCACAATCATTATTAAGGATGGAGAGTGTAGCGGAACGAGTGCCCACAAGAGCAGGATCGAATGTCACATCAAATGTCGCGGGTGTCGTGACGGGACTAACAGGAGAAAGAGGTGTAAATGAAAAATCTCCCGGATTAGATCCTGAAAGTACTATACTGGACACGATCAACGGATCGCTACCCAGATTTTCGATTGTGAATGTATGTGTCACCATTCCTCCGGCGATATCTGCGGAACCAAAGTCTGTATCGTCAGCTACATCGGGAGTAACATCCCCGTCAGCAATATCGATACCAAGACCTGTTACATTTATTTCCTGATCGGTGACCGTGACTTTTCTACAACCTGTAGCCCATGTCGCTACTCCACAATCCGGACTTCCTGTCGGATCAACCTGCACGGCATATGTCCGTGATCCGATGAGTCCTGATGGCGGATCATACGAATCGCTCATCGCTCCTCCTATACTGGTCCAGCCTATTGTACTGGTCCCTGAAGGACAACTGACGAGTCCATCCTGATAATACCACTGATAGTCAAATGTACCTGCACCACCTGAAGGGGCTGATGATAATGTAATATCAGCCGGATCACCTCCGCTGCAAATGGTTTCATCACCTGATGTGACGGTGCCGAAATCAACTACGGCTTCGACAGTCACGGTGACTGATCCGCATGCTCCCGGTGTGATACATCCACCTTCTCCCCGGACAAAATATGTCGTCGTCATAGAAGGTGAAACCATGATAGAAGTTCCTGAACCTGCTGCTGTACCTCCGCATGACACTGTATACCACTGCCAGTCTGTAGCACTATTGAGCATACCGGTGGCGATGCTCAGTGTGGTGCTGCTTCCATCGCATATGGTCGATGGCGTAGCTGATGCTGTAGGCACATCAGGATCAATACAAGGTGGTAAGAATGCGCCTGCCACACCAACGCCGAATGGCGAAAATGTACTTGTGCTCCACTCCCATGTATTGCCTACGTGTGTGATCGCGGGAAATTCCTGCCATGTGGACAGATCAGAATGACCGACTACATAAGAGCCCACGAGGGCTGTGGCACTTCCGTCTGTAAATTTCACTGTGGTGGTCCCTGCGCCCGGGGCATCGACATCCCACTGTCTTGGTGCTGCAAGTGCAAAATCATAGATCGCAGGTGTAAAATCGCCTGCAGATGTAGTCACCTTCACATTGATGCCATACTGGACGGATACTGCGGAAGGATTGATCTGTACAGGATCATAGCTACCTGCCGTGATCCCTACGGGGAATGTATAATTAGTAGCGAGCTGAACGGTAGCCCGGAGATGTCCTGTGCCATCGGTGATGACGTGGGAAGCTAATGTGCCGCCATTGAAAGAACCTACGGTGAGATCGTTATTTCCCAGGGCCAGATGACCCGTGGTCATCATGAGAAATCCCGGGATCGTCCGTGTGAATGGCAGTGTCACTGTCGCGGATACAATATTGGCGATTTCAAGATTGACCGGACCGTTGATGACGGGAAATTCCAGTGCTCCTGCTGTTTGAGGTATGGCACCTCCGTATACTAATTTTGCTGCAGGACCGTAGGCGATGATACCGGCTCCTGATATATTACCACCGGCCTGATTCAGTGCTCCGGTGATCGTCAATGTTGCCCCACTATCAACGATCAGGTTGACACCTGCACCGAGTGTAAGATTATTTAAGGTCTGATCCGTGGAGACCTGCAGCGTACTGCTACCTGACATCGTCACGACAGAAGTAACCGGAATCGTGGTGCCTCCTGGCCTGTTGAGTTTTAATGTACCTGTGGAGATAAAAGTGCCCCCGGTGTATGTATTGGATCCGGTAAGTTCAAGTGTACCTGCGCCTGTCTTGTTGAGAATACCTATGCCTGTACCGCCACCGGAGATGGTGAGTGTCATGCCGGATGCAACATCGATATTTGGAAAAATTGATACTGTGAAGTTTCGGTCGATTGTAGTCGTCGGTCCTGTGTACGATAATATTCCATTGCCCAGGATGATGTTGGAAGCTGCATTGGTGGACTGCCCTATTGAACTTGGTGATCCTCCGTCAGCAAGTGTATTGCAGATCAGGATACCGCCGCTAAAGGTTGTGACGCCGGTGTATGTATTTGCATTTGTCAATGCCAATGATCCGGCACCGACTTTTGTAAGACTTAGCATACCGACATTCTGAATCAATCCTGAAAATGTAGTATTCACGCCATCACTTCCTACATTGACAATCATAGGTGAGGCGCTATTATTGGTCAACATACCGCTTCCTTTCAGATCACCTACGGTCAGATTTTCGCCATTGCAATCTACTGTTCCTGCTGCGTTATTGAAAGAATTGGTAGCGGTCAATGGATTTGACATCAACGTCATGGTACCTGCACCGTTGTGTTCTACCTGATAGAATGAGCTGGCGCCTGAGGCTACGTTTTGAGCAGTAGGGCTGTTAAATTTTACCAGGCTTGTATTTGCTGTGAAGGTGCCGTTGTTGGTCCAGTTGCCGCTGACGGTTAAAGTGTTTGTGCCTGCGATGGTTAGTGTCGCGCCGCTGTTGATTGTAATATTATTACAAACTGCTGCTGCGCTAATGGTGGGTTGATTTCCACCGGATGGGATGACGACGTTAGTGGATGATGTTGGTACACCACCGCACCAATTGGATGGTGTGTGCCAGTCATTGTCAGTAGTGCCGAGCCATGTGCCTGTAGCGCATGAAGTTACACCTACATTATCCAAACTTATTTTTGGACGACTTCCCGTCGTTCCGCCCGTTCCATTATGACTATAAAAACGAAATTTTACGGTGCTTGAATTACTTAAAATCGCCGGCAAAGCAATTGAAACATTTGCTGTAGAGGCAACATTATTAGTTGCAATGAATGGGAGGTTTGTTCCTGTAAGTTCAGTCCAATTTATGCCATCCATTGAATAATAAAGCCTTAACGTAGAAACTCTATTTCCAGTACTATTATCTATCTCAGCAAGGTCAAATGAAACAGTTCCCGCAGTCCGTCCAGAAAAATTTAAATTTAAATCAGCAGCTACGGCAGTAGTGAGGTCTGTTGTGCCTGTTGTAAGGAACACTAATTTGGTTGAAGAAGCTATGTCATATCCTATTGCTGTTGAAGATGAAACCACTCCTAGTGCTCCATTTGTTGCGACGGTAGTTTTTGTTGCAATTGGAATCGATCCAGTGCTTAAAATAGGCAATCCATTCCAATTCGTTGAATATCCTGACCAAGCTGTAAATGTTTCTGAATAGTTGCCCAGGGTCATATTATAATAAGTCTGTCCCCAACTCACACCTGCCCAAAACATCAAACCTGTCATCACTGACAAAATCATCAGTGCATTTCGGAAAGGAGAAATGGATTTTATATTTTTCATATTCATAGTTGTTGAGGATGATACATGGCAATGGGGTATATGCACTGTAGTGGCAGATGCATGAAGAAGGTCATTCATAACCGGAGGTTGTTGTATACGTGATGGATGAAGGGAAGGTTTGGTGATAGTGTCAGATGAGCTGACGTGGCTGAGGGAGCTATTGAGGTTCATAAAGAGTGACGTATTAAAGGGAGACTAAACAGGCTCGGGGTTTAAAATGAAATGAAAAAACAGAACGTGGTGTACGCAGTAAAAACGCCAATAAAAAAATGGAATGAACCCGGTGACCTGCGAATAAAAAGGGAGACTGTCATCCGATACTTTCCGCTCTTTCAAAATATGTGGCGCCGTATTTTATCATTTGGGCGCCAGCAAAAAACACTAAATGAATGATGTGTTCAAAAAGCTAATCTAAGAGTGCAATATAAAAATAAAAATTTCGAAGGGGGGGAGGAAGGGAGTTAAATTTCTAAAAAGTTTGTGTAAAGAGGGATGAATGATATTAAAATGTAATATGTGAAATACTGAAAAAGAGAATATTGAATTTGGAATTTGGAATTGAGAAGGGAATTTGGAATTGAGAAGAGAATGAGGAAGGGAATATTTGACTTCCTGGTAACTCACCCCCGACCCCTCTCTTACTAAATACTATCACTTACGAAAATGATCTCACAGGAGAGAGGGGCGCATGATTTTCGTATAACTCACCCCCGACCCCTCTCTTACTAAATACTATCACTTACGAAAATGATCTCACAGGAGAGAGGGGCGCATGATTTTCATATAACTCACCCCCGACCCCTCTCTTACTAAATACTATCACTTACGAAAATGATCTCACAGGAGAGAGGGGCGCATGATTTTCGTACGGAGATTATAACTCCCCTCTCTCCAGGTGATTCTGTTTTCTATCAACGTAAACTGTAACAAGAGAGGGGCCGGGGGTGAGTTACCAGATAAATCCGGAGAGGGGTGATTTGATTTTCCTGATCACCGGATTAAAATCCGGTGCAACAAAATGATCCGTGCCTACTGCCCCGTCACGGTCAACATCTGCGGTGCTGTGATATTGAGTGTTGAAGTAGGCATGATCGTGAGGTGACTACAGATGGCATCTGCGCCCATGATCACCGGCTGGAATGGGGCCGCACTAATTAAAACATTAGTTGTGGCTATGGGGATCGGGCCGCACCAGTTTGAGGTGGTGAACCAATTTGTGCTGGTGATGCCGAGCCAGCTGTTGTCGGGTTTCACCGTGATGGTCGCGGTCTGCGTCGCACTCTGATTGACTCCGCCATTGGCGGTACCACCATTGTCACTGAGTATGACGCTTACGATGGCGGTGCCTGTTGCATTTGTTGCAGGTGTATAGGTCAGTTGACCGGTAATGGCGACTGCTGGTTGTACTGAGAAAAGAGCATTATTGTCGTTGGTGACTAAAAATCCCAGGAGCTGCACTACTTCAGGATCTCCGTCATTGATATTCGTGCACCAATTTGGAATCGTCTGCGCGGATGCATTTTTGCAAACGTATTGATTGGCCCCGATCAGAAATGAAGGTGCATCATTGACAGGGGTGACATTGAATGTGATTGTGTTTGGTGTGGGATCGAGATCAATGCCTCCATTATTAGTGCCTCCGTCATCCTGTACCTGGAAGGTGAATGTTGCGTACGGGGTGCCATTGTCATTGATGAGCGGTATAAACGTCAGACTGCCTGACATGAGGCTGGTGACCGGAATAAACTGACCTGCGGCTACATTAATACCGGACAGTTTTAAAGATCCGTTAGATGGCAGCGTTGTGATCTTCACGGCGAGGAATTCATTTTGGGGTTCATCGAGAGGATCATTGAATCCAAAGTCTGCAACTGCAAAGACGTAGGCGATATCTTCCAGCATGGTGATGGTTTTGTCCATGCCGGTAGGCGGATGATTTTGCAGATTAAAAGGTGCGCGGAGGGATGAGGTGAAGGTGGATAATTCAATGTTGGATTGGCTGTGCACCAGTTGAACGCAACACTGAAAAGGAATAAAATAAAGATGTGTTTCATAACCAGAATACTTTTTCCGGAGGGCATGGAGTGTGTGATTGTGCTAAGATAAGGAAAAATGAGAACCGTGGAAAGGAATGTGGAATGAGGAAGGCAATCTGGAATAAAGAATGATGGTGATTTACGTAAGATGTTTTCATTTCGCAAATCTGAAATTTGCTGACGCACAAGCGTAGATTCAATCTACGCTTAACCGTGTTACATTTAATATGCAAACTTCGTTTGCATATTAAACATATTACAAGGCATAGTCTAAGCTTAACGGGCTCGTGTTTTTTAATGCCCGCATTGCTCGCATTAAAAAATTATTGACTATCAATAGAAAATGAATCGTTAAGCGTAGATCAACTGACGCTTAATCTTTTGGTAAAAAAAAACTTCGTGCAATGTGCACGAAGTTTTTTTTAATTCTTTGATCATGCTTCGACCTTCACTCGCTCATCCATATGCTACAGCTCAGCAACCGACCGTTAATTAATGGGCAATCACCACTTTATCTGTATACCTGTCCTTTTTAGTTTCAATCACAAGTGTATAGATACCTGCATTTAGGAGTCGTACATCGAGACGTGTGTTGAAGTTTTTGTTATTGTTTTTTTCATCCATCACGATACGTCCTGATGCATCTGTAAGTGTGATATTTTTTATCTCTACAGGACTTTGGATATCAAGCTGCAGAAAATCATCGGCGGGATTCGGTGTGCACGTGACTGCAAATGTTTTTGGCGCGAAGTTGACGATACGCACCGGTGAATATTCACTGGTACCCTGAGGATTGACCTGCATCAGACGGTAATAATTATCGCCTGCTACGGCTTCTTTGTCAAAAAACTGATAGCTACTGATATGATCTGTCTTCTCCCCTACTTCGACTGTACCGATGGATGAAAATATAACACCATCGAGAGATCGCTCGATATCAAAATGGGTGTTGTTGATGACAAGTGATGTTGACCAATCAAGTTGAGAGATCAGATTACCAGCGGGTACTCCTTTGAAATCAAGCAATAGCAATGACTTGCCCTGGTCGTATTTCGCCCTTCCTGCTGTAGCAGGTGTATAGGTCGGAAACTCTGTCACAGAATCTCCATTGCCAACATCAATGCTTGTCGTCAGATCTGTGACTTCATCTTCCTTTATCGTCACAGCTTCTCCTTCAGGAATACGGAGACAGATCTGGTGAAGAATGACAGGCACACCTGCCGTAATCGTATTGTGTATAGCTTCCCCGGAATTGCCTGAGCTGTTCATCAGGACGGCGCCCATGGTATTGCAACCGCTGATCTCACGACTTTTGTTGGTCATGACTACCGATTGATTTTTGACTATCGCGGTACCGGCTGTGGTACACGATATTAAAAATCCTGTCGTATAACTTGTCAGCACACCTGAGACACCTGGCGTGTATTCCAACACATAACTCAGTGTCTGCATCTTCGAAGCCTGCTGATGTGCACAAGGTGTAAAGCCCAAATCATTTGTTGCCGGAATCCAGCGCATCGTCTGCGAAAGGAGTGGCAGTTGCAGGAGCAGCGGCAGAAGCAGCAGCAGTGGAAGTTTTAGATGAATCGGCAGCTGCGGTATTAGTGGCAGTTTATTATTAAATGTTTTCATTTTATTTTTTTTCGTTGTTCGTTATTCAATTGATTATCGGGGGTTCGAGGTCAGTTCGAGGCCAGAGACACTCGAACGTCTGCAGCAGAGACACTCGAACGCCAGCGGGGTTCGAGGTCAGAGACACTCGAACGTCAGCAGTTATATTTATTTGTTTTCATTTTATTTTTTTTACGCTTAATTAAATTTCTATCCAACATATGATATCAATCTCCATATCGTTTGATCACTCGATCGCTTGATCACTCAATAAAAGATGACACCTGATGTTTTGTTTTGATTAATCTTCCAGATGGATTCATCACCACCGGATTCTGTAAATGCGCTCATGTTGTAGTCGCCGATATTGTATCCGTATGCACCCTGGAATGCTTTCCATACTGTACGATCTGAAGAACTGATGGCGGCGATGGATGTGATTTGTTCGCCATTGGCTGCATGCATAGCCCACTTGCCTGTGCTCAGATGTTTCTGGCCATATCTGAAGATTGGTTCGTATGAATTGCTCGTCGTGAAATCCCAGTTGACGACCTGGCCATTACATGTCATCGATGCCAATCCAGGAGTCAGTATACCGAGATGGTTGCGATGCTGCACCAGAAGGTAATAACTGCTGGTGTTAAGGAATACAAGGCCAGGACAGAAATCCGGGAATGTCACTGTTCCATCAGCATGGACTAAACCGGCACATGTCCAGATATTATTGGCAGGAAGTATACCATCTTTTCGCACGGTCACTAATACCCAATCCACCACATCAGCAGGATAAGGAATCACTGTGCCCGGAGCTGATGGAGAGGAAGGATCACCGTAGTTATTTCCTTCTGTTCCAAAATAAGACCATGGTGCTATGTTGTAAGGTTGGCCAAATGGTGTAAATGGAGCTGCGAGCTGAACGGATAAATTCGGTGATAAGAGTTTATCCTGACCTGGGAGTACGTGGTTGACATTGAGTGTTGGATCCATTAAACCTGTACCGACATTGTATGGCCCTTCGAGGAAAACTTTGAGGCGTACCGTCTGGCAATTGTTTAATGTGGTATAAGAAACTGAGCTGCTATTACTGCACTGATCGGTCACGGTGACGACGATCTCAAAATCACATGATGTCGTATTTGTTGAAGCTGAATACGATAATGCAGCTGCGCAATTGTCGGTAGCTGTTGTGGCTGCGATGGCGGCTGCCTCGGCGGCTGCCACTGTGTTATAACAGCTTGCTATTGTACCGGCGGTGACGACCGGAGGCGTTACGTCCTGTACGGTGATGATTCGTGATACAGGGGCCAACGGTCTTCCACATGCATCGGTGGCTGTCCATGTTTCTGTCACAGGGCCACATCCGCTTGATGGGAATGTGGAGAATGTAGACAGATTTGATGTACCACTGATTTCACAACCGCCACCAAGTCCGTTGCTGAATGGAATCGTACCTGGAGAAGGGAGTGATCCACAATCCACTGTGATCGGTGCAAGTGCAGTCATCGTCGGAAGCGCTGCAGGGTCTACGGTGATGATTCGCATTACTGTAGCAAGAGTTCTTCCGCATACATCTGTGGCTGTCCATGTTTCGGTCACAGGGCCACCACAAACTCCGGGAGTGCTTGTAAACGTCGATGAATTTGACGTACCACTGATTTCACATCCACCACTTAATCCGTTGGTAAATGGAATTGTACTGGCCGTAAAAACTGTTCCACATGCTACTGTAATATCAGCAAGTGGTGTCATTGTCGGTAGTGCTGCAGGACTTACTGTGATGATACGCGATACAGAGGCAAGCGGCCTTCCACAAACATCTATTGCAGTCCATGTTTCTGTCACTGGGCCTCCGCATGAATTCGGAGTCGCTGAGAATGTAGATAGATCTGATGTACCACTGATTTCACATCCACCACTTAAACCGTTGGTGAATGGAATTGTACTTGGAGCAGGCAATCCTCCGCACGCTACTGTTGTGGCAGCAAGAGCTGTCATCGTGGGTAGTGCTGCAGGACTTACTGTGATGATTCGTGATACAGATGTAAGTGGCCTTCCACATACATCTGTTGCTGTCCATGTTTCTGTCACTGGGCCTCCGCATGCATTCGGAGTTGCTGAATATGTAGATAGATCTGATGTACCA